>JAJEDB010000046.1 GCA_022821725.1 Candidatus Poribacteria bacterium | reverse complement strand
GCAAATAGAACACACGCGACATAGAAGTTTTCTCAACTTCCAAGTGAATGTTGTTTCTGCCTTGATCGCTTATACGTATTTAGAGAAGAAACCCTCGCTGAACCCGCAAGACCTTCAGAACTTTCAGGCGTGTCAGAGACCCTGAAATCATAAATCTTTTTCCGAACTCACGTTTTTATAGTGAAGTTTAGAATTAATTGGACACTCCGCACCTACCGGGGAGGGGTATCAAAAACGCGTAAAAAAAGGGAAAACTCAATAGCGTTAGTGAGAGGTTAAATTTGGTTGAAATTCTCTCGACAGATGTGTTATGATTAACACAAAAAGGAGGAACAGGGCATGGACAGAATAACTTTTAATCCGGAACAGTGCGGTGGACGTCCCTGCATTCGAGGGATGCGGATTCGGGTAACGGATGTCTTAGATTTGCTGGCTGCTGGGCTCTCTTTTCAAGAAATCCTTGACGAAATGCCACTGCTGGAATACGAAGACATTGTTGCGTGTCTCCAATTCGCCTCACGAAAAATTAACCATCCCGTAATTGCTGCATGAAGTTTTGGATCGATGTGCAACTTTCTCCGGCACTTGCCCCTTGGCTCAATGAAACATTTGGGGTGCAAGTTTTTTCGCTTGAATGGCTCGGGTTCCAAGAGGCTAACGATAGAAGCATCTTTTTCGCAGCGCGCGAGGCAAATGCAGTTGTAATAACCAAAGATCAAGACTTTGTTCACTTGTTAAATCAATTAGGGCCCCCACCACAGGTTGTTTGGGTAACTTGTGGCAACACATCAAATGCTCAAATGCGTGAGATTCTGCGACAGAACTTCCAAAAAGTCTTTTCGCTTTTACAATCCGGTGAATCTTTGATAGAAATTACAGCCATTTCATAAATCAGCTAAATTCCCAGATCTCAAAGCGATACAGATTCAAGCCTGTTTTGATTACGCCCGTGAATTAGCGGAATTCGAGGAAGTGGCTTAACGGGATTGCAGTTTTTCGCAGATAAATGCGTCTTTACCACGGTTATTTAAGGAGCAAATCTAAAGTTATGAAATTAAAGATCGTTATTCACACAGCTGAAGAAGGCGGGTATTGGGCAGAAGTGCCAGCAATCGTGGGCTGTGCCACGCAAGGCGACACGTTTGAAGAATTGCTTGAAAATATCTATGAAGCCATTGAGGGGTGTTTGTCGGTAGACGCTATGAAATAACCCGTAAGAAGACCCTTTATCGCCTATGTTCCAGCGCAATGAATTGCGCGACTACGAACTTATAGAACTTATAGCAAACAGTCCTAAAAAATCCTTGACATCCTTTCCAAAACCCCATAAAATAAAACCTCAATAAGATATTTTTCTGTGGAGGTTTCTCATGCCGACAATCGAAACAGTTTTTAACACCCCAAGCCCACAACCCAACGGAATGCAAGCCACTGAAGACGGACTTTGGATTCTTGATCAACAGACCAACGAAGTGCATCTCGTCTCCTATGAGGGGGATGTGAAAAAGACGCTCGCTACCGGTTCCGATAGAGGGAGCGGTATCACGGATACGGGGGACACGCTCTGGTTGGCATCCACTTACAGTTGCGAAATCCTTTCAACGGATCCAGACAGTGGTAAAACGCTCGCTTCTTATGATACGCCCGGTGCAGGTGAGACGGGTGCCCACGGCTTAGAATGGCGGGACAATAAACTCTGGATAGCAGTGCCACCCTCTGCGACTATCTATCAGGTGGACGTTGCAGACGGGTTCAAAGTGATTCACACGCTCCCTGCGCCCGGTGTTCGACCGCACGGTATCGCATGGATAGGTGACGATCTCTGGTGCGTTGAGACGAACCATCGCGCAATCTTCCATCTCAATCCGGAAGACGGCAGCCATCTGAACAAAATCGAGATACCGGAACCGCATCCTGAACCGCACGGAATGACTTACTGGGATGGGTATTTCTGGTATTGCGACGCACATACGACTGAGGTGTGCCGCGTATCAGTGTCCTAATGGAAACAATCGGACGGCTCCTGAATATGGGGGCAAACCCCGCTGCGATGAATATGGCGATTGACGAGGCGATCCTGCTGGCGCAGCAGACGCGACCGAACCCGACGCTGCGGTTTTATGAATGGGCGTCCCCGGCTTTCAGTTTCGGCTATTTTCAGGATATTGCGTCAGAAGTTGACGCGGCGGCGTGCCACGCAGACGGCATCGAACTGGTGAAACGGATGACGGGCGGCGGGACTGTCGTGCATGGATGGGAATTGACGTATACGCTCATCCTTCCACGAACCGCCGCAGAGATGGGTATTTCCGAGGCATATCGAGGCATCGGACAATCGCTTGTCAACGCATTTCAGAAACTCGGTGTCCCCACGGAGTGTTATGCTGCTGTAGATAGCGATGCCTGTCGTGCGGTTAGAAACCACCCCCACCAGACAGAGACGAATCTCTGTTTGACGAATCCTGCTGAACACGATGTTATGTCCGACGATAAGAAGTTAGCAGGCGTTTCTGTGAGACGGAATCGGAGCGGGATGATGTTTCAAGGGTATATCTCATTAGATATGCCGCCTCCGTTTATCCTCACGCGCGTTTCAAAGGATCCGGGGGTTCAACAGAGCGTCAGCGAAAGATCGGCGGCTCTCAACACAGACGGACGCGCTATAACGAGAGACGCGCTCATCCAAGCCGTCTCTGAAACATTTGCAGTCGGAATTGCGTTTAATGCAGGAAAACTGTCTTCAATGGAATGGACACAGGCAGAGACCTTGGTTGAGACCAAGTATGCGACCGCGGCGTGGAATTTTAGATAAAGAAAAATTAGAAATAGCAACGAAAGCATAGCACGTAATGAAATGGAGGGCGGATATACGGAAAGGCCCGCCAATATCTAAACCCGCCTTACCGAACCGCAAGGAAAATTAAAAGAAAGGGAAATTTAAAACTGATTCCACAGGGGGCGTTCATCATGGGCACCGATATTGAACCCTTCTATGGGACTGCTTTAGCCAACTCAGAACATGCCAAACTTGATGAAGCCCCGATGCATGTCCGTTTTCTCGGCGCATACCGCATTGAGCAGTATCCGGTGACCAACGCAGCGTATGCGGCTTTTGTAAAGGAAACGGGTCATCCCCCACCGCCACATTGGACCAATGGGAACTTCTCACCTGAAGCAGCACATCTTCCGGTTGTCCACGTCAGCTGGCACGATAGCAAGGCGTATGCAGAATGGGCAGGCAAACGGTTACCGACAGAAGCGGAATGGGAGAAAGCCTGTCGCGGTCCCGATGGACGGATTTATCCGTGGGGCAATATTTTCGTTGCTGATGAACCTGAATCTACAGAAACGCCAGCAGAAACTTTACAGATTCTGACAGCACACCTCACGCCTGTAGGCGTTCGTTCTGCCACAGTCAGCCCTTACGGTGTCGGTGAGGCGGCAGGAAATGTCTGGGAATGGACTGCGGATTGGTATCAACCGTATTCTGATCCAAAACCGCTGAAACAGGGGATGGATGATAAACATAAAGCCTTGCGTGGCGGGTCATGGTTAGAAGTGCGTGATGGCACGGCGGAACGCTATTTTCGGTGTGCCAATCGCTTGCATGCCCCACCCGACTATGCCGCTGGGAACATTGGTTTCCGGTGTGTGTCTGAGGTGCCCCCTGAACAGGTTCCTGAGTCGGTGCATGTTCCTATGGAACCCCTTGCGGACTATGTAAAGCAACGAAAGTTAAGCAACCTACGGCTCCTTCAAAAACGGGCCCAAAAGAACAGTCTGAAAGATGCCTTTATCGCCGCCCTGCTCATCGGAGGCGCGATCTACGGTATCGTGGCGAAGCCTGAGTTGGTAGTGGGTGCTGTGACAGCGGGTATTCTTGGGGTTGGATTTCTTTTTAGTGCCAGCGTGAATTTCTGGCGGAGATGGTGTGCAGTGAGACGAAAGAAGGGGATTGACCTTGAAAAAACTTGACATCCAAACATTTCGGTGCTACTCTAATTGCTAAGTTGTTGAATCCACCGAAAGGTTAAACGAAAATGCAATCATTCAAAATTATTGTTGAAAAACATACGGATGGCTATGTTGCTTATCCAATCGGACTGAAGGGTGTAGTCGTTGGGCAAGGGGATATCTATGACGAAGCTGTAGATGATTTAACCTCCGCACTTCGATTTTACATTGAGACGTTTGGGACGGAAGAACTTGAAGCAGAAGAGCCTGCCTTGGATGTGTTCATCGCTGAAGTGAATGTCTGATGTCCCGATTTCCCGTAGATGCACCCAAACGGAGAGTGCTCCGCGCGTTAGAAAGATTGGGATTTCAGATCGTTCGTGAAAGAAATCATATTTCCATGGTCCGGGAAAATCCAGACGGAAGCAAAAGCCGTTTGGTTATGCCGAATCACCGTCGTATCAAAGGATCGACTTTGCGTCAGATATGTACCCAGTCTGGGATTTCCAGAGCCGAATTTCTGGAAGTTTATAGACAAACGTAAATAATAATGTACTTTGATGTGAATTAACGAGTACATTTTTTCGGAGGAACACCATGAACCCGCTATGTTTGGAACACTGTTTGACCGAAACAGAAAAACAGCAATTTGAAGACAACGGTTTCTTTGCGGTTGAGGATGCCATCCCACAGGAGATGGTTGATAAGTTGGTTGCTGCTGTTGACCGAGTCGGGGCAGCGCATCTGGGGAAAAATGAGCTCCCGTCCGATGCGCGTTTCAACCTCCTCGATTTTGTCGGCAGAGACGATAGCTTCATCGAGCTGCTTGATTGGCCCACGACCTTTCCGAAAGTCTGGGGAATTTTGGGGTGGAACATCAAACTCTACCATTCACATCTGATTGTGCTACCGCCACTGCCCTCAGAAGAGCGCGATAAAGCCCAACGCCTCGGTTGGCACCAAGACAGCGGCAGGCTCAATTTTGAATTGGAGGGTGAGCCGCGACCGCGGATATCGCTGAAGGTGGCATTTTTCCTCACCGATACATCCGTGCCGGGACGCGGTAATTTCTCTGTAGTGCCGGGGAGTCAGAAATCGAATACATTAGAAATGCCGGATGATCCTACGGCGGATCCCGAAGGTGCGATATCTGTATTTGCGAAACCGGGAACAGCCGTCTTTTTCGATCGCAGGCTCTGGCATGCCGCAGGACGGAATAGTTCCGACATCACTCGGAAGGTCCTGTTTTATGGCTACAGTTACCGCTGGCTGCAGCCACGCGATGACATGACGGTGGAACACTATATGGATCGTTCCGACCCAATTCGCCAACAGATTTTGGGTAAAAGCACAGGTGGGCACGGCTTTACATCTCCCAGTGAAAAGGATGTGCCACTTCGCGCGTGGATTCAGGAAAACCTCGGTTCTGACTCGGTTGCACGCTAACCTAAAAACACGAAAGGCGGGCACCGCTGCCCGCCCTTCATGAGCATTTAGAATTAGATGCTCATCCTTCCAAATATCCATCGTAAAATTGAAAAATATGTGAAGATTTCAGCGGGTGACACCCCTGTCTTACCTCGCGTCGGAACGTCCAAATAATTGCGGATTTTACTATAAAAATCCCACATTTCTTTGGCAATTCTGGAAAGAAAAATTGTATACTTTTATAGATAACGTGAATTTCGCACAAGAACATCAAAAAACACGCAAGCACGGTGCAAGAGACGACCTACATAGCGTTCGCACGTTCTGTTTTCTCCTTCTTTTCCTCAATGAATAGAAGCAACTAAACTTCCTGCTATCGTGTTGTAAACTCTTAAATTAGACTCACGTTGAATATATCACAGACAATTTTCTCGCACGGATAGGAGTTGCCAATTTTCATGAAGACTCTTTTTTGCCTACTCATGGCATTTTGGATTCCCGCAGTCGCTTTTTCCGAAACAGGATCCATTCAAGGCACTGTCTATAACAACAGCACGAAAGCGCCATTAGTAGGGGCAGAAGTTCGCATCGTTGAAATCGACACACGTCAGAAAACCGATGAAAATGGGACATTCGTTTTTAGTGATATCCCGGCAGGAACCTATACTTTAATTACCACGGTGCCCGATACTGAGTTGTTGCAACGCACGCCTATTGTTGTTAAGGCAGAAGAGACACTGGCACCTGAAATCTATGTCGAAACAACACAGTATCGTCTTGAGGAAGTCGAGGTAACCGGCGAAAGTGCCCCGAAGACTGTCAGCAAAAAAAGCCTTCAGTCAGAGGAAATCACACGCCTGCCCGGCACAGCCGGTGATGTGCTTCGCGCGCTTCCAGCGATTCCCGGCATCGGTGTCGCCAACGATTATAGCGGTGCCCTCTACATTCGCGGGGGTTCCGATGAGGATAACCTCTACTATTTCGACCGGGTACCCGTGGGTTATCCGTATCACTTTGGTGGACTCGTTTCATCCTTGAGTTCCGAAATTATCGATCGGATTGATGTCTACGCCGGCGGCTACGGTGCGGAGTATGGTGTGGATTCTCAAGCCGTGATTGACATCTATTCGCAGGACAGCAGTCCAGCAGATCTACGTGGCAAATTTAATCTCAATCTTCTCTTTTCGGAGGGATTGCTTCAAGGCAGGTTCGGCGAAAAAGGCTATTGGTATGCGGCGGGACGTAGGAGTTACATTGATCTTTTCATCGGATCCCTGTCATTTGAGACGGGAGCCATTACTGCCTTTCCGCGTTTCTGGGATTATCAACTGAAGGCGGGTTACGACTTCAACGACAAGCATCAATTCTTTTTTAATCTTTTTGCTTCCGGTGATCGGTTCTCGCTGAAGTTGGACGGTGAAAATATAGACGAAGATTTTCAAGGCAACACGAGTTTTGAAAGCGGTTTTGAGGGAGGCGGGCTCCATCTCCGTTCCTTCCTAACAGAACGGCTCACCTCTTACTTATCACTGACCCGTTCAAAATTTCTGTTTGATGTCAATTTCGGTCCATCACTGTCGCTTGAAATTGATGCGCCGGACTATGTACTTCGCGAAGATATTATCTATGAGTTAAACGCGAAACACCGCCTCGAGTCTGGGTTAATCCTCGGATTTGAACCTGGACAAGTCTCTGGCACCTTCACTCGGATCCCTGATGAAGGTGAAGTTGACTACGACATCCGGTTCCAAGAAAAAGTCGACGTAGACGAGTATGTGCGCGGGTATCGCGCTGAAGCCTATTTGCAAGACCGGTACACACTGCTACCGTTTCTGTCAGTTGTGTTTGGACTGCGATTTGATTATTTCAATCGCGTTAATCAACTCTCTGTCCAGCCGCGCGGCAGTGTGCTTGTGGAACTTCCCAACAGTTCCGAACTCCAATTCGCTTACGGAATTTACAATCAGACCCCGATACCGGCACAGCTCTCCTCCAGCGTTGGTAACCCTGCTTTGAAGTCGAGTCAGGCGAGTCATTACATTCTTGAACTCAAACGGCAAATTTCACAAGATACAGAAATCAAAATGGCAGCCTATTACAAAGACCTTGCTGACTTGGTAACTGCGGACGAAGCAGCGGTTTACCTCAATCAAGGGGTCGGTTATGCGCAAGGCACAGAAATTTTCCTGCGCCATCGCCGAGGGGACCGATTTTTTGGGTGGGTCTCCTACGCATACGCGCTCTCTAAACGGCGGGACCGTCCTGACGAACCGTATCGCCTCTATTCATTTGATCAGACGCACGTCGCTACGCTCGCTGCGAGTTACAACCTGACCCCTACGTGGGAGATCGGTGCGAAATGGCAGTATCGCACTGGAAATCCATATACACCCGTTGAAAACGCAACCATCCGATTTGATCCGAGAAACGGAGAACCTATTTACGTCCCCATTTATGCGGAAACCAACTCCGATCGGTTGCCGCCGTATCACAGACTCGATCTGCGTGTCAGTAAAACCTTCCAATTTGGAAATTGGAAACTCGGCGCCTTCTTGGAACTCCTAAATGCCTATAACCGACAGAATTTGCTCGATTACAGCTATAGCGAGAACTACACAAAGCGCGAAGATGTCAATCAATTGCCTTTCATCCCTTATTTGGGGATCACAGCGGAATTTTAGACGTTTGCTGAGGAGACCAAAAACCTGAAACAGACATTAATCCTCCTAATTCTCATACTACCGTTGAGTGCGTTCAGTCAAACTGATGGAAGGGACGCTCCCGCGTCAGACGCGGAAAATGATGAAACCTCACAACCCGTCGTCACGATGGAAGCGATAACGGTCGAAACGGAGCGATTGAAAAAAAGCCCCCACTATACACTGCGTGGCGACCTACTCAGACGCATGACAGGCAGTGGTGGCGATCCGATTCGCGGGATAGCCCGACTTCCGAGCGTTGGAACAGTTAACGATTTCATGGGAGTCCTTTCGATAAGAGGTGGTGCCCCGGGAGATAACCTTTACTATTTCGATCGATTGCCGTTAGGATACCCTTATCATCTGCTCGGTATCGTTTCGGTCGTGAGTTCAGAGGTCGTTGGAAAGGTCGATGTGCATCCGGGTGGGTTCGGTGCTGAATTTGGGGCGGACTCACAGGCGGTGATCGATATCCATTCCCATCCACAAAAGATGGAATCTTTAGGGTGGCTGGATGGCATGCTAAAACCGAGTTTTATCTATTCCGAAGGCTTTCTCAGCGGTGCTTTATCGTTTCGAGAGAAACCCGCAGCCAATGCTCCGAAGGAAACGGACAAAAAATCTTTTTTTGATCTCTCCAAGAATATCCTGCTCAACGATGCTGAGGTATTCGGCAGAGATGCGGACAAAACGGGTGAAAAACCGGCGCGGACCGACCAGGAATTCTTAGAAAATAGGGCGTTACCCGGGCAAGGTTATTGGTATGCTTTCGGCAGACTCAGTTATCTGGAACCCTTTTTTGAATTGGCATCGAGATTAGTGGCACTTGAGGATCTGGTTCGAGAGGTGCCACGTTTTTGGAGCTATCAACTAAAGGGTGTTTATAAACTCAACGAAACGCATGGAATGGTGCTGAATGCCGTCACAGCGTATGACGCCTCCGAATTCCGATTGGGATCAAACGAAGTCCACAACAGCGATCTCCGGGGTCCCTTAAGCTCCGAAAACCCTTTTGATGTCCAAGGAATTCACTTTTATTCCCGACTATTGCCTCGATTTAGATCTATCCTGTCATTCACACGTTCGTTTACAGAAAATGAACTCGCTTTCGGTGAAGGATACTACTACCGGACGGCTGCCTCTGTCTACGCACTCCGAAATGATTTCACTTATACCACTTCCTCGGAGAATACCGATGAGGTTGTAGAATTCGGCTACTTGCTTTCAAATACCCCTTCAACGGTTATTAGTGATGGTGCGCGTCGCCCTGAAGAAGGCGATCCTGATTATGAATTCCGAATTCGTCATAAACTGGAAAAAGTTAATGTCATCGAAACCGGAAACCTTCATCGTTTAGAGGGGTATCTCCAGGCTCGTCAGCACCTGTTCACCTCCAACATTTTAGGCACCTTCGGCATGCGAGCGAGTTACTTCAATCTCACGGATAACCTATCCCTGCAGCCACGTGCGCAACTCCGTTATCGTCTGCCGTGGGAGGCATTCCTATACCTCAGCTACGGACGTTATGCGCAAAATCCACGATTTGATCAATTCGTGCTGGGGGTCCCCCCAAACCCGTCTCTCGAACAGAGTCTTGCGACGCATTACATCTTGGAGTTGAGACAGACGCTCCCCTTCGGTGCGCAAGTGAACATCGCTGGTTATTACAAAACGCTGCGAGATCTGATTATCTACAATGAAGATGAGAAGCAGTATCAGAACGGTCAGGCAGGATTTGTGCGTGGGTTTGAAGTTTCTTTTGAACAGAAAATTTCCGATGCCTTTGATGGGTGGGTGGCGTATGCTTATACGGTTTCCAAACGCCGCGATCTTTCCGAAAAATTTCATCGGTTCTACACTTACAATAGTCCGCATGTGCTAACTGTGGCGACGCGTTACAGTGCCCCGCCAGAATTTCTTCTCTCCGTGCCACTCATCGACACATTGGATATAAGCGGGAAGTGGCAATACCAGAGCGGGGTCCTCTATGCCCCTTTAGTAGGCCGTGTTCCTTTTACGACCTTTCGGACGAAGGAGAAAAAATGGCGCCCGCTTTACGGAGAATGGACGCGCGCCGCGCCGTATCATCGGTTAGACGTGAGTCTCCGATTTAGTTTGTTAGGGGGTTTAGAGGATAAAGGTTGGGAATTGGGGGTAGCACTTGAGATATGGAACATTTATAACCGCAACAACATCCTTGAAGTTCGCTACAGTCCGAATTTTACAAAAGAGGAACCTATTTCGCAATTGCCGATTATTCCATTTGTAGCGATGATGTTGGAATTCTGATGAATCCGTTTAATTGAAATTTATATAGTCCAATTTGCCTCTTTTTTCGTCTTTAATAAATAAGATTAACTCCATCTTTTTTTGCAAGGAGGCGACGTTTTTTGGACGACTATCTATCTGCTTCACTGAAATTCCAAAGAATCACGGTTCCGCTACTTCTTATTCTCCTATTGAACGCCGTTGGTGCAAACGGACACGCTGAATCACATGATTACCAGATCAAGGCACACCGCACTTACGAGAGTATTGAGATTGACGGTGATTTAACGGAAGATGATTGGCAACACGCCGAATCGATTGACGAGTTTGTACAGATTGAACCCTATGAAGGCGAAGTCAGTTCCCAACCTATGGAGGTTCGGATCCTCTATGACACCGAGAACATCTACTTCGGTTTTACCTGTTTCGATTCGGAGATATCGAAACTCGTCGCCAATGAGATGCGCCGAGATTCCCGTGACCTGCACGAAAACGACACCGTGTTTTTGATATTGGATACGTATGATGACAAACGGAGCGGTTTCTTTTTCCGTATGAACGCGCTCGGTGCGATACAGGACAGAGCTGTAACGAACAGTGGTGACACGCTCAACAGGGATTGGGATGCCGTTGTAGAATGTAAATCGAAAATCAACGACACGTATTGGACTTCCGAACTGAGTATCCCCTTCAGTCAACTTCGTTTCAAGCAGAGCGATCAGATCGTATGGGGGATGAACACGGGTCGCGAACTCGCCCGAAATCAAGAAGAGGTGATATGGGTCCCTGTGCCAGCGTCCTATGGTGGCATGGCGAAGTATCGAACGGCTAACCTTGGGAGACTTGTCGGTATCTCAGATGTTGCCCCCTCTCGGAACTTAGAGGTACTCCCGTATCTCCTTCCCGGTGTGACCCAAATTAATGAAAATGACGCGGGACTTGAAACGGACGGAAAATTCAAGATGGGTGTCGATGTCAAATACGGCATCACATCAAATCTCACTGCCGATGTCACCTATAACACCGACTTTGCGCAAGTTGAAGCCGACGAAGAACAGGTGAACTTGACCCGATTTAGTCTCTTTTTCCCTGAGAAGCGTCCGTTCTTTTTGGAGGGTGCAGGACTTTTCGATTTCGGGATACCGCGGAGCAGTTATCGGCGTCCTCCCCCGATGCTCCTTTTCTACAGCCGCCGTATTGGACTTGCTGAAGGCAACGCGATCCCGATTATCTTCGGTGGCAAAGCGAGTGGTAAAGTCGGTTCCTACGGCGTAGGGTTCCTTAACGTCCTAACAGATAAATTCCACGATGCCAATACGGAAGAGGATCCACTTGACGTTCCGCGCACGAATTATTCTGTGATGCGAATTACGAAGGACATTGCCTCGGGTTCGCGTATCGGTATGATCGCTGTCAATAAAGATGAAATTGGCGACTATAATCGTGCCGGTGGTTTTGACTTTGAATACCGTCCGAACGACAGTATGGATGTCCGAGGTATGTGGTCTCGCACGTTTGAACCGGGCCTCGCTGGACAAAATAATGCCTGGTATCTCGGTTCCAACTGGCGGAGCAATCGGGTTCGTCTGGAAGGCTCGTATACCGACATCGGTGAGAATTTCAACCCTGCAGTCGGATATGTGAGACGGACCGGCATTCGGCAGTTTCGGGGTGAGGCGCGCTGGGTCCCGATGCCGCAAAGATTCGGAATCCGACAAATTTGGACGGGTCCAGAGGTTAACTATATCCTCAATCACGATAACGAATTGGAAGAGTGGGACATTTCCTACACGAACTGGTTTGAATTTGACACCGGAGACTATATCCTTTTTAACGGGAAACGCACCTTTGAACGTCTGAACGATGTTTTCGATTTCAGGGAAGGCGTGGAGATTCCAATAGGCGACTATTCGTCTAACTCATACCATGTCCGGCTCTCCAGCAGTGATAGTCGTCTGATCAGTACAACGCTCGGTGGCGGTATTGAAGATTTCTATAACGGCGAAGTGCGTAGAGCGTATATACAAACGACCCTCAAGCCGAATGGGCATCTAAGCGTGAGCGCACAATATCAGTTCAATCAAGTAGTGGATCTACCGGAACTGTATTTTACGGACGGGCAGCCCCGCCCTGTTTACGTCAATCTTTTCAGAGGGAGAGTAGACTATTCCTTCACGACGGGACTCTTTGCGAAACTATTTGCGCAGTGGAATACCGATGCGAATGTTATGTCTACCAATTTCCTCATCAACTACATTTATCGTTCAGGCAGTGATTTCTACTTCGTTTTCAATCAAACGTATGATACGAACGGCACGACGCGATCCCGTTTATTGGATTCGACAGTGGTGGCGAAGATGACCTATTGGTGGAATCCATAATCCGAGAAACAGACTGCCTTGACACAAAATTGAAATTGTGTTAAAATATAAAGCATGTTTATGCTAAAATAGGACTCATGAATTGTGAATAATTATTGGGTATTTTTTTAAACTCACTTTAGCCGACCTCTTAACATAGGAAATACGAGCGAACAGTGTGCTGAGACCGAGACAATTCACTCTTTCTTTATAGGAGGAAAATAGATGAGTAACAGAAGTTCCGGTATAATCACTCAGATGCAGGAGCGCCGAGCAGCGCGTAAAAAACCGAAACGTTTTGTTGCCTTAAAAAAAGTTTCGCTTGATGAAAACCAGCAGCACGGCATTTCTACGGCACAAACGAACCTGCCAAAGCACCCTATCACACAAGTACACGTCGGACGCAGTTCCGCGGCATTTGTCGTCGCGATGGTGTTTCATGCCCTCATAGCGATTATCATTGGTGTCTTCTATATCGCGGATCGGATTGAATTTGAACAAGAGACGTTTGACATCAGTATCGTCACCGAAGACGTAAAAACCAAACGCCGATTCATACGTAGAGAAGTACCGAAGTTTAAGGAGGCAAAACAGGACACGCAGCAAGTCCGTGTCCAACGCCCCGTGAAGACTTTCACTGACCAGTCTTTATCGAATGATGCCTTTGCAATCCATCAGGGTCTTGAGACTACAGGGGACCTCACAACACCCACCGATGAGGGACCCAGTTTTATAGAGGTCAATCGCGATTTTGTAAAGCCCACAACGACTGTTGAACCCGATACAAAGGCACCGGCATTTGAGATACAGCGTGAGGCAACAACATTGATTGACAAACTCGATACCACGGCTCCAGATGCAGCCCTCGGGTTGGATAGTGTGAATTTTAAGAGCGAACCGGGTGTCGTGCCCCCCAGTCCTAAGATGAGAATAAAACCTGACTATCCGGAAAGTGCCAAGAAAGCAGGCAAGGAAGGGCAGGTACTCTTGAAGGCGACCATCGATGAGAAGGGTATTCCGAGGGACATTACAGCGATTACAGATATTGGGTTTGGGTTTGAGGCAGCAGCGATTGCGGCGTTGAAGAAAACCACTTTCCGTCCTGCTACAAAAGGCGGTAACCCGATCAGCCTTCAGGTCGAGATACCTTACTTATTTACGCTTAAAGACAAGTAGGGGACTGTCCAATTTTCAGCAAACCTTTTGCTGCGAAGTTACGCACTAAGTTGACAACCGATTGGCGTGCTGTGTCGGCTATCTGCGTCTGCTCAAATGTGAGTTGCGTCGTTTCCGCTGCAATGGCGTCTGCTTGTGATGCTGACATATTTTCAAAGAATCGGTCATGTACAGCAGTTGAGGCGTTGTGTAGGGCAAGGGCTAAAGTGGGTTTGTCCAATACTTGTAAAATAGTTCTGATTGCTTCATTCTCCAAATTCCCCAAATCTTCAAACGTAAACAGCTGCTCAGAGACGCTCTCCACCACTTCAGGTTGCTTTTCGCCTAATGCTTCCAGTAACGCATTCTGTGCTGTTACGTCGAGATACGATACCAATTTTGCGAGGTTCGCGGTTCCTTCCCCCAAGAAGGTGGTTTCTTGGATTGCCGCCTTAATCCTCTCAATCTGTTCATTCCAAATTTGCCTGGCGTTTTCAGAGGCAACCGTCTCTGTCTGCGTTACCTTCTCAGCAATACGCACCTGCTTGTCAAAAGGTAGCTGCGCGAAAATTTTGCCGGCATGTGTGGCGAGCGCATTTCCTGTGGATTCAGTTTTTAGATGTGTACACATAACAAAAAACACTGCCGCGTCCGTATCGTCCACATCTTGGAACGCTGCCAAAGCCACTTGTGGATGCGTTTCGTCAAGCAGGTCGGTAAGTTCTTGAGCTGCCTGATCTAAAAAGGTGGGTGTGGTCTGTGCATCCGTGTTAGGAAGGGACACCTTGAACCCCCTTCTTCCCCGCGATTACTTCACCAATTCGGTAAGTAGATTCTCCAGAGGCGTTGAGAGATTCCAGCGCAGCATCAATGGCATCGGGAGCGACAATCACTACCATCCCGATTCCCATATTGAAAACCCTGTACATTTCCGGTTCTTCAACGTCCCCTTTCTCTTGGAGAAACGGGAAAATGGGCGGAATTTCCCATGTCCGGTTCCGAATGTAGGCGATACATCCGTCTGGTAAAATCCGCTCGACATTTGCTGATAAACCGCCTCCGGTGATATGGGCAATCCCTTTAATGTCGCATCCCTTACGAAGCGACAAAATGGATCTGACGTAACTTTTGTGGCACGCAAGGAGCGCCTCCCCGACCGTGGCAGAGAGTTCAGGAAGATAGGTGTCTACACTGTAATCGCACCTATCGAACAGAATACGCCGAGCGAGTGTAAAGCCGTTTGTATGTAAACCCGCGGATCCTAAACCGATGAGTTGATCTCCGGGCGTAACTCTCTCTCCGGTAATCACGTCTGCTTTTTCAACCGCCCCGACAATCGTCCCCACCAGATCGTATTCACCGGGTGTATAGATATCTGACAACTCTGCGATTTCGCCACCGATTAATGCGCACCCAATCTCTCTGCATCCCGATGCGAGACCGGCTATAATCTCTTCAATCACGGCTGGTGCCACTTTGCTAATGCCGATATAATCTAAAAAGAAGAGCGGTTCTGCTCCCTGCACGACGATATCGTTGCCGCAATGTGCCACAATATCGAAACCGACGGTGTCGTGCCGTCCGACTTTAAAGGCGACCTTCAGTTTTGTGCCAACGCTATCTGTACTGGAAACGAGAACGGGTTCTTGATAGGTTTTAAGTGCAAAAAGCCCGCCGAAACTGCCGACATCACTGAGGACTTCAGGGCGATAGGTCGTTTGGACCAGGCTTTTAAGCCGGGATATAGCCTCGGATTCTGCTTCAAACGAAACGCCAGCATCGGCGTATGTCAAAGGCTTCTTAGCTGCCATCTGATTTTTCTTGTTCCTTTAATAATTGTTTACGAAGGGGTGAAGCCTCTTTCTTCGGTCTTAGGAGACTCACGACTAACACGATCCCGCTAATGCCCAAGGCTATGAGAACCCCGATCTCTTCCGCCTCTGCTGGTGTCATATTCGGTCGCAGTTTCTCTATCAGAAACGGGAGAACCCGACTCAGCACCATCCCAAGGATGGCACAACCGAGCAGGGAGATAAGCGTGTGCCGCCCTTGCGCTGTCCCTATCGGATTCGGTTTCTTCTGTTTGCCACGTTGTCTATACTGCATGAAATTTCCCTCGTCAGGCACGCTTCCACGTCCATCTGAAGACTCGGTTTAATCTACGATTAAGGGGAGTTGTTGTGAGGATTCTTCCACAAACGGAATGGGATATTTTCCATCAAAACAGGTGGTACAAAAATTCTGAGGTGTTTCCACGGATTGAAGCATTCCGTCAATACTCAGATACCCCAGACTGTCAGCACGGATGTATTTACGGATTTCGTCAATTGTATGTGAACTCGCGATTAACTCGCCACGGGTCGGCGTATCTACACCATAGAAGCAAGCGAATTTATTTGGAGGGGATGCGATTCGGAGATGGACGGCTGTTGCCCCGCCTTGCCGAACCATTTTGATGAGTTTTCTGCTGTTCGTTCCGCGCATGATTGAGTCGTCTACGAGGACGACCCGTTTGCCGTGCAGCACGTCGCGCACCGGGTTCAATTTCACCTTCACCATGAGTTCTCGGACATCCTGCGCCGGGTTCATGAACGAGCGCCCGACAAAGGGGTTCCGAGAGAGCCCTAAATCGAAGGGAATGCCAGATTCCTCGGCGTATCCGAGGGCGGCAATCGTTGCAGAGTCAGGCACAGGAATAACAACATCTGCTTTGACGGGATGTTCGCGGGCGAGTTGTCTGCCGAATTCGCGGCGTCTGTTGTTGACACTCTGTCCGAACATCATGCTATCGGGTCGCGCCAAATAGATATATTCAAAGATACATTGCGATAATTGTGATTCTTTCTTATGAAAACGGAGGGACTCTACACCGCGATACGTGGAGCGTGTGAATACCAACTCCCCCGGCTCCACCTCACGTATTGGCTTGGCTTCAATCACATCAAAAGCACACGTCTCAGAGGCTAACACATAAGCATCACCGAGTTTACCGAGCCAGAGGGGTCGAAATCCGTGGGAATCGCGTGCGCCTATGAGCGTATTTTTATCCATGCATACGAAGGAATACGCGCCCTCAATACTTCGCAGGGCATCAATAATTCTATATTCCAACGCCTGCTT
This sequence comes from Candidatus Poribacteria bacterium, assembly GCA_022821725.1. GTDB lineage: Bacteria > Poribacteria > WGA-4E > WGA-4E > WGA-3G > WGA-3G. The sequence goes on along the minus strand of JAJEDB010000046.1, from coordinate 75,760 downwards.
CCGCGAGTGGGCTATCAAGTGAAAAATGACCTCAGTATCCAAACTGGTGCTAAAGATGGAACCGGCATTCTCTAAATGATTCCGAATTTGCATCGCATTGACGAGATTGCCATTGTGGCCGAGGGCGAGGGGCCCTTGCTTATAGTTTCGGACCAAAGGCTGCGCGTTTTCAAGCGTGCTTTCCCCAGCCGTTGAATATCGGTTATGTCCGATAGCAATATGCCCTTTCAATCCGGCTAAAGCTTCAGTAGTGAAAACCGAATGAACGAGTCCCATACCGTGATGGTATGTGAACTTATCGCCGTCTGATGCGACGATACCGCTACTTTCTTGACCTCGATGCTGAAGGGCGCGCAACCCTAAATACGTCAATTCTACTGCTTTTGGATGGCCGAAAACGCCGAATACACCGCATTCGTCCTTTGGTTTATCATCGTATTGCATATTGACGGATGAAACCTCCAGCGCGGACCCCTGATTTAACCGATGGACTCTGATAATTAGAGATATCATCAGGGTAAATCACAAGAATCAGCGGTCGATTTTCGCAACAGTTCATCAAAGAAGCCTCTCCTGAATTTAAGCCTGTTCTGCAGTTACTTGCGTTTTTTCCACGGATGTTAACCTATATCCCAATATTGCCCCGATAGGAATAGCAAGAATGTACCAGATTTCGATGGGTAAACCGAGGTGTACCCACCCACGCATGGGTAACGAGACAATATACGCGAGCGTTTTAAGAATGGGTAGGAGCAACGCCAAGATCAGATTCGGTCTGCCAAATATTTCCCATGGAACGTTAAGGAGTGCCAGCAAACCAACGACAGCAGGTGGTCCCAAAAATGCCCCCGAACAGAGCGGTTTTAGCGGAATATCAGTGCCAAATTTTCGACTCACAAAGCGGATCCCTGTGCTTGCCCCAATAATCACAGTTCCGTATGTGACGCTCAGCGAAATGAGGAGGAATAAGCCTACCCAGAAACCGTGATTGACTCGGTCCCCAAGTAGGGATTGCCAGATAAGATTCTCAAATATCAGCAGACACATCCACCCACCTGCCAACCCAATGACACTCCCCGCGGCGATTTGTCCAACCGTTAGTGTAATGTTATTTTTGGTTTTCATGCGCTCCCGACTTTCTATTTAAATTTTCAATTCTATTGTAGCACAATGCCACATAATTGTCAAATAATCTCATCTTTTTTCTCTGGGGTCATTTAGAAATGAAATATCCATCCAACACAAAAATTGGGATTGACGAAACGGCGAATATCTATTAGAATGCCAACAACACTCGGTATTTACAGCATAAACAACAGCCCCGTTTTAGACGGAGGAAAAGAAATGAAGGAATATTTAGAAATTCAGAAACCTGAACTTGATTACACTTACGAGTTTGAGACCGATCAACTTTCCCTCGTGTCTGAATGTCTTGAGGCACACGGCTTCGCGATTATCAAAGATGTTCTGCCTGCTGATCTGGTCGACAGTTTAAAGCAGGCGGTCTTTGATGGGACAGATCCGAAACGGGAATTAGCGCATGGACAGAGTAGCACCCGACACGCGTGGATTGAGTCTGGACCGGGGGCTTGGCAGCTGCTGGGATACGATCCGTTTATGAAAATCCATCGGCACCTGATTGGTGCAAAGGAATTGACTCTCCACCGATCTGCCGCTATCATCCGGATGCCTGGATCTCAACCCGTTACCTGGCATACGGACTGGTGTGGGTTTTCAACGGATGCCCCTAAAAATTCCGGTGATGTGTTGAATCGTGGACTTTGGCCCTCGGGTAAATGGTTCTATCTGACGGGTTCTCGTCCAGAACACGGTGGGTTGTGCGTCATTGAGGGGTCCCACGTGGAGAACTGGGAGGGTCCCGAAGGCTTCAAGCTGACAGCGGATAAACGTTCCTTCTATAAGGAAGGCGAAGAAGAAAAACCTTATGCAGGTTTTGATATTCCGGGCTTAGTGCCACTTTTTACGAATCCGGGGGACATGATCGTGTTTGCGCATCGGACGTATCATGGTGCGTTCCCGAACCAGATTGATGAAGTTCGGTTGTCGTGTGGGGTCGGTTTTCGGAGACGGGACCACCACATCGATATCCCGTGGGAGATCCCAGAAGAAGGCAGGCAGTTTTTAGCGGATCTACCGTCTCACTTTCACCGATACACACACGGCTACACCAGCATCAATCTTAGTTGGCGAGGGTAAGAGCAGTCGGCGGGGTTAGAACCCCGCCGGTAGAGAAAAGTAATTACACATCGGTCCTACAGATCACCGATGTAGCAGGCAATGAAGAAGAGTGCGAAGTAGTAAATGACGGGATGAATCTCTTTCCTGCGTCCCGTCACCAGTTTCAAAAACGCCAATGAGATCAATCCGAAGCCGATGCCGTCTGTAATACTGAAGGAGAGCGGCATCATTAGCATCGTAAGGAACGCGGGGATGGATTCCGTGATGTCTTCCCAGTCAATCTGATTGACGTTCCTGAGCATCAACCCACCGACAACGATGAGAGCAGGGGCAATAATCGGATAAAGGAACGCAGAGGGCCCGATCTGAAACCCACCTCCCACAATCTTAACAAGCGGATATAAAAAGAGAGAGAGTAACATGCAAACGCCTGTAACGGCAGCGGTGAGTCCTGTCCGTCCGCCTTCAGTAATCCCTGCCGCGCTTTCGATGTAACACGTCACTGTTGAGGTACCGAGTAAGGCACCGCCAACGGTACTCCCTGCATCTGTCAAAAGTGCCCCTCTGGCTTTTGTGAGTTTTCCCTCTTCCATCAGTTCCGCCCGATAGCCGATAGCCGTAAGCGTCCCAATGCTATCAAACATATCAATCGCGAAGAACACAAAGATAATGGGAATGAGTTCGAGTTTAGCGAAGATATTAGGCAGCTGTAGTTTGAAGAACGTTGGTGCGATAGACGGCGGTGCTGCGGCGATTCCATCAAACGAGGCAACACCGAAAATGAGGTTGGCGGCAGTTGACATAAGGATACCGATCAGGATCGCGCCACGCACCTTGCGTGCAATGAGGGTGAGCGTTACAGCAATACCGAAGAGTGAGAGTAGGACGGGCGCGGCGTCGAGGGCTCCACGGGTTATAAATGTGGCGGGATCTTTTGTAACGATTCCACTCATCTGCAGTCCGATGAAGGCAATGAACAAACCGATCCCGATAGCAATGGCATTTTGGAGTGAGTGTGGCAGGGCATTCATGATGGCTTCACGGACCCCCACAAATGAGAGGATGAAGAACAGCATACCTGCGATGAAAACAATCCCTAATGCCTCCTGCCACGGCAGGCCCGACCCCCTGCAAAGGTCAAAAACGAAATAGGCGTTAAGTCCCATACCGGGCGCCAATACAACGGGGTAGTTGGTTAGAAATGCCATGAAGAACGTTGCGAGTGCACTGGAGAGGCAGGTCGCAACCATAACGGCACCATAATCCATACCCGACAACGAAAGCATTGCGGGTTGCACGAAAATTATATATGAAATCGTCATAAAATTCGTGAGCCCTGCAACGAATTCGCGTCTTAAGGAAGTGCCGTTTTCTTTTATCGCAAATAACTTTTCAAGCATCATTTTCCCTCCTTTTACGGTTTTTAGGACACCTGCTGCGCAGGAAACCTTCAGTTTTCAGTTGTCGGTTAAAGAAATTCTCGTGGCATTCACGCAAAACACAACTGCCACACGTCTTAACTAATGACTGACAACTGTTAACCGATAACTTCTAAAAGTTTGGCTGCAGCACACCATAAGGCAATTGCTCTCCCTTTAAACCGGCAAGTAAATTCTCCATTGCCATTGTCATCATCTTCATCCGAGTCTGGACAGTAGCACTTCCAAGATGTGGGGCAATGATCACATTCTCCAAGTCGAGAAGCGGATGGTCGGTCTCAATCGGTTCCGGCTCGGTTACATCGACAGCAGCGCCTGCGATCTGTCCCTGCTTGAGTGCCTCATATAAAGCGTAGTGATCAACGACAGGGCCTCTCGCGATATTGACCAAAATAGCTGTCTTTTTCATTAAGGCGAGTTCAGCTTTGCTGATGAGGTGTGTTGTTTCCTCGGTCAACGGGACGTGAAGTGTCACGAAGTCAGAGGCTTCTAATAGATTTTCAAGTGTCACGTATTCTACGCCGAGTTCCTGTTCCCAGTCTGGGCGGCGTTCACGTTTGTAGTAGAGGACACGCATGTCAAAAGCTCTGGCACGTTTGGCAACGGCATGCCCGATGCGTCCCATTCCCACAATCCCTAAAGTAGAATGATGTACATCGGTTCCCCAGAGGATGTTTGGGTCATAGTAATGCCACTGCTTATCAACTTGGACGTGGTTATAAGCAGGAACAATATTCCGAGCGGCAGCGAGCAGGAGCGCCATGGTCATATCGGCGGTGGTATCACTGAGAACCCCTGGTGTATGTCCAACCGCGATCCCCCGTTCTCTACACGCTTCAACATGGACGTGGTCATACCCGACGCCGACGACAGAGATAGATTTGAGATTCGGTGCTGTCGCAATCATTTCTGGAGAGACAGGCTCATGCCCATACGTCATTAATCCATCAAGTGGCGGAATTCTTTCAGCGATGGGCGGCAAAATGGCACTCGTGTGCCACATATCGACCTCGCATTCTTCTGCTATCTTCGTGAGTATCTCTTCCCGAACAGGACGCGTAATAAAGACTTTAAATTTTGACAAAGCATTCCTCCTTTTATGATCTGCGATAAAAAATCCGTATCGGTGTGCCGTAAAATCCGAATTCCTCCCGAAGACTGTTGATAAGGTAGGCTTGATATGGCTGCTGGACGCGATGGACATTCCGTCCGAAGATTAAAAAAGTGGGCGGTTTGGTTCCTACCTGCGTGATATATTTGAGTGCGGGCCGGACCCCTTTAACCCGCGGCGGTGGATGTGCATTTCGCCACTCTAAAAGCAATTCGTTGAGTGCGGGTGTAGGGATGTGTGTACAATACTCACGGTAGACCTCAAGTGCAGTCGTTAATACTTGGGTAACACGTTGTCCAGTGAGTGCCGAAATAAAGACACGTGGCACATAACTGAGTTGCGGAAGTTGAACATCTATGGCATCCATAAACGCTGGATGTGTCGTGTCATCTTTATCAATCAGGTCCCACTTGTTCATGACTAAAACGGAGGCTTTTCCTTGTCGTTCGATGAAATTAGCGATAGTCTTATCCTGTTGTGCGACTTCTTGGGTTACATCGAGCACAAGAACAGCGATGTCGCTCTGGCGAATGCTATGTATCGCACGTTGGACAGTTGCGGATTCGAGTTCATCCTTGATAGTGGATTTACGCCGCATTCCCGCTGTATCCACGACCTCAAACGGGATATTGTCGTGAATGAGTCGGATATTCACAGCATCGCGCGTGGTGCCGGGTCGGTCATCAACAATCATCCGCTCCTCACCTAACAAGCTATTGATAAACGAGGACTTCCCGACATTCGGTCTACCCACAATGGCGAGTTTCATTGTGGCAGGCGCGTCGTGGACGGTTTCGTCTGCCTTAGGCAGGGCTTCAACGATGTGGTCGAGGAGTTCCCGAATCCCATCGTTTTGGACACATGAGGTCCACATCGGCTCCGCCAATCCGAGTGCGTAAAACTCGGCGGCTTCATTCTGAAATCGGTCGCTATCTACCTTATTGACCACAAGGAAGATAGGTTTATCAGCGGCTCTGAGTTTATCAACGATAACCCTGTCATGGGGCATGATACCGGTCCGTGCGTCAACGACGAAAAGGACGAGACTCGCCTCAGCTAAGGCAGTATCCACCTGTGCTTGAACATTATCGATGAGTCGGTCATCGGGATCAACATCCAAACCGCCGGTGTCAACGATGGTAAAAGCGCGGTCTACCCATTGCACATCAGCGTAGTTTCTGTCGCGCGTCACGCCGGGCGTGTCATGAACGACAGCGTATCTACGTGAGGGACGATTTTCGGTTCCCTGTTTTCGGTCATCCGTTAAAGAGGCATCTGGTTCAACAGGCTCATTTTTTAACCGAGAATCGACACCCGCTGCTTGAGAACCCCTCTGCTGCCGACGGCTATTTGCAGTGATTCGATTGAAAAGCGATGATTTCCCGACGTTCGGTCTGCCGACGATCGCTACAATGGGACGTACGGTTTCCATTTTTTAATTATACCTTGCGGATAAGTAACGAGGTTTAAAACCGTTGATGTTTTCCGTGTTCGAGTTGAAAAAACACCCAAGCAAAAACCCCGCGCCGTTGTTGCGGGCTTGAGGTCCGATTTTAAGGAGATTGAGAAACGGCAATAACCGATTTTATCACAACAATGATAGGAATTGCAAGCAATACACCCCAAAATCCGAGTACAGCTGCCCCAACAATCACAGCGAACATAATAAGCAAGGGGTCTACATCAACGGCAGTGCTCATGATTTTAGGTGAAATTAATGAGTTGTCAAGCGTTTGGATACCAAGAATGGCACCCAGCACGAATGCGCAGCGAATGAGAAAATCAACGACACCGAAATCACCAGCTGCCAATCCCATTAGCATCGCTATGTATGCGAAGCCGCCACCGATAAAGGGCCCGAAGGTCGGTATAGCATTGCAAATTCCGGCGAGTAAACCGATAACCAATGCAAAAGGGACCCCGATAATGCTATACGCAACGCAAGAGATGACAGATACGATCGCGATGACAGCGACTTGTCCTTTTAAAAATTGCTGTAGATTCCCATCAATTTCGCGTAGATAGGTCTTGGCGGTTTCACGATAACTTTCAGGAACCAGCATGATGAAACTGCGCAAATAGTCATCAAACGATTGACTTGCATAGACGAACACAATGAACGCGAGCGACATTGTGGCTAAAAATCCACCGAAGCCAAAAGCGATTGACCCTGCGACTTGAACGCCTTCCGTGACAACCTTACTGCTGGTTTGCGCGATTGTTGGGATTTTTTCGGTCAAGTAGGTTCGCATCTGCTGGATGATCGGTTCGTCTCTATAGGTATAACTGATCCCTTCCTTCCGGGTAGCAAACGGCTGCCAATTCTCTGTCAGTGCCGCGCGGTGCAGGATAGACGTTTTATTACCGACGTATATGCCAGAGGGTGCTAAGGCTAACAACGAAGTTGTAGCAGTCCCTTCCATTTTTCGCCATACGCCACGGTGGTGTAACTGATAGAGGCCGTTGGATGTGCCAGCGTAAAGTTCGATATCAGATACCTGTGAGGGGTTTCCGACCTCACTCCATATTTTGACAGTGCCACTTGCGAGTGCGTAAACCGGGTGTGTTATAGGAGGAAGCAGGTTCCACGCGAGAGAGGCACCTTCCTGATACCAATGCACCGTTGTGTCTGGAGGCATCGGTGCTGTCTGAACTGTAGGTGCAGGGTCAATTGCTGCTGTGCTGGCGACATAAAGAACTCTGTTACCATCTATATTGGTAGCAGAAATGATACTCACAATGGATCTTCCATCGTAAATTTCGGGAGCAACCTCATGCCAGGTTTTTCCTGAATCCGAACTGTTGTAAAGTCCTTTTTTTGTGCCGACGTAGATCTGGGTGTTATCCCAATTCGGGATGTTGAGAGTTTGGATAGAGGTGGTATCGAAAGCCGGACTTATCACTTTATACCATCTTTCAGGGACGATGTGCCGAATGGATGCAGCACTGTCAGTTGGTAAGATCCTATAATATCTGTATAGACCACTTCGGGTCCCAGCGTAGATAACGTGTCCTGTTGCTGCAAGGGCTTGTATCGGTTTTCCAAGCAATGCCCCATTTGTAAGACCGATACGAGACAGTATGCCTTCTGCTTCGTGTTGAATTTCATAAACCCCGTGATTGGTGCCGAGATAGCACGTTTCTACTGGCGGGTTTTCCGCACCGGCAGGGTTTTCGTCCGCGGCTTGTAAGCGTGAAGGCACCTCGCCGCTATAGACTGAATCGACGCTAATAGCGACTGCTCCAAAGGTTTCACCAACGACATACGGCAAAACAATTTCGTGATAAAATTTTAGTAATCCTACACCCATTTGCCCCGCCTGTTTACCCACCTGTTTTCCAGTGTAGAACAGCAGTCCACCGCAAACGAGCAGAATCAGCACAGTTGCGAGTCCACGTTGATAGCGTGCCTTGAACGGGAGCGCATTCCAGAGAAATCGAAACACATAAGCGAAACCGAAACCTAAGATGAAAGGAGTCAATACCCCCAACAAACGGATAAAAATCCATACGGCTATCATCAGTATCTCAAGAATAACGATGATCTTTAGGTCGATCCAGTGGTAAATGCGGATAAGGAGCACAATCAGCAGGATCGGTACTATCGGATGTAATAGGAGTATCCGACTGCTGTTGGCACTGCCTTTGTAATAGGCAAAGGCTACCCATCCAGCAGCGAGCACGACGCTGATAATTGAGAGAATCGTTGTGACGCTGAGCACTGGCTGGTGTGGATTCGGCTCATTTTGCGTGTTCATACTTTGATAGTTGTCAGTTGTCAGTCATCCATCGTCCGACAGTTAGCGTTCTGGCGAGGACGTTTGACATTGACGCGGATAACTGGTAACTGACAACCCTTCCTCTGATAGTGCTTAACGCTTCGGCATTTACGCGGTTGCGGGGGCATCCGTTGAATCTCTGGATTCATACGTTTCAATTACGCCTGCCCCGATGCTGTCACCCCAAACGTTAATTGTGGTTCGGAAGCGATCCAGCAGCCAATCGATAGAGAGAATAAGCGTTATTCCTTCAACGGGGAGGTCGACGGCTCTGAGCACAATAACCATTGTGACGAGGCCTGCCTCTGGAATCCCTGCTGCGCCGATTGCTGCCAAAGTCGCTGTAAGGACAACCACAACTTGTTGCGCTGGATCCATGTTTATCGCATAGACCTGTGCGATGAACATGACAGCGACTGCCTCATAGAGTGCGGTGCCGTCCATGTTAATGGTGGCGCCTAAGGGGAGGACGAAACTGGCGGTCCGGCTGGAAACCCCATTCTGATTCTCGACCCCTTCCATCGTTAGCGGCAGGGTTGCACTGGAACTCGCTGTTGAAAAGGCATTCAATAAAGCGGTCGCCATGCCCTTGAAGTAATTGATGGGGTTCCGACGTCCGAGGAATAACAGCAGTAGGGGTAAAACGACAACAGCGTGTAAACCGAGCCCTAACAAGACTGTGGCACTGTATTTTCCGACTGCAACGAGTTCGGGCCAGAAACCTGCGAACCCCTTTGCTTCACCGATTCTGCCCGCGATTAAGCCGAAGATGCCGACCGGTGCGACATACATTATCCAGTGAACGAGCTTCATCACGGCTTCGTTTAATCCCGCAATCACGGAGACAACGGGTTTGCCAACATCCCCAAGCATAGACAAGGCAGCCCCGATGAGGAGTGAGAAAAAGATTAAGGGCAGAATGTCGGTGTGCACCATCGCTTTGAAGACGTTTGAGGGGATCATCCCCTCTTTGCCGGTCTCTTCGTTCCCGAGGAATACTTCTTTGATAGTGTTGCCCATCGTCCGCTCGGTTTTGTCGGACATCCTTGTAGCGATCGGTAAACTGATGTCGATGCCTTTACCGGTAGTATTCGGTTCTGTCCTGACGAGCCGCCCCTCAGAGAATAACAAACGTTCCCCATCGTCGGTAGTGACATAACGGGCATCCTTGAAGGGTTGCCACGATTTTACGGTGACGGTTGTTCCTGAAATTGATTCGACTTCACCTCGGATGTCTTGGTCGAGGAGGGTAATGACATATTTATTGTTATAGGTCCGATTGAATTCCCCGCTCAGCTCAGCAGTGAGCATCTCAGGACCGGAAAGCGTGTAGCTCAGCTCGGGGCGTTCTTCACCTTGCGAGAGTCCTTTCCCCGGCAAAATGATGTTGACGAGAATTATTCCAATGAGAACAGAAATAGCGGTTGTCGCCATATAGTAGAGAACAGTCCGTCCGCCGATGGAACCGATGTTGCGGATATCGCCTAAATTCGTTATCCCGACTATCATGGACAGGACGACGAGGGGCACGACTATCATTTTCAGTAAGTTTAAGAATATCTCACCGAGTATGGTTGTGTGGACTGCAAAACCTGGCGCGAACCCACCGATGATCGCGCCAGCGATAATCGCAATGATAATCCCGTAAAGCAACCCGAGGCTGACCTTTGGTTTCTTTTCGTTTTCGTTCATAGTTTGATTCCCTCCGTTTTAATTGTTAATTTAAGACGCGTTACTGGCGAGGTTAAAAACCGCGCCAGCGAAAGCGGGCCTGCGTTTAGCGTTCTGCATCAACGCGAATGGATAACTCTTCCAGTTGTGCGTCTGTTACAACAGAGGGCGCGTGTGTGAGCGGACAGAGCCCCTGTTGCGATTTCGGGAACGCGATGACCTCTCGGATGTTCTCTTCGTTCCGCATCAACATGACAATCCGGTCTAAACCCGGCGCGATGCCTGCATGTGGCGGTGTGCCATACGCCAAGGCATCTATGAAATAGCCAAAGCGATTTTTGACATCCTCGGGTGTAATACCTATAATCTTAAACACCTTCTGTTGAACATCCCACTGGTGGATTCTCACGCTTCCGCTACAGATCTCATAGCCGTTGCACACGAGATCGTAGTGTTGACCTTGGACTTTACTCGGATCTGTCTCTAAGAACGGTAGAAATTCTTCTTTCGGCGCGCTGAATAGATGATGGACCGATTCATACCGATTCTCATCCTCGTTCCACTCAAACAGCGGATAATCCACGATCCACAGGAAGTTGTACCGGGTTTCGTCAATGAGGTTGAGTTTACGTCCGAGGTGGAGGCGGAGGTTGCCGAGGGCATCGGCGACGACCTTCGGTCTGTCAGCGACAAAGAACATGATGTCGCCCGGTTTCGCGCCCGTTCTCTCCTGTGCCGTTTCAAGTTGCTCTGTTGTGAAGAACTTAACGATCCCTGAGGAAAAGCCGTCTGCTGTGACTTTAACCCATGCCAACCCTTTCGCGCGGTAGATAGCGACGAACTTTGTTAGGTCGTCGATGTCTTTTCGCGAGAAGTCTGCACCCCCTGGGGCGGCAATGGCTTTGACCTGTCCACCTGCGGACAAGGCGCGTGTGAATACCTGAAACTCACAATCCGCCATGACATCCGAGAGATCGGTAAGCTCCATACCGAACCGCGTGTCGGGTTTGTCGTTCCCGAACCGTGCCATCGACTCGTGATACGGGAGCCGTAGGAAAGGCGTTTGGACGGGAATACCCCCCGCCTCCTCAAATATGCGTTTCATCAACCCCTCGGTCACCGCAAGCACATCGTCCACGTCGGCGAACGACATTTCAATATCAAGTTGGGTGAATTCCAACTGTCTGTCAGCACGGGTGTCCTCATCGCGGAAGCACCGTGCGATTTGGAAATACCGATCCACGCCGCTCATCATTAAAATCTGTTTAAACTGCTGCGGTGATTGTGGCATCGCATAGAACCTGCCGGGATAATGCCGACTCGGAACGAGTACGTCGCGCGCCCCTTCGGGTGTGCTGTTCATCAAAATGGGGGTCTCAATCTCAAGGAAGCCCTGCTCGTTCATATAGTTGCGCGCTGCGAGTGCGGCTTTATGCCGCATTGCTAAAGTTTTCTGCATCTCAGGACGCCGTAGATCGATAAATCGGTAGCGCATCCGAATGTCTTCCGCTACGTCGATGTCGTCTTCAACAGGGAACGGCGGCGTTTTGGCGGTATTCAGAATATTCAGAGCATCCACAGCGAGTTCAATCTCACCCGTGTCAAGTTCCGGGTTGACTGTGCCTTGGTAAATGCTGAGACCGTTTTCGGTATTTTCGATGTGATATGTCCGATTATTTTCGACATCGGTGAGTAGCCACCGCGTGCCAGCGACGCGGGTCGCGACCTCAATCTCCTCAGCGAGGGTGTACTTCGCATCAACATCAGCAAACAGGGATCGGAACGCTGCGGAGAGGGTGCCATCGGCGAGTTCCGTTTGGTACGCAGCGTCCGCATGGAAGAGCAATTCGCCCGGATCCCGTTCGCGGACGGTGCCACTGACGTTCAGCACATATTCACTTCTAATGCTATCTGCGAGGACGTGTGCTTTTTCATCAATCTGTGGATCAAAAACAACTTGTGTGATGCCTGTTCTGTCGCGTAAATCAACGAAGATGACACCCCCATGGTCTCGACGGCGGTTGACCCAGCCGTTGAGACTCACCTGATTGCCAGCGTCTGCTAAACGGAGGGCCCCGCAATAGTGTGTGCGTTTTAAAGAAGATTCTTGAGACATGATGTGTTTATGGTTTCCTTTTTTTATTGCTAATGGCTATTGGTTATTAACGGTCAGTCCCGTTAAACGAACAGCCGAGTGCCAATTATTATAACGCCGATGCCTATTTCCTGATCACCATTTTTCGAGTCGCTGTGAAGTCGCCTGCGGTAAGCGTATAAAAGTAGACACCGCTTGCGACGGGTTCACCGAGTGCGTTTTTTCCATCCCAATACGCCGCGCGGTTCTTCGCTCTATAGATCCCCGCAGGCTGATGTCCGAAATCCAACGTCCGCACCAAGGCACCGTTTGTTGCATAGATACGGAGGATGACTTCAGCAGGTTTCGCAAGTTGGTAGGGTATCCACGTCTCCGGGTTGAACGGGTTCGGGTAGTTGTGGAGGAGTGCCGTTTCTGATGGCACGAAAGCTGCTAAGATCCGTTCAAGGTTCGCGATACCGCGGCGGAACATCAGTGAACCGTCATCCGCTGCACGCAAGATGCCAAGTGCGTGTTCAGCCTCCTCCAAGGTGAGACCTTCCGGAGTCCCAGACACCTCCCGTCTGAGGGATGCAGCAGGATCCGCTTTCTCTCCGAGATGCGCGGCGACTTCTGTGAGGTCCTTGCCATCAACAACACCATCACTATTGACATCCGTGCGCGGGTTGACAGGTGGAGATTGTCCGAGTGCCGCGGTTACCAACGCTACATCTGTGGCATCGGTCACCCCATCTTCATTGACATCCCATGCCGGAAAAGTCGCAGATTCACTGTCCCCGACGACAATCGGTGTATCAAAGGACGTAAAACGGAATGTCTCTCCAGTACTGTCACCCGCGAGAAAATCGCGGAGTTTGAGGTGACTCTCTCCGTTTGCGATGGCGGTGAACTGTAGTGCAAGGAGGGGACCTGCTCCAGTAGCACTTCCTTGAGAGATCCGAGCGGCACTTAAATCTACGATTCTCCCGAGTTCATTGTTGATAACCCCTTTTCGGAAGTAGGTGCGTCCGCCGCCCTGTCTCAAAAAATTGCCCTCAGTGACCCGGTTTACCTTTAGCACAGTCGGATCAAACGTAATATCCGTCTGCCACCCCGCTAAATCGGTGATATTTTCTGCCGTGAGATTCACAGTAAATGTTGTGCCAACTTCAATATTCGTTGTTTCCGTTGTGAGTGAGAACTTCGGACCCGGAGGAACGACTTTGTATTCCGCATCAGCTGCGAAACCGAAGTAGCCTGCCCAGTGATTGCCATACGTGAAGAGAGAAACCAACAGGACGTTCTCCCCCTTTTTCAATGTGACAGGGAGAAACTTCTGATAATCGTTTGCCCAGTGGTAGTTTTCATCAATCAATTTTCCGTTGAGCCAAACTTTGTGATGATGGTGACTTCCGGCAAACAGTGTCGTCTCCTGGTCACGTGGAGAATGCACGACAACTACCCCGTAGATAACCTGGCGTCCTCCATGTTCAAAATCGAGAGCATCCAACATTCTTTGGATATTATGCCCATCTCCGGGATCGATTTTGTAAGTGAACCAAGCATTGTCGCCTACCAAATCTCCCTCCTTAGGCACGTTGTCAGCGATCTGTGACTCCCTTACTTTACCGCTGCTCGCCTGTGCCAGCAGGTCTCCACCGTCACGGAAATCATCTCCTGGAACCAAAACCCATAACCAGGGACCTGCTATCTGCGGACCACCTGAAAAACCTGGATTTCTTGACCAACTTATATCAGTGCTCTCAGACAACTTCGCCAAAGGCGACAAATCGGTGATAGCATTGTCTGGTAGGTTAAGAAACTCCAAGTTCGTGAGTCCCGCCAGGGGTGACACGTCCGATATATTATTCTGATGAAGAAGTAATCCTCTCAAACGTTTTAACCCCGCCAGGGGCGACACGTCCGATATACCGTTATGTGCAAGATTAACCTCCCTCAGACGCGTGAGTCCCGAAAGCACGGATATATCCGGTGTAGAAGTGGCATGGATGTCAAGATGCTCCAAGTTCGTGAGTCCCGCCAGGGGCGACATATCCGATATATTATTCTCAGCAAGTCCTAATCCTTTTAGGTGCTTTAATCCCGCAAGCACAGATATATTCGATATATTATTCCCGCCGAGGTATAAGCGTTCTAAACGCGTTAGCTCCGACAGCACAGATATATCCGATATGTTATTCCCACCAAGTCCTAATTCTTTTAGGTGCTTTAATCCCGCAAGCACAGATATATCTGATATGCGATTTTCCCAGAGATATAGTTCTCTCAGACCTGTTAGGCCCGCCACTCCGGAAATGTCTGAGATACCGCTGTTGTTGCACTCCAGACGTTGTAATTTTTTTAATCCCTTCAGAGAAGGCAGGCGCGCCATAGACCTGGTCCCAAATGCAAGTTCTCGGAGATTCGGCAATGTCGCCAAAGGTGAGAAATCCGATACCGGATTGTCTCTAATGGATAGATACGTCAACGCCTTTAACCCTGTGAGTGGGGACAGATCGGATATTTCGTTGCGGTTCGCGCGAAGTTCCTGCAGTTTTGCCGCATGCTCGAGTCCCGTTAGGTCAGTTATTCCTCTCTTCCAGATCAATTTCCTCAATACGCGCCATCTCCTTTCTCGTAATCGGTTCACTCACGGATTTACCGAGTCTCCCTGCAATTACGGCACGGAGGTTCCGATCAGGGATATAGACCCCTGTGATAGGATCGGGGTCTGGTATAATGACATCAGGAGTAGGTTCCGGTTCCGGGCGGATCACCTCGGGCGTGTTCAGTGCGGTGATGATGTCCTGAAATTGATCCGTCCAGACATCCCGTTTCACATTCCCACCACTCAACAGCCCTGCAAGTCCTAAGTTTTGTAAACTCGACTTCTTTTCAATCTCCGTAAGGAAGGTTTGCGTTTCTAAGCCGACTGCCGCAGCAGCGGACGGCGCCTCAATGGGTCCCTGAAATTTTTCAACAAAGCGATGCACAGGTTCAATACCACCGAATACGCCGCCGGTGGTTTCCAGAGCGGTTCTGTAGCGGGCTGTATCCTGCTCTAATAAATCATCCATTACCGTTTGTTCTACATATAGCCGCAAGGCGTGCGGCTTATTGAAATTCGGATTTCTTGTCTGCTCTATCACCGTCCGCACCGCGTCTTCAAATGTCTTCATACCTTCCGTGTGACAACCGATACACGACAACCCGTTGCGAACCGCTGGATCACTCGCCGCTGGATTCGACACAATCTCCGTCGGTGCAACGTCTATCCGATTCCCCAAACCGTCCGCAACATAGTAGCCTTGTAGCCCGTTCGGTAAGTTGAAGATCACTTCGCCACCGTCACGTTCAAACGACAACGGATGCGTGAAGATATTCTGTGCCCCTGCGCTCCCAGCAAAGTCGTGGCTTTTCCAATACGCACCGTATTGAAAAGTGTGCCGCTCTACCACACGGTTGTGATTGGAGACCCCGGAATCGTTCGTCCCCGCACGCCAGACCCGAATACCAGGGGCATTCCGGAGATTCCGTTCCACATCTATTCCCAACTGCCGCTCCAGTTCGCGCTCGGTATCAGGGAGCGCAAGAATATCGTGATACAACGGCGGCAGGGCAGCTGTCGCGAGAAACCAATCTACATGCACGAATGGCACATCACACCGCATCTCACCCTGCAGAAAGGTGTACTTCAAGAGGTGGCTGCCTTGTGTTTTTGCGTCGAACGCAATGGCGTAAGGATAGACGTTTTCTATCTGGGGCCATGCGTTGCGTTCATCCCACCCGTATTGGCGAAGGTCAATGTAGAAGAGTGTCTCTGCTGTGTTAATCGGTTCCGGGTTGACAATCTGAAAACCCCACGAGAGGCTGTTCACGAGCTTGGAGAGTGCGACTCGATAGGCACTCAGTGCTTCAAGACTCTCCCCGGCATTATAGAGGTGTGTCGTTGTAAAATAACGGGCAAAGGGTCGATCAAACGCATCTAACGTCCGAATATGCTGCTGAATCGCAGTGAGCATTTCATCTGTTGTAATAAATTTGGCATCGTGTTGGACTTCCCAACTCGGGGCACCTGCAGTAATCCAAGCATTGATCGCTTGAATCGCTTGCGGTGAAAGTTGTTCTCCCAACGGCATCCGTTTCACCGGGTCCGGGTGCAACAGCCGCGTATAGAGGACAGAGGCATCAGGGTTGCCCGGCACAACTGCTCCACTGTCAATCAATCCCTGTGCGGATTCAATGACGAGATTCTCAGTAAAAGAACCGTGGGGTCCATGGCAGCCCAGGCAACTTTGCTCAAAGATAAGGGATGCCTGTTGTGCCAGGTTTTGTTGCGCGTTCGCTGTCTGAACGCCTAAGATGAGGACAGATAAAACGATGGAGCCCAAATACTTACCCATTTTCACGACCAACCCCCTTTTTTCAGTAGTCCGTTATTTCGTTTCCTACTTCCGTATCAACATTTTCCGTGTGGCAGTGAAATCCTCCGCGGTGAGCGTATAGAAATAGACACCACTGGCTACAGGTTCACCCACTTCGTTCTTACCATCCCAATACGCCGCGCGGTTCTTCGCTCTATAGACCCCCGCAGGGTGATGTCCGAAACCCAACGTCCGAACCAAGGCACCGTTTGTCGCATAGATACGGAGCGTCACTTCAGCAGGTTCCGCAAGTTGGTAGGGTATCCACGTCTCCGGGTTAAACGGGTTTGGATAGTTCGCAAACAATGCAGTCGTTTTCGGCATCAGGGCTGCTAAGAGTCTCTCAAGGGTAGCAATGCCTTGTCGGAAGACGAGAGAACCATCACTTTCAACGTGTGCCTGTGCTATCCAACTTTGTAATACCGTGAGGTCTAAGTCCACTTGTCCCATCGCAAGCAGCGGTGCCGCGGCATCAGGAATTCCTGTTATTTCACCGAGGCGATTCGCGACAAGGACGAGGTCAGAAATGTTGACCGTGCCATCCCTATTTATGTCCATTTGTCGGGTATCCGCCGTCACTTTCCCAAAACTTTGCCCCACCCGAATGATGTCCAGGACAGTTATCCGTCCGTCTTGGTCAACATCGTAAACTGGGATTTCTGAGGGGGCTCGGGAAATCGGAGCGTTCATTGTGTATTTTGTATCGGGGTCGAAACCGAAGAAAGCGTGCCACTCACCGTCCTGATGGTTATCCAGGGCGACCAGCAACACGTTTGTCCCCGCTTTTAGCGTAACAGGCAAAAACCTGTGGTAGTCTTGCTGCCAATAGCCGTGGTCCTGAAAATAGATATGTTCACCGTTGAGCCAGATTTTAGCCCCAAAGTGGTGTCCTACAAACAAGCGTGTCTGCTGTTCGGTGGGTGACTCCAACGTTGCCGAGCCGTAAACGATATTCCTCTCACTTCTGTCTCCAAGCATATCCCCAATGTTATTCTTTCCAACAGGGGCGATATTGTCGGCTATCCACTCGTCGTCTCCGACGGGTTTCCCATCCGCGGCACCCACAGTTGCTATTTTGATCTCCGTTATTTTTCCGTCACTCGCTACCGCGAGGAAATCTATGTTGTTTTCCAAGTGACTTCCTGGGACAGGCACCCACAACCAGGGGCCCTCTATTTTCGGACCTCCGGCTGGGAACACAGGATTGCTGTGATAAATGACTTTCGCCCGGGTCTGTAATACATCTATGGGTGCTGGATTAAAGACTTCGTTTCCGCTCAGGTCCACCCATTTTAGATTCGGTAAACTTGTGAGAGACGAGACATCCGATATGTCGTTGTCGCGAAGATTTATCCACCTCAGATTCGACAAACCTGCAAGGGGTGAGACATTCGTTATCCGATTATGCGCAAAACTCGATTCGGTCAAGCCTGTTAAACTCGAAACAACCGAGATGTCGGTTATTTGATTCCCCGCAAGGTAGAGGTCTTTCAAATTTGTCATTCCCTCTAAAGCGGAGATATCGGACAGTTCACCCCCACAAATGTCTAAGCGCTCCAGTCTTGGTATTTTCCGAAAGGTTTCAAAACCCAAGATCGGGGTCCCCCAAGATCGGAAACCGGTCAGCGCGGGCATCCCTGCCAAGGGCGATACGTCTATGGATGTATTCCGAGTTAGGTCCATCCATTCAAGCTTCGGGAGTTCGGCGAGCGGAGAAACATCGTTGAAGAGGTTATCCTCAAGTTCTATCCGATGTAAGTTGATTAACCCGGCGGTGGGAGATAGATCGGATACCAAATTATGCATTATATTCAGGTTTCTCAAGTTGATCAACCCACCAATCGGTGACAGGTCGGAAATAAGGTTGCTTACTGCTGTCAACTCGCGCAGGTTATGTAATTCAGCGAGGGACGACAAATCGTCTATGAGATTATCGTCAAGATACAATTCTATGAGATTTATGGCAGCTTCAAGTCCCCTGAGGTCTTCAATGTCTCTGCCGTTCGCACGCAACTCTTCCAAGGTTAACATCTCGTCCTTCGTAATCCGAGCGTTTGGCACTTTGCCGAGTGCTTCGTTGATCGCCCTGCGAAGATTGACATCGGGAACGTTAACGGTTTGGGCAGATGTGTTCAGTGGCACGAATACAATTAAAACACCGAGGACAAGTATACCGATGAAAATAGATTGTTTTTTTTCATACTGCATCAGGTTGATCTCCTTTTCTCGCAGTCCCTGAATATCCGATTACTCAGAATTTTGTAAATGTTTGAGTGTTTCACGGATGTCGGGGCAGCCCCTATATTCTTCGCCATCGTCCTATCTTTTTGGGGTATGCGTCTGATTTTTTAGATGCTCAAGTTCATTCTGAATCTGTTCTTTGGCACTCAAGAGATCACTCGGATCTGTGGTGACACGGAGGATTTCATCAATTGCTTCGAGCGCATTGCCGTAGGACGCTATCTGTTTCTGGGGCTGATTCATCGCTGCGTAGACGTTTCCCAGGACGTAATGGGAACGCCACGAATTAGCATCTGCTGCAATGCCTTTCTTTCCATATCTTTCAGCTTCTTTTAGATTTTCTAATTGCAGATGGAGTCCCGCTATTGCCGCAAAAATAGGGGCAGGGAGCTGCGAAGTTGTTTCCTGCCGTTCAAGTCGTTCGTAGGTCCGAAGCGCGTCCTTGTATCGTTCTTGGCGTTCATAGAGGGGACCTAAGAGCAGGTAGACCTCAAATCTTTTAGGGTCGCGTCTGAGGAGTTCTTCCAACTCCCGTGCTGCCTTTCCAAGTTCACCCTGCATCTCATACAACGTCGCCAGATGGAGGTATCCCTGAATGTCATCAGGATTTTGCGCCATCGTTTGCTGGACCTGCTTTTCAATCTGTCGGAGTTCTTCCTGTTCACCCTCACGGATTAAACCCGCAACTACACCGAAGTTATAGCGGATTGTTTCGTCAGCAGGATTGATTTCTACAGCGTCATTCATAAGAGATGCTGCGCTCTGATACTGTCCACTGGCGTAAGCAATTTGTCCACGGATTAACCGCTGCGTGGCTCTGAAGTAGGTGTCGAGTTTCTCTCGGATCGCCCGTTTCTCTGCGAGTGTCGCGCCGTAGTTTTCGAGGTAAGGTAACACCCGTTCCCGATATTCTGACATTCCTCTAACGTTTTGCAGTGTCGTCCCCACCAAGTCTGCCCCGCGAAAGAATTCTAATCGCGGTCGGTTGTCTGTGTGAATCGGTCCAACGCCAGCGTATTCACGCACAGTTTCAGGTCCCATCATGAATGAATCCAGGAGCGAGGGACCGTCAAGGTCATCGGCAGCAAGTCCTTCATGGATACTCGCGATCTGTGCGCGTGCCATGAAGTTTCTATAGTCAATTCGGAGCGGTTCAGGTGTCCCGATGAGAATCACAAAATCGGGCGTGTATTTATACCAGAGCGTAGTGTGTGGGAACACCTCAATGAAGGTGCGCACAATCATTTTATAATGCGACTCTGGCAAGCGATGCAACGGGACCCACTGACACATGATCCCGTCTTCACTGAGAATCCGACGACAGAGTCGGTAAAAGTCGGCGGTATAGATATTGGAACTTCCAGCACTCACAAGCGGGTGGATAATGCCCGTTGAGATCATGTCGTATTTCGTCTTCGTCATTAGGATGTGATTTCGTCCGTCATTGAGTCTATAATTGAACAACGGATTCTCAAACACATTTCCGTTGATGTGTGTGAAATGCTTTTGTGCAGCGGAAATCACACCACTGGACAGCTCTATCGCATCGACGCGGACCCCGTGTTGTGTTATTGAATGTGAAGTCAGTCCCATACCGAATCCGACGACGAGTGCCTGTTTCGGACGTGGGTGCAACAACAGCGGTAGGTGTGCAATGACGCGATGCGAGGGAGAATCCCAGCGCGAGGCATCTGCTGCCTGATTTGTATCCACATAGAGACGGTAGACCCCTTCATCATCTTTTAATGTCGTTACGGTGGCATCCACCTCTTCGTTGTAATCAATGAGCGTATCGCCGGGACGTTGCGTTTTAAAAATAGTACTCTTGAGAAAGAGCGGTTGGTTCACTGTAAGCAGAAGCACCACAGCCAATCCGATATTGAGAACCGGCATTCCAATGCCCACGCCCTGTAGGAGCGATTTTCCCGTTCGTAGGGGTGGGGTTTCCCCATCCGTCCGTGCGGGCGAGGTGACCTCGCCCCTACGAATAAGGAAACATCCGATCCCTGTGTTCAGAACTACCGTCAAAACGATACTCGGTCGGATGCCAAGCAGTGGAATCAGGATAAACCCTGCACAAAACGCCCCTAAAATACTCCCAACGGTGTTGACTGCGTAGATGTTTCCGATACTCCTGCCCAATTGGCGTGCGTTGCCGGTGTAAATTTTCGTCACGAGTGGAAAACTCGCGCCCATCAAAAACGTCGGCAAACACATCACAAGGAAACAGGAGAAGAACGCCCAAAATCTGCTCGAACCGAAGGTGGATTGGAAGGCTTGGCTCATCCCGTATAATTCCTCAAACGCTGGCATCAAGATAAGGGCGAAGAGCCCAATACCGAGTTGAACGATGCCAAAAACTGCGATCGGTTGTTTAATCCGATCAACCCAGCGCGAAAATACCATGCTCCCGAGCGCTATGCCGAACAGGAACGCCGCAAGCATCGTCGCGAAGGCATACGTCGTGCTCCCGAGGAAGAAAACCATGATACGGGTCCACAACACTTCATACGCTAAGGCACAGAACCCGGAAATACCTATCGCCCATAACACCAATTGCCTTTCAGGTAGATAGGAGACATCTTCAGATTCCGATTGTTGTGTTTCTTCAGGAGGTGCGTCCGCTTCTGTTCCCGATACCTTCTGTGTCAACGCTAATGCAATCGCTGCGACAGCGAAATTGATAGCGATGCCGACACCGAGCGTCCATCGGACGCCCAGTGCTTCAATCAGGAAAAATCCCGCCGCTACCGTTCCGATAACGGCACCGAAAGTGTTCAACGCATACAGGATTCCGATGTTCGTGCCGAGTTGTTCCAGCCTTTTCACAAAAAATCGGGTTAGCACGGGTAGCGTGCCGCCCATCAATGTAGAGGGAATCAGGAGGACTCCGAACGTCAGCACGAACCGAATCAGTGAGAGGGTATAGAATTCTGACGTGATGTGACGATGGATGAGCACATAGATTGCACCAAGTGCTGCGAGAATGAGGGGCCACACAAGGCAAAACGCACCGATACCGGCTTCCAGCAGTGCATAGATTCGCAGGGGGGATTGTGTGCTTTCGTCAATTTTCCTACCGAAGTAGTAACTGCCGAGTGCGAGTCCTGCCATAAACGCTGTCAGGACGGTACTCGTTGCGAAAACAGTGCTCCCGAAGATGAGCGTGAGTTGCCGCATCCAGATGACTTCATAGATGAGTCCACTGGCACCGGAGCAGATAAAGATGAGCCAAACGATGGGCTTGGTGTATCGCATTTTTTTCCATTATGCTACAAAAGATGCACAGCCTAACAGGCTATGCTACAAAAGACGGTGGTCTCTACCTATTCATCTGATGCGGACCGCTTAGATCGGGCTGACGTTAAATACATTCTCGCTGAATTTGTCAGTCCCACCAGCAACTATATGATACCTTAATCCGCCCCAGAATTCAAGTGGAATCCTCTAATTCCTTGTGTTCAATTATTACGAATCCGTTTTATTGATTTACCAAGCGGCAACCAATTCTCGGTTTCAGGCACACCTGATTTCATTCGCCTTAACTCGGCAATAAATCGACTGAGTTCAATTGGGTTCAGTTCTTTCTCAAGAGCATCCATACCACGGCGCATTACCTCTTCAAGTGGAAGTTCACCTTCTGCTTTTGCGAGTGCTTCAATTTCTTCAAGCATTTTATCTTTCATAATTTTTTACTCCTCAAATTGAGTGCTCAAAAAATCAACAGGATTTTGGAGAAGAATGTGCAAGGGCAAAACCTTTTGCGCTTTTATTTAATCGATTGAATTGCCTTATGAGCCTATCGTCACCGGTGAGTAGATAGTTACATCCAGCAAGTTCGGCACATGCGATGTGTTCCGCATCGTACCCCTTAATTGACGAGAGTGTCCGAATCTGACCAGCTAAGAGGCGAACATCATCCGCAGGAAGAATCGAATGGCAACAGAAAGCGGACTGCCCCATTACAATTCGCCTCTCAATCAAATTTTGATTAAGACTGTTTTCCACATGAAGGGCATAAGACCAATAGATATCATACATTTGTCTACTAGCCCGGTTCAAGATAACATCTACTGCTCTTGCCTCACGATACAATCGAAGTTGTGTTTGATCATTGAAAGCACGGCAATAAAGATTGAGATCGAGATACAGCTGAGGTCGTTCCATTACATCTTTCTAATTTCAAAAGACCGAATGTGTAAGTCCTATGTCTGTTGTGAAGAGGCTGCTTGGATGACAGGAATGACATAGCTATGGTTAGAATATTATACTATAAGCCAATTTATTCTGTAGGTTCTAATTGCTTCTCCAATCGTTCAATGTACCGGAAGGCTGTAGAGAAAATCATGTCCAGTGTGGCGATGTCGCGTTCCTCCAACGGAGCACGGGAGAAGACCCGGCGTAAGGACTTCAGATACGTCTCCCACTCTTGATTATACGGGATTACTCCGACCTTATCCAACAGACGGGTCACACGTTCATAGAACTCTTCCAAGACGTTCACTTCGGCATAATCGATCTCGGCGGGAGGGTACTCATTCAGACTCGCAGTGAAGACCTCATAAGCAAAGATTTGGACTGCTTGCGCCAAATTCAAGGACGGGTTCTTTGTCGCCATGGGCACACTCGCAGTCAACTGGCAGAGACTGATCTGATCGGTGGACAAGCCGAAATCTTCACGTCCAAACAGCAACGCGACCGATTGGTCCTGCGAAATTGTAGCGATTGTCTCTGCGGCTTCCCTTGCGCGGACGGGCTGCGGTAGGCGCACATCGCGGCGACGGTGTGTCGTCCCTACCAAATACTGGATACCCTCGAGGGCATCTTTGAGTTCAGGAACGACGTGGCAATTTTCAAGGATATCCTTGGCACCGTGCGCCATATACCACGCTGCATCTACGTCACGGAATGGGACTGGGTTCACGAGATAGAGTTGCGAGAGCCCCATCCCTTTTACAACTCTGGCGACAGAGCCGATGTTTCCGGGTTCACGCGGTTCGAAGAGGATAACTCGGACGTTGGTGAGATTCTCCGGCACTGTAACAGGAATCGCACGGAAGTTTCCAGTCGGTTGAATCGCTTTTTTGGGAGTGTTTGTTGACATACCAATAGGGTATCTGAAACCGTCCGAATTGTCAAGTCAAATTGCTTCAGAACGGGTATGGACTTAACAACGCGCTTGCAATTTACTGCATTTTAGGGTATAATTAAAAAGGATTTAAATCACGAAATTGGAACAATCAGAAATCAAGGACATCGTTTGCAAGCCCACGTTGTGAAAACCTCGAACACTTGCTCTTTTAGGGCGGCTTGCTGGTTTCTAAGACTTACTGTTAGAAAGAAGCCCTGTAACGGCTTTTTAATTTTACCTTGCGGAAAAATGAAGTGCGTTTAGAACTCTCACGTACGTCTCTTAAATCCGCACTCCATTCCATTACGTGCTAACATTTTTGAAACTTTTTAGAACAAAACAATATTTACGAAGGAATTTATATTTCCCATGTCAACTAAAGTAGGTATTAATGGTTTTGGCCGGATCGGTAGGAACGCCTTTCGAGCGGCATTGCAGAATCCCGCGTTGGATATAGACTTCGTGGCTATCAACGATTTGACAAACCCGGAGACCCTCGCGCACCTTCTCGAATACGACTCCATTCACGGCATCTTGTCCGATGACATCACTGCCACAGACGACGGATTGGTGGTAAACGGAAAAGAGATACGTGTTCTCGCCGAACGGGACCCCGGTAACCTACCGTGGGGTGAACTCGGTGTGGACGTTGTTATCGAATCCACCGGTTTCTTCACGGATCGGGAAGATGCCGAGAAGCACATTACTTCCGGGGGTGCGAAAAAAGTGGTCATCTCCGCCCCCGCGAAGGGTGAAGACATTACGATTGTGCTGGGTGTCAACGACGATAAATATGACAAATCGGAACACCACGTCATCTCTAATGCCTCGTGTACGACGAACTGCCTCGCCCCTGTTGCCAAGGTTCTCCACGAAGAATTTGGAATTGAGAGCGGTTTAATGACGACCGTTCACGCCTACACCGGCGACCAGCGGGTTCACGATTTTCCGCATTCCGATATGCGCCGCGCACGTGCAGCGACGCTCTCGATGATTCCGACGACAACGGGTGCCGCTGTCGCAGTTGGAAAAGTCTTGCCAGAATTGAACGGTAAACTCGATGGATTTGCAATCCGTGTACCGACCCCGAACGTCTCCGTTGTTGATCTCACCGTCGATCTCAAGAAGAGACCGAGTGCCGAAGCGGTCAACGCATCACTGGAAGCAGCAGCAGCGGGTAGCTTGGATGGAATCCTCGGCTATTCCGAACTCGACCTCGTTTCAGCGGATTTCAACGGGAACAAACTCTCCTCCGTTCTCGATGCTCCGTTCACTAAAGTGATTGAAGATGGATTGATTAAAGTCCTGTCGTGGTATGATAATGAGTGGGGCTACTCCAACCGTCTCGTTGAACTTACGGCACGCGTGCTTTAGCACGCCACGGAAGAAAGGACTATGCGAACACCTATTATTGCGGGAAATTGGAAACTGAACAAAACCATTTCAGAGGCGGTCGCGCTCGTAACGGCGTTAAAGGCATCTGTTGCGGATGAGACCGACGTTGAAACCATTGTTGCACCGCCGTTTACTGCCCTCTCCGCTGTCAGCGATGCCATAAAAGGCAGTAATATTCGCCTCGCTGCCCAAGATGTCTATTGGGAGGACAGCGGTGCCTTTACCGGCGAAGTCTCTGCGCCACTGCTGAAAGATGCTGGATGTGATTACGTGATTATTGGGCATTCGGAACGGCGCCAATATTTCGACGAAACGAACGACAGCGTCAACCAAAAAGTGAAAGCGGCGTTAGCACATGACTTAAAGCCGATCATTTGTGTCGGTGAGCACCTCGAAGAACGGGAAGCTGGACACACAGAAACGGTGATTGAGAGCCACGTTACGGGCGGTATTTCGGGCTTATCCGCGGCTGACCTTCTGTCCTGCGTTATCGCCTATGAACCGGTTTGGGCAATCGGCACTGGAAAAACGGCTACGCCTGCTCAAGCCCAAGAGGTCCATCACTTCATTCGAGGTTTGCTAACGAAAGCGTATTCGGCAGAAGTCGCGTCGCAGATATGCATTCAATATGGTGGTAGCGTTAAACCGGAGAATGCAGCAGAACTCATGTCGCAACCTGACGTGGATGGCGCCCTGGTTGGTGGGGCAAGTCTTGAGGCGGAATCGTTCGCAGAAATCGTGAAGTTTGTATAGCAAGTTTCGGCTTGCAAGCGGTGCCGAAATTCGCCCAATAGGAGGAAAAATCAGATGGAAATTATTATCGGTTTCGTAGTGTTTCTCTTCGTGCCGGTCTGTGTCGTTCTGACGCTAATCATTTTGTTACAGGACAGCAAGGGAGAAGGGCTGTCATCCAGCGCATTTGGTGGCGCGGAAATGCAGTCTGTTCTCGGAGGCCGCGGTGCGGCGACCTTCCTGAGTAAACTGACGACATGGCTTGCTATTGGGTTCATGGTTATCTCACTGTTCCTGATGCGTTTCTACGGAGAAAATAGCGGTGGTGAACTCACACCGCTTGAGCAAGAAACAACACAAGAAGCCACAACTGAACCCGTTGACACCACAGATGAAGGAAGCGTTGAAACGCCTACAGATGGAGACAGCGGAAACGCTGCCGACGGCGCATCGAAGACAGAACTCGACAGTGGGACGACTGACAGCACGGAATAATTTTTAATTTTACCTTGCGAATAATTAAAAAATGCTTTCATGGACAGTGCATCCACTCGTTGAGAATTGGCGCAAATCCATCTTATTAGGCGTTTTTCTAACCCTTCTCTTTATCGGCATCTATTGGGGTTTCCAATCGATTTACATCGCCCTGTTGTCCGCCATTTTTCTACTCGGATCGCTTTATAAGTACTTTCTCCCGTTTCACCATCACTGTGAAGCAGATAAACTTATCATCACGAGTTGCTGCTATAGACTGGAGCGACCTTGGGATACATTTCGCAGCTTCTACGTTGACGGGAACGGGGTGCTGCTCAGCCCGTTTGCGCATCGGACACGCCTTGAGAACTTCCGCGGTGTTTACGTCCGCTTCGGACAACACTCCCCTGAGGAAGTTGTTGATTTCATCACCCGTAAGATTTCGCCAGAACCCTCTTCCTGAATAACGCAAAGGAACCGCAGATGCACACACAGAAAATTGCGAGTACAGAAGAATTGAAAACCGCCGTTTTAGATGCCGTGGATACCCAAAGTGTTACAGATATTCACACACATCTCTTTAGTCCCCCGTTCGGTGAGTTGCTCCTGTGGGGTATTGATGAACTCCTGACCTATCACTATCTCATTGCTGAAGTATTCCGTAAATCTGATGTCTCATACCCGCAATTTTGGGCACTGTCGAAAGCGGAACAAGCGGAACTGATTTGGCAGACGCTGTTCATTGAGAATTCCCCTCTGAGTGAGGCGTGCCGCGGGGTCGTGACGACTTTAAACGCGTTAGGCTTGGATGTGGGTTCGCGAAACCTACAGGACTACCGCGACTATTTTGCGGATACGACCGTCGAAGCCTTTATAGACACCGTCTTTGAACACGCGAAAGTCTCTAAAGTGGTGATGACGAACGATCCGTTCGATTCGGCAGAGGCACCGGTATGGCAATCCGGCGACACTGGCGACACACGCTTTGAGGCGGCTCTCCGAATGGATGTCCTCATCAATACCTACGAAGACGTCGGTTATGAACATCTCCGGGGTCTCGGCTATGATGTCGATCCGAGTCTATCAACGGAAAAAACCTATAAAGAAATCCGCCGATTTTTAGAGACATGGATTCAACGAATGAATCCGAAATACATGGCGGTCTCTCTCCCACCCAATTTCCAATACCCTGATGACGGCGTTCTCGGACGGTTGTTTGATAACTGTATACTACCGATCTCCCGTGAATTTAACGTTCCCTTCGCACTCATGATCGGGGTGAAGCGTGCGGTGAATCCACAACTCCAGATGGCAGGTGATGGGAGTGGAAAGGCGGACTTGACCAGTCTGGAAACGCTGCTCCGTGAAAATCCTGATAATAAGTTTCTCGTTACACTCCTGTCGCGTGAAAATCAGCACGAGTTGTGTGTGATCGGACGAAAATTCAAAAATCTGATGATATTTGGATGCTGGTGGTTTATGAACAACCCGAGCGTCATTGAGGAGATCACACGAGAGCGGATTGAATTGTTGGGTTTGAGTGTCATCCCGCAACATTCGGATGCGAGAATCTTGGATCAACTTCTCTACAAGTGGAAACATTCACGCCAGATTATCGCAGATGTCTTAGTAGAGAAATACCAGACGGTTCTTGATGTCGGATGGACATTGACTTCAGCAGAGATTGAACGGGATGTTAACAACCTATTCGGTGGGAACTTCGATCGGTTTCTGAACGAAAACTGAGTTCGCTTATGGGTCAACAGTGGCAAGGGGTTTCGCTGCACTTCGGGCACCCGTCTGCGTAGATTTTCGCGGCATCCTCAAGAGAAATACCGAGTAGACTCGCTAACGTAGCGAGCCATGCAAAAACATCTGCGAACTCCTCCCGGAGCCTCGTCATGTCCTGTGGTTGTTTGCGGATCTCTTTCGCCAACTCGCCGACCTCTTCAACGAACCATGTGAAGGTTAGCGGCACGCCACGCTCCGCATCGCGTGTGTAGTAGATATCTTCAATCTGTTTCTGAAATGCTTCAATTCTCATCTTTTTAATTTTCCTTGCGGTTCGATTAGGTGATTGAAGGTTTTCACGTTCCTCTCCGTAGATCCGCTTTCCACTTCGTTCCAAGCTACGCGCTATTTTAACTGAGAAAATCGCGAGTCCCTATATTCCCACAGCAAAGCGGGCACAGACGACTCTTGCGCGAAAACCGTCATTAAACCAACCTTTTCATTGACTGCCTTGCGAATCGTTAAAAATTTTCCCGTTGGCAATCGACTGAAACAGACAATGCATGGGTGCCACTTCCAAAAACGACCCCCTTCAGAGGCGTTACATCCGAGTAATCCCGTCCCCACGCGACTGTGATATGCTGATCTGATGGTACCTGATTATTTGTCGGATCGAAATCCACCCAACCGAGTTGCGGGAGATAGACCGAAAACCATGCATGGGATGCATCGGCACCCTCTAAAGGTTCTTGGTCGGGTGGTGGGTTGGTTTCGATATACCCGCTGACATACCGCGCAGCAAGCCCCAACGTTCGTAGACATCCAATACCGAGATGCGCGAAGTCTTGACATACCCCTCGGCGGTGCTGTATCACGTCCGCCAGCGGGGTCGCGACTGTCGTGAAATTGGGGTCATACGTAAAGTCGGTGTAGAGACGAGCGGTTAACTCTTCAACCGCTTCCAGCAGGGGTCGATTTTTGGGAAATGACTTCTCAGCATACGTCCGGAGTTCAGGCATCGTCGGAATCATAGGGGAGTCGAGGATGTACTGTCGCAACTCCAGAACCTCTGGATCCATATCTGTTTGTATGCGCTGGCGTACTTCCTCCCAAGCCAAATGTTCGGCGAAATCCAATTGCATCTCTCTGCCTTTGACTTGCACATGACTCGTAACTGTAACGGTGAGTTCCCGATGGGGCTGCTGGATTGTGAAATAGTAGACGGTATTTCCGAAGAAATCCTGACGTTCTCGGTAACCCGTCCCAGGTTTGGGATCGACAACAAATTGGCTTTTGCTACAGTGTTGATGCACAAAACTTCGAGGTGTCAAGCGTGCTTCGTTGTAACAAAGATTCACCAAATCGCTGTATCTGTATTCAGTTTTGTGGGTAATTCTATAGTTCATAGCAATGATCCAATATTGGAGAGACAGGACACGCGGCATCTCGCTACGGGTTATTCGTGGTAATAAGCTGCTGAGGTCCTTGGACGTGACTGAAATAGGTCTGCGTCAGGACATCGGAGATAGCAATCAGTATCTGGGCAAGCCGAACCAAGAGTTTCTCTAATCCGGTGCGTTGTGTTGTATGTTCCGAACGTTCCGTGAGGTCAACCGTATTGGAAAGTTGCAACTGCGTGAGTGCCTCCAAAATGAGTTGTTCTTCTTCGCTGAGTTGATAGCCGAGTTTTTCTCTCGGAAGCACACGGATTTGTTCTTCAAGCCGTTTCAATTGATATAGAAGTGAACGTGGATTGTGTTCATCAAGAAGTAGCAACTCAAGCGCCGTTGGAAAGTGAAGCGCTGCACGATAGCGACTGCGGTAAGTGATCAGGCTTTCAGCGGCAG
Organism: Candidatus Poribacteria bacterium; assembly: GCA_022821725.1. Classification (GTDB taxonomy): domain Bacteria; phylum Poribacteria; class WGA-4E; order WGA-4E; family WGA-3G; genus WGA-3G. Next base: position 45,512 of record JAJEDB010000046.1, on the reverse strand, counting down.
CGAGGACAGATTCAAGTAGGAGTCGTTCGATCCATTCATCTTGCACTGCGACGAGACTTGAACGACAAAGCACAATCAGAAGGAGTGCCCGTTCAATGCGCCGCCCCATATCCAAGCTAATCCACCCGATCGTCTGCGTCATATTCTCGGCATTCAGTCCACTTAATGCTGAAAGAAAAATCATGAGCTGATCGAGTGCCACCAATTCCCTGTCTTGTAAGATAAAATCGGTTAGTATCTGTGCGTCTGCGCCATCGCCTTCGGGCATACGCCTATCCAGTGTAGCGCATAAGTCCTCAATATTGTTCATCACACGCCACGTATCGGTAGACCAACGATCTCGGACAGCATACGCCGCGCTGAGGAGTGCTTGAAGTGTTGATACGAGGCTCCCACTATTTTCTGTATCCCGCATGATAGAAAGGAGAGCACTTTCCAGTGATTGTTCGTCCTTGCTGACAAAACCGGGGTGAGACGACCGCAAACCGGTGAGCGAATGCAGCATACTACGCAGGTATGCGAGTTCAGAAACATCTCTCGCATCTTCGCCAACAATCTCCGTGAAAATAGTGGAAGGTGGCACTTCGCCTAAAGTCGAAGTCTCCAGCCCCATTTTGCTCATCTTGACTTTATCCAACATAATCCGGAGGAGACGTGCCTGTCCCTCGGCGCGTTCGGCATAGCGTCCGACCCAGAACAGGTTTTCAGCCGCCCGACTCGATAATCCAGCCGGATTCGTAGAAGCAGGTCCCCGCACCTCGGTGATACGCCGCTGCCATAAACTGACATGCGGCTCAGGCTCTGAGGCGAGCACCCAGGTGTCCTTACTAATACCACCATCCTGAATCGAGATTGTCAACTCGTCCCGCTCTCCGGCACAACGCGTGAGCGCTCCCGGCATCACGGCGTATCCCTCTTTCTCAGCAAACAGAAAACAACGGAGGATTGCGCGGCGGGGTTCAAGTTTCCCTTCAATCAGCGACGGCGTTGACGATAGGTTAACGTGTTCCTGTCCGACGTAGAGGTGTGGATTTTCATTAATCCGAATGCGGAGTGCGTCAAGTGCTGTTTTACTGAGTTGCGTCCCAAATAGAGGTTGCTCACGGGGTTGACGATGAATGGTTTTAATAACCAATGTTTCGAGGTTTGCCAGCACATATTCCCGCTGCTTCGGTTCCCCGCACCACCATGTTGCAACAGAGGGGAGACGCAGGTCTTCGCCCATCAAATGCTTTGAGATACCCGGTAGGAAGGACATCAATCCCGGATTTTCCAAAACACCACTGCCCGGTGGGTTTATCACGATCACGTTTCCCTGCCGAATTGCCTCCAGTAAGCCGGTAACGCCAAGGCGCGAATCTTGTCGGAGTTCCAATGGATCGCAGAAGATGTCGTCTACCCGGCGCAGAATAATATCAACAGGACGTAAACCATCAAGCGATTTTAGCCAAACACGTCCATCCCACACTGTCAAATCGTCACCTTGGACTAAAGTATAACCGAGGTAATTCGCGAGATAGGCATGCTCAAAGTAAGTTTCGTTGAGGGGCCCAGGGGTGAGTACAACGACGTGTGGATTTTCTGTCTGGTTCGGTGCAATGCGGATGGCACTTTCGAGTTGATATTGCAGATCCGCTACACTGTTCTGGAGTGCCCGGAAGAAGAAGGAGAGTCGATGCACACCGACTTCACCAAAGAGATTCGGCAGGGCTCGTGCGAGGACAGTGCGGTTTTCAAGCGCATAACCCGCCCCTGAGGGTGCCTGTGTCCGATCCCCGAGTATCCATATATTGCCATCCGGTCCGCGTGCCAAATCAGCGGCATAATTTAACAAGAATGGAAATTCAGACGGCGCAAGCCCGACACATGCCCGTAAAAATCCGGCATGTGCATAAACCACCTCTGGCGGTATTACCCCCTCTTTGATTAAAGTGCGTTCCCCGTAGAGATCGGTCAAAATTAGGTTCAGCAGTTCGGCACGCTGGATAAGTCCATCAGAGATAACTTGCCAGTCAGGGTTCGAGATGATAAATGGAATAGGATCAAGTTCCCACGGACGGTGTCCTTGTTGCTCCCCGTGTAAGACGTAAGTAACACCATTTTCACGGAGGAGCCGCTTCACCTCTTCGTAGCGAGATTCCATCTCTGTGAGTCCTAAGATGTCGAGTGCCTGCATGAAGGCGTGCCAGTGTGGATTGACCTGTCCATCCCGGTTCAGCATTTCATCCAGCTGTCCACTCGGAGAGGTGCTTGTAGATCCATGAGGCGCGTTAAAGGAATCGGGGTTACACCCTCCCCCTACAGCAGTGTTATAACTATCGCTTATCACCTTCCAATTTTCCATTTTTTAATTTTACCTTGCGGATAAACAACGAAATTTGGACTTTGACGTTTTTCGTGTTCGAGTTGAAGAAACACCCAAGCAAAAACCCCTCCGCTACGCTTACGGGCTACAATTTGGGTTTAATGTTTTTACCAAAACCCTTCTGCCAAATTAAGAACCTCTACGGAGATCCAATGTATGCGGGTATTCGGCATTTGTCTCTTCCAGTGGAACGGTTATCGGGCCCAGCGGATTCCCCTCTGGAGAAAACTGTCCCGTTGATACCGGCATCGGAGGGGGACGCATAACGCCTGGTGTATGTCCATCAGCGCCGAACCGACTCACGCGTCGGGCTTCCGCCTCATAGGCGTTGACGGGGAAAGTGTCGTAGTGTCGACCGCCCGGATGTGAGACGTGATAGGTACAACCCCCGATTGCACGTTCGTTCCACGTGTCAATGATGTCAAACACAAGCGGTGAGTGGACCCCGATGGTCGGATGCAAAGCTGACGGCGGTTGCCATGCTCGATACCGGACGCCACCGACGTATTCCCCATGTGTCCCCGTATTGTGAAGAATTAAGCGACGTCCGTTGCATGTCACAATGTATCGCGAGTCCGTCAATCCGCGGACTTTCACCTGAAGTCGTTCAACAGACGAATCCACAAAACGTGAGGTCCCCGCTCGACTGATTTCCTCACCCAACACATGCCACGGTTCAATCGCCATCCGCAATTCGATTTCAATATCTCGGACGTTTACAGTGCCTAACTTCGGGAACCGGAATTCAAAAAATGGATCCAACCACGCCATCTCAAAGGGATAGCCTGCTTCTTGAAGTTCAGTGACGACCTCCCGTATATCAGCCCGAACATAGTGATGGAGCATAAATCGGTCATGCAATTCCGTTCCCCAGCGCACGAGTTTGCCTGCGTAAGGGATCTTCCAGAATCTGGCGATTAATGCGCGCACCAGGAGCATCTGCACAATGCTCATCCGTGCATGCGGTGGCATCTCGAAAGCCCGAAGTTCAAGCAGTCCGAGTCTTCCACTTGCCGAATCAGGGGAATAGAGTTTATCAATACAGAATTCCGCACGATGCGTATTACCGGTGAGATCTACCATGAGGTGTCTGAGCAATCTATCTACCAACCAAGGCGGCACACTTTCCATATCCCCCGTTTCTGCGGGTATCTGTTCAAAAGCGACTTCAAGTTCATAGAGTTGTTCATCACGTCCCTCATCTACCCTCGGTGCCTGGCTCGTCGGTCCAATAAATGTACCTGAAAAGAGATAGGACAGTCCGGGATGATGTTGCCAATAAGTGATGAGACTTCGCAGTAAATCCGGTCGCCTCAGAAATGGACTATCTGCGGGCGTCGCCCCGCCGATGACGATATGATTGCCGCCACCGGTCCCCGTGTGTCTACCATCCAACATGAATTTCTCAGCACCAAGCCCTGCTAACCGCGCTTGTTCGTAAAGCGTCGTGGTATTTTTCACCACTTCATCCCAATTTTTCGCAGGATGGATGTTCACCTCAATCACGCCCGGATCGGGTGTTACGCTTAAGGATTCAATTCGCGAATCGTGCGGGATCTCATATCCTTCAAGAATCACCGGCATGTTCAACACTTCGGCAGTCGCCTCAGTTGCCTCAAGAAGCCGTAGATAATGCTCTACATGCGTCAAAGGGGGCATAAAAATGTGCAATCGTCCGTCCCGCGGTTCAATGCACAGCGCTGTTTGGAAAATCTTTTGTGCTTCTCCGTTTTCTGATGCGGGTGTGTCTTCGGTGTTCTCTGTTTCTAAAGTTTCCGCCAAACTTTTCTCGCGTGGCTCAAGGGGGTCGCGCTCGTAAACTATTTCCCGTTCTTCCGGGGGTACCCACTGTATAGACTCCAACGGCAGACGCAACCCCATAGGTGAATTACCGGGAGTTAAAAACATGCGTCCGGCTTTAAATCTCCATGCACAGCTCCCCCACGCATCATCGACAATATCCCAACGTAGGGGTAGGGCGTAGCCGATCGGTGCCCCGAGCGTTTTATCCTGCAGGAGCTGCGCGAGTCGATGCCGTTCGGAAGCTTCCTTAAAATCAAACGCAAGCGGATCCACATTGGTAGGGAGTCTATCCTCCGTCCAAAGGAAAAAGAGTGTGTCTTCGTAAGCAGGGACTATTTGATCCGGGGAGAGTTCCAAACGCTCGACGAGGTCGTTCAGAAACCGTTCAGCGTCCTGAACGCCGAATCCATAGTCTTTATGGGGTTCAGCGAGCAGTTTATCGTTTTGCCAAATAGGCAGACCGTCTTTACGCCAAAAACACCCGAATTTCCAACGGGGTAAAGGTTCGCCGGGGTACCATTTCCCCTGCCCATGGTAGCGCGCCCCCCCTGCCCCGAAACTATCATGCAAACGCCGTAGAAGTCCTGCCCCCAGTTCCCTTTTCTTCTGACTGTCGGCTTCGGTATCCCATTCCGCACCTTCCGTGTCATCAATGGATACGAAAGTCGGCTCACCGCCCATCGTCAACCGAATGTCGTTGCGAACTATATCTTCATCAATCTGATGTCCGAGCGCATTAATATCAGTCCATTGTGTTTCTGTGTATGGTTTTGTCACCCGTGGGTCTTCGTGGACCCGCTGAACGGTGTTGCTATAGGTAAATTCCGTTTCGCAGGGATCTGTATAGCCGGTGACTGGCGCGGCACTCACTGGATCGGGCACACACGCCAATGGAATATGTCCCTCCCCTGCTAATAAGCCGGATGTGGGATCCAATCCTATCCACCCGGCACCGGGTGCGTAAACCTCGCACCAGGCGTGCAAATCGGTAAAGTCTTGCGGGGGACCGGCGGGTCCGTCTATAGGTTTCTGATCCGCAACAAGTTGGACGAGGTATCCAGAGACAAAACGAGCGGCTAAACCGAGGTGGCGTAAAATCTGAACGAGCAACCAACCTGTATCCCGACATGAGCCGATCTGTGTTCTCAAAGTTTGCTCACAGGTTTGGACACCCGGTTCCATGCGAATGGTGTATTTTATATCTTTCCACAGGCGTTGGTTAATGTCAACGAGAAAATCATTGAATTTCTGCCTCGTGCTTGGAACACCTTTCAACCACTCGATGAGCAGCGGACCGTTCTCTCTGACCTCAAGGAAAGGGGTTAATTCCTCTTTGAGCTGCGCTTCATAAAGAAATGGATAGTGTTCAGCACTCGTTTCAAGGAAAAAGTCGAAGGGATTGATGACGGTCATATCTGCGATGAGATCGATGTCAACCGACAAAGCACGCGTGGGTTCTGTAAAAACAACACGCGCCTGATAATTGCCGAACGGGTCCTGCTGCCAATTAATAAAGTGTTCTTCGGGTTCAATTCTGAGCGAATACGCTTCAATGGGTGTGCGACAGTGGACTGCGGGTCTCAATCGAAAAACATGTGGTGACAGATTGACGAGCCGGTCATAGCGGTACACGGATTTGTGGTTGATTGCTACACGGATTGCCATCTTTTAATTATACCTTGCGGAGGAACAACGTAGGCTCTGTATTTGACGTGCCTTCCTTAAATCTGAAAAAACACCCAAGCAAAAACCCCTATCAAAAACACCCTGCGCCGTTGTTGCAGGCTACAGGTTCCGTAAAAACACACCGTTAAGCCTTGCTGTTCTCGGATTTTCCATTGACAGGGCGGAGCGCGAAAAAGGTCTTATGGATATCATCTCCGACAAGATTTAGCTTCGTTTGGAAGGCATCCAGAAACTCGTGCAAACCCGTCTTGAGAATCTGTTTGACTTGGGCATACGCGAATTCAGCGCGCAGCTGCCCCAACCGCTGTTCCGCTGAATTGGAGAAAGTTTCTAATGGGGTGCCGGAGATGGCGTGCAATGATTCTTCAGCCTTGGAGAGACAGTAGAGTACTGATCTCGGAAACTCACGATCCAGCAATAAAAAGGAGACGACTTCATTTGGGGAGATGAGCCCGTAGGTCCGACGATACATTTCAAAACCACTGGCAGAGTGCAAGAGTGCTCCCCACTGAATATCATCAAACGGGGTATTCACATCCCACACAGATGGCAGTAAAATAAAATATTTAACATCCACGATTCTTGATGTCTTGTCGGCGCGTTCAATCAAACGCCCCAACTGACAGAAGTGCCACGCTTCGCTGTGGGACATGACATTATCTGTCAGTCCCATGAAGAGATGTGATGCAAGTTTGATGTCCCTAAAGAATTCATGGGGCTCCGCCATCGCCCACTGTTCGGAGGTATTTGCCACCAATAAGTAGGCATCATTTAACTGTTCCCACATCTCTGATGAGATATTTTCACGGACCGACCGGGCATTTTCACGTCCAGCCCGCAAGCAAGAGACAATGGAATTCGGATTCTCGGTGTCAAATGCCAGAAACCGAATAACCGCTTCGCGTGATGCCTCACCATATCGCTCAGCGAATACCTCATCATCACCTGTCGTGGCGACCAAGGGTTCCCACTGTGCCTGTATCCCAACGGGTAGGTCCAGGATAAGGTGGAGGTTGACATCGACAAAACGGGCGACATTTTCGGCGCGTTCAATGTAGCGACTCATCCAATAAATTGATTCTGCAACCCGACTTAGCATGACATCCTCCTACACTGGATTCGATAAGACCCACGTATCCTTACTACCACCACCCTGTGACGAATTGACAACCAGTGAGCCTTTTTTGAGGGCGACCCGTGTTAATCCACCCGGCAGGACATAGATATCTTCGCCATAGAGGATGAACGGACGTAAGTCAACATGTCGTCCTTCAAAATGGTCATCAATCAACACCGGCACCCGAGAAAGCGAGAGCGTCGGCTGGGCGATATAGTTGCGTGGGTTGTTTTTGATGCGGCGTGCAAATTCCTCGCGTTCTGCCTTGGTTGAATGTGGACCGATCAACATCCCGTAACCACCCGATTGGTTTGCTTCCTTCACAACGAGTTCTTCGAGATGCTCCAGAACGTATTTTCGATCTGTGTCCTCCCAACACATATAAGTTGGGACGTTTGGGACGATAATGTCTTCGTCGAGGTAATACTTGATAATCTTTGGGACAAACGAACAGACGACTTTGTCATCGGCAACACAAGTTCCGGGAGCATTGACCAAAGCGACACGTCCTGCTTTGTAAACGTCCATCAAGCCTGGGACACCGAGCATTGATCCAGGATTAAGCACCGTTGGATCAAGGAAGTCGTCGTTAATGCGGCGATAGATCACATCAACCCGTTCAAAGCCTTTCGTGGTTCGCGCATGCACGAACCCGTCCATCACGACGAGATCGCGTCCCTCAACCAATTCGACCCCCATCTGTTGTGCGAGGAAGGAGTGTTCAAAGTAGGCAGAGTTGTAAATACCAGGCGTAAGCACAGCAACTTCGGGGGATAGCACCTTGTCAGTCACAAGGTATCGCAGCATATTCAGGAGTTGACTCGGGTAATCCTCCACGGGTTGAATCTGGGACATTCCAAAAAGCTGCGGAAAGGTCCGTTTCATTAACTGCCGATTCTCCACGACGTAGGAAACACCGGAGGGACACCCGAGATTATCTTCCAGGACATAGATTTGTCCGTCGCCATCGCGCACCAAGTCGGTACCCGTGATGTGACACCAGATCCCACGCGGCGGGTCCAAACCGATGCATGGCTGCAGGTAGCGTTCCGATGAGAGAACGACATCTGCGGGGACAACGCCATCTTTGAGGATCTTCTGATCGTGGTAAACGTCATCGATGAATAGATTCAATGCGTGGATGCGCTGTTTGAGCCCGCGTTCTATCCACTCCCATTCATTGGCATCGATGATTCGTGGGATAAGGTCAAAGGGAAAAATCTTTTCGATGCCCTGTTCATCGGCGTAGACGTTGAATGTGATGCCCATTCGGAGCAAGGCATGTTCAGCGGCAATTTGACGACGCGTGAACTCGCCTTCCGGAAAACTGTCAATGCCTTCTACCAACATTTGAGCAGCGGGACGGGGACTCCCGTCTGGTGCGAACATCTCATCATAAAATCCATCGGTATTATATCCAGCAAATTCTGCCATCGCAATACACCTCCTCTACCTCAGTCCTGTCAAGAATTCAATAATGCCATACTTGCGATGCAAAGTCAAGCAAAATCTTTATGAAATGGAAGAGAACCTGAAAAAAATTAAGGCTGCTCCAACTACACAAAAAATCGGATAGTTGGAGCAACATGATAGCGCGTATCGTCCTAAGTTTGCGCTGAGCTGCGGTATTAGACGGCGGTTTGGAAAGCTTCCCAGGCGTCACCTGCAGCGGCAGCTTGACGTTCCAATTCAGTCCGCCAGCCGACGACCTTCCCAGACTTAATCTGCCGGATGTCATATCCAGCATATCGATCCTCAAGCGTATCGCCGAGTGTCTGGGTTTCTGCCCACCGGTCCCATGCGGTCTTCATAAACGCGTGCGGTAAAGCGTCTCGGACCGCAGGATCGAGTTGCCAAGCGTTTCGAGCGTCTGCAGTCGAAGGCTCGCCGCTGAATTCACCTGACCATTTCGACCAACCGATCGACAAGGTGTTTCGCTCGCGTTCAGGCACGGTGTGTCCTGTGTGGATGTTATTGCCATTGCGGATGAGTGCCTCGCCCGGCTTGAGCCGGATAGCCACCTGACCGGGCAATGGATCCACGCCGTTCCAACTCGGTGTATAGGGGACCCCTTGATCCTTCATCGTCTGTGGCAGTAGCACGTCATGCTCAAAGGGGGTGCGCCATCGATGATGGCTACCGGGGATAAGTTCATGGCATTCGTCATCTGTGAGTGCCAGAAACATGCTCACACCGTTCCGTTCGGCAATTCGTTTCTCGTTGCTTTCTTGAATTTCTTTCCATCGGATCCGTTCTACCTCTTCGGAATAGTCTTCGGGGGTGTCTCCACGGATTTCCCGCTGTGAGAAGTAGCTTGCTCCGTCCCCCCACCATGTCACATCTCTGTGCCAACTGGGTCCGTTCTGCTGTTTTCGTGGATTTGCCCACAGCAACATCCCACTAAACGTCAGGTCCTCAGGTTGAAGTCCGTGACACCAAGAGGCAACAAAATCCAGGAAATCCGAAGAACCGTGGAACTCGGCGAAACTCGACTCATCAAAAGCGGGATGGATGAGTCCTCGGATCGCCCAGGGTTCATCTTCGGCGGCACGGTGGACGTACCCTTTCGAGGCGTCGATTTTGTCGTAGACGTTTTCGGGTGCACACGCCTCAGTGACGCGGCGACCTGCCTCTCGGAGAATGGGGATCCACGGGTTATCAACAAAGTCATTAATGATGACAAAACCGTGCTCCTTCAGGTATGCCAATCTTTCAGGGGTGGCACCCGGTGCCGAAAGTTCAGGTTGGAAATCTGCAAACGCTGTGGCGCGGTAAGTCTCTTTCAGTTGTGCTTCATTCGTGCTCATTGTCGTTCTCCCTATGTTAGACGGTGACCTTGAACCAGTACGCTATTTTAGCATAATTCGCGTATTTTCCCAAACTTTAGTGCATAGCATTCAGGGACATTCAGTTTTAAGAAATTAACGGGCTTGACTTTCCCACCAAATATGTTATTATCTCAATAGGAGTTCAAAAGATTGTCGTCCACCGCTGCAAATCAAAAAACAGGAGATGACCATGAAGGAAGAACCAACGCCACAGGATCAACGTTTTAAACTAAGCCCGGATGAACGCGCATTCTGGAACAAGAACGGTTACCTCGTCCGCTTGAATGTATTTACCCCCGAAGAGAACGATGCATTCCGTCAAGTCGCTGAAGACATTGTAGACAGGAAACGTCCATTTCCAACCGTACACATCGATCAGAATGCGCTCGTCAGGGATGGGAAAGCAGCGCAGCAAGGCATCTATGCGATGCACAAAATCCATTTTCCGAGCTGCTACGACCCAGAATTCCTTGCCCGTGTCCGAGATCCGCGCCTCACGGATCCACTTGTCGATCTACTCGGTCCAGATATCCTCGGTATCAACACGCTGTTTATCTGGAAGGCACCGAAGATCGGTCTCGGTTTCCCGTGGCATCAAGATAAGTTCTATTTCCGCACTCGGTTTAATACGGAGACAACAGTCGGGACATGGACGGCTATCGATCCGGCAGACAAAGAGAACGGTTGTCTCTACGTTATCCCCGGTAGCCATAAATGGGATATCTTTCAGCACGACGACCTCGAAGGCTCACAACAACGAGAATTTAAGTTGGCACGCGGTGTTAGTGATGAGGATGGGGTCGCGGTGGAAGTGCCACCCGGTGCGGTTATCTGGTTCCATAGCCATCTTCTTCATAAGAGTATGGACAATCACAGCCTGCGGTTCCGCCGGAGTTTCGTCGCCCATTACCTGAGCGCGCAAGCGGAATGGGTAAAACCTAAACCGGAGGGTGGGTCCGCTGTTATGTGGATTCGCGGTAAGACCTATCCGGGTAAAGTTCAAGAAGTCGAACGTGATGTCGTCCCCATCCCCGAATTTTAGGAAACCACGATGAATACAGATTCAACACGACAAGACCTACGTTTTGGCTTGCGTTCAGATGAACTTTCCTATTGGAACGAGAACGGCTATCTTGTTCGTCTGAACGTATTCACTGCTGAAGAGAACGATGCCCTTCGTCAAGTTGCTGAAGAGGTCGTGGATGGAAAACGTCCATATCCAGATACGCACATGGATCAGAACGCGCTCGTCAGAGACGGGAAAGTGGAAGAGCAAGGCATCTATGCGATGCACAAAATCCATCATCCGAGTTGTTACTGCCCCGAATTCCTCGCGCGTGTGCGCGATCCGCGGCTCACGGATCCACTCGTTGACATCCTCGGCCCGGACATCCTTGGGATCAATAATCTATTTATCTGGAAGGCACCGAAGATCGGTCTCGGTTTCCCATGGCATCAGGACAAGTTCTACTTTCGCAACCGGTTTAATACGGAAACGACCGTCGGGACATGGACGGCTATCGACACAGCAGATCGGGAGAACGGTTGTCTCTATGTGATTCCCGGTAGCCACAAACGGGATATTTTTGAGCATGACGACCTCGAAGGCTCGCAACAGCGGGAGTTCAAACTCGCACGGGGTGCCCGCGATGAAGAGGGTGTTCCAGTAGAGGTGCCACCGGGTGCGGTTATTTGGTTCCATAGCCATCTCTTGCATAAGAGCACGGATAACCATAGCCTGCGGTTCCGTCGGAGTTATGTCATCCACTACCTCAGTGCACAAGCAGAATGGGCACATCCTGCGGCACTCAAAAGTAGACAAAGACAACCTGTCATGTGGATTCGCGGTAAGACCTTCCCCGATAAAGTTCACGAGGTCGAGCGCGATGTGCGCCCAACCCCCGAATCCGCTTGACCTACAACACCAAAGGAATACCTAACAATGATTGCTTGGAAATCACCTGTGATGATATTGATGATCCTGCTATGTGGCACTGGCATCAGTGTAGCAGATGTCTTAGAAGACGCGCTCGTTGGCGCGTGGCTTTTCGACGAAAACCAAGGCGGGACAGCGGAAGATGCCTCTGGAAACGGGCATGCTGGCGATATTCAGGGTGCGAAATGGGTTCAAGGCAAAATAGGAACGGCTCTCGAATTCAACGGTGATGGTAATATCGTAGAAATCCCACACGATAAAGCGTTCGACCTCACCGAATACACAATATCGGCGTGGATCCAAACGGAGCCAACGGGTCTCTGGCAAACCGTGATCGGGAAGGAGCCTGTCGCTGGGAACCCCAGGAATTATGGCATATTCATTGCGGGCAATACGAAACTACTTGGCGTGAACTATACCACTGCCGGTGCCTGGAAGACCGCCTTTAGCAAGACGGTCGCTGCGGATGGCAAATGGCATCACGTTGCTGCGACCTTTGATGGCACGTTCCTTCGGGCGTATTTTGACGGTGTGATGGAGGGCGAAACCAAGACCGAAATCCCGCCGGATCACAATACGGAACCCGTCCGAATTGGACGCTGGGGGAATCCGAGAGGCGATTATTGGTCAGGCGTGTTGGATGAGGTTGCAATGTTCAATCAGGCGTTGACGGAAGACGAGATCCAGGACATCACGATGAATATGCGAGATGCCTTAGCCGTCGAGGCATCGGGGAAGCTTGCGGTAACCTGGGGAACACTTAAGCGTTCAGTGATTGGAAACTGAAGTAATCTTCAATTTACACATCTGTATCCGTATAGGAGCGGGTTTATTTTTCCTTGGAAAGGATTGCGATAGTTATTTGTCTTGCCGCGCGAATCGCCTCCTCGGACCGCTTTTCGATACTACGCGGTTTTAGACGGTGTTTTGGATTCGGAAGCCGTAGCATCCGCCTGCTGTGTTGGAGTCATTGCTTTTTCGGCGTGCATCTCCTGAACAACCTGTTTTACTACCTGTCTAACCTTTCTTCTTGTCAATTTCCCTCGTTTGGGAGTAGATTTAACAGTTCTCCGCCTTGCCATGTGAATCACCTCCTTGAACTATGCCTCAATAGATTCATCATCACTAGTTTTTAACCATTCCTCAAGTACCAAAGTGTAGTCATTAAAGATCATATCTTCAACCTCTAACTGAAATCTTTCAGCGGTTCGCGGCAAAGCTCTCAGAAATTCTTGATAATGCCTCCAAATGGTGCTCCCACCTGGAATCGTCCGCCGTCCTGATGCAGTGCGGAGCCAATTTCGGACGACTCTCACAATCGTTTCAACATGGTTATTGTGTGCCTGAAGGTCTTGTCCAGCAATATCTGAAATAAATTGCTGATACCGATATGGCTCTTTGTCTAAGACGAGACATTTTTTCCTTTTCTGCTCGGCTATCCCAAATTTCTTTGCGCCCAAAAAAACACCGAATTCCAGAGGCATATTAAATCGAGGAAACCCCGAATTCTCGTCTAATTCCGTTCTGGATATATCGTGAATTCCATAACGACAATCCGCAATGATGTTGTAAATTTTATCAATGCGGACCTGACTTGCGTCTTCTTCTTCAAGTGCACATCGGGCAATGAAACCACAGTCATGCACCGTAAACACCATCGCATCAAACAATGGCTTATACATTAAATCAAATGGGCAATTGATGAAAACATTATCGGTATAGCGAGCTGATCTCATGATCTCCTACGATTGCGTTAAATTTCGGGCAGGTTTTTACAATGTGAAATTGCTCAACCTTTAACAATTATGCCATAAGTCTGTTGGGATATCAAGACATTTTTAGGTTGAATTATCAGAAACAGTTTTCCTTTCTGCGATAAGTTCACGTAGGCGAATAACACCAGGGGGCGGATTTTTCTCGTATTCCTCTCGTGCCTTCCGGCAGTATTCCAGATAATTTTCCAAATATGCCCCAACTTTTTCTCGGTTTTGCAGATAATATAGGATTGTAGCGTAGACCTGCCCCAGTGTAACCGTATGGTAGCGATCAGCGATCGCCTCTGCTGTTTTGCCGTCGTGAATATACTCGTCCAGAAGGGATTACAATGCTCTTTTCTGAAATGCTTACTGTGAATTACTATAAAATTTTCATATCTCTGCCCCGATCAAGCAGCACCTTACCTTCCATCGTTTCGTTTTTCCATCCTTGCGTAAGTCCTGCAAGTGATATGACAGGAGAACTGACAGGTGTGGAGGAATTCAGAATATAGGTTTGTCGGGATGTCTCTCCGTAAGTTGCGTCTGCCTATTGGTGAGATTAGGACCCCACGCACAGAAGGCAATTACCGTTCGGGTTGATCTGGGGGTTGGGGTTGGGAATCGAACCCGTAGATACGGCGCATGGTCGGGGTGGCGCGTTCAAGGACCTCCGGCTTGAGATGATGCACGAAGTCGAACATCGGTTTGACAAACGAACGACAACAGAAACATATCAGAGCAATGCGCTGCTGATCGGTTTTGTTGGCACCCGCGGAGTGCCAGATCGCACCGTTAAAGAGGAACACAGAACCTTTCGGGGCGGAGAGCCGAACCTCATCGGGGTGGTGGGTAGTGCCCGGAGGCGGTTTGATCCGCTGCAGATGGATACCTGGCACATGACGCGTGCCGCCGTTCTCCGGCGTGAAATCGTCGAGCAACCAAAGACTGTTAGCGACCAACGGGAAACTGGGCAGGGGCTCCGGCATCGTTCCAAGCACGCTATCGACATGGTAGCCACCATCCGGCGCGCCCGGATCGATAATATTGGAAGTGAGGGTGCTGAGCGTATAATCCGGACCGAGTAGGTGTTCAAAGTAGGGCATCACCTTCGGGCGAGCGACGAGCTGCTCATACAGCTGTCCCTTGTTGACTAACCAACGGACGTGCTGCCCATACCCATCGGTATGTTGACGCGCCAAGCCGTTCTGTTTTTCTTCTTCCGCCAACCGGAGTATGTCGGCTTTGTAGACCGCAATCTCCGCATCGGAAAGCACATCTGGGATAACAATGCATCCCTGTTCGTCCAATTGCTTCTTTTCCGCTTCGGTGATGCCCATTTTGAGTTCTCCTTTCGTGAGCGAAATTGAATACGGAACTTTTACGCCGCAAAGGGTTTCAGACACTCCGCATAGACGTTGAAACGTTCACCTTCATGCTCTTCGGCATCGACAAGTTTCAGCCAGAGTGCACTGTCCTTTTTGTCGCCGCTCAATTGTCGACGGCTGCCGAGATTCGAGGGATCCGGCCCGCTCCAAACGACTTCGCCGCCTTGCATATAGATGAAATTGTTACGATAGCGGTCAATCAAGTCCTTCTGGTTTTCGAGATAAACCAATCCCTGCTCACACGTCGTTCGCCGCCAGTTGGCGACCGTTTCCGATGTATCCGTTTCGACAGAATCAAACTCCGCCAAGGGTGCCTTGACTTCACTCTCCCAGTCAATTTCATCCAAGTTGACAGTGCCGTATCCGCGCTGTGCTGCGATGAGGATATGGTTCCGATCGCGCTTGAAGGGCGGTGTGGGCCAGTCGGACTGTGGATCGTGTCCCATCAGGTGCATCCCGACGGTGTCAGTGGAGATCGGATGATCGCCTGCGATGAGTGCGTTACAGATTCTGCCGACACCACCCCATTCGCGTCCCCACTGCCCCGTCAACGCATCGATGATATTGAGGCACGGCTTCGTGATGAGTGCGAGATCCGGAAGCACATAGGAGAGTCGGATGAGATGATGGTAATAACTGCGTGTTCTGCCCTCTGGGAGCAGCATCGGTGGCAACCCGAACAGGTTTTTGGTGCACAAAGTAATGCCCATGAAGGCGTGATTCTTCATCTTCGCCACAGAGACGACGGCATCGGCATCGTCAAAACAGGAACTCAATGTATACCGATCGAACATTGAACCGCCGCCGGGAACATCGTAGACCGTGAAGGGGGGTAGGTTGGAATCGACGAACTGTACGTCGAATTCTTTGAGAAGGTATTCATAGTTGAAATTGGGGGGCATCCGATGCCCGTGGGTATACGGGTTCGTGTCGGTAGCGACCAACTGCGCCGTGGTGTGTTCCTTGATTAATCGCAACACGGCACGACAGACGGCATCGTCTACCAATTCTCGGCGGCGGCCTTCAAAGTAGATAATGCGCTCAGCGGGTTTCATCATATTAAACTTCATGACCACCTTCTTGGCGGTCTCAATCGGTTTCCAAGCACGGGTGAGCGGATCGGTGATACGGCGGAGCGTTTGATAAATCTCCTCCTCCGTTGCGCGATAATCGCAATGCGCCGCTCTCACTTTGAACTGTTTTTCCATAGTGGCCTCCATTGTAAGGGCGTGATTTTCTAAAATGGCAGGAAATTTTGGATAATTTTTGGGACCACGCACGAAGCGTTAGTCATCTGACAAGCGCGCTTTGAGACGCTCAAGTTCTTCGCGTAGACGCGAGGCTTCTGCTTCCGCTTCCGCGCGTGCGGCGGCTTCACGCGCCCGTGCGGCAGCTTCTTGTTCTGCACGCTGCTCTGCCGCCTCAGCAGGCGTTTGCAGCCACTGCCCCGTCGTCTCCTCATAAACGGATAATCCCGCATCCAGCAGATGAAACGATACGCCTAATATCACAGAGGAGATACTGCCATCGACGTTCTCCGATATCCGTTCATAAGTCCCATCTTTGAGCCGAAACCCCATCAGCGGCATCGGCAAATAACGTCTATCTATATCGCAGAGGAAATACTCCGGTATGCCCATTGACGCGTAATGTGCCTTTTTATGTCCTAAGTCATTTTGAAACGTCCCTTTGCTCGAAAACTCCATCACGAAGTCCGGCGGCTTCCCCTCTTCCCACGCCTTATAAGTGCGGCGGAGTTTCTTGCCTATGCCGAAAGAGACGAGGATATCGGGCGAGACAGCGGTGCGACCAGGGCCCTCTACATCATACATCATGATGGTCCCGGAGACATAAGTATCCAGATTAGCCGCGAAGAAGTTGTCAAAACGGTGCCGTAAATCGATGATAGCCACCGCGTGCATATCCGTCTCAGCCATAGGTTTTCCATCCGATTCAGGGTATAGATCAGCAGTTTCTGTGGGAGCGTAAGGGATGTGGCGTGAATTTGGATACGTTTCCATGAGAACATCTCCTTTTCCACAAAGGGTGATTGAAAAAATAAGCGTCCGTCACTCGGGTATCTGTTAAGTATACCTGAAAAAACGACAGATGTCAATTTTTCGTGCCATTTCCGGTGCGTAAAATGCGGCGCATAATTTTGTTAGATGCGGTTCGGGGCAAGGCATCCACGAGGACGACCTCATGGATTCTAAACAACGGATTGAGATGTTGGGAGAGCGCGGCTTGCAACGCATCACGGATAGTCTTTCGGGAATCGGAGTTTCCGCCTACATTTGTTGGTTTTCCAGATTCTGATGCTACCGGCACAGTATAGATGACGAGTTGGCTGGGACCTCCGTCTTTCGGTGAAACAGCGACCGCTGCTGTCTCTTGTATCCCATCAACACCGTTCAGGACTTCCTCAATCTCTGCGGAACTCACCTTGATCCCGCTCAGGTTCATCGTATCATCGACGCGTCCGTGAATGCGGTAATAGCCGTCCACCAACCTTTCAAGCGCGTCGCCGTGCCGGCGTAGCTCAGGCCGTGGTGTCCCTGAAAAGTAGACCTCATTGTGATCGGCGTTGAGCAGACTCGTGGAGAGACCGAGGGAGGGGGGGACGATGAAAACTTCACCGTTGTCAGAGGGGTTTCCATCGTCATCATAAAGCAGGAAATCTAAACCGAGGGCTGGCGTGGTAAAGGTCGAAGGGGCAGCGGGTTGCACTCGCGTCCCTGTGACATACCCCCCTCCAATTTCGGTGCCGCCGCAATATTCTATCACCGGTTTATAACCCGCCAAGGACATGAGATAAAGCATTTCTTCTGGGTTCGAACATTCACCCGTTGAACTGAAGGCTCGGATTGACTGCCAGTCGAGCCCGTGCATACACTCTATATTTTTCCAAGCGCGCACGAGGGTAGGCACAACCCCGAGCATGCTGACCTTCGCGTTCTGGACAAAGACCCCGAAGTCGCGTCCTGTGGGAACGCCATCATATAGGGCAATAGTGGCTTTGTTGATGAGGCTGGCGTAGATGAGCCACGGTCCCATCATCCAACCGAGGTTTGTGTACCATGCCAACACGTCGTTGGCGTGAATGTCGTGGTGTAGATAGGCATCCGCTGCGCATTTGATCGGGGTGGTATGCGTCCACGGGATCGCTTTCGGTTCGCCGGTGGTCCCGGAGGAGAAGAGGATATTGGTATGGGCATCAGGATGGCACGGGATAGCGGTAAAGGTCTCAGTGTCACTTAGGAAAGCATCCCATGTCATATCGCCTTCATGTTGGATTTGCACGGCAGCGTTCCCGCCTTCACAGGAAAAAATAATCGCTTTCGGGGCGTTTGCGGCGATTACTTTCTCATACAACGGGAGGTGTTTCCCTGCTCTGTTTATATAATCCTGCGTGAAGATCGCTTTTGCCTTACCGATGCGGAGACGAGTGGCGATCTCGTCTGGTGCGAAACTATCGGCGATACCGACAACAACACAGCCTGCTTTGACGATCCCCAGATAGATAGCAACAGATTCAGCATTCATCGGCATGTCAACTGCCACGGCATCGCCTGGCTCCATACCAATTTCGACAAGCCCATTCGCGACGCGATTGGTGAGGGACTGCAGTTCGCGATAGGTGAATGTTGCCAGCCCTTCACGGTTCTCTTTTTGCGTAACAACGGCGATAGCCTCAGGAGATGCGCTGAAGCAGCTGTCGATGATGTTGAGTTCACGTAGATGTGTTGCGATGCCTGTTGCGTCCTGTTGTGCCTTGGGGTTTGTAGCCATTGTCTTAATGCCCAATGCCTCAATCATCATCTGCCAAAACGTGTCCCGATTCTGCACCGTCCACGCGTGGAGTTCACGATAGGTTTTCAGATTTAAAGTCGCCATGAGACGGGTGATATTTGCGTCGGTGATATCTTTATCTGTAGGAAACCATGCGGGGGCTGGCTGGTCTGTTGCGCGATCAAAGTCGGTATATACCATCTCATAAAGCAGTTGGTGGAGTGCGAATGGGTGATGTTGGGTGAGAATGTGGCGTGAAATTTCGTGCCAACAGGCAGCGGGAGATTGGGTCTTCAATATCCGATTGACGGCTTTTGTGATCTCTGATGCTTCTGCTTTGTCCAGTCCACAAGCGATGAGTTGTTCAACAGTTAGCATAAATTCTCCTTGCCCGCGTCAATTACCTGACAATTCACGCAACCGACTCACGACTTTTATGACTTCATCGGCAACGATCTCAACCTCTTCTGCGGTGTTGTAGCGTCCCAAACCGAAACGGACAGCCGTCAACGCCAGTTCATCTGGAATCCCCATCGCAACCAAAACATGCGATGCCTTCACCGACTCAGAATCACACGCCGATCCAGTTGACACCGCGACACTCTTAAGCCCCATCAGCAAGGCATGGCTCTGCACACCCGCGAAACAGAGGTTCAGATTGCCCGGTAGCCGCTGTTCAGGATGTCCATTGAGATGAATGTCTCCCAATCGTGCAGCTAATTTCTGATGGAGTGCGTCTCGCAAGGTCGCCACGCAACTTTTTCCCGTCTCCACGTAACTTTTAGCAAGTTCACACGCTGCCCCTAAGCCGACAATCCCGGCGACGTTTAAAGTACCGGGTCGAACTCCATCTTCCTGTCCACCGCCGTGGAAAAGTGACTGCGGTCGAGGAGCATCTCGACGGATGTAAAGCGCGCCGATCCCCTTTGGTCCATAAATCTTGTGCGCCGTTAGGGATGCGAGATCTACACCGAGTCTCTCCATATCCGATGGCAACTGTCCGATACCTTGCACGGCATCCGAATGGAACGGCACGCCGTGTTTGGCAGCGACCGCAGCAATATCGGCGATCGGATTTATCGTGCCTACCTCGTTGTTCGCATACATGAAACTCATCAGAATCGTTCTCGGCGTAATGGCGGCTTCCACGTCGTCAGGACTCACCCTCCCGTATTTGTCTACAGGGAGATACGTGGTTTCAAATCCTTCTGTCGCCAAGGCGTAGCATGTATCGAGAATGGCGTGATGCTCCGCGGTGCTCGTGATGATGTGGTTTCCCTTCTCTCTACAGGCGTAGGCGATCCCTCTCACAGCGAGATTGTCCGATTCGGTGGCACCGCTGGTGAAGATAACCTCTTCCGCTGAACAACCGAGCAGTTCAGCGACCTGCAGGCGCGCATTTTCCACAGCCTCCATTGCCGTAACACCGAAGGGGTGTGTGCTGGAAGCATTGCCGAAGTTTGTTGTGAGGTAAGGCATCATCGCCGCTAACACTTCCGGTGCAATTGGCGTTGTGGCATGGTTATCCATGTAGATGATATCGTTATTCACGAGGATTGTTCCTTCTGTGGACGACGGGAGAAAAGCGCGTGTGGCTTTTCTAAAGACCCTACTACTTTTTTTAAAGCCGTTCGCGGAACATGTCAATCATACCATCGGGTGGATCAAACGGCAATTCAACGACAGTATTCGTCAAACCGCTATAGTAAATCCCCAGCAATAGGTTGAATTCCGCAAGGGACTGCTTCAGGTGGGTCGGATGCTCCTTACTTTCATCATCAAGCCACTCGAACACCGCGTCTGTGAGTCCACCTTGCGCAATGACATCCTGTGCGCTGTAGTTGAGGTCGCCGCCTTCGTATCCACTGCCCGGTAGATTTCGTTCCCAACTCTCAAACCGCCAATGGACGAACCCTTTTTCACCAAAGACGCAGACCCGTTTATGCCTGTTATTTGAGGTATCGGGTAGGACACGGGGTGCCATCTCTGGTCCGAATGCGACTGAAACTTGCACGCCGTTTGCGTAGGTCACGAGTGCCGTAGCGTTGGCAGGTGAAGGTTGCGCGGTATCGAGTTGTTCCGCACCAGAGATTTGTCCTTGGACCTTCACGGGTCGCGAGTTGTCGATATAGGAGGACACGAGTTGCAAGACGTGTGGGGCTTGGTCGACGGGTGGGTTCCGCGCGCTTGCTTCAATAAATTTAATCGCCCCGATTTTGCCTTCTGCGACATCAAGCTTGAGGGCAAGATTTTGTGGATGGAAATTGAGTTGTGTGTTAACGACGAACTTCGTTTGCGTGCGGTCGGCAAGTTCGGAAATCTGCCGCCAATCTTCGCTCTCCACAGCAATCGGTTTCTCAACGATTGCAGCAGGCACCCCGTGTTCAGAGGCTTGGTTCATCAGCGGGTAGCGGATGCGTTCGTTGCTGCCGCGGAGCACGGGCGCGGTAACGATGTGCAGGAGGTCGGGTTTCTCTTTTGAAAGCATTTCGTCGAGATCGGTATATCGAGCATCAATACCGAACTCATCGCCGAAATCGTTGAGCAGATCTTCCTGCATATCGCAAATAGCAGCGAGTTTGCCACCTTTGACGTGTTGATATGCGCGTGCGTGCCCACGGGCACGTCCTCGGCATCCTAAAATCGCGCTTTTATACATTGTGCTGTCTCCTTTTACTTATAAATCCAGATAGTCCATTATAGGTCGATCGCACTTTTAAAGCAACATTTTTCATAAAATTCTCCTTCAAAGAAAAGTGAAAATACGGTATAATATCCCCAAAAATGGAATACCGCGTCGGGGGAAAAGATGCAACGTTACTTTTCTATTTCCGTAGTATGCTGTGCAGTCGTCCTCTTTTCAGGATGCCAATCCAAGGCACTGCAGATGCTGATCGAGCCACAGGAACTTTACAACTACGCCGTCACCGAAGGGGTCACCTGCACCTCATTTGAAATGATAGATGGCGATGTGGAGACAAGAGGATACGCCGATGGGCGGTGGATTCACCTAAACTTGCCAACGCAAAAGGCGATTCACCGGATCACCATCAATGGAACTAACATTATAAATGCCATGATATACGAGAAATTGGAAGGTGAAGGACGTTGGCGTGCTTTTATGCAGATCCAAAACAACGAGAGTCGAATCATTAAAATGCGCGTTAGCGGTGTCGTGACGGAAGCGATCCGCATCTATATCAGCGGCACCACCGATGATGAAAAACAAGCCAGTCGGTATGATCCCAGGCGCGGCGCGATCGTCCCGCAAATAAGGTTAGGCAGAGCGTTTATACATGAACTTGAGGTTTACGGACTCGTTTCAAAGGAGAAAGCCGAAGCGGTCCCATAGCGAATACGGTATAGGACAGGCAAGAATTTAATACGTTTAATGTTAATATCACGTTAAATACTTGATTAAATTGGGAAAATATATTAGCATTAAAAGCGTTACATTAACTTTTGGAGGTTCGTAATATGATAAGAAAATTGATTGCTATAATATTTCTATTGGGGTGCATATCAGGATTTGTTTTTCATGCTATGTGGACTATCAATGCCAGTCATGCATGGATAGGCTTCTTTAGCATGGTGTGGAGTGCCATAGGTATATACGTTTCTTGGAATGTGATTAAAAAATGAAACGCTTGATTTTTGAAGATATATACAGTTGGGGGATCTTTAGTCGAGACCGACAGATAGACTTTAATGGGCATCTGTGGGTGCGTCCGGACGGGAATATCCTGATAGATCCGGTTCCAATGTCCGACGACGACCGAGAACACCTGAAATCCCTGGGTGGCGCGAAGTTGATCGTTCTGACCAACGCCGATCATGAACGAGAAGCCGCTGCTTTTCAAAAATGGACAGGTGCCGATGTGATTGTGCATGAGGCCGATGTGGATGCCCTGAACATTACACCCACCCGAACGGTTCTGGACCGAGAGACGATTGTTCCGGGTTTACACGCCATTCATCTTCGGCACGGCAAAAGTCCGGGCGAAATTGCCCTCTATTTCCCAGAGAAACAGGCCGTCCTGTTCGGGGATCTCGTGGTCGGTGAACCGATGGGTGCGCTGACGCTGCTCGCCGATAGCAAACTGAGCGATCCACCGAAAGCAGCACTGGAACTGCGCAAAATTTTGGAACTCCGATTCAATACAATCCTCGTTGGCGACGGGCACTCCATCTTTAAAGATGCCCGTCAATACCTCATTGATTGTTTGCAGGCGCGGCGCGACATCTACATCAATCGGATTCATATCGATGAAATCGAATGGCAGCATAAAAATGCGCCCCACCCTTACGACTTCGAGGACAAAGACATCGATCCGCTCATCGGTGGCAAAAATTTAGGGTATCGCGTGATCCGGCTGCAACCGGGGAAGATGAGTTTCCCGATGCATTTCCACAATTTCGGGGAGGAGATGTGCTACGTCATGGAGGGTGCCTGCACACTCAAAACCCCACGCGGCGATGTGGAAGTCAGTGAAGGCGACTTCCTTGCGTTTCCACCGGGCACCATCGGGGCACATAAATTTGTAAACAGCAGCGATGCTCCCGTCACGTTATTCATTCTCGGCACGACGACACCGCACGATGTGAGTGAATACCCGGATTCTAATAAGGTCCTCCCATACATTGTTGGGAAGATTTATCGTAGAGACCCAAGCCTGAGTTATTGGGATGGGGAAGTCTAATCATACAAAACAGACGCAGACATGCTCCCCTCAAGCCTTTTAATTCCTGCTCCCCGCTATAACAGCAGCGTCAGTAAGTATATACCTATAGGCGTTCCAACGAGACAGCCCCCGAACGCCCAATTAAACTGGAACTTTTTGGTTTTGACTTTGTAGGCATCATAATAGAAGGCGACGTATTCCGGAGACCTTCCGAGCACGCGGGCAGTCGGCATGAAAGGTTGGTAGCGTTGCGAAAGCATAGGACCAATCATAGAAAAAAAACAACCGGTACTGAACCACATCGTTCTATTCAAATGCGCTGCCGCATCCTTTTCAGCGTCAATGATAGCTTGCTCTGCAACGCTCTTCAAAGCCTCCGGGGTTTCCGGTGAATCCTCAACTTCAACAATTTCATACCGCTTTGTTTCAATAACATCGTACTGTTTTGGACGCGCATCAGTCTCCACAGAAATCCGCTCCCGTTCTTCGCAAAAACCGAACGGATGCCAACTCAAGATAAAGATAATTATCAAAAGTCCCAATAGGCTGAAATGGAAATCTACTTTCACTAACTTCTCCCTTTTAAATGTATTTACCAAAATGTTACTTCCGCTTCTGATAGACGTGTCCGGTAGAGGTGGCAGACGAATAAATGACTAACAATTCACCATCCCATGTATAAGTACTGACAACCGGTTCAGAACTTTCATGGAAGAACCAATAGATAGTTCCGCTTCTCTCATCAAAAGGTTCAATCAACTTATACGAACCGAAGAAAAATTCGTTATTCCTCTGAAATTCTCTGGTAAATGTCGTCGTTGTCAATCGCATCGCGCCAAAATCTCCAGTAGATTCGCCATTCACTTGCGTTCGGACGAGTTCATAACCCCCACTGAGTGCTTCAGCGACCCTATATGATTTTGAAAAGACAATGATGGAAGCGGACTTAGAGACGGTTTCCTCGCCTTGATCCCTAACGGATACATGGATCGTAACGGTCTGATCAGGGGCGATTTCTGAATCTGAGGGTTCAGGTGCTGTCCATTCAACCTCTGCCCCCTCACTTTCAGTCAAGGTACCGGCAGATACCTCCCATGTATAGGTTAAGGTATCATTTTCAGGATCGAAAACCCCGACTTTAAGTTTGAAACTTTCGCCGTAGCTGACCTCCTCTGGCACAGTAAAGGTATTGATTTCGGGGGGATCGTTCGTCCAACGTTCATACTCATCACAACCGCTAAGTATTAGCAGCAGCTGGCAGGTTAATAGGAGAAACGTTCCGAATCGCATACTTGAGAGCACTGAATTTAAAATCTTCAAAATTTATTTCCTTCCTAACAGTTTGAATAGCGGAGATACAAACGCTGCGGCTACCAGTAGGTCGGGCGGAAATCCTCTGAATCGCGCGTATCATTTTTCCACTCTCATTATCATAGCAACTTTGAAAAAAATTGTCAATCCACCGCTCAAACTAATTTTTGTTTGACTTTTGCGTTCCCTTCTTATATGCTTATGATTTGACCAACGCTCGGCACAGCAGAAAGTTAGAACAGTTTAGTTTTCAGATTTTTGCCCGATAGGCGCGAAAAGTCGGGATTACGGACGGTTCTTCTGATTTGCTTTCGCTCGGGCATCCACTTGCTCTGGATCGAGGATCGCACGCAGGTTGATTTCCAGTTCGCTGCGTTTTGCGGCGTGTTCGGGCGTTGCTGCCAAATCACTGTTCTCCAACGGGTCAACACCCACATTGAAAAGTTGGGGTTCGCTTCCGACGTAGTGACACAATTTGTAATCCCCGCGTTTGAGCATGAAGCCGGCGTTAAGCATGCCCATGTGATGATACTCCGAAAAGACGGCGCGCGTGGTTTTATGTGCTTGCTGTCGCGCGATCCCCAGCAGACTGTCACCCGGTAAGTCAGCAGGCATCTCCAAACCAGCGACTTCCAGCAAAGTCGGTAGGACATCTACCAAAGAGACGTTTTCTGCGACGCGCCCCTTCTCATCTGAAGGCAGGCGCAGCATCAACGGCACTCTTACCGCGGGTTCGTAGAAACACTGCTTCTGCCAGATACCGTGGTGTCCTGCCATCTCGCCGTGATCACTCGTATAGATGACGAGCGTATTTTCACTTAATGGCGAGGTATCAATTGCCTCAAGTATCCGTCCAACCTGTGCATCGAGGCACGAGACAAGGGCATAATAGCAGGCTAACGCACAACGCACAACGGCTTCAGGGGGTGGGATGTCGTTCTGCCACGCCCAACGGTGGTGTTGGATGATGGGATGTTGAGATTCGAGCGGTTCGTTCCATGTCTCAGGTAATTCGAGTGTGTCCGGGTCATACTGTGAGAAGAATTCAGGGGGTGCGATCAGCGGAAAGTGTGGGTGCATGAATCCACAGTAGAGAAGAAAGGGTTTGTCGTCGGGTGCTGCGGCTTTTTCGCGAAGGAAATCCACTGCTAAGTCCGTGACGTTTCTGTCATATCGTGTGTGTTCGTGGTCCCCGGGTCCGCATTCGGCGACGTGTGAGTTGGAACCTCGACGTGCGTCTGGTGTGCGGCGTGGCGGTCTTCCATTTCTGTTACACCATCGCGGCAGATCGTCCAGCAAGCGATGCGAGAAACCGTGAAGCCGGTCGGTTCCGTTGAAGTGGGTCCGTCCGCACAGCACAGTCTCATAATCCGCCTCCGTCAAGTAATCGCCCCATGTTTGGTACTGCCGATCCGGAATTACGCCCAAATCCCATGCCCCAATTTGATGGGGATACCGTCCCGTGAGCATTGATAAGCGTGAAGGCGTACAGATTGGATAATTGCAATAGGCGTTGTCGAAGGTGTAACTCTGTTCGGCAAGGCGATCGAGGTGAGGGGTTCGGACGACTGGATGTCCGCTATTCCCCATCACAGCACCGGCGTGTTCATCTGAAAATAGAAAGACGATATTCATTTTTAAAACTTTCCTTGCGGAGTGGTTGCGTGGGTTTCGTGTTTAACGTGCTTTCCTCTTGAATCGCCTGCGTGTTTTTGCTTGGGGTGTTTTTGCTTGGGTATTTCTGCGTATTGATAGGGTGTTTCTGCGTATTTCTGCGTATTGCTTGGGTATTTCTGCGTATTGTTGCAGGTTGATAATTTGGCTGTATTTTTTTCTCTTAATACCGAATTAAGATTCTATAGAAGTATATCCGATTTCGAGAAAGGAAGCGAGAAATTTTTATTTTCAGAAGCATTCGCAATCTCTGGACTGAAACTCAGGAAATGCGTCGTCACTCTTGCGAAAACGTGATATGATATGCGTAGGAAACTCCTTCAGGAGGTTACTTTGATGCAAACAACGGACCGACCTGTTACCGAATTGCTCCGATCCGATGCGAGACTTATCTCGGATATTCCTCCGAGCAACACGGTTATCTTTCGAGGCGACGGAGAACCGAAACTACCTTCAACGATGCTACAGCAGCTTGCTGCGTTCGACCAACAGTTTACGCTTAAAGAGGATTCCTATTCGCTTGGTGGCACTGTCGAGCAGCTTGAAAAAAAATGCGCTGAAATGTTGGGCAAGGAGGCGGCAGTCTTTATGCCGACTGGCACCCTCGCCAACCATCTTGCCATCCGAAAACTCTGTGGCATCAAACCGCGTGCGATCGTTCAGGAGCAAAGCCATCTCTACAATGACAGCGGGGATTGTGTAACGCGGCTCAGTAACATAAATCTCATCCCCTTGGCAAAAGAGTGTCCCTATTTTACACTCGAAACGTTGAAAGCTGCAGTAGCACAGGCAGCGGGCGGAAGGGTTATCACGCCGGTTGGGGCGGTGATGGTCGAAAGTCCTGTGCGCCGCCAATCGGGGAAGATTATGCCGTTTGACGAAATGAAGGCGGTAACGGACTACTGCCGAGACAAACAGATTGGGAGCCATCTTGATGGGGCGCGACTCTACATGATGTCAGGTGCGACCGGCATTCCGCCCGCTGATTATGCAGCGTTGTTTGATACGGTGTATGTGTCGTTGTACAAATATTTTGGAGCACCGTTCGGGGCGATATTGGCAGGCACGGCTGAATTCACGGACGGATTGTATCACGACCGTCGTATGTTCGGGGGTGGGTTGGCATCAGCAAACTTTGCGGCAGCGTTGGCACTTCAAGGTATAGATGGGTTTGAAGAGCGTTTCAATCGTGCTATGACCCGGGCAAGAGCACTTTTTGATAAAATCAACGCGCTGGAGGGCATCACTGTTGAACGTTTTGCGCACGGTTCCAATATATTTCCACTGAAGTTAGCATCAGATGTTGATCGGACCCGTTTCGTTGAGGTGCTTAAGGCGCATTCGGTATCTGTATCCCCGCCAGATAGCGATCACGCGGGACGTATCCTGCTTACTGTGAACCCAACCCTATTGCGTCAGGATATCCAAAATCTATTCTGCGCCTTTGAACGTGCTATTAAAGAGAGCCAACGGTGAACGGGTTGCCGCATTGATATCCCGAACTCCCGTCAAGAATTGTCCGCTTGCAGACATAGGAGATATGTGATAGAATAGCGGACGTTTGGTAATACCTATTTGAGGAGTCAACGATGAAAGAAACAATCGAAGCTGAAATCATAGAAGTGCTTGACACATGGATGGCGGCATTTAATCGTCTCGATATAGTTGCGTGGGAGAAAACGTTTCACTTTCCGCACTACCGTCTTGCGTCTGGCAACATGCGCATCCTCAACGAACCGGGTGAGCAGGATGTGGACCGAATAAGAGAGAACCTGACTGCACGTGGTTGGCATCACAGTGGTTGGGACAGACGGAATATGGTCCATATCTCAGCATCCAAGGTCCATGTTGACACGCAATTCACACGTTATCGCACTGATGGCACGGTCATTGCCTCCTACGAATCGCTCTATGTCTTAACCTACGAAGCGGGACGCTGGGGTATCAAACTGCGATCGAGTTTCGCGCCGTAATGGCCAGCAGTCAAAATATTGAAGTTAGCCTTCATTGAGGAGATACACGGAACATGAAAGGATTTATACCATTTGGTTTCATACTCGCCCTTGGGATCGTGATTTCGACCTATCTCGTTACAGATGCGATGCGGGATATACGCATGTCTCACCAGATTATCAAGGTGCGGGGATATGCCGAGACCGCAGTCGAGTCAGATATGGCGATATGGAACATTACAGTCAAAGCAAGAGATAGAAATATGGCAGAAGCCTACACTGTTCTCGCTGAACACCGGGAGAAAGTATTAAATTTTCTACAGAAGAACCAGGTGGGAGCCGAGGAGATAAGAACTCGCGCGGTCTCTGTAAACGAGCGCAGGAGACGGTCAGAAAATGGACATGAAACAAATGAGATAGAATTCTTTGAACTTTCGCAGGGAATTGGCGTTAAATCAAGGGACGTGCATAACATATCAAAGCTATCTACAGCAATTGCTTCACTGCTCGGAGAAGGCGTAGCCCTACGTTCAGGAACGCCGAATTACTATTATACACAAGTGAATGCGCTGAAGAGCGAGTTGCTGGTAGAAGCGACTCAGGATGCGCGAGAACGCGCCAAGACGTTGGCTGAAGGGAGCGGCGTGAACCTCGGTTCGCTCCGTGCTGCGCGTCAGGGTGTGTTCAGCGTGCGCTCTGCAGATGCGAGCGGTATTTCCGAAAAGAGTACTGATGATGTCTCCTCTATATCTAAGAAGGTGAGTGCTTTGGTAACAGTAGATTACGCGATGAAATAGAAGGGACACATACCAGATTAATCCGACGAAGGGTTGAATATTTTTCATGCCCTCTCACATAGCCGTTTCAAAGTGATGACGACATCTCGACCGAATATCTTACTCATTATGTGTGATCAGATGCGGTGGGACGCTGCTGGTTTCGCTGGCAGTCCAGTCGTTCAGACACCGCATCTGGATCGGTTGGCGGCGAGCGGTGTCTGCTTTGAAAACGCTTACTGTGCATCCCCGGTCTGCTCACCGGCACGCGCAAGTTGGTTGACAGGCCTCTATCCGCATGCCCATTTACAACTGCGGAATTATGGGCCCAAACGTATGGGCGAGTTCGGCGGCTACCTGCCTCAAGATCGCATCACGATTGGGGATCTGCTCAAACGTGCTGGCTATCGGTGTGGTATCGTGGGACCGTGGC
The DNA here is from genome assembly GCA_022821725.1 of Candidatus Poribacteria bacterium. Classification (GTDB taxonomy): domain Bacteria; phylum Poribacteria; class WGA-4E; order WGA-4E; family WGA-3G; genus WGA-3G. The sequence goes on along the minus strand of JAJEDB010000046.1, from coordinate 16,018 downwards.
ATTTGGGGGACGACCATCGTCCACAACACGGATTCTCCGATTTCTGGCATACGTATCGTTATCTCGGTGGCTATCCAGACCCGCTCTTTGATTATTTTGAAACGGAAGGGGTTGAAAACCTCTATCGTTCAGGGGCACCGGGGATGACGCAGTACGGAAATATCCTGGAATTCGGCACGATCACCGACCCTCGACAGCAACGCACAACGTGGACAATCGACCGTTCGCTTGAATTCGTTCAGCAGCAGGACGAGGACCCGTTCTTCCTATTTGCGAGTATCAAAGACCCGCACCCGCTTGTCTTAGTGCCGCCCGACCTACTGGCGCACTATCGCGAAGAAGATATGCCGCTACCTTCGTCTTTGCGTGACCCGCTCGATGGAAAGCCCGAATTTCAAAGGCGCGGGAAATTCCGTATTCCTTCAACGGTCACTGAGGCTGAATTCCGCCGAATGATGATTTACTACTACGCCCTCATCACACACATCGACAACCAAGTTGGGCGTTTACTGAATGCGCTTGAAGGGACGAATACGGTTGTCGCTTTCATTAGTGACCACGGCGAGTTGCTCGGGGATCACGGTTACACCGAGAAGTGTTTGATGTATGAGGCTTCCGTGCGGGTGCCGTGTCTGCTCTCTTGGCAGAACCATTTGCCGTCGGGTTTTCGCGTCACGCCCCCGCTGGCGGGCGTGGATCTGATGCCGACCTTGCTGAGTTTCGCGGGTCAGACACCAGAAACGAGGATTGATGGACGATCCGTCGCAGAATCAATTTTGAACAGTCAACAACCGGAACATCAACCCGTCTTCGCTGAAATCGCCAGTCTCGATGCGATCTATCACAACGCCAACGATCCGGAAAAATTGGCAGCCTGTATGATGATGACCGATGGAGACTGGAAATATGTTCGGAACCGCTTCGATATCGATGAACTGTATAACCTGAAGACCGACCCGGGCGAAATGCGAAACGTTGCCGATCGTCCGGAATATCAGAACCGCATCACACGGATGCGCCAGCAGATCGCCGAGATGGTTTGCCGGACAGGTCCCGGTCCTTATGCGTGGTGTCTGTAGCGACACACTCCTCCGAGTTGGTTGCATCCATCACCGATAATAGGAGAAACACATGGATAATGAAGTCATGACGAATGAAGAGAACTATGCTTTTGATGTGGCAGGCTACCTACACATTCCGGGTGTCCTCACTCAAGAAGAGGTAGCGGCACTCAACGGGGCATTGGATGTCGTCGGAGAAAGTGAGACGCTGTTAGGTGGAGAGAGTTCGGCGCGCGAATTGTTCCGCGACTTACTGGTGCATCCGAAATTGGTGTGGTATTTGAACCAGATTATCGGACACGGCTTCCGGCTGGATCAAGCCCCTCGCTTATTGGGACAGCGAGAAGGCGAAGCCAGCACAACGCTCGTGGGCGGTGATGAACCGAGAAATCCATCTTTGGCATACCACCAACAAAACGGTCAACGGAGTTGTCAGGGTGTGAAAGCGGTCTGGGTGTTGGACGATGTCGAAGCAGGCGAGGGCGGACTGGTTGTCGTTCAGGCAAGCCACAAGAGCAATGTTGAAACGCCGCACGACTTGGCAACAGGTATCGACGATATGGGAGTGGTGGTGCAGCCGGTACTCAAGGCTGGCGATCTATTTTTGGTTGCGGAACCTACGCTCCAAGGCGTGCGACCGTGGAAAGACAAGCCAAAAAGGTTATTGACGTACTGGTATGCGGCGCGTGCGGCAGTTCAGTCCAATCCAGTTGGTCCCCGCTCAGAGACCGAATCTTTGCCGGGATGGGCAGACGAAGCAACCCCTGCACAAAAGGCAGTCCTGTATGTCCCTGGGTATAAGGGTTCAAGTCCACCACCCGTGATAAACACAGATGGCGAAGAGACATGGGTAGAGGAAGACCCGTCCATCCTTCATCCATCAATTTATACCCGCGACCCAGATTCTGGAATTGATGAGAAAGAATTTTACTTTTGGGATCTGAACGGATATGTGGTGGTGCGCGGCATAATGGATGAACAGTGGCTTGCGGAAGCCAATGAAGCAGTGGATAAATTCCAAGATCGCATCGTCGTAGGCGAGGAATTAGCGCGCGGGTCGATAAGTCAAGCTGGCACAGGTCGCCCGCTCCTGCCGGGTTTGTTAGATCTTCCTGACCCGTATAACGCCCCATTTCGGCGTATGATTGCGCATCCTGCCGTGGTGCAGCGATTGAATTGGATGGGTGGTAGCGGCTATCGCATGGGTGGTGCGACCGTGTTCTGCGCCGTTCACGGAACATCAGGGCACTCGCTCCACGATGGCAATGAACCGATGACACCATCACGCGGTTATTATTTCAAGAACGGACGTAGTTATGCCGAGACCGTCACCATCACATGGCAATTACGCGATGTTGAACCGGGACTCGGCGGTTTCGCATGTGTGCCCGGCTCCCACAAGACGCAATACTCCATGCCTCCCGGGATTCGGACGTGTGATGATACCATGGGTTTAGTTGTCCAACCCGTTATGAAGGCAGGCGATGTCCTCTTCTTTATGGATGGCGGTTGCACACACGGTGCGTTAGCGTGGAAGAACCCTGTCCCGAGACGTGGCGTTCTGATTAAGTATCAGTCGAAAAATGTCAATTGGGGCGGTGGTGTGATTGATCCGCAGGAGCGCTGGGGTGATATGGTTGAAGATATGACTGAGGAACAATTCGCTGTTATGCGCGGACCCGAACGGGATGGGCGCCACCGAACGGTGCCGCGACTGGTTGTGGAAGATGGAGAGGTGTCCGTTTCCTACGATCCAGAAGGGGACAGTTATGCATCAAAGCATCGACGAAAACCCGGTGAAAAACGCGGGTAATCCGTCTTTCGATTGAATCCTGAATTGTATGCTATCACTGACCTTTCCAGTGCGAAACCTACGAATGGTCAGTGGTAGCATAAGTGGATAACACCTTTGTTCGCATCGGGTTGCACCAGCGGATCCGTCATCGACTCAGCGGATTCATTATTTAGCATTACCGACTTTTAAGTCGCCCCACGTCAAAGCCAATTTGTCTGAAGGTTCGACAGGTAGTATACCGAGCGTCTCTTCCAAGCCGTCGTCCATTATGGCGTTGATATCCTCTTCTTCCAAAGCGACACTAAAAATCGCAGCCTCGTCGATAAGGCCGTCTACTGGCTGAATGCCGGTTGGATAATTAGTTCCAATGACCACAGGGGCGTTCGTGTCGGCAATCTCCGCAGAAAAAACACGCGTGGCAGAAAGCACGCCATCAACGTAAAGCTGTGTCTCTTCGCCGGTATAGACAGCACCCACATGATACCATTTGCCATCTTCTGGAAGGATGTCGGATGCTGTCCAGCTGTCGTTGCCGCCTTCTCCAAAGAGAGCAAACTCAAATTTGCCATTAGCAGCCCGTTGCAACAGGTAACACATATCGACGCGCCATCCCTGTGCTTTTGTCACTAACCCGTGCCAATCGTTGGGTCTGTAAGTGCCTTGGACCCAGATGACGATTGTGAATGTCTCACTGATTTCGGTATCCAAAGTTTTATGGTCGGGGACGCTCACATAATCACCTGCCCCATCCAATTCCAGTGCGTTGCCAAATTTGCCATCGGGGACCCATTCGGGGTCACCCTGCAGTGTGCCATCATTGCCGTTTTCAGAGGCATCGAATGCTGTGTCCCCATCCGTCTCATTAAAGAGCCACACGCCAACGGCGGTTGTCGGGTCGATTTCAGCATCGCTGTGTCTCACAAGCATGGCAAGGCAGCACAGGATACTGAAGGCAATTAATATCAGACGCATCATTGGGTTTCCCTCCGTAATCTACGGGTTCAGAAAGCTGACTGTAATGAAAATAAGTGGACATCAAGTTTAAAAATCTGTTAGACTTTTGACATTATCACACATTCAATAGATTTATGCAAATGCGTTTTAGGTTAGATCCAAATGGGATTTTAGAAAGTTCCACAAATAACCGGAGAGGATATTATATGAGACATGAGGTGCGGTGGGAACGGATGTTTCCAGATGAGTTAGAAGCAGCGATAGAGGCGTGTCCGATGGTGTATCTCCCGTATGGGTTATGCGAACCGCATGGTTGGCACAATGCGGTTGGGATGGATGCAATTCGGGCACATGAATGCTCGTGTCAGGCGGCAGAAACACACGGTGGGATTGTCGCACCCCCGTTTTATTGGCACTGCCATGAGATTAGCGGCTACGGTTCATGGGGGCACAAGCAAGTTAACCAAGAGCGACCGTGGCTGACAGCCATACCGCCTTGGATGTTTTTGAAGAATATCTGCTATCACATCCGAGCGGTGGATGCGTTGGGGTTTCACGGTGCAATTCTGTTTTCAGGGCATTCGGGTCCGCATCGGTTGGACGTGCCAGTCGTGATTGAAATTATGCAGGCACATGTCGGGGTTCGGATGTATTCGACGATGAGTATCGGCGCGGATATTGAGCGTTTCGAGGATGGAAAAGGACTCGGTGGGCATGCTGGACGCGGTGAAACATCCGTGCTTTGGGCAGTGGCACCGGATTGCGTGGATATGTCGCGGATGCCGACGGATGACACACGCGCACCCCATTTCGCAATGGGGGATTTCAACGAATCCTCCAGCCGTCAAGTTGGGGAACAGATGGTGACAGATATCGTGGCGCATTTTGGTGAAAAGACGCAGGCGTTGTTATCAACATATAAAGCGGAAGTCTCGAACCACACGCCTCTAACGTTTGATGATGTCGAAGGGATTTGGGAAGACGAGATCCGACCGAAGTTGACTGCGTTTGCGTCCCTGCAGCCTCCCGAACCCGCACCGCCTTCCAATTCTCGATGGTATCCGAACTCGCAGGTCCCCAAAGGGCGGATACTGTGACACATGGGACTCTTAGAATTAAATCGCTGAGATGGTTCGCTATACAAGTCCCAGTTTCTATGTGAGGAAAACTATGAAGTCTCAAGATGTAAAGGAAATTAAAGAATCTGTTCGTAAGCATTATGCCGATTTAGTGAAAACCGATGAATCCTGCTGTTCATCACCTACCTGCTGTCCGGACCCTGAAACGGACAATCCTGCGGAAAAGAATGGCTACACTGAAGCACAAATCTCCAGCATTCCGATCGATGCTACTGAACATTCTTTTGGTTGCGGGAATCCACTGGCATATGCGGACGTTCAAGAGGGCGATGTCGTGGTCGATCTCGGATCAGGTGCCGGGATTGATGTGTTACTCGCATCGCAATTGGTCGGTGAAAGCGGCAGAGCGATCGGTATTGATATGACGCCTGAGATGATCGAAAAGGCGCGACAGAATGCCGAGGCGTCTGGCGCGGAGAATGTCGATTTCCGTTTGGGCGAGATCGAATCCATGCCGGTTGAAGGTGAAAGTGTGGATTGGATCATCTCCAATTGCGTGATCTGTCTGTCACCGGATAAGCATAAGGTTTTTGAAGAAGCGTACCGCGTCCTCAAGCCGGGCGGTAAATTGGTGGTATCCGACATGGTTGCCAACAATATGCCCGAGTGGGCGAGAACCGCAGTAAGCGTATGGGTGCGTTGTATTTCAGGGGCGTTGCCTGAAGACCAGTATTTAGATTCGATTCGCCAGGCTGGGTTTGAGAACGTTCGGGTTCTTAGTAAATCAGCCTATGCGAAAATGCGTCGGGTGGAGATCTCGAGCGTTAAGGTAGAGGCAGTTAAACCGGCATGAGATGACAACAAGCGTCTTTGTGGGTATTCGTAGCCGCAATCTACCACGGGTTGGTTGCGTCCATCTCCCATTTGACGATATTCCTGACCGCAATCCGGCCATCCTCGCAAAAGAGTCGCACTTCCTTGCTGTCGGGTCGCATTGGGTAAACCCGCTGGACGATGCACACCTCTGAATTGACGAATATTTCGATTACGGATCTGTCAACGAAAATATCCAATTCAAGCGCTTGGTCATCTCCGAGTGCGAAAGGCACCGTCTGTTTGAACTCCCCAGATTTCAGCACTTCACGCCCACACCGGTATGAAAGTGTTTTGTCGTTACTGGCATTTTCAAAATCGACAACAAAAGCCTGCTGCGCGGCATCGTAACGGATCACCGTCTCCTCCTCAAGGTCTGGCGAACAGAACAGTTTTACCCCAAATCGCTGCGCGGCATGTGGTTCTATCGTGAGTTTCAGTTCCATACAATCCGAGGCAAGTCCGTCAACGGTAATTTCCTGTTCGGCTTCCAGAAACAGATCTTCGACGTGGCATGGATTGTATCGCAAGGATTGCAATTCCGAAGCGGGTTCGATATTGAGACGGTTATCGGATGTGGGTTTCAGGTGCCACGGCAGCGTCATGATGCTCTGCCAGCCATATTCGTCTGCGTCGCGGGCATCGGCGATCCACCCCCAAAAGAGGCGTCTCCCCTTATCGTCGATGAGGGTTTCGGGACCGGAGAGCAGACTCCCGCGATGGCTCAGTTGTCCGTTGATTTCGGGATAGAAGGTCTCATTTTCGTAGTGCCCGATGTAATACTGGCATTTGTTGAAGGGGTGGTGGGTGTGCATCACGAGCATCCATTTTTTCCCGAAGCGGAAGAAGTTGGAGCAGGCGCAGTCTTCAGTCTCTGCTGTCCATCGGCGCGAGGATTTATAGAAGGGACCGATGTAGCTCCACTGCTTGAGGTCCTTCGACTTAAACAGGCTTGTCGAGTCGCCTTCGTAGCCGGGACGATGGTTTTTGTTGCCGATTAAGGCGTAGTAGGTATCCCCCTCTCTCCAACCACTTGGATCAAAGATCACGCATTCAGGGAATTCATCCGTATCGATTGGAATCACCGGATTCTCCGCCAGGGGTGTCCAGTGTAAGAGATCGGCATCGTGGCATTGGTAGATACAGATGCCTCTTCTGGGCATGTTGGTGATAATCGTCGGAATCTCCATCCCGTCCATGACATCGCCGCTATTAAAATAATCGCCCTTCTTTCCTTCGAGTGGCTCGTCGAGGGACGCTGTGTGATAGGTCCAATGGAGCAGATCCCGACTCGAAATGTGTTGCCAACTCGAAAAGTCTCTCTCATCGGGCCCGTTTCTTATCTTTTGTAGGTAGCCGAGATGGTATCTACCGTTGAAGAAGACTGCGCCGTTGATGTCGTTCCAACGACCGTGTGGCGGTAAGAAGTGGTATTTCGGTCGCAATTTATCGGCGACCATCTTTTCCCTGACTTGATAGGATTCCATTAAAAAATCGTCATACGTGCGCATAGTTTACCTTCCTTTGTGTGATTTCCACACGTCCATGAACCTTTGATATCTCAATCCAGTAAGATGCGATAGCCGGTTTGGACCCCGGTTAGCATTCCAACGATCGACCAGAGTCCGGCGCAGGTCATCTCACCGAGGATTAATCCGAGAAAGAGGGGACGTGCGTCTCTATAGGCTTTGAGTCCGCCGTATTTCACAATCCCGTATTTCAGGAGATAACCGATGAGGATAGAGAACCATAACTTAAACGATGCCCATGAGCTAAGCATCGTGTATCCGATCGGATGGATCGGCCACCAGACGAAAACTTTCCGCATCCACATCAATCCCATTGTAAAGGCACTGCCGAAAAGTGTAAAACCGGTATTCGTCCAGTCCGTTCCCATCGGAGGGCTGTTAAGGACGGCACTCAACCAGCGGACCCCGCCGCTGCCCCCTGTATGCACGTGTAACGCCCCGTGTTGGTAGCTAACCCTGAGCACGGAATAATATGAGACGAGCAACCCGAGCACCATCGCCACTCCCATCGCTATGAGGAGTTTGCGCCGGTTGGCTCTCACGGTATCCGCTGCCTTGAGTCCATTCATCACATTCGGCATCATAAACTCTCTCAGGTGCGAGGTTAAGCCGGTGGGCTGCATGAACAGCCACGTTGTCGTTGAAGGGGTCATCCGTGCGGTGCCAAGGGTTGTGAGGAAGAAGCTTTGCGGTGAAAATGAGGGATTGATGAAAGGGATACCGCCGTTGATAATCTGCCATGTCAAGGCGACAAACACACCCACCGAGAAGATCACAAAGAGGATGGCGAATACCAGTGACATTCCCATCAGAACGCTCAGGTATACCAAGAGGAGTAAGCCGCCGATCAGCCCTATGACTGTCAGTCCAGCGGGCATAGGTTCCGCTTGGACATCCGACTGCGGGGAACCGCGTCCAAAACCGCTTAAGAACAGTTGCTTGATATGTCGCCGCGCCTTGAAGAGTGCGCCCCCCCCAAGCGTGAGACACGCACCGGCTTCCTGCGCCGCGCTGAACGAATACGCCGTCCATTTTACACCCGGTCCTTTCGTTATGAGGAAACCGAGCATACTGCCGACGAGACATTGCAGTTTGAAAAACAGGAAGAAAAACCAGAGGCTGAAGGCGACTTCAAGTGTGAGCAGGTAACTGAATCCGACCATGGACATCAGCACGACAATCTGAAAGGGTCTTAGGGCGTTGAGGGGTCTACCGACGAGAAACGGATCGAGCCAAAATCGGACGGGGATGTGTGGGAGGGTCGGGAAATACGCTTGCAGCCCGTTTAGGGTGTGGATGAACGCCGGTATGGCGAATCCGAGCCACATCTTTCTGCTTTTGAAGAATGAATTGACAATGCCTGACCGATGGACGGAGAGTTCTACAGGCAATTGAACGAGCGGAAATGTGCATTTCTCATACTCGATCCACTGTTTACGGAGGATCACAGCGAGGCACACCATGACGAAATAGGCAGTAAAAACATACAACGCCCACACGGAGAGGGGTTTCAGCCACGCGCTCCAAGGGATCCTCTCGCCGACGGACACGCCTTCATAGAAGGAGGCAATCGCGGTCTCATCTCGCACGACACGCCATTCGGGGATGTATTGAAAGAAAAGGGATCGCCATTCGTTCTCTGGGGTTGCAAAATAGTGGTAAGCCGCGAAAGCGGACAATGCGTCGCGCATCATGCCCGATGAGGGGATACCGGCGACGGCAATCATGATACACCAGATAACGACGAGTTCTTGCGCGGAGAGCGCGAGTTTCGGATGTAGACCTCTTAGGACGGCATTCACAACCAGCGCCAAGACGGTCAGGGCAAAAAACGGAGCAAGCGGAAAATGACCCCCCGCCAGAAAGGTGTTCCGAATGACAAAATCGTTGTAGGGCGCGATTAAACATTCTAAAACAGCTAAGACGATGCCGACAATTAACGCCCTTTTTGACCAATGATTTTCATGATTTCTGTGATTCGCCATGATAAAGACAGGTCATGATGAGCCCTCCGATGCCCTCTCGTGTGTTGGAGAATTTTACGCAAGCCTTCGCACAACAACGAACACGCATATAATTCCTGCCAATTATAGCACATATCGGATAAGATGTGATTTTTTGTTTTTTCTCCATTTTCTTCGGCTTGCTAAAAGGAGAGAGTCGTGGTAACATAGCGATATGTTTACGCTGCAACTTAAGCACCTCCGTCAATCGGTACTTGCCAGGAAGATAGCCTTATGGGCACTCTCCATCGGACTCCTATTTTTCGGGTTTCTCTCTAACGTCTGGCACGTCGCGGAACAGGAATGGTTTGATACGCATCAGCGAGACACTGAAAGCCTGATTATCGGAAGGATGGTCAAATCTCGTCAAGATGGCATCTTCTCGGTAGGGGGACTGACAGGTGCAGGCATTACGACGAGTATTCAGCAGGACTGGATATCCGAAAACCAGATTGACACTCAATACGCAGCCTATCTTAACACGCTCACCTTTGATGAATTCTCGCCCTACATGTCACAAACTGGCGGACAAGGCATGGTTTTCAGTCTCCTCGATAGATGCATTCCTGTATCGCCTCAAATCAAGTTGTGGGCATTCTATGTGTTGACGGCTCTGCTTTCGGCAATCGCATTGACCTTTATCGTAAACTGGTTCTATGAAGAATTTGGCGGGTGGGTCGCGATCTTCGTCGTAGGTTCGGGGGTGCTTTCGCAATGGTTGACGGTCTTCGGTAAGAATCTGTGGTGGAGTCTATGGGCGTTCTACCTACCGATGCTTGTCGTCATGTGCCTCCTGAAACGCCACAGCGTCCCAACGAACCGTCAGTTCATCAAATTTGGAATTCTGATCTTCACGGCAGTGCTCATTAAGTGTTTCATCAACGGCTTCGAGTATATTACGACCACGCTGTTGATGATGGTGACGCCCTGTATCTATTATGCCATCCTTGACAAGTGGAGGAGGCACCAATATGTGAAATGGACGCTTGCCGCCGTGTGCGGATCAGGCATCGCAATTTTTTTGAGTCTCATCATACTATGTTTCCAGATCGGTGCTGTGAAGGGCGGGTTTATGGACGGGGTTGCGCATGTGATCTGGTCTTTTGGTAAGCGCACGTATGGAGAGGTTCAAGACTATCCGGTTGTATATGCCGCCAGCCTTGAAGCCGGGACGATCGGGGTGGTGATTACTTACGTGAACGGTATTTTCTTCGATCTCAACACCTATCTATCCAACGCGAACCCTTTCGTCTCTGACTTCCTATTGAAAGTCCGCTACGGTTACCTCATCCTACTTTTTATGGTGATGTCTGTGGTGCTGTTTTTGCGTAGCACAAAGATACTATCAGCGCGACGACGGCATTATATTGCGTTAATCTGGACGACGTGGTTTTCAATGCTGGCACCTTTATCGTGGTTTGTCCTCTTCAAAGCACATTCATACATTCATACGCACATGAGTTTTCTGCTGTGGCAGATGCCGTTTACGTTCTTCGGCTTTGCTGTGGTCGGATGTGCCGTTATCACATGGAGGAAAAGTTCTGAAATTCCACACACATTCCAAAGAAATTTGGGTGTTTGAAATCCAACTCCGACACGTTTTTCATTGACAACTTCGTTGGGATTAACATATCATATCGGATAAGCGTTGACCTGTTGCTATCGTCTGAAAGGAGTCCTGAAAATGGCGAAAGTCCTCTCACTGGTTGCTTACAACGATTTAGAAAGCCAAGTTGAGGCACTGGAAAGGGATGGGTATGTCTATTTCCCCAACGTGCTTGGGACGGATGAAATCGCTGAATTGCGTGCCACTATGGATCGATTAGAAGCGATTCCAGCGTCTCACGATCGGGACGAAACGCCTCAAAATGGCGACGCATTCCGCCACAAGCTTATCAGCAATTCGTTTAATCGAGACGCGTTGTATCTCCAATTCCTTGACAGATCCCCCGTTTTTGAAGTTGCTGAGGCGGCGCACGGTGAGGATTTTCATTGCATCGGTATGCATTCGTGGCTGACAGGCCCCGGACGTCCGGATCAGGGGTTACATACGGATTGGCTGCCGATCTCTCTACCCGCAGACATTCGTTCCGATCCGCGCGTCAAAATCCCGATCTTTATCACGACTGCACATTACTATCTCAACGATATGTATGAGGAATTGGGACCGACGAAGTTCGTTCCAGGTAGTCATCTCTCTGGAGGTTCTCCAAACGGGGCAACAGCATGGAATAACCGGGGTGAAGAGAGCATCTTATGTAATGCGGGGGACGTGGTGCTTTTTCGCAGTGAAGTCTGGCATCGTGGTTCTGCCAATACGAGTGATGAAGTCCGTTATCTCTTGCAGGTGCACTATGCGCAGCGGATGATTACGCAGAAATACCCACCCTATCTGAATAAATTTCAGTTCGATGCATCGATTCTTGCACAAGCGACTGCTCGACAGAGGCGACTCATGGGCGATCATCGACCGAGTAATTACGATTAAATATGTGAGACTGCGGACGTTGCTTCGCAGTGAGAATGTCCATTCAGAACCATTATTTTTCACGAAAGATGGTTCATTACCCGTTTATTATCTAACTCACGTTAGATTACAAACTTTAGCAGAGGAGCTAACAATGAAAACGCGTTTAATGTCTATCGGTATAAAGCCTGTATTCTTTCTATTGCTCGGTATTTCTATCATATCGATGGGTTGCGACCGAGTGAAACCACAAGCGGGGATTCTCTCAACTGCCCCGGCAGCACAAGCACACGCCATGATCGACGCATTGGGCGACAGTGGCGTAACCGGAATAGCAGTCTTCACACAAAACGGGGACCAGATCACGCTCACGGCTGAACTTCAGGGTGCCTCCCCGGGTCTTCACGGCTTTCATATCCACGCAAACGGGGATTGCAGTGCACCCGACGGTAAATCCGCCGGGGGTCACTGGAATCCGACGGATGTTGGGCATGGAAAATGGGGAGCAGATGAGTTTCATCTCGGAGACATCGGCAATATCAACGTCGGAGCAGATGGAACAGGCAGTATTACATTGACGACAGATCTCTGGGAAATCGGCACAGGTTCCGACATAGATGTTGTCGGCAAAGGTATCATTGTCCATGCCGACGCAGACGATTTCGTCTCGCAACCTTCGGGTGCTGCGGGCGCGCGGATCGGGTGCGGTGTCATTGTATTAACAGAATAATTGTAGCAATCCTACTTTCGCTGGTGAGGTTTCCCAACCTCACCTTTCAAGGCGTAAAATCCGCAAGGAGTCGTTCCTAAATAGCTATTTTTCTATGTTTTTCTTGTTTTTTCTGTGTTTTTATGGTATAATTATAGTATGAAACACTACAAAACACCACGAGAAACATCGGAGATTCTCGGTATTTCGATAGATAGACTCCGACGCTTAGCAGAGAATGGCACAATCTCTACTATTAGGACGCCCGGTGGACAAAGGCGTTATGACGTGCAAGGGTATCTTGATGCTCAAACCGGAACAGATATTACTACCGTTGGATACTGCCGAGTTAGTGGCAAATCGCAATCAGACGATCTTGCGTCCCAAGTCGCTTACTTGCAGCAACACTACCCGGATGCAGAAATCATCAAAGACTTCGGAAGTGGTATCAACTTCAAACGAAAAGGACTTAGAACCCTATTGGAACGCCTCTTGCGAGGCGATAAACTCCGTGTTATTGTTGCCCATCGGGATAGACTCGCCCGTTTCGGCGGCGAAGTCATACAGTTCTTGGTGGCACAAAACGGTGGAGAAGTCGTGGTTCTCGACGAAACTGTTTATAGCCCCGAAGAGGAACTTACTGCCGATCTCCTCGCAATTCTGCATGTCTTTTCCTGTAGAATGTCTGGACTCCGGCGATACCGTGACCAAATCAAAGAAGATAGAAATCTTTCCCACGGTGGAACAGAAGGCGATTCTTCGTAGATGGTTTGGCACTTCACGGTATGCCTACAATATGAGTGTATCCTTGTTAGAGGATAAGGATACACCCAAGAACTTCAAAGGACTTGTTCCTATCGTCTTTGATGAACTTCCGGATTGGCATATAGAAATCCCGCGTCAGATCAAAGTAGGTGCGGTGATGGATGCGTGTCAAGCGGTTAGCAATGCCAAGATAAAGGCAAAGGCAACTGGGGAACGTCAAAAGGTTAAGTTCCGTTCAAGAAAGCCCCCCCGACAGACGCTTTATCTTCGGGCGGATTCCGTGAAGAAAAACGGGTTCTATGTGCGATTTTTAGGTGAGATGAAGATGTCAGAACCCTTGCCCGCCAAACCGCAAGGCACGGGTAAGGTGTCAGAACGAGATACGGACGCAGAGGTCAAGGATTCTCAACTCATCATGGAAAAAGGAAGATATTTTCTGTGTGTGTCTTACGTTGAGAAGAAAAAGCCGCGAGAACCAAGTGGTAGAATAGTAGCACTTGACCCCGGTGTTCGTGATTTTATGACGTTTTTCTCTGAAGATTGCTTCGGTTGGTTAGGTCAGCAGTGTATCAACCGTATTCAAAGGCTTTGTCAACACTGTGATACCCTCTTATCACGCGCGACGCAAGAGAAACGCCGCTACGGCGTGCCTTGCGGAAAGCAGCGAACAGAATAAAAGTCAAAATCCATAACCTTATTGATGACCTTCATAAGAAGATAGCACACTTCCTTGTAACCAACTTTGACATCATCTTGCTCCCGACTTTCGAGACGAAGCAGATGACAAGGCGAGGTGCGCGGAAGTTGCAGAAGAAATCTGTGAGACAGATGCTAACACTTTCCCACTACCGTTTCAAAGTTTTCTTGAAACAAAAAGCGGAAGAATATGGTGTGCGAGTCATAGATGTGTGTGAAGCGTATACTTCCAAAACGGTGTCTTGGACAGGCGAAGTTATCACGAACCTTGGTGGCTCTAAAGTTATCAAGTCATCGGAAGGTCATCGTATGGATAGGGATTTGAACGGCGCACGTGGGATATTTATCAAGACTGTCGCTCGTGCTTTGACGGTTCGTCCATACCTCGCGTAACCTTGAGGTATGCAAGCCGAGTATCATTTCTGACGACGTATCAGGTGAGATTGATGGTATTTAGGCTTAGATACTGACGAGTATCGTAACAGGGGGTAGGATCCCTCTAAAGAACTACTTCTTGCCATAGATAGATATACACGGGAAAACGTAGTTTTTTAGGAACAGTATTGAAAATGGCGAAAGCTCTCTCCCTCGTGGCACATAACGATTTAGAAAGTCAAGTGGAAGCATTGGAAAGGGATGGTTATGTCTATTTCCCCAATGTGCTTGATGCTGAGGAAGTCGCCGAATTGCGAGCAACTATGGATCGATTAGAGACGATCCCGGCGTGTTTAGATCGGCACCAAACACCTGAAAATGGCGATGGATTCCTGAATAAAATCATCAATAACTCATTTAATCGCGACCCGTTGTATCTCCAATTCCTTGACAAATCACCGATTATTGAGGTTGCCGAGGCGACGCACGGTGAGGACTGCCACTGCATCGGCATGCAATCGTGGATAACAGGACCGGGACGTCCGGATCAGGGGTTACATACCGATTGGCTGCCCATCTCTCTACCCGCAGATGTTCGTTCCGATCCGCGCGTCACAGTTCCAATCTTCATCACGACTGCTCATTACTATCTCAACGATATGTATGAGGAATTGGGACCGACGAAATTCGTTCCGGGCAGCCATTTCTCTGGGTGTTCCCCAAACAGGGCAACAGAATGGAATAATCGGGGGGAAGAGAGTATCTTGTGCAATGCGGGGGATGTGGTGCTTTTCCGCAGTGAAGTTTGGCATCGTGGCTCTGCCAATACGAGTGTCGAGACCCGTTACCTCCTGCAGGTGCACTATGCCCAACGGATGATTACGCAGAAATATCCACCCTATCTGAATAAGTTTCAATTCGATGCATCGATCCTCGCGCAGGTGAACTCTCAACAAAGACGGCTCCTCGGCGACCATCGACCGAGCAACTATGATTGAAGTTTTCTACAATTATGATAGAATCTAATAGGTTAGGACTTACGCACTCCCCCGGTAGGTGCGGTTTCTAACCGCACCGGATCCTGTGAAAACAGGTGAAATTTGGTCGTTTTGCGTAAGTCCTATAGGTAACAAAGGCGACCCTCATGAAACACTTCCGACTTCTACTAACGTTTTTGACCCTAATATTAATTTCAGTATCGTCTCTCTCATCCATTGCCAAATTCGATGTTCATGTCATATATTTCAAGCCAACAGATGCTCCAGACATAGATCACGAATACCACAATAAAATAATGAAAGATATTCAGAAATATTACCAGTCAGAAATGACACGATACGGGTTTACTGATAAAACATTTCCATTGGAAACAGATAAAGATAACAACCTTATTGTTCATACTATTAATGCGAAGCATAACAGTGATCACTATTTCAGGAATAGCATGTTTGATATGTTTAAAGAATTGATTGAGCCAGAGCTTCCTTTCAAATTTAACAATCTGCAAAATGGGGATTCTCGTGATAATGTGCATCTTATTGTTGTTGGAGGAGTGCCCATGGACAGGGATTTGCTACGTAGTGTTTACATTCTAAAAGTATTGCCATTTGATATGAGATGTGGTATTCTACATTCATGAAAACTCAAAAAACAGATACATCTCAAACCCTTCCACAAACGATCAGTGATGCTGCGTGGAAAAGTTTACTCCC
>JAJEDB010000141.1 GCA_022821725.1 Candidatus Poribacteria bacterium | reverse complement strand
ATTTTTGCCGCCCTACTCCCCGGAGTTGAACCCGATTGAGAAGGATTTCGCGAACATCAAGCGCATCCGTCAATACAACGCTGAGACATCTATTGATGAAATTATAAAAATGTATAATTAATTACGGGCTTTACTATAATTGAATTGTTGGGTTTCGTTATATCTATACGAATGTATCATCGGAAATCGGGGTTCTACATATAAGTTCTACATATAAACTGGGAACCTCAGTCATTCACAACTCAACTTGGGGAAACACCCAAGCAAAAACACCTACATCCATTCGGTAATCAATGGTCGTTAAGATAATACCACATTTGGCGTAGAAGTTCAACGATTTTAATAAGGGAATATAGGCGTTGATTTCTTAAGGGGATGGTCGGAAAACGCGGATTGGGAGGTGCGGTTGGAAACCGCACCAACCGCGTTTGGAAAGGTTGTTCAATGCCCTGCGGATGGCGGCGGTGGCCAGTGGAGTCCGCGTTGACCGGATAAGGCACGGTTGGGAGACGGACGATACGCTCGGTCAGGCAAGCCGATGAGTTTACCGTCCTGTATCCAGTCTTGATCATCTCCATAGAGTTCGCCGATGAGATGGTTTGTCAGGCGTTCCAGTATTTCAGTATGTGCCGGTGAATCAGCGAGGTCGTTCAATTCCCTTGGATCCTCTTCCAGATCGAAGAGTTGACGATAGTTTCCGGTGGCGTAGTAAATTAGCTTGAAACGTCCATCATGAATCATTCGGGTCGCGCTGCCGCCTTCACCAATTTCGCCGTATAACCACTCGCGCTTTTCATCGCCTACCATCGGGATGCCATCTACGGTATCTGGAATGTCAATTCCTGCGAGATGGAGGAGTGTCGGCATGACATCCTGCCATCCGACGAGCCGGTCATCCACCCTATGATGTCCTACGCGTTCGTCGCCTGCGGTGCCGACGAGCAGCATCGGAACGTTGGCGGAATCCTCATAATAGAGCCGTTTTGCCCACATTCCATGATTTCCGAGCATGTCGCCGTGGTCAGAAGTAAACAAAAGAATCGTATTGTTCAGGAGTCCTTCCTCCCGTAAAGTCCCAATAACAACCCGCAATTGATGGTCGATATGTGTGCAGAGGGCATAAAATGCTTGGCGTGCTGAACGAATGTGATCTTCTGTAAAATGCGCCTCCTGTTTCTGGCGCGCCTTTAGGGGCAGCGGGAGTCGATCGGTTTGCTGCGCCCATTCGCCACAATAAGGCATGTCCACGTCAATATCGCGATACATGTCCATGTAGCACTGAAGGGGTGCTAAGGGGGGATGTGGATGGCAATAGGAGAGGAACCAGAACCCAGGACGTGTTGGGTCGCGGCGTTTAATCATCCGCACCATCTGCTGTGTGCTCCAGTTTGTGACGTGGCAGTCTTCAGGAAGATGCCACGGACGGTTGAGATAATCGTTGTTGCACATCCCGTGGGCGAACTGTTGACCTGCATACCCTCTGTCACCGAGGAAAAGCTCATAGTCGTCGACCACGCCGTGTTGGAGTCTGCCTTCCTCACCTAACAGCACATCATCGAAACCGATGCGGCTCCGTTGCGGATGGATATGTAACTTACCGACCGCGTAGGCTTGATACCCCGCATCCCGAAAGGTCTGTGCGACTGTTGGGAGTCCATTTAATCCCTGCCGATCGTTGAAAACCCTGTCTTTATGGGTGCGTGTTGTTGTGCCGGTCATCAGCGTTTTTCGCGCCGGAACGCAAACGGGACATTCGCTGTAACCTCGCGTAAAACGAGTGCCCGCGCGAGCAAGTGTGTCCAGCGTCGGTGTCTGGATGGCAGGATGCCCATTGACACCTAATAAAGAATTGGGCCAATGGTCTGTCGAAATCAGAAGAACATGGGGTTTGTCACTCATGGCGGTCCTTTTTTGTTATATCTGCATCACTACAGTATTTGTGAGATAGGGGGAATCAAATTCTGTCATATAGGCTGCGTTGCATCCTGGAACCGGAAAAAGGCGGACGGATAACGGTTTGTTTAACTGTATAGAGAGCGTGGCGACATCCTTCAGAATAGCGGTAATTTGAGAGGTCGACGCATTACCGGGTATCGGAATCGTATCCAACCCTGTCCCGCAGACAGTGGAATAGAGGAGGAGACTGTCGAGGTTAAAGTGTCCCGCTTCGCTGCGTTTTCCCAATCCAACATCTTCAAGGACTGGGAGCATCAATCCCGAATACCCACAGAGAGGTAATGAGAGGGATCGCAGTGTTCGCGTCAAACCTGCAGCGACTGTAAGGGTCCCGCGCTCACCGAAGAAACCGGGCAGTTGGTGCTCCATTGCATAAGCGATACTCTCATCACCCATGGGCGCGGGTGACACGTCTATACCGACAAATTTCACGCCCCATTCCTGCGCAAAGGTTTCTGCGAGTGCGACAATCTTCTGTCCTTCAACTTCCATGAGCGTCTTCAGATTTTGCAGTGCAATTTCCAAATTAGGGGCATCTGTGAAAGCCTGTTGCACAAGATCCGCGGCTTGCCATCCGATACCGAAGTTAGTTCTGGTGTCTTGCCAGAAGGCTGCTGGGAAAAAGGGGGTGTTTGGTGGACAATTCATCAGGGCTGCGAAACGAAGGTTCCCATAACCGGCATCGGTTCGATGCGCAATTTGCTGAATAACCTCAGCAGTACTTTCCGCTATCTCCGATGCGACATGTCCAGATGGCATCGTAAGGGTGACGGTAGCGAAGATGATCTCGCTCTGGGTAATTACGTCGGCGATGCAAGCAATATGCGTTTGGGTGTGCCGTTTTTCAGGTAGGATTGTCCCTAAGTTAAGAAACTCAATCCCGAATGCCCGGGCATCGGATTCCAACCTTAAGATGGTATCTACATCCCGATTCTCATCCCAAATTTGGCAACTTACACGAGTTGTTTGGACTTCGTAACCGTTCGCCTCAAAATAGGATTGACAGTCAGCGTTAAATTTTGCGGCACGTT
This sequence comes from Candidatus Poribacteria bacterium, assembly GCA_022821725.1. Taxonomy (GTDB): domain Bacteria; phylum Poribacteria; class WGA-4E; order WGA-4E; family WGA-3G; genus WGA-3G. Next base: position 17,241 of record JAJEDB010000141.1, on the reverse strand, counting down.
GAAGTTGGTATGGCGAAAAAGGGAGCGGAATGCCTGTGGTAATCGTTCGGATTTTCATGTCGCTCGTATTCACCCATCAAGCAGAATCTTCGCCATAAAGTCCTATATGCCGGTAACGCTCGTATCTTTGTTGAATCAGTTGTTGTGGGGTCATCTGCATCAATTCAGTGAGGTGTTTACGGACTGCGCGTTTGACGCTGCGTGCAGCGGCTGCCGCGTCCCTGTGTGCCCCACCGATCGGTTCCCGGATAATCTGGTCAATAATCTCTAATTTGAGCAGATCTGGGGCAGTCGGTTTATAGCCTTCGGTTGCTTCGGGCGCGTGTTCGCCTTTATCCTTCCACACGATGCCGCTGCAGGCTTCAGGGGGTGCGACACAGTAGACAGCGTATTCCATCATCAAGACGCGATTTCCAACTGCGATTGCCAGGGCACCGCCGCTCCCACCTTCGCCAATAATGACAGCAAGGAGCGGAACACGCAGGGTCATCATCTCCGCAAGATTTTCAGCGATCGCCATGGCTTGCCCGTATTCTTCGGAACGGAGGTCAAAGTGTGCCCCTGGCGTATCAATAAAACAGATTAAGGGTCGGTTGAATTTATTAGCTAACTGCATCAATCGCCTTGCCTTGCGGTATCCCTCCGGATGCGTGTACCCGAAATTCATCTCCTGTCGCTCTTCGAGATTCGTGCCTTTCTGCTGTGCAAGGTAGACGAGGGGGTGTCCGTCGAACCAGGCAAAACCTCCAACGAGTGCCCGATCGTCCCCGTAGAGTTTATCGCTGTGAAGTTCAACGTGCTCATCGAAAAGTGCGTTAATATAGAAGGGGGCTTGTGGGCGTTGCGGATGCCGCGCTAACCGGACTTTATCCCAGCGGCTTAGCTTTTGGAACGTTTGCCGTGTAAGCGTGTTCGTATTCTGCTTTAGCGCGGCCATCCCTTCTTTCAGGTCTAATTCAGGATGTGCTTGCGCGAAGATTTCCAGTCGCGCAAGGTGTCGTTCTAATTCGATAAACGGCTTTTCAAATTCCAGATCTGTTGTGTTCATAGTTGTGGACTTTCGGTTTTCGGCGGCGGTTAAAAGATGTTTGATTTAATCAAAACCTCTTAACCGCCTACCCATAACGCTTCTTCTGACTACCAACCGCTGACAGTCAATTGCTCTTAATAGGACTTACGCAAAATGACCAAATTTTACCTATTTTCACAGGATTCGGCGTCCCTTCCCAGTAACGGGTGGGAACCCTGGTTAGAAACCGCACCTACCGGGGGAGTGTGTAAGTCCCGCTTAAGATTGACGTGATTCGTTGCGAAGCCCGATCCAGACACACGCTGCCATGCCGAAGAGCACAGCCGCGAACGGGAAGCCTGCCACGAGGGAGGCGGCTTGCAACGAACTCAGACCCCCGCCGAGCAACAGCACAATGGCAACGGCACCCTCCGCCGTGCACCAGAACACTCGGTGCGATACAGGGGCATCGAGTTTACCGCCCGCCGTGATGGTATCAATGACAAGCGAACCGGAGTCCGATGAGGTAACAAAGAAGATGATCGTCAGCAGCATCGCGATAGTGGAGATCAAGGTCGTCAACGGCAGTTCGTCAAGCATTTTGAACAACGAGAGCTCCGGCTTATACGCTTCCACAGTTTCCGACACACCTGTGTAGCCATCAGCGATCTGATCGAGAGCGGTCCCGCCAAAGGCACTGAACCATATTAAACACAACAGGGTGGGTAGCAGGAGGACACCGATGATAAACTCGCGGACCGTCCGTCCCTTTGAAATTCGGGCGATGAAGGTGCCCACGAAGGGTGCCCACGCGATCCACCACGCCCAATAGAACGTTGTCCATCCGTGGAGAAACCCTGTGTCTGTGCGGCCGACCCAGTTGCTGAGGGGCCTCATCTTAGAGATATAGGCGGTCAGTCCAGTGAACATACCTTTAAATATGGCAATTTTCGGACCGACGAGGAGGACAAAGAGGAGCAGCAAAAACGCGAGGATCACGTTGAACTGGCTGAGACGTTTGATGCCCACATTCAGCCCTGTCAGCACGGAGATGAGCGCGATGCCGGTGATGACAGCTATCAGTATCACCATGGTGGCGTTGGTCGCGGGCACCTCAAACAGATAGTTGAGTCCGGCGGTCACCTGCTGGGCACCTAAGCCGAGTGAGGTTGCAAGCCCGAACAAACTGGCGAAGACAGCGAGCGTATCAATGACATGCCCCGGCCAGCCCCATATTCGTTCACCGAGGATCGGATAGAACGCAGAGCGGATAGTGAGCGGCAGTCCTCGATTGTAGGCGAAGAATGCCAAAGCAAGCCCGACGACGCCGTAGACTGCCCAGCCGTGTATGCCCCAGTGAAAGGTCGTTGCTGCGATACCGATGGCTGGATCGGTTTTCGCTTCACCCCCGAGGGGTGGACTCATAAAGTGTTGGACGGGTTCCAAGACCCCGAAGAAAAGGAGCCCGATACCAATACCGGAGGCAAAGAGCATGGCGAACCAAGTGAGGTTAGAGTATTCAGGAACGGCATCCCGTCCGCCGAGACGCACCTTGCCCAATGGGGAGACAATGAGGAACAAGCAGAACACGACAAGCAGGTTGACAATGTCTATGAACCACCAGTCGAAGTTCGTAGTGAGCCATTTTCGGGTAGCCCCGAAAAGGCTGGTTGCCCCTTCCCGGAACACGAGGGACCCGATGACAAAAACGACGATGACGATTGAAGAAATCAGAAAAACCGGTGTTAGCCCAAATATCTTGGTATCGTTCTGCGGGTGTTTTCCTTCTTCGTGCATTTCAAAATTCTCCTTTTAGAGTTGAGTTAGCGGTTTTGGACCGCGCACGGAGCGAGGCGCGCTGACAAAGCACGCCCGCGGGGGAAGGTTACGTAACCGATTAGAAATAATAACCGAAGTTGAAGTTCAGTCGCCAATGCCACGTATTATTTCCGTTGGCACCCACGTGATTCACGCCTGTCAGGATGTTCCCGTAATCATCATCTATATTCCCGACAAAGAAGTTGCCATCGGAGAGTGCCAAATCGCTATAGACATAGAGTGCCCCTAAAATCGTCCAACTCGCCCCGAGCGTCACGAGCGTGCTCGGATTGTGGTTATCCGCGGTTTTGAGGATGGTGCTCCACTCCGCATACGGCATCAGACTGTCAATCCATGAGATACTCGAGGTGTCTATCCCGCCATAACGCAGCGACAGTCCTGGTATTAATCCATTTGAGGCGATGGGCCATGCAAAGTCGTAGGCACCCATCGGAATGAGGTCTCCGGTGCCCCACGGGGTCTTCTCAGCGATATTATGGGCGTAATAGGTGAATTGTGAATAGAGCGTGAAGTCTGCGAAGGTATTCTTCATGTGCCCGGAAAACGCGTAGTGGCTACCACTCTCATCGCTACCGACATTCGTTCCCTTCAGCAGTCCAAATTGCGCCGACACACCGACATCCGCGATGTTCTCAAGGGCGTAGATCGCACGAACGTTAAATTGATGCTGCTCATCATATCCGTTTTCACCCGCACCCCACTCAACTGTCCCTTTCGCATCCGCTTTTTCTTCCCATCTCACAACGTCATAACTGTATCGCGAACTCGCCAAACTGCCATACTGTATCAGTTGCGGTTCTGGCATCAAGAAATAGCCTACATCCACCGTGAGTTTATCAAACGTGTCGTTATAGACGATCCCTAAATCCATGTCATCGGCGAGTCCGACATAGAAGTGTTGATCAAAAAACCAACTCGTAGAAATGCCGTAGGCGGTCGGACCGAAGGGCACGCGCACAACACCCGCTTTCACTGTGCTGGAATCACTGAGTTGATACCCCAGCCATCCGGTGTGTATCATACTATAGCCATCATACCACCGGTATTCAAGTCTACCGATGATGTTGTCGTAAGCCAGGTCAGCGTTGAGGCGGAATATCTCAAGGTCAACATCACCGATTTTTTCGCCTCGGGGATGTGGGCTATCTTCACTCCCATAAGCACCGTAGGCGTAGTTGACACGCATTGCACCGCCGACTTTAATCGGACTCTTCTTCGGGGCTGGTGCCTCAGCGGTTTCTTCTGTATCTTCGGTTGTATCAGCGAAGGCATAAGAAGAAACGATTAGCAAAATCGCGATGCTGACACCGAAGATGTATTGATATTTTCGGTTCTTTATAAAAAACAAATTCATGAAACCTCCGTATTTGTGCACGAACTTTTCCTCCTCAATGGGATAATGCTGCCCAATAAATTTGCTCAAACTCTTGTAACGCGCGAAGTCGCAACTTAAACATTATACATAGGTTAGTATGGGTTAATTGTGTTTTTTTGTCAAGAAAGAATCATAAAAACGCGCCTACAATCAAATTGTAGGCGCGTTAGATAGACCTTATTGCATCTGCCCCATACCCTGCAGCATCGCAAAGGTTTGGATAAGTTGCCTGAAATCGCCGAGGGTCAGCAGAAGGTCCGCCCCGATGCCATCGTCTTGGACTTTCGCGGAAAAACCGATGCTATAGTTCTCTGGCAAATTCATAAATATCCCGGACATCATTTGCAACGCGGCTGCACCATTCGGATCCGCCACCTTCGCAATAATGGGTAGGAGACTTTTAACCAGGGTTATTGGAGAAATAGCAAAAAACAGGTTACTCTCCAAGCCTAAAGCCGTGACCAATTTTTCATAACTCGGTTCCCCAGAGAAACTGGGGACCGTAGCGACACCCCCTCTGTTATCCAGGTTCGTCTTTAGAAGTTCAGGGCTGCCCATCACGATAAATAAGTGATCATCAGTAATAGCATAGTACCAATGCCACTCCTGTGGCATCAACCCGGCAGCCTCGGGCGGCATCGTTCCGAAAGCACTACCGAAATTCGGAAAGACGTAACTCTTAATCTCAACGCCATTATGCATCATGGGTTCACCTGGATACGCCCCTTTGTACATGTCCAGATTCGCACTATCGCCAATCATGTTTCGGGCTAATGCCATTGAGTCTTGGAGTTGTTTCAGTAACGCCTCTTCCATGTAGGCTTTTGCGCTTTGTTTGTCTCTTAACTCATAGATAACTAAATAATCCGGGAGGATACTGCTACCAAAATTCATAGAGAAAGCCCATTCTTCACCGAGAGCCTCGTAAAAGACGTTCATCTGTTTGGTAACGGACGCCAGCATCTCAGTCTGTTCCGGATCGGAATCCTGTGCGAGTATTTTCAGCCAGAACATGCTCATCTCAATCAGCAGTTCGGGTTTCCCCTGAAAAGCACCGTTCGTAAATGCCGGGCTTGGAAGTTCGCTAAGGAGGGTCAATTCATTGGGAGCCATCCCTTTTAACGCCTTCTGAATTCCGCCATTGCTCTGGAACTTCAGAAATGGAGAGAGTTTCACATCGGTGCCTTCTACTTCCAACGTGGCACTCAGAGATTTCAGCTGCTCAATAAAATCTATCGCGCCAACGAACATACTTTCAAAGATGGGCGATGCTGCCATGGCTGCAGGATCGCTTTCAAGGCTGTCCTTCATTGCTTCCGATTCACCCTTCAGTGCCACGCTCAACAGAGGCGCGATTGATTCAAGATTAAAGTGGACCGCGAGTTGGGCAGTCCCTCCTGATACCTCGGCAAGGAAGGTGCTATAATCGGGATCGGTTGTGACAGCGGATTTTGTTTTCTTATACGTATCGATAACGCTTTCACAGACTTCAGCGGACTGAGAAAAAACGAGGATGTTATCTATAATGGCGAAGCTACCGCCCCCGCCAGCGGCGTTCCAATAGGTTACGCCGTTATATGCTATAGGTGCCCTGCCCTCGCTTTCGGCATCAATGACCTGTTTCATAGCCGCAGGATCCGTGAGATGCACGGTTGCGGAGAGATCGTGTGGATGCAAGGAGGTCATGAAGATAGCGAAATCTTGATTCATATCCAGCCCAATTTCCTCCAATTCACTAAGATTCTCAAAGCCAGCCCCAAACGTATTTGCTAAAATTTTGGCGATGATCTCCGGATTTTCAGCGGTCGGCATCAAGTCCATCGCCAACATGTTGACCCGATCGTTTAGCGCATTCAAACTGGGACAATAGATAATCCCGGCTGTGTGTTCCGGTATCAGATGCAGCACACTGCTGCCTGGAATCTCCACCAGTGGCATTACTTCTTCAGGTTCGACTTCACGATGCGTTTCCTCTTCTGCTGTCTGTGGTGCTTCGTGTGTTTCCTCCGACGATTCGCTATGTTCATCAATATCTTGTTCTATGGTCTGTGGTTTTTCCTGTTTTTCCTCTGATTCTTGTTGTGCTATAGGTGCTTCGGTAGTGATTGGAACTGGAGGGGTCTCTTTGGCGCTGCACCCAACGAATATCAACGTTGCCAGTAATGCGAAGGCAATCAGGGGTAAAGCCAAACATCTCTTCATTATAGTTTCTCCTGAGGTGCGGGACAATCTATCGGTGTATCCCACCAGATTTATAGTATTAATTTTGGGTTTTTGATATTTTTTCTTGGAGTGCATCGATTTCCGCATTGGAAGCCAATACACCGATTTCGACTTCATAGTGCCTACGGCCACCGGGTTCGATATATTGTAGCGCACCCCGTTCGCGTTCCTTTGCCCTGCCTTCTACCCCGCAATTCGAGGGTTCTAAACCGAAAACATAGCTGCCTTCGCCACACATCTTCCACTGGACAAAATGTGGAAACTGCGTTTTGTGATAGCGGACCGATACGCCGATACCTTGTCCACCGTTAAAATTGCGGTTTACAAGCGCGACGTAGATGTGATTATCAACATCTGGTTCCATTTCGTGATAGAAAACTTCTTCTTGAAAATCGACAGTCGGCGGTTCGCAGAGATTATAATTGTTCAGATTTGCGGCGGCTTGTTCATCTCGTGGGGTCACTTGTGACGAAGGGGCAATCAATTCGCTGTTTTGGGTAAGGATTGGGAATCCGATATTAATATGGAAGAGGTACATGTGGGGTGAATCTTGGTATCCCAAGTTTTCGACAATGTCCTCAATATGCAACGTCTGTGAACCTAATTCTGTCCAAATTCTACGCGTGCGAGAGAGGTTTTCACCCAAAGCAGCGGTTTCTCTCACCTTGCCTTGCGCCCATAGCATATACCGCTGTCCTTCCCATCGACTGTCCACCCAAACGTTCTTGGCGGGGATATGGGAGACTCTGCCGTGAAGCCCTAATGCCTCATCGTCATCTTCGCCGGGGACACCGACGTGTCGCATACCACAAGTTGTCAGCAAGCCGCCATAAAACCCTCGTAGCCACCCCAGCCCCTCTGGTTCATAATGTGCGGGACTGACATCGCCTGTACTCGAACGCCAACAGAGCGGGATGCCCTGATATTCTGCATACGATACATCCAAACCGCGACTGGGCAGCACGGTGAAATTAAGACCGCTACCGGTTCGGAAGTCGATAGCGTCAACACCCTTTTCGTTGCCATCCGTTAATTGGTACATTTTGGCATGGGCAATTTGCGATACATCTCCGACGTGGCGAAGCAGTTGCAGTCTGTCATACGTTGCTCCATATAAGTTTATCAAATTAAGGGTCTCCCTTTTTGGTGCAGATCAATAGTTTCGATTCAAGGGCGTTGCTTTCAAACCCATAGCTGGATTTAAAGTCTGGTGTAACCGAAGAAATTATAGCATACATGGGAAAAAAAAGCAAATTTTCGTTTTGGAGTAGCCAAAGTTTTCACGTTATGTAATCCAATTTTTACTTGTTCAGACTTCAGTCTTGTGGTATTCTTAATGCTGTTGATCTGCGCGTGATTTAAAAGAGGATTTCCCGTGGCTGAAACCGTAAAAAACAAAATTGAACAAGTTGTTGAGCAAGCGTGTGCCGCTGATACGAACATCTTCGGCTACGATATTTGGACGCATCATATCTTACCAGTCGTTCAAAACGCGAAACAACTCGCCCCACGCTTTGATGCTGATCCTGAAATTATGGAGTTTGCGGCGTTACTCCATGATTATGCCAGTATCAAGGACAAGGCACTCTATGCCGACCATCATATTCACGGTCCCATTGAAGCGGAGAAACTTCTTAAGCGTTTCGGCTATCCACAAAAAAAAACGGAAGCTGTCAAGGAGGCTATCGCAACGCATCGAGCCAGTGTAACAATGAAGCATCGGAGTGCGGAGGGAGCGTGTCTTGCCAATGCTGATGCCATGTCTCATATTGAACATGTGCCTTCACTTTTATACTTGGTATACATTCATCACGGAATGGGCATTGATGAAGGTAGAGGATGGGTCAAAGCCAAACTACAACGGAGTTGGCAGAAACTACGGGAAGATGTCCAAGAATTAGTTAGAGACACATACGAAGCCGCGTTGAGAGTGCTTTAAGGTTATGTGAGTAAAGGAAATTTATTAAATGCTTAAGTTTAGCGAATTGAAACAGGTCCCACTACCTGAAATAGAACAAGCTCTGGAAATACTCAATTCCGGCGAAGGAGAGGAGTCATGAAAAAAATTACGGAGATGAACCCGGTTGAATTCCAATCGAAAAAGTTTGCAAAAAGTTGGAAATAGAGTGACAATGTATACATTAACAATAGACTCACGGGCCGAAAAGGAGGTCCACCGATGAAAAAAGAACAGATTGTTTCGCGCAACCCGAAAGTCATGAATGGAGCCTTAGTTTTTGCTGGTACCCGTGTACCAGTCGAAATTTTGATTCAACATCTAACGGCAGGCGACTCACTCAAGAAGTTCCTTGCTGATTTTCCAACGGTATCTCAAGCGCAAGCTGTCGCGTACCTGGAAATGACATTAGAGGTTGCTGATGCGCGTGTTGCTTGATGAAAACCTACCGCATCAGCTGCGAGGATTATTTGAAGACAACATGGAAGTGGTCACAGTAAGTTATCGCGGTTGGCAAGGACAGGGAAATGGTGAACTGTTGAGAATTGCGGAAAATGAGTTTGACGCTTTCATTACAATGGATCAAGGCATTCCCAATCAGCAAAACTTGAGCGACATTAAGATTGGGATTATCGTGTTGGAAGCTGAGAGTAACCGTTTTGAAAATCTTTCACCGTTGATGCCCGAAGTTAATGCTGTACTGAAAACACTCAAAAATGGGCAAATTGTCCATGTCAGATTTTAATAAATCATTGATTACGAACGGGCAAGTCCTATGACTATTGACAGGGTTCACTGGTTTCTCAACCTCTTTGATGAGCTCGATATTACAGTTTGGATTGATGGTGGCTGGGGCGTTGACGCGCTATTGGGTGAATGGACCCGAGAACATCAGGATTTGGATATTATGATTTCATGGGAGGATTCAGCAATACTCACCGCGGCACTCTATCACCGCGGCTTTGTTGATATTCATACCGATGACCGTAAGGACCGAAACTTCGTGATGGGACATCCATCACACGGGAGGATCGACTTCCATGTCATCGAACTTACCGAAGAAGGCGGCGCGATCTACGGTCCCGGTGAAATCGATTGGATAATCACCGAATCGGAGTTGAGTGCTGTGGGTTCTATTGGAGGACGGGAAGTGCGATGTTTGTCCGCAGATTACCAAGTGCGTTCGCACGCTGGTTACACGTTGCAAGATACAGACTTTGCGGATATGCGAGCACTGCAGGAGAAATTCGGCGTTAAATTGCTTGCTGAGCAGATTAACGTTTAGCAAAACAATTATGCCATAGAGAAGATCGGCGAGGTTAGGAAACCTCGCCTACCGGGGTAGGAGATCTTCCTGAAAAAGTCGGGGGTGGAAACCTCTCCTACAGGGCTCTTAATGCTTCCAGAAAAGCGTAACAACACCCGCAATCATCAAAGCGATAGACCATAACAGATCCATGTTAAACCACGCCTTACGGAGCAGCGCGAGTCCCACGACCTCATAAACGATAACCGCCACGATCCCTGTCACAACGAAGAAACTGAGCGTATGCACCCCAACTGCCGACAATAACATCGTCGCGTTGTGTGCCATGCTTGCAGGGGCGTGGTGCATGTGCCCGGATGCCTCGGCAACGGGGGTTCGCAATAGAAGTGGTGCCAGCATCAAACCCGCCCCGTGAGCGGATGCCATCAAGAAGGACCAAATCGTTAAGTCTTTGAAGTTAACACGCATCCCGACCCACTTCGGATGCCGCGCTCGGAAAAACTTATAGACGCCAAAACCGAACAATACGGTTGCACAGGCGATACGCAGCACGTCTTCTTGGAGTTGTTGCTGTGCTAAGGCAATGGCAAAAACCACAACTGCGATGGATATTGCGTGTCCGAGTGCCATCGGGAAGAGCGCACCGATAACTGCACTTCTCCGCTTTTCTTGCATGCCCAATGCGACAGCAAAAAGCCATCCCATCCCCGGATTAATACCGTGAAATACGCCGAGGAGCGTATAGCTTAACCATGAAACAGTATCCATAAAAAAATATCTTTCCAGTGATATATAAGGGTGCGACAAGAAAACTTGCGCACCCTGTTTTTAGACGGTATTGTAGTGACAGGCGCACTTCGGGAATGAGATTGGAAATCTCCCCAGGGCACCCATCAGGAATACCATTCGATGCTTATGAGTAGCAAAAAGTATCGGAAGAACTATCTCCGCCCTGCAACCGAATCTGATGGGCGCGACTCTCACCGAAGTCTACAAAGAAGTCGGGATCCAGTTCCAATCCGCCGTCTTCTCCGTTCACATCCGCCTTCACCATCCATCCGTTGGCACCCTCGGGATAGAATTGATTATCCCATGCGACGTAGAGGGAATTGGTGAAGTAAAGACGTTTGCCATCTCGGCTCAATTCAACCATCTGTGGACCGCCACTGACGGGTCCCGCAGCCGGATGCGGATGCGATTTTGTAATCCCACCTATTTCGATGGTCCCTGTATGCTTCGGATTAAATGGATCCGAAACGTCGTATTGCAGCATCTCTCCGGTGCCCCAACAGGAGACATACAGGAATCGGTCATCTAATGAGAGGATGTGATCAGTGACAAGGGGTGGGATCATCCCAATATCTTTCAAAGCAGGTGGCAAGTCATCTGGATTTTCAGGCACCTGTGCCGGAATATCAATAATCTTTTGGATATCCCAATTGTCGCCGTCTTTATACCACGTCCAAATGGAACTCGACAGATCGTTCATATTCAGCACGGCATTGACGAACCCATACGCTTTGGTCGGATCGTGTGCGGGACGCAATTCCAAGATCATCTGATAATCATCGCCCAAGTCCAAGGTCTGGATGTTTTTCCGATGCCGGATGTCCCAGATATGAATCTTATGACCGAATTTACGCGCCCCTAAATCTTCAAGGCTCACCCCGTTTTCGATCATCGATGGCGTGCCCCACTCACTGGTAACGGCAATGTCGTAACCCAAGTGCCACCAGAAATCATAGGACAGGGATTGAGGACCGCGTTCTACTTCCCACTGTCCCAGAATATTGAAGTTGTAGTGATCCATGAGGAAAATACCCCCAGGGCCTTCTTCGGAACCTGCCGAAGCCAAAGCACTGACATAAATGCCTTCGGGACCGCAATGGACTGTATGCGGACGGGTATAGCCGGAACGCGACTCAACTTCACTGGCATCCAACGTTTTAATGAGTTTCGGTGCCTTTGGGTTCTCCTTGACATCAAGGATATAGATATGAGAACCGCGCAGTGCTGGCACAACGAGGTAACGCCGTTCTACATAGGGGTGTGGTGCGTAGGGACAGAGGGCTGCACTACACGCATTCCAACCGAAGTGGTGGATTTCATCACGAACACCGAGTTCCAGCTTATGGACCATCTGGCCGTAGGTATCAGACGCTTTGTTGAGGTCAACCACACACATAGCGTCGGGGTTGCCGTCATCTCTCGGTGCAGCGACATAGGCGACATCTTCAATTGGTGCCTCAATCGCCATCTTTGGGGACGGATAAAAGGTCGGATCAGGTCTCCACTGTTGTAACAAAGTTGTTCTCCTTTTTAAAGGGTTGTTGATTATTAGTTATTAGTATCGTTTTGTGCACGGTCGAGCCACCCAGGCAGTTTGATGTTTTCAGAGAGCTGCCATGCAGTCAAATAGAGTGAAGCTGTCCAACGCACGCCTTCACGCGCTCGAGCATTTGTAAAATCAACCACTGCAGGTGTCGGATCTTTCAGATTTTGCCAGTCTTCGACAAGTTCGTAAACGCCGTCTACGAAACTGAATTCCGCTTTAACCTGCTTGACGATTGCTGGCATTAAGTCGCCAACGGCTTCAATCTTTTGTGCTTTCGCGAGTGCTGTCGGATCCAGTTTCAACACTTCAATGGCTGAATCGACTTTTTCATGGATACCCGCATGTAAGCGCGTTCCGTCCTCCTGAACAATACCATCGAAATGGATTGTCAGGTGCAGCGGTTGACACATATCCTGCGCATAGTGAGATAAGAATCCCGCATAGAGAAAGCATTTGTACTGAATCATCGGATTGTCGGGCCACTTCCGGTACTCCGCGAAAGCGAAAGCGAGTCTTTCTGTCCATTCTGCCACCGCATAGGGGAGGGTGCCAACCGTCCGCGGTGTCAGTCCCAACTCAGCACACAACTTAATGTGTGCCTCGCGTCCCTCTGGAATCGGGTGATCTTTTAGCAATTCTACATCAATGTAATGTTCACTGTATTCAGCCTGTCGCGCGTGTGGTAGGCTACGCGCCTTGGATAGATCTGGATCGTAGGCGCAGTGAGCGATCATTTTTCCGGCGGCTCGAAAAAATTCTGGCATCTCTTCGGGAAGTGTCTTGACGGAAGCTTGTGTCATAATATCGTGTCCGCCGCCCCACCATGCCCACGCAGGTGTCGTGAGAAATATCGAAAATAGAATGAGAATATTACAGAAACGCTTCATAATTCTCCTTTAAGGCACAATCTAACAGATTATGCTACGGGTTAATCTGCTGCCAGATATTCGGCAGGACTCGCTTCCTGCCATTGGAACTGGAGCGCAGCGGTTTCATGAGGTTTAAACGCTGTCCCAACTGTCTCTATAGCGGGTCCGGTAATGTCAATTTTGCTAAGATCTGCGGTGCCGTATCCTAATGCATTTGCGTAATGGAACAGCCCAATCTCCAACGGCTCAAACCCCATCGCTTTTGTCGTAACTGCGTCCGCTGCGAACACATCTCCGCTCGCCACTGCGATACCGAGAGGCACAGAATCGGTGCCACCCGGTCCGTTGCCTTGTAACCCAACCGTGCCATCAACAATAGCGATGTCGGGCTTAAGGTGGCGTGAGAGGCGAAGTAGGTTGATATTCAACGTCTGTGCTTCACGTGGAAGCACTCGATCTGCGTGACTGTGGTAGCCGTGCATTTTAATCCGATCTTCCTTATGCAAGGTGCCCATGATCATATTCTTCATGGCAAGCGTTACAACACCCGCATCATGTGTTTTCGCAATAGCAACAGAGAGAGTGCAGGGACAATCCAATACTATCTTCGGCATCCTCACGGTATCCTCATTACGTTCAGCAAGAAAGACCGTGGTTTCTACCCATTCGGTTTCCTGATGCAAATCCACGAGCCGGATTGAGAGATCGTATTCGGCTTGAAGTGCTTCATACCCGAAAACTTGGAATGCCTCGCCGGAGAATGCTTCATTCGCGCCCTCAGCGACAATTATCTCTTTTGGCGGATGTGGTGTGCTCAGCAGAAAATCAATCGCACCGCGCATCGCGTCGACGTGCGAGGAGGCGAGTTGATTCGTGCTGGAGAGGAAATTCGGTTTTAGCAGCACCTGCTCACGAACTTTCGGTGTGAGCGCCTCGCGTATATGGTCCAACGCTTCAAAAACGTTAGAACGCCGCCTGCCGGTTTTGGCAAGCCCAACTTGCGTACCCATCGGTTCCTCCTTTTTTAATTTACCTTACTTTTTTTAAATAGGACTTACGCACTCCCCTGGTAGGTGCGGTTTTGCGGCGTAATCGCCCAAATGCGACCTGCATTCTAACCAGGGTTCCCACCCGTTACTGGGAAGGGACGCCGAATCCTGTGAAAATAGGTGAAATTTGGTCATTTTGTGTAAGTCCTGTTAAAAATGTTTTAATCAAGGATCTGCCTTAGAAATCCTCCATGTTTTTCTAAGAGTGTGTTCGCGTCCGTTGGATTCAGCCCTTTCGCCAGCATTACAATAGCGAGTTTGGCGCGACCGTCCGCTCGTGCTAATGCTGCCTCAGCCACCGCGGCATCAACCCCAGTGACGGCTTGGACAATTCGGACGCTCCGAGCGACCAGCTTCGTGTTAGAGGCGTGGACATCTACCATCAGGTTGTTGTAGACCTTACCCAGTTTGATCATGGAAACAGTCGTTAGCATGTTCAGAACCAGTTTTGTGGCTGTTCCTGCTTTCAATCGGGTCGAGCCTGCAATGATTTCTGGACCGACAATTGGTGTGATGAAATGCGTCACCCAGCTTTTCAATTCCTCAGGCGGTGAAACACAGCAGAGAAATATTGTTGTCGCACCAATGGTATGCGCCTCTTTCAAAGCGCCTATCACGTAAGGGGTACGTCCGCTGCTTGCGATTCCGACGAGCACATCTTGCGATGTGAGGTGTCGCTCTCGGACAGCACGCATGCCACTGTCGGGTTTATCCTCTTCTCCTTCCACCGAGCGACGTAGGGCGATGTCCCCACCCGCAATGATCCCTTGGACCATCTCCGGGGACGTGCTAAAGGTCGGTGGACATTCAGAAGCATCCAACACCCCGAGTCTACCGCTCGTGCCAGCACCGACATAAAAGAGTCTGCCGCCAGTGCGGAAGGCAGCAACGCATAATTCAATGGCATCTGCAATCGCTTCGGACTCGGCTTCTACTGCCTCCATCGCTTTCCGGTCTTCTTCATGGAAAATCCGGACGATTTCTGATGTTGACTTCAGATCGATGTCAACAGAATTCAGGTTTTGCCCTTCTGTTGTAGACTGCATGCATCCTTTACTCGTAATTATTTCCCACTACAAACCTGTTTGTGCTAACAACACGGCACCATACGCAGGCGCATGTTTCGGGAGTTGCACCGATGCCGTTGGTTGAATCCTCGCAAACCGGTGTCGGAGTTTGTCTGCGAATATCGTTTGGTGGATGAGATTCCCACCACTGAGAACAATATCAAACGGCTCTGTGAATTCTAACTGTTCAATTACACTGACTGCGGCACAAACGAGTTCATCAGCCGCTTCGTCAACGATGTCTTCAGCCACTGTATCCGTTGTGCGGACAGTCTCAAATACCACTGCCGCTAACTGGGCAATCGTATCTCGACTCGCGGCGTGCGTCCAGCGAATCAGTTCGCTCGGTTCGTTGCGTTCAAGTCTATTGAGGATTCGGTCTGTCAAGTCGGTTGGATCGCCTCTGCCATCAGCAGCACGAGCGACAGCTTGGAGTCCCTTTATCGCAATGGCATAACCACTCCCTTCATCTCCAAGGAGGTATCCCCATCCACTCGCGCGGGCTTCTCTCCCATGGGTATTGATGCCGTAGGCAATCGCACCCGTTCCAGAGATGACGATGACTCCTTCCTGTTTCTCCGTGCCACCCACGAGAGCGATATGTGCGTCGTGGGTTAATATCCGATTTTGGCAGATGCCGAGTTCATCACAGATCCGTCCAATCACTTCTCGGTCTGCGGCGCGTCCCAAACCCGCCATACCCAAACAGCACCGGATAGGGCTTCCTAATGGGACACCTGCTTCTTTGTGAAGCTCCGCAATGATATTTTCCAAAATTGCCTGTGTCTCTGCCTCACCAACGACGTGGTAATTTGCGGGTCCTGATTCCACTTCTGCAAGGGGGTGACCCGTTCCTGTTGCCAGAATACCTATCGTTTTCGTTCCACCGCCATCAATTCCGATGATGTACATGATACTTTGGAATAACATCCCTGTAAGAACTTGACAATTCGGCTTGCATCCTCTATAATGTAGTTTACACGATTTAGCAAATGGTTGCAAATAAATTTTTACAGTAGGTACCTCAAAATGGAAAATAGAAACTACATCGCGCTCACGGTTTTGTGTGGAATGCTTGTGTGCTTCGGTTGCTCCCAAGATACGGTCCAATTTGAATGGCGACACCTTGAAAGCGGAACGGGTGAACATCTTTACGGCATCCATTTTATAGACACGAAACACGGATGGGCGGTCGGCACTGGCGGCACAGTACTCTCTACGGTTGACGGTGGAATCTCTTGGAAGGCGACTTCCATCTCACACGCTACACTGACGCAGGTTAATTTCGCGACGCCGAACAACGGTTGGACAGTCAGCATTGGACAGGTGCATTATACAGGCAGTGGGGGTGCCTCATGGAACTTGCAACATCAAGCACGCGGGACCGGTAAGACCCCGCCTGGCATCTTGGATCTACATTTCACTAACACGACGCACGGCTGGGCAGTTGGCGGAAAAGGGACAGTACTCAAAACAGAGAATGGCGGGAGCCGTTGGGAAAATCAAAGGGATCTGTCGGATAAACATTTATGGGGTGTGTATTTTGTCGACCCAGCACACGGGTGGATTGTCGGCGAAGAGGGTGAAGTTCTCCATACCCAAGATGGCGGAAACCGGTGGGTTCAACAGCGGAGTAACGCCGAGCAGCCGTTATTCGCTGTCCATTTTGTAAATGTGACGCACGGATGGATTGTCGGGACAAACGGCTTGATTCTCCATACCACTGATGGTGGCATAACATGGGTTCGACAAAGAACGCCTGTGAATCAGACCTTACGAGACATCGCCTTCCGGGACGAAAAACGCGGCTGGGCAGTCGGTGAAAATGGATTAATCCTCCATACAACAGACGGCGGCAGCACATGGAATCGCTATCCTACACCTGCTCAGCATAACTTGCAGGATATCCATCTGCAGAAAAATGCAGGGTGGATTGTCGGCGCGAAGGGGACTATCCTGCGCGGACATTAAGACTGCGCTTTTATGTCCACAGTTTATAAATCCAAATTCTGTGTGTTATAGTGGATCCTAAAAATAAACGCAATAAGTAGTTTTGGGATAGGTTAAAAGTGGATTAACGCTTTACCTGTCCCTTTTTTCTTGATATTCCTTAACGTGAGTTCGGAAAATAATAAAAGTTTGTGGTTTCAAGAGAACCCCTTTTGTATAATAAGGTAAACCCAACCTATAACAAAAGGAGTTCTCTAATGTCTATGATAACACTTTTCTGTGAGATTGACGACTTTTTTCT
>JAJEDB010000080.1 GCA_022821725.1 Candidatus Poribacteria bacterium | reverse complement strand
ATTTTTGCCGCCCTACTCCCCGGAGTTGAACCCGATTGAGAAGGATTTCGCGAACATCAAGCGCATCCGTCAATACAACGCTGAGACATCTATTGATGAAATTATAAAAATGTATAATTAATTACGGGCTTTACTATAATTTGCTTTTTTGATAAAAATCTATTACAATTTAGTTTAATGACTACTGCAGAACTATATACTCCAAAAACTTGGTAAAAGTAGGTTCAAGATTATAAGGAACAAGTAACACCGCCTACCTTTGATTGAAGGAGTAGGTCTCCAAGTTTGCTCACCTGCCAAACGGAAAATGTTATCAACTTGGTTAATTTTTTCTGTCACAAACGACTCTGAGGTGATACATCTATGAGTAAAATTCCAGACAGACTACCCCACCAACGCGAAGCAAGAGAACGACTGTCTAAAATCAGCGAGAACTGTAACAATGTCTTGATTATTCACTACTCATGCGAGAGTTTCTACAACCACCCAAATGGAGGAACATCGCGAATAGCATCAATTGCTGTCCGAAACTTAGCAACAGCTCAAACCGATTCATTCTCAATCCATTTAGTAGCAGAACGCTACAAAGAACTCGCGGGCAAAGATATCAACGAGCACTATGCGGAATTTGAAAGGAAAGTGCTTGAAGAGTTTTATAATTACGTGAAAAACCACCGAAACTATACTTGGTTGCATTGGAACATGCGAAGTGCTAATTATGGTTTTGCAGCATTGGAACATCGCTACAGAGTACTCGGTGGCGATCCATTTGAAATCCAGGAATCACGCCGCTGCGATTTGGCACAGCTGTTAGATCGGTTGTACGGTAATGATTATATCGATCCTCCGCACCTTGAAAATTTGATTAAAAAGAATTCTATTACTAATCTTGACTTCCTCAGCGGTGAGGACGAGGCCAAAGCCTTTGAAAATGACCAATATACAGAAATGCATCGATCTAATATACGCAAGGTCGCTGTTATCTCAGACATTGCAGAGCGGGCAGCTAACAATACGCTGATAACCAAAGTACAATTAACAAAAGACTCCGGCAGTTCCTCTGGACGCGGCATCAAACGTTGGCTTAAGAGATTACATATTACAGGATCAATCGCCAGCATCACCTCGTGGTTTCAAGGTTGTTAACTCATCATTCATGGCGGTATGCCTGATCCCCATGTTTCTGTAGTGAAGGCAGACCTCAAAATCTAACAAGTTGATGGATCATTGGAACGAAATTAATACCGGTTCGACTTCGAGGGTCTCTTGAATGTGTTGCTTCAACGCCATTGACTCAGCCTGCGTACTGAATTCACCGATCGTTACGCGGTGCACAGTTTTTCCACCAACAGTGGCGACGCGGAGGGCGACCGTCTGATTTGGATTCTGCAACCGTAATCTTTCCTCCATGGCTTCAGCGTAGGAACGTTCTACAAATGAACCCACCATGAGTGTCAACTTGCTGGATACCGAAGTGCTTTTTCGCTGATCCGTGATCCCAAACTGTAACGTCGCTTGCTCCATGCTTCGATTGCCAGCAATGTCCTGAACATGTAACCTACCGGTGTAAACAACATTCGGATCCACTTGGACTTTGCGCAAAACGACCTCGGCAGGCGGCGAACCGTTTCCCTCTGCCTGCTCAATCAGCGCGTTTTTCGTGTCGAACAGCTCAAATTTCCACTGCGCAAGCGGATTGATGTCCCACGTTTTCACACCGACGGTTGTCGGTGTTTTCGCGAAAAGCTCCACTGTCGTTGGAATGAGGTCCACAGTCACTGTCCCGGTATCCACGAAATGTAACGTGCCTTGTGAGTCAAGAACGTGGAGCCGAACCTCGTAATTTCCGTCAGGCACTAAGTTACCGGTATCAGCGACCCCATTCCAGACCACCCCATCCGTTGGCACACCTGTCCCAGATTTTTCCCAAATACTTTCGGTGTACTCATCGAGTATATTCAACTGCCATCGTAGCGGTGCGGTGCCGTCTTCTCCGAGACGCAAACGGAATGTGGTGCTATCCGACGCACCATCGCCATTCGGTGAAATTGCGGGTTCCGAGAGATCCAATTCTCCATCAAGTGTTTCAGGGTCTATGTCAAATGTCTCCGGCATTAAAATCGGTGCAGTGTCATCGGTATCTAACGGCTCGGTGCGGGTTGCTACCGATACGGGTGCCATGTCGTCTCCGCCCCACCGTAACGTTGCCGAGATCCAATGCACACCTTGTTCCAATTCACTGCCGCTCACATAGGCATAATCGAGTTGTCCGGAGGAATTTCGGAAACTCAGTCCGCGTGCCAACTCACCACTCCAGAATCTCTCAGAAGCAGTCAAAGCGGTATAACCGAAGCGGAGCCCGACGTGTCCATCAATGAACCAATGTTCTGCCCCGAAGTGCAATCGGAGTCGTTCTCCCCAGTTGACATCGTTCTGACCTCGGACGGCGAGGTCCGCGGAGAAGAGTGTGTTTCCGCCTACCTCATAAGCTGTTCCGAAGCGTGCGGCTAAAGGCGCGCTCTCAAGAAGTACGCCGTTCTCACGGATGCCGCTGCTCAATTCAGAGAAATTCATGCCTACTTTTACCGAATCCCCCCATTTTTGCAATGGATAGGCGAACTGCATCCCTAAGTCCACACTCCACAGAAAATTGGTCCTGATGGGTGTGTTGTTCTGATAG
The DNA here is from genome assembly GCA_022821725.1 of Candidatus Poribacteria bacterium. GTDB lineage: Bacteria > Poribacteria > WGA-4E > WGA-4E > WGA-3G > WGA-3G. Next base: position 13,599 of record JAJEDB010000080.1, on the reverse strand, counting down.
TAGCGCAGGTTCGCACCCGCCGAGGCACGCTGTCCGAGCGCAAGCCCGTATCCCAAAAGCACAATTTGTGTGGATTCCGTCGTGTTATTTTTCCAACCGTCGAGCCATGTGGCGAAGGAGACATTTCCTAAATTTCTGTTCGTCACACCGAATGTGTGTGGATTCGCAGCGACTGAGAACGCCTGATCGCGGCTTGAGAAATTCCCCGGAAACGGCATTCCACCCATGTTGACTTCCACACCATCCATAAATCCTAATGAAGACGGATTCCACAGAAAACCGTTGGTCGCGGAGGGACCTGCGGTGAACGCACTGCCCATCCCGACGGCGCGGGCACTTGCCCCCACAAAAATATCCCGTTGGCTTATGCTGGAAGTCCCAGCAGAAACGGACACGGCTGCCAACATCATACCGATAATACCGATTCTTTGGACGATTCGCAGTAGGCATTGCCTACTTCCTTGAAGAAAATTGAACTGCATCGGATACACCCCATTGCTATTTTGAAGGTAGTGATATATTTATCTACAACGTTTAACGTTGAATCCATGAAAATGGGTACAGATGGGATGAGTGCATGGGGCGGGTAGCATATTTGAGAATTCTATCTGCGTCCGGGAATCGTAAATAGAGACCCCACGACCAGCCGAGATCAATCTTTTAACAGAGAACCGTATTCCATTTCTGTCAAAAAAATATGGACAAACCTGCTATTTTGTGGTATCATTAAGTACACATAATGTGAAAGACAGTTAATACCTCGATTGTCTTCGAGATCATCGAGAGACACGTTTTCAAAAGGAGTATTTGTTTTGCATCGACAATCTGCAAAGAAACACGCACGTGCGGACAAAACAAAGCGGAATCGCAATCGACACCGTAAAGCAACGCTTCGGACAGTGATGAAACAGACAGAAACCGCCCTTACGGAAGGGAACGTCGACACAGCACAGGAATTGTGCCGAACTACGGTAAGCCTCTTAGATAGAGCTGCCAGTAAAGGTGTTATCAAAAAAGGGACAGCGAACCGCCAAAAGTCCCGACTCACCCGTAAATTGCATGCCCTCACTGCAGAAGCTGCGTAATTTGGGCTTTCTGTTAGAAGAATTGCCGTCGAAACAAAGGAGACTCGCGAGGCATCGGGACAGTGAATCCAGTACCTCGCGTTATTGCGAGATATGAACGCGCGCAGAGTCGCCTTAGAATGCCTGTTGACCCTTTCGCACGGCAGTGCGTCAATAGCATCCGTTGTTGACAGTGCATTCGGACGGAGACCCACAATTGACGGACGAGAACGCCGATTGGTAAACGGGCTCGTCTACGGCGTTATTCGGTGGCAGAAGCAGCTGGACTGGGTGCTTGATCGGTTTATCAATCCGAGATTTCAGTTAGACGCGAGACATCGTAATATCCTACGACTCGGCGCGTTCCAACTGTTACATCTCGATGGGATACCTGCACATGCAGCGATTTTTGAAACCGTCCAACTCGCGGCGTCCCGTCGACGTAAATCTTCAGGGGACCGGAAGACCGCGGGGTTTATCAATGCAGTGCTTCGTTCTATCCAACGCGAAGGCACAAGCATCACCTATCCACCCCTCAATACAAACCCGACTGAACACATTGCGTACTCGTTGTCCTACCCGACGTGGTTAGTAAAGCGATGGCTTCAAACGCGCGGCGTTTCGTGGACGCTGGCGTTCTGTCGTGCAAGCAACCAAACCGCACCGCTCGCGTTCCGCGTAAATACCCTCCTGACCCAACGCGAAGAAGTTTGCCAATTTTTGGAAATGAAAGGTTTACCTGCCTCCTTTTCCAAAATCGCACCTGACGGGATAGCACTCAAAAACCGCACGATCACCAATTTCGACACTACTGGCAAACTGACACTAAAGGACATCCTTAACCGAAACGATATCTATGTCCAAGATGAGAGTGCCATGTTGGTGGCACATCTACTCTCACCGGAGGAAGCGGGATTTATAGTAGACTTGTGCGCTGCACCGGGTGGGAAGACAACACATTTGGCGCATCTCATGAGGAATACCGGAAAAATTATCGCCGTGGATACCTCAGCAGAAAAAATAGCGTTGTTGCAAAAGAACTGCCGACGCATCAATGCCCACAACGTTGAGACCTGTGTAATGGACGCGACGAAAGCCGACCTTGCGTTTATCAAAACAGCGGATGCTGTGCTTATTGATGCCCCCTGTTCCGGATTCGGAACACTTCGGCGGCATCCTGACATCCGATGGAACAAAACGCTCAAACAGATTCACGCGCTTCGTGAGATACAATATAACCTCCTGAAGAACGCGGCACCGCATATCAAACCGGGAGGTCTTCTCGTCTACAGTACATGTAGCATAGAGCCGATGGAAAACGAGGAAGTTATCCAACGATTTTTGGCAGATTTTCCAATGTATAGGGTGGAAAACGCGCGACGTTTCCTGCCAACTGTTCCGCTGAGTGCGATAACACCACAGGGTTTTGTCCAGACGTTTCCACACGAACACGGGGTCGACGGCGCGTTCGCGGTACGGCTCCGACGGGTTCCGATAGAATAAATGATCGACTTTAAGCTGTACGCCATTACCGACAGACACCAATGTGCCCCGACTCCATTAGTGGATGTTATCTCGGAACTGCTGGATGTAGGTGTAAAAGGCATTCAGCTGCGTGAAAAGGATTTAAGTGATACCGCGTTGATGAAGTTGGCGCAGCCGATAGCGACGTTGTGTCAAAATTACGATGCAAAACTTTTCATAAACACACATATAAATGTCGCACGGGATGTCGGTGCCGCGGGGATTCATCTCCCAGCGAAGGCAGAATCCGTAGGCTCCGTAAAGGAAACCGAGACAGGTGATAATTTCTATATTGGGTGTTCCGTGCACTCTCTTGATGCGGCAGGAAGACGGGAAGTAGAAGGGGCTGATTTTCTGACCTACAGTCCTATCTATCCGACAGCAAGCAAACCGGGATACGGTCCTGTGGTCGGCACAGCGAGCCTCGCTGAAGTGGTCGAAGGTGTGAAGCTGCCGGTCTTTGCATTGGGAGGTATTACACCTGACCGAGTGCAGGAATGCTTAGCTGCGGGTGCTTTCGGGGTAGCTGTGATGTCAGGTGTTATGTCATCCAAAGGTGCAGGCATACAAGCGAAACGCTATCTTGATTTTTTAAAGAGTGCTTCTGATTAGGTCTCTGCGGACAAAAGTTCAAACCAACACTGTTTCACTGCAAGGTAAAATTAAAAAATCAGTATCTTCATAGCACAAAACCCGGAGCTCGTAATGAAATGGAGAGCGGATATAAGAACGGCGGTGAAAATATAAATCCACGTCATTTAACCGCAAGGTATAATTAAAAGAATGAAACAGATTTTAACGATTGCAGGTTCAGATTCAGGTGGAGGGGCAGGCATACAAGCGGACATCAAGGCGATCTCGGCGAATGGTGGCTTCGCTATGTCCGCGATTACCTCCGTTACAGCACAGAATACGGTTGCGGTCACAGATGCTTTCGATTTGCCTATTTCACTGATTGAGGCGCAGTTAGACGCGGTTTTCACGGATTTCGAGGTCGCTAGCGTCAAAACAGGGATGCTCTCTGCGTCAGCGATTGTCGAGGCGGTTGCGGGGAAATTGAGAGAATATACACCACCAGCCATTGTTGTAGACCCTGTGATGATCTCCAAAAGCAAATTTCCACTCTTAAAAGAGGAGGCAATTGATAGCCTCAAAACAGCGTTGATACCGCTTGCGACAGTGATTACACCCAACGTTTATGAGGCGGAACTCCTCGCGCGACAGGACATCCGAAACATAGACGATGCCAAAAGTGCCGCAAAAGCGATCGCGGCACTCGGTTGTCATGCTGTCCTTGTCAAAGGCGGACATCTGATCGGAAACAAAGCAACCGATGTGCTTTACTGCGAGGGTCAATGGCGTTTTTTTGAGGCGGAACGGGTCGAGACAGAAAACACGCACGGGACAGGTTGCACCTACTCGGCGGCAATCGCGACCCAACTTGCACACGGGAAAGATTTGGGGGACGCTATTAACACAGCAAAGGCGTATATTACCGGTGCCATCCAGCACGCTTTGGATATCGGATCCGGACACGGTCCGACGCATCACTTCTTCAAGTCGTCGTAGGGGCAAGGTTCCCTCACCTACTACTACAACGGCTGTCGTCCTTCAAATCCGTCCTCAATTTCATGCCAGTAGCGGATCTCCTTTTCTCCCATCCGCCAACAGAGGTAGACCTCTTTGCCGTTGCGGAGGTGCGGGAAATCGACCAATCCTGGGTCAAGGCCTTTCAGATGACACCCGCGTGCCGCAATCCGATCCAGAACTTTCTGAAAGCGTTGCGTTGCATTGAGTAGGGCGGGTGTATGCTGACTGCCCCCGTTGGAGGAAACGACCTTCAAGAGAGGGGTAATTTCTGCGTGAAGTGCTGAAAGTTGCGCTCTTATTGCTCTTAACAGTGAAATTTCATCAACTAATTCGGGGATGCATTGATTTGCCTCTTCAAGCGTAAAATATCGCTTTTCCTGCATCTTTTTGTTCTCCTTATACCTGTAGTGAATAGTGTGTTAAATTTCTGTTGGCACTGCTCTAAACTTTACACCGAAACGGAAGCGATGTCAAGAAAGAGTTTGATTTGAACAGAAACCCGTCCGAAATTTTATAACAGTAAATTCCACCGAAATGGAAAACAAAACGAACGCCACAGCGCAAGAGAATCAAAAGGTCACTCGTGCGGTGGGAATTGTCAGCATTGCTGTGATGGTATCCCGGATATTAGGTCTCGCCCGCGAAACGGCGATAGGTTACTACTTCCCTGCCAAAACCAGCGCGGATCCTTTTTATCTTGCCTTCCGTATACCGAACTTTCTACGCGATATGTTCGGTGAAGGGATTTTGAGTAAGGCATTTATTACCACATTCCTTGCGACAGAAGCTGAAGACGGCGAAGAAGCGGCATGGAATCTTACGAACCGCATCTTTAACCTAACGTTCCTCGTTTTAGTTGGTATCACGGCACTCGGTATCATCTTCGCTCCAGTTCTTGTCGATGTGTTGGCACGAGACAACTTTGATAGAAATTTAGACACCCTTGAACATTTCGGATTTGACAGCAAGATTGAACTGGCAATTTATCTCACGCAATTGATGTTTCCGTATCTACTCTTTGTGTCATTTGCGGCAATTGCTATGGGATTATTGAATAGCAAGGGACGGTTCGGTATCCCCGCCTGTGCGTCCACCTTCTTTAACGTGAGTTCCCTCGCTGTCGGAGTAGGCGGCTACTATCTGTGTCCACTGGTGGATATTCACCCGGTAACAGGCATGGCTATGGGTGTAATTGTCGGCGGCATCGCCCAATTCCTAATTCAGGTGCCGTCCATGTATCGGGTCGGGTTTCGGTATCGTCCGCTGCTGAGCCTGCGGGATCCGAGGGTGCTTCAAGTTGTTCACCTCATCGGACCCGCTGTGTTAGGGGTCGCGGCGGTGCAGGTGAATTTGCTGACGAACACCTTCTTTATTACTTCAGATGCCGGATGGTTGACGTGGATCAGTCGGGCGTATCGCATCATGCATCTTCCCATCGGGATATTCGGCGTTGCGATTTCAACGGTAGCACTGCCGCAACTCGCGCGGTTTGTAACTGCAGGGGAGACAGAGAATTTTCGCACTGCATTCTCTCATGCACTCCGCTTAATGCTTGTGCTGACAATTCCTGCTGGCGTCGGACTCATGATATTGTCAGAACCGATCTGCCGTTTGCTTTACGAATGGGGTGCAACTGTCGAAGAAGACACAATCGAAACAGCGGGGATCCTGTTCGTTTATGCCTTCGGTCTCTGCGGATTTTCGACCCTTAAGATTGTTACAGATGGGTTCTATGCCCACAAGGATATTCGCGCACCCGTTATTGTTGGTATTTGTGCCGTTGTGCTTAATATCTGTCTCAACTACCTGTTTATCTATCGTGAACTCTTCTTGGATCCGCGTGCTGTCGTATTTTCAACCGTCTTGACGGTGACGTTGAACTGTGGGGTCTTACTGCTACTGCTCCGCCGCAAGGTTGGACGGTTGGGACTTCGGTCACTCGCTATGCTGACGCTCAAAATTTTAATCGCTTCAGCGGTGATGGGGATTGTTTGCTGGCTGACAAATAGCGTCATTGAGGAGGATTGGCTCGGAACGGTAGGCGTCATTCCACGCACGGTTGGGGTGTTCGCACCGATAGGATTAAGTCTGTTGGCACTTGCAGGAATGTATAAGTTTCTGAAGGTCTCGGAATTTGACGATATTCTGAATATTTTTAACTATTAACACGGAACGCCAAAGTTCAAATCAACGACATTTAACCGCAAGGAATAATTAAAAGATGCTAACGAAACGGATAATTCCATGTTTAGACGTGCGCGCAGGAAAGGTCACCAAAGGCATTGCTTTCAAGGGGAATGTTGATGTCGGTGACCCAGTTGAGATGGCGCGGTTCTATTACGAAGGCGGTGCGGATGAACTCGTCTTTTACGACATAACGGCGAGCAACGAACGACGCGATATAATGATCGATGTCGTTTCCGCAGTCGCCGCCGAAATTTTTATCCCATTTTCTGTCGGAGGTGGGTTACGCACGCTTGAGGATATGCGCCGCGTCCTACTTGCAGGTGCAGAAAAAGTCAGCATAGACTCCGGTGCCGTGCGGAACCCTCAACTCATTGCGGAGGGCGCACGGGCGTTCGGGAGTCAATGCGTCGTGCTGAGCATGCAGGTGAAACGGGTCCCGAAAAGCAAACAGATTCCAAGCGGCTATGAAATTTTCATAGACGGCGGAAGAACGCCGGTCGGCTGGGATGCGCTGGAATGGTCGGCGCGTGGGATCGATTTAGGGGCAGGTGAAATTGTCGTCAATAGCATTGATGCTGATGGTACGAAAGCCGGGTACGAACTCGAGTTGACGGGTGCTATTGCGGATCTCGTGCCGGTGCCGGTCATCGCCTCTGGCGGTGCAGGAAACCCACAGCACTTACGGGATGTCTTTGTCGAAAGCAACGCCGATGCCGCGATTGTTGCTTCTATTACACACTACGGCGAATTTACGATTGAGAACATCAAAACCTATCTGACGGATGAAGGGGTGAGCGTCCGAGATACATGGTGAAACGCATAACCCTTAAGGGTGCCCCATCTCCATAGAGCAAAGGACGTAGCTCGTAATGAAATTAGGTTTCCTTAAATGGCATAATTTGTCTTTGCTTTACATTTGGAGAGCGGCTATAAGAGAGACATGTCAAAGTTCAAATCCACACTGTTTAACCGCAAGGTATAATTAAAAAATGGAGGAGATATGGAGCCTAAATTACCCGATCCAAGAAACGAAAACATTTTAATCCACGTCAACGGTGAATTGCTGCCCCGTGAAGACGCGAAGATCTCCGTGTTCGATAGCCTCGTCCAAGGTGGCGATGGCGTATGGGAGGGGTTGCGTGTCTATAACGGAAAGATATTCGCACTCGATCCACACCTGGATAGACTCATAGACTCTGCACACGCCATGGCGTTCGCAGGTATTCCGAGGCGCGATGCGATTAAAACAGCGATCTTTGAGACGCTTGAAGCCAACGGTATGCGGGACGGCGTTCATATCCGTCTAACGCTCAGTCGCGGGAAAAAAGTTACCTCCAGTATGGACGCACGCGTCAACCAGTACGGGACCACCTTAATCGTGCTTGCGGAGTGGAAGCCACCCATCTATGCTAAGAGCGGTATCCGTTTAATCACCTCAGCGATTCGACGGAATCCGCCGCAGTGCGTTGACTCTAAGATCCATCACAACAACCTGATTAATAACATCCTCGCCAAAATTGAGGCGAACGTCGCTGGTGTGGACGATGCGATCATGCTCGACATCTTCGGTTATGTTTCAGAGACAAACGCGACGAACATCTTTCTCATAAAGCGTGGGGAGGTCCTAACCCCGCACGCCGATAGCTGCCTACCGGGGATCACGCGAGGCACGGTCATCGGTATCGCTCGTGAAGCAGGTATCCCCCTGACGGAACGAAATGTTTCGTTGACTGAGGTCTACACGGCGGACGAAGTCTTCACGACGGGTACTGTCGGTGAGTTGAGTCCTGTTTTAGAGGTCGATGGCAGGAAGATCGGGGACGAAGGAATCCGCCCCGTTACGACTCGGCTGCAGGAACTTTACGCAGAACTGACTGCTAACGAAGGTGAACCGTTGCCATAGAACAATTGGTTCTGCGAAAAGGGACGTTGTAAACTCAAATTTCAGCGCGTACAAAGGCGAGATACGCACCCGATAGAAGCACTACAACGAACAACGCCAACAGCAGTATCTCTATTGCTCTGGCATTGAAGTCTTTACTGAGGCTGAGCGTGTCTTCAAACCTCGGAACTCCTGCTGGATTGACAGGCTTCTGCGACATGCCTTCACGAACACCTATGATATGAAGGCTTTCAGGATCCCCTCTATCGGTGTCAACGATGAATTCACGGAATTGTCGGGCGTAACGTTGCGTATTCTCCACAAATTGCAAATGTCGGTCAAACCCCGTTCCAGCGAACGCTTCAATGAGGTGCTGCAGCAGTGTGGCAGGTGAGATGCTGGTAATGGCATGGGCGCGGTGTACCTGAGAAGCCCGATACTTTAATCGTTCTTCGCGCCAGCGTTCGGATCTTTCAACCTTTTCAGTGTAAAAGCCGCTTTTCGCTCTCAACGTCTCTGCGTCGGATTCCTCCGACCAAAGCCGATTCCCGTATTTATCCCATAAATCCTCTTGCGCTGGGTTCCGCTGCTGCCAAAATTCATCAAAGGACCTGGCAGGCGAGAAACTACTTGCGATTGCAGCGAGGGTGCTCGGCATAAAAACGACAAAGGTTACCCACGTCAAAAGAAGTATCATCAGACTCACCGCGCTCCGTTGCACGCGCGTGGAGACCAACAGCCCTAATGCCAGAAACAGACTCGTGTATAAAAGCGCGAGACAGAAAATGATACCTAAACGTCCCCATGCTTCTGCTGTCAGGTGAACAGTATTTGCCGTAGAAATCAGTAAAAGGTTCACCAACACAGCAAGTATAAACGGGATGCTAACACTGACCAATGCCCCTAAGAACTTACCGATCAGGACAGTGTGTCGGGGGATTGCGTTTGCTAACATCAATCGGAGTGTGCCGTGCTCCCGTTCACCAGAGAAGGCATCAAAGGTAAACAAGAGTGCGATCAAACTCAAGATGTAACCGATGATGAATGCCCAATCCACTTGTGAAACGTCCGGTCCAACGTCCTTATTTTGGAGGTTGGCATCTGGATAGGATAGGGTCCAGATACCGTGGAGGACTACCTTCTCTTCGTATGAATCGTCCGTGCCGATCGTCCCGAACACAATGGGTTCGTCCACTTCTACCGTATCTGGTAGAACGGGTTCACCTCCGTTTGCACAGAAGTGAAGGGGAGACGGCTTTTTGTAGAGATTCCCCGGTCCGTATTGCGCCAATTTATAGAGACTGTCGTCGGCGCGATCCGTTAAGTGGTTTAAAGATTCGGTAACAGCGCTTTGATACCTCTGTACCCGTTTTGGATGCTCTCGAAGATGCCTAACGGCATTGGTTACCATCAGTGCCAGCAACAACACGATTGTCAGGGCAAATCGGAGGCTATTGAGGTTATCGTAGATTTCACGTTTTGTAATATGCCACATTTTATTAGTTGTCAGTTTTCGGTTATCAGTTTTCGGTTAAGAGACTATCATTTAGATTTCAGTTATCAGTTTTAGACCTCACTTTTGATGAAAACCAGAAATATTATTGTGAATAGGATTAGGTTAATCGTCAGCAGTAAGAATAAATCTGGTAACGCTCGCTTTGCATTAATGTCTATACCACTTCTCTGAAAGGAAAACTGAGGGAGTGCATCCCAGTCAGCTATACCTTGGTCGGCAGCAAACCATTGTCGCGATTCAAATATCTTTTCGTCATCGAAATAATCAAGGACTGCGCGTCGGTAATGTTGAACCGCGTTGAAAAAGTCTTGAATACCCTTCAAATCGGTGCCTGCCCACGCTTCCGTTGCTGCATCATACAACCCGACGGGTGAAAACTTTAGGAGCATTCGCCCGAGATTTGCGGGTTGGATGTAGATAGCCTCTAATGCCGGTTTACGGACAAGCCATGTTCGTTGGACGGTATTGACGGTCTCTCTATTGTAGAAGCGATAATAATCTTGGACGAGTGATGCCTGTGGCTCAGATTCCGCTTTAATTTTTTCAGCGTAGAATCCGGTTTGGTAGAAATAGAGTAATATTGAGGGCTTGTCTTCACTCTCAGCGAAGGTATATCCACCGCTTCCCATGTTAAATCCCCACCCTTCACCGTTACGCGACAGGGGACCCAGCACAGCATCGTTGCGGAGAAGCTGCTTATTCTCTCTATCCAATTCTTCCCACATCTGTTTGATTTGATTGTAGGCGGAGATATGCTCGCTCGGTTGCGGTGTGGTTTCAACCGCCGTGAGAATCAGATTTGGATACACGAGCACTAAGAACCCCCAGACGAACATGCACAGCATGAGCGCGGTGCTGGTTCGACGCGTCATTGCGGAGATACATAAACCGATGAGGTAGAACAGCGATAGATAAAGCAGCGATGTCAAGACAATCCCGCCGATGCGAAGAAATTCAGCCGTGTTCAAGGAAATCACGGGAGATGTTGTCAGCAAGATGATGGAGAGGAGCAGGCTGATCAGCAGCGGCACAAGTAGACAGAGCATCGCGCTGATGTATTTAGCGAATAGGATGTATCCGCGTTGGATTGGGTGCGTCAGCACGAGGCGTAACGTCCCGCGTTCCCGTTCCCCCGCGAGTGCATCGTAAGCGAAAATCAGTGCGAGGAGACTCAGGACTCCCTGAAACACAAGCGCGATATCAATTGAATTGAAGAGGTTGAGAAACGGATTATCCGCCCCGTGCTTCTTGGCATCCCAAATTGTCGGCACAAATGCGTGGTATACAGCAATTTCGTTACCCACCTGCTTATCCAATCCCAAATTGAAGATGCTCAACGGATTGGGAGGACGGTGGACAGCTAATTTTTCATAATAATAGGAATAGGCTTTTTCTTCACGTAATTCTTGGTAGCTTTCCTGGGTAGCCGTGTTGTAAGCGGTTAGTCGCTGTTCATAGTCCTTGAGGAGCACAACGGTATTGGCAACCACAAGCAAGAGCGTGATGAAGACGGCTGCTGCGAACCGGAAGGTCATCAGGTTATCAAGAAGTTCTCGACGGATGAGTGTTAGTAGCATAAAGTTTCCCCTCTATCAGTCTACCAGTTCACACCTTTTTCAGCAAATGAAAATGCTTTCACTGTTAGAGGCATTCGGCTCTCAGCAATTGGCAAAGAGTCGAGGGGCGCTCCTACAAAAAGGGACTTGCGTTAGTATATTATAATCTGATCTAACGCTTCTTATTCATTAAAATTTCTTTAGAAGGGTAAACCTACCGGTTTGAAAGCGTGTGGGATGCGTCCACGGGTCAGGGAAATGCGGACGTATGTGTTGAAAACAGTTGGAAAAAGAAATGGTGGGCTTACCTGGAGTCGAACCAGGGACCTCGCGCTTATCAGGCGCGCGCTCTAACCGTCTGAGCTATAAGCCCACAAAAGGGAGAGATGTTTGCGAAAAAGCAGTTTCGCGTTCGTTTGTCAATAAGCACTATTAAGTATACACGCTAAAAGAAGATTTGTCAAATTAATTTTAGGACTTACGCGTGATGTTCCTTTGTAGTATAAGGCTTTATATTCGTCTGATCTAACCCCACGTAGGACTATCAGTTAGGGTAGACTCAATAACGGGCACCTTCAAGCCGTAGAGAGCAGCAACTGACTTGACCAGTTCTATGAACCAGTCCGGTGCAAAAGGTGCAACAATCACTTCTTTGATTAGGAGAGAAAGATCGATTTCATAATAAGCTCCGCCGATCTCTTCATCCCAAAGTTTCGATATTTCATCGTCCCTATGAAGTATATGAATCGCCCTGACCTCGAGTTCGTGTTCAAAACTTTTTCGCTTGTGTAGAAACGGAGAAAGCACATTATCTTCAGGAATAATGGCACTCTCATAATCAACATAACGAACCCTTCCAATATTGACTCCTTCGCCGCATGTAAAACTTTTTTTCAAAGAGTCGAAATCAGTCTTGATAACAATTCCATCTGTCTCTCTGGCGTACAATTTCCACATAGCCTCTGATTCATGGCTGTTTTCGTGCCAACAACTGATGAGTGTAAAGCGACGTGCCTCTTTTAAACTTTGAGCGAAGGTTTGGAGAGTATTTGAAGGAATGTTGGGGTGCAATCTGGAACGCAACTCTGCGGTTCCTTTGGAGATGGAGCCCTCAAAAGGGTCTCCGAATTTGTCTGCTGCTGAAAAAAACAGTGCTCTTTTATCCAAAACGGATACAAATTTTGTGAAGTCCATGTATCTCCATAACACCGCCTCATCAGGTGGCGGGGTGCAGAACGGACTTTCTTCGTACATCTTTGAAACTCCTATTGAACAAAAAAGCGGGCAAGGGACCAATACGGTGGCACGTCCTTACCCATAAGGTTCGTGTTCTGTAAGTTTCCAAATCCCCGTTTCTAACTTTTCAACGAGTTTTTTCCTCGCGGACTCATCCTATATTTGACCCTCAAATTAGGGCTTGGAAGTAGGGTTGGTTTCTGCTCATCTACCTCAATTCTGTCTATTCTGGCAATGTTTAAGTCAACAAGCCAACCGGGGGATAAAATTAAATGCACCTCTCCATTGATGTCTTGTTCGCCAATAGACATAGTTTCCGGGGCAATCCAGACTTCTTCTACGTATCCGTCATCATTTATAGCCGTTGGGGGAATATCCGCATGTACCCATTGCCGATTTGAACCATCGTCGAATTCCACAATAGCCCTGCATTCTATCAAGTCTGCAGATTCTCTGAGATTGCGTCCATATTCAAGTTTTTCGCGATCGTATTGTTCCATGGTTCTTCTCCTTACGCATAATATAGTGTGACACAATTTTAGAAAACAGATAAACTGCTGATGTCTACTAACGTAAACACATCTCCAAATTTAGCGAAAAATAGGATTGAAAGATGAAAGGAAAATCGGATAGGTGTGTATAGCAAAAGGCTTGCTGTAGGTTGTAAGAAGATGTTCTTGAAAGTTAAACAGTTTGGGTGCGTGTCTTATAAGGTAAAGAGCGTAATGAACATAAGCACTGTGTGAGAGTCCCTATGTTAATGCTCCTTAGAAAGGAGGTGATCCAGCCGCAGGTTCCCCTACGGCTACCTTGTTACGACTTCGCCCCGGTCATCGGTTTCATTTTAGAAAGCTCCCTCCCGAAGGTTGGGTCACCTGCTTTGAATGCTACCAACTCCCATGGCGTGACGGGCGGTGTGTACAAGGGCCGGGAACGTATTCACCGCGACCTGCTGATTCGCGATTACTAGCGATTCCAACTTCATGCAGTCGAGTTGCAGACTGCAATCCGAACTGGGGTCGGCTTTTTGGGATTTGCTCCACC
>JAJEDB010000149.1 GCA_022821725.1 Candidatus Poribacteria bacterium | reverse complement strand
TCTGGGTCTGGGTGAGTTTGACGCGAGCCGCCCGGGCAGCCGGTCAAACGATTTATCAACTCAAAGAAAGTTTACTTGATGATTACATCCGACAACAACTTCAAAAACCTGCTATTTCTATCAATATTGCGTAAGTCCTATGGATTATTGAACCTGTGGGAAAGACAATAACCGTGTACCGCTCCAAAACAGATATCAAAGTGCTTACGCGCGAAGATACACTTGACGGTGAAGAGGTCGTTGAAGGCTTTTCGTGTCAAGTGGCAGAACTTTTTAAATAGATACACCTAAGACAAGGTCAATTAATGAGGGAGGAACAGGAGATGGATCCACAAAACACCCGCGAATTCAAACAAGAAATGCCCCTGCCTGAACACGGCAAGATGACGCTTGAGGAATTTCTTGAAAGTGATTTAGAGGGATATGAATATGTAAAAGGAGAATTGATACCGATGCCAGCTGCCTCTGCGGAACACGGAATTGTCAGCGCGCGGGTTTTTCTACACTTGGGTTTGTACGTGCGCGAGAATCAACTCGGCGAGGTGGTCACTCCGGACACCGGTTTCCAGGTCGGTGAGCGTGTTCTGAAACCAGATATCGCTTTCCTTTCAACAGCACACTTGCCTGAGGACCTGAGCAAGGCATTCCCAGTACCGCCAGATCTGGCGATTGAAGTCGTGTCCCCATCGGATGCTTTCCGGCGTGTCATTGAAAAAGCATTCGCCTATATCGAGGCAGGCACACAGATCGTCTGGGTGATTGAACCCGGATCAAAAACGGTAACCGTCTATCGTTCGGAAACAGACATCAAGCTACTTACGCGCGAAGATACACTTGACGGTGAAGATGTCGTTGAAGGCTTTTCGTGCCGAGTGGCACAACTTTTTGAATAAGGAGATTTTATGAAACTTGGTTTAGTTACATATAATATGGCAAAAGATTGGGATGTCCCAACAATCATCGAAAACTGCGTAGAAACGGGGTTCTCAGGTGTGGAATTGCGGACGACGCATGCCCACGGCGTTGAGGTCGACCTTTCGGCAAGTGAACGGGCGGCGGTAAAACAGCAGTTCGCTGACTCTCCAATCGAGATTGCCGGTTTGGGATCGGCGTATGACTATCATGCCACCGATCAAGCAGTGGTCCGCCGGAATATAGCAGGAACGAAGGCGTATTCTCAACTCGCAGCGGATGTAGGAGCCCCCGGTGTCAAAGTGCGTCCGAATGGACTTCCCAACGAAGTTCCCGTCGAAAAGACATTGGAACAGATCGGATTAGCACTACGCGAGTGTGGTGAATTTGCCGCCGACCTCGGTGTGCAGATTCGGTTAGAAGTCCACGGAGGGGGCACCTCTGAACTCCCTCACATCCGCACGATTATCGATGTCGCTGACCACGATAACGTCTACGTCTGCTGGAATTCTAATTTCGGAGAGGTGGAAGACGGCTCTATACTGAATAACTTCAACTATGCGAGAGGCAGAATCGGCTTGGTGCATATCACGGAACTCCATCGGCGCGAGTATCCGTGGCGGGAACTCTTTACATTGCTGAAAGAATCTGGATATTCCGGCTACACTTTGGCGGAGATTGCGGGGAGTTCCGATCCCATCCGCGTGATGAATTTTTATCGGGCGTTGTGGGAAGAATTGTCAAGCTAATTTGAATGAGGATAGATACCGTTGTGTAGAATACTATTTCGGATCTCGTTATTTATAGGGATGTTTCTGCTGACATCTATCGGTATGAGTGACACACTTGAAAGCGTTCGTTTCAGCAACCCCGTTTGGGACGTTGAAATCTTTCCGCAGTCGCTTGCCGTGAATGCCTATCCTGCGGGAACAGACATAACAGTTCGGGTTTCATCGGGTCAGACAGGATTGGGGCCTGTGACGGATGTTTCTCATGAAGGCGAGGGTATCAGTTGGAGACTGCCGGAACGTGCCCTTACCGTTCACGTTGCATCGCTAAAGGATTCGCTAACGATTGAATTCATTCAAGAGGACCGGGCAAACGACACGCAAAATTTTACGTGGCCTGTTATTGAAAATACCGAATCCATCCACGGCTATATTTTTCCCTTTTTTGAGGGGAGTTACGTCCCGAAAGATGACCTCACATGGCGAGATTTTTTGTGCGATCGGGGACCGATAAACACAACAGCGGGTCTCTCTATGCCATTTTGGGGCTTGGATCTCGGTGAGAGAACACTTACCTATATTCTGACAAATCCCTTCAACAATCAAATCCATTTCAGTGAGACGGCAACGTCTGATTTAGGTATGCAAGTATCACACGCCTTCACGCCGAATTGGGAACGGAAAAGGTATGGGGTGCGTCTTTCACTGGGGGCAGCCTCACCGGTCGAGCCGGCGAAGCAGTATCGGCAGTGGCTAATCGAGAACGGTGAATTCGTTTCGTTTGCTGAAAAAATCGAAAAGGTTCCAGCGGCGGAAAAATTGCTCGGTGCGGCGCACATCTATCTCTGGAACGGCAAACTTCTCAGTCAATACGATGTAACGGATTGGAAGGCGTTTGCCACAAGACTGAGTGGCAACAGCGTCGTGGCAAAACAGCTCTGGACGCAACTCAACACAGAGACACAAGGAATTGTCCGAGATATTGCCCAGTCAGATTATTCCTCTACCCACAGCCGACGCGTTGTGAGCCGGGCATTCAGTGCAGAACTTGAGAAACCTGGTTTTTATGATGCCGCTGCGTGGGCAGGGGTTCCCCTTGGGTCAGAAATAGAGGTGTTGCTTTCACGAGATGTATCCACACTGTCGCTTCCAGAAATTTACCGACGGAACTGCCTGCTGCTTTACGCAGCGTTCCGCGACACACTCCGGCATCCAGACGCATGGGGGGACGGTCCCTCTGTGAAACTCTTGGAGCGGTTTGCTGAGAGTGAATTGGACAGGCTTTGGCTCGGTGTGGATTCATGGCAGGACGGATTTCGGCACCCGACTGCCGTCGCGAAAGCGAGAGAACTCGGTTATTTGATTGGACCCTACGATTCTTATCATAGTATCCATCATCCGAACGAAAAGGATACGTGGGAGACCGCCCAATTTGACCTGTCGCTTTATGAGACGGGTGCGATTGTCAATGCAGATGGGACGAAGAATCGGGGGTTTAAAAAGAAGGGGTATCATTTAAGTCCGCTCGTGGCACACCCTTATGTCGAAGATCGCGTCAATGGCATCGTCGGACAGATGCCAACGGACTTCAATACGTGGTTCATCGACTGCGACGCTTACGGTGAACTCTTTGACGATTATTCGCCATCCCATCCCGCAACGCAGTTGGATGATATGAACGCACGACTTGCCCGTATTGGGTGGATTCGTGATACACACAAGATGGTTGTCGGTTCGGAAGGTGGTGCCGCCTATTCTGCGGCGACGCTCCACTTCGCTCACGGGATGACCACCCCCGTCATCGGGTGGGGTGATCCAGATATGAAGGAAAAGACCTCGCCTTACTACATTGGTGGGTACTGGCCCCCCGAAGGTCCAGCGATTCACATAAAACAGGTGCCTCTGAAACCGAACTATTTGTATCACTATTACGATCCACGTTTCCGACTCCCGCTCTACCAGATTGTGTTCCACGATTCAGTGGTGACGACACACCATTGGCTCTCTGGCAGCCTCAAATTTGAGAATGCAATCGAGGCGTTGGCACTCTTAGAGTTGCTCTACAACGTTCCACCGTTATATCATCTGAATATGGCCGAGTTTTCAAAGCATGAAGCGTGGATACAACGGCATTATGCATTCTTTTCGCCTCTACATAGAGAAATCGGCGGTCAGGCGATGACCGATTTTGAGTGGTTGCGCGATAACCGTCAGGTTCAACGCACCGAGTTTGGGGATACTGTTGAGCTGCTCGCGAATTTCGGAACGGAGCCATTTGCATATGAAGGTATGGTGATTCCGCCAAGAAGCGTGGTTGCGAAGTGGATCAGCACCGGTGAAATTGTGGTATTTTCTGTAGAGTAACCCAAGTTGCTACTTACAAGATTTTAGGCATACAACGTCCCTTTTTTATTGAAAATTGTCGATGATCCGCACGATTTTGTAGCGTATCCTGTTAGGTTGCGGACCCTTAAGCACAGACTAACAGTCTATGCTACAAAAATGGTAACTTGCGTTATCTATAGAAATGGCTATATATCCATTTTCGCACTCCAGCAGAGTGCTATGTCTATAGAAAAGACGGATGTGAGCCACCGCACTCCAGCGGAGTGCTATGTCTATAAAGTAGGTGGCAATTTAGGTTAATTTATAGTTGACGAAGCAGGAAAAATATGGTACACTTTTGGAAATTTTACATAGAGGTTTATGGACATTAATATGAAAGATTATCCGAATAGAGAGGCACTTCGCAAAGCTCACGATATATATCGAGATGCTATGCGTTCATTCATTGTTAGATGCTTGAAAAGGATTCGAGGTGAGCAGGTTGAAGACTTAATTCGAGATTCTTTGTCCGATGAAGAAGTAAAACAATTCAAGGAAGACCTGCAAGAACACAACGGAAGCATTGAAGCTGCGATAGATATCAAGCATTTTCCGCACATTATCAGAAAATATTGGCATCGTGATCGTGTTTTCAGCCAACAATTTAATTCCAATTCAAAGGTCCAATATAACACTGGAACGATAGTGGGCGATCGAAATCTTTGGGCACATCCGGGGGTAGAGGATATTGACCCCGAACGCACTCGGGCAAACCTGACTCACGTCGCTGAAATACTCGGCGAGATTAACAATCAAGATGCAAAGTGTGAAGTTGAAGATATTCGAGATCGGCTTTTTTCTCATGAAGAGGAAGAACACCCAACAGAAGTAGAGAATGCTGACCTCAAGGAACGCCTCGCGGAGATGTCTAATCAACTTGCGGCGATGAAAACAGAAAAGGCTGATTGTGAGAAACAGTTAGAAGCAGAGAAAGCAGAGCATGCAGAACTCCTGGATATAGTGGAAAAAGAGAAAATTGATATAGAAAAACAACTGAACGAACTGAAAGCGGAGAACGTTGCCTTAGAAAAACTTCCCTTGGACAGCAAGAATCGTCCAAAAACTGTGTCTGATCAATTGAGAACGGTAGAAGTAGAGAATGCTGGATTGGAGGAACAATACGAAACTACGTCAATTCAGGAGTCGCGAAGGAAAATTTGGAAACAATTGTGCGACTATGCAGCTCAAAAGAACACTCCAGTTAGATTTCAGAAACCGGGTTCGGCACATTACTTAAACGTTAGCAGAAGTGGCTCATGTGAAAAGTATGTGCTATTTTTTTTAGAGTTATGTTAGAGTGTTGTGTATGGATTTTCCAATACACACTCTCATAGATGAAGAACAAGCTCAAGCGTGGGTGTTGAATCATTTCCACCCTGAAGGTCTGTGTT
>JAJEDB010000068.1 GCA_022821725.1 Candidatus Poribacteria bacterium | reverse complement strand
CTGGGTCTGGGTGAGTTTGACGCGAGCCGCCCGGGCAGCCGGTCAAACGATTTATCAACTCAAAGAAAGTTTACTTGATGATTACATCCGACAACAACTTCAAAAACCTGCTATTTCTATCAATATTGCGTAAGTCCTAACCCAATTGAAATTGTGCCATTCTGTTTTTCCTTGGATGGGCAATAATGCACGTCGCATTTGAGCGAGTACGCCGCAGAATTGCCCTACTACGAACCGGATTGATTCATCAAATCTCTAATGAAACGGACATCTATACGCGCCAGGTCGATAACAGTGTCCACAGGTTCTCCACTGTATTCGCTATGGAAACTCACGGGACCTGAAAAACCGATTGTTTGGAGCGTATTGACCGCTGTTTCCCAGTCGACAAAGCCTTTTCCCATTCGGACGACGCTGCCCCCTTGCATACCGGGTGAACGCGCAAGGTCCTTAAAGGCAATAACTGCGAGGTGCGAGCTGACGATATCCAGTGCCATGTCGATCGGTTCCCCGACGATGGACAGATGCCCTGTGTCTGAAAAAACGCCGACGTGCTGCGCGTCGAAACCTTGGACGAGGTTCATCACCGCACACGAGTTCAGTCCCATAGAGGTCCCGGAATGGTTATGGATGCATGTTCGCGGTCCATATTGCGCCGAGAGTTTTGCAAACCCGTCCAGTTGCTTACGGATGAAATCGACCTGTGCCCAGTACCCGCCATCTTCTGCATGCCAGTGCCAGTATCCGAGTTTGATGTTTTCGACGCCTGCTTCACCCGCAGCGGCATAGACGCGACGTGTCTCTTCCTGTGCTGGGTCGAGGAAATCACCGGGTGTTGTGACAAGTGGGATGGATAAGCCTGCAGCGGCGAACTGCTTTGCGGCGGCAGGTAATGCTTCCGTCGCGTTTTCTGGGTTCACCGGATAGCCCGGGCGAACACACAGATCGGCACCGCTCACGCCGACCGATTGCAGTGCGGTGATAATCTCTGGAATTTCTAAGCCTTCCAGATGTTTCGTAAACATAATAAACTTCATATTTTTCTAACTATGGCCTCCTGGGCACCGCTCCATTTCATTACGCGGTGGTGTCTGGTTAACCCGCGACTGAAATAAGGATCTGGACGGTTTTAAAGATTTGAACCACTTTTTTTCATCGGGGTTGTGGTATATCGGAGCGTGCCTGCTACGTTACCAATCAACGACAGAACCGTCATCCGGATGGTATGTCACGGGGTTCTGCCAATCGTGGTCAATCTTATCTTCGAGTGCATCCTCATCGAGTTCGATACCGAGCCCGGGACCCGTAGGCAATTCAACGAACCCATCTTTGAAGACGAAGGGGTTTTTGAGATACCCTTCACCGAGGGTCGTATGCTCCTGCATCAAGAAGTTCGGGATGGAGGCATCCAACTGAATACACGCCGCTAAAGAGATGGGACCGAGAGGATTGTGCGGTGCAATACCACCGTAGTAGGCTTCCGCCATACCAGCGATGATGCGCACTTCGTTGATACCCCCAGCGTGACAGAGGTCGGGTTGGAGAATAGACGCTGCCTGTTTCTCTAAAATCTCACGGAACCCCCACTTTGTAAACACACGCTCACCCGTCGCAATCGGGATGTGGGTACTCCGCGCGATTTCGGCGAGGGTGTCCACATTTTGGCACTGGATGGGTTCCTCAATGAACATCGGTTGGTAGGGTTCCAACGCTTTAATCAGCACTTTGGCGGTTTGCGGGCTGACGGCACCGTGGAAGTCAATGGCGAGGTCAACTTCTGTGCCTGCGGCTTCGCGCAACGCTGCGAAGTGATCCACGGCTCTGTCAATAAACGCTTTGTTTTCGATGATACGTGCGGGTCTGCCGCCTGCAGGACCTGTTTTGAATGCAGTGAACCCTTGGTCAATCCACTCTTTGATGCCGTCTGGGTCGCCACCACCTTTATAGAGCCTGATGCGGTCGCGTGTCGGTCCACCGAAGAGTTGATAAACGGGGACCCCCAGCGACTTCCCTGCGAGATCCCAGAGTGCCTGCTCTACACCGCTCAATGCACTCGTCAGAATGGGACCCCCGCGATAGAAGGCGTGGCGATACATCGCTTGCCAGTGGTGGACAACGCGTCTCGGATCTTGACCGATAAGGTAGGGCGCGAGTTCGTCGACGGCTTGTGCACACGTTTTCGCGCGTCCTTCCAGAATGGGCTCACCGAGACCGACTAACCCCTCATCTGTATGGATTTTCAGGAAGAGCCAGCGCGGTTGCACCAGAAACGTTTCCAATTGTGTGATCTTCATGTTTTAATGATTCCTCGCGGTTCGGTTAGGGGAGTTAGGACTTTAGGCTGCCTTCCCGTAGGACGTTGGCGTTCCTCTCTCGAATCTGAAGAAACACCGGTTGAAACGGACTGCTTTGTAGATTTTGATGTTACGTTACCATTTTCCTCGAATTTTGTCAACAATTGCAAAATGATGCCGAAATATCCGTAGAATTGACAAAGGCTCTCAGATGTGTTATCATTTTTCTATATTGAGTTGGTTCGGTGCAGCGCGGTTATAGTAAAGCCAGCAAATGCTTGGGCATTCTCGAAAACACAAACCCCACCTTGCTGGCGAGGTTTCCTAACCTCGCCACATTAGACAGTGTAAACTTAATGGTACGCTTTACTATAAAATAATTTTTCCGTGTGTTTTTTGCACAATAACCTTTTTGAGCAAAACGCTTCAAATTCAAAAAAGGAGATTTGCACAATGAACCGTTCTGCTGTCCTTTCCCTGACTTTTATCGCGAATGTCGTGCTTCTATTTTCACTGTCTCTCCGGAGCGTCGCTACGACTTTTTCCGGTCGGGTTGTTGATGAGATGGGAAAACCCGTTGCTGGTGTCGAGTTGTCTCTACCCGCATTCAGAGTGACCACACCTCAGGACCAAGACGAACCTGTGTTCCTGCCTTCTCAACAAGCGGAAACGAATGAAGGTGGCGAGTTCCTGATTAGCGAGATTACTTCACCTTCGGTTCAATTGGTGTTACTTCCGTACCGGACTGCGGCGTATGAAATTCGCGCTGCCACAATTGAGGGAGTATCTTTCTATATAGATGAACACTGGGGTCCTTATAGTAGGCTCACGTTCGCTATTGCCCCGGGGACAGAGGTCAAAGACGTAAAGATCACCGTGCGTCCGAGGATGCGGATTCGTGGACGTGTTCTGTCCGCAGACGGCACCCCGCTTCGCAATGAACGCATCGGGATCAGGATAGAACGCCGCAAAATAGAAGGTGGGGGCGGAGGCAGTGGGGGCGGCACAAGAGACCTGGATGCCGAGGGTTACTTTGTGGAGTATGTGGAGAGGCCCGCCTATTATAATATCTCCGTAGAATATCAAGGACAGTCCGCAACATCTGAAGAAATATTGCTTAAGGACGGAGAGCGCCATGAGGACCTCGTCTTAACACTCGACGGCAAACCACCTCCCAAGCCTGATCCGGCGGTCGCTGGCGTTCCCGATAGAGAACGCTTTCAGGCCGCGTGGAACCGTGATCGCCAAGGGATGTGGGCAATCAATCCCGAAAACCGACACGCCTATAAAAGGATGTATTGCGAAAGCCG
This sequence comes from Candidatus Poribacteria bacterium, assembly GCA_022821725.1. Taxonomy (GTDB): domain Bacteria; phylum Poribacteria; class WGA-4E; order WGA-4E; family WGA-3G; genus WGA-3G. The sequence continues at coordinate 42,062 of JAJEDB010000068.1, read as the reverse complement.
TGAGGAGGCACACACCCGCGCTGTTGAGCAAGAGGCGCATCTCGTTGCCATTAACGATGCAGCAGAGCAGGCGTGGCTCCTTGAAGTCTTTGGGCGTGAAAACTATTGGATTGGACTGACCGACGCTTCAAAGGCGGAGAACCCACACTGGGATAACGGCGAACCGCTCACGTATACCAACTGGAGTCAGACGGAGGAGACCGCTGACGGTGAAGGCGTTGGTCAACAGGCAGAGGCACACCAGGGTTACACGGTTCTCATCGGATTGACAGGAAAGTGGCAGGAGACGCGTCAAGGCAGCCCGCTCGCACGTCTGACTGAGCGAGCGATTCTGGAAAAACCGCATTTCACCGTTGGAGCCCCTGAATGAGATAATGACTCGAATTTTCATAATTTTCTTTTTGAGGAATACTGAAAACGTAGCCTGCAACATCGGCGCAGGCGGACATGAGAGAAAACATTCAATAAATCAATGGATCCATTTAACGCCTTGCGAATAATTAAAAATTGAAAAGCGTTAGGCGTGTCAAGACATAAAGAGGTATTGACATGAAACCGACCCATCTTACACCCAAGTTATTAGGACTTGCATTGATACTTTCGTTTGTCGGGATAGGCGTTGAAGCAGTCGCGGAGGATCTGAGTGGGTTTTCAGGGAAAGTCGTCGATTTAGACGGAAACCCCGTTGCTGACTTCATATTTGCGATTCAACCCATGCAACATCACAACGGTTTTCTGGTCCCCGAGGACAGATTTTCATCCACTTCTGAAAAATTAGAGGAAGGCGCGGATCCCTCAGAAATCCCGCGCGTCATATCTAAAGTGCAAACCGATTCAGATGGGACTTTCGTCTTTACAAATGTCCAGCCCGGACCCGTTCAATTGAGTGTGCCTCCCAATATTCCGTTGGATAAGCTGGAGATGTTGGATGCGCTGTTTAACTCGGAGGCGTTCCCCCCGGTGGAGGAGATCCCAGACGAATTGATGAAGCTAAGCCGGCTTGAACCAGATAAGTGGATTGTCTCTGTTCAAGTCGGGAGGGTCACCTTCTTCTATACAGGAGACCCAGACTTTTCTGAAGGACTCACATTTGCGCTCGAACCCGGCGTAACCCTGGAAAACGTTAAAATTACCGTTAAGCCGCGGCTTCAGATTCATGGACGCGTTGTCTACGCCGATGGCACACCCCTCGCTAACGCAGAAGCAGATCTCACGATGGAACAAAATCATGAGACCCGTCCGAATCACGGTGGAACCCATGGAACCGACTTTTTTACGGATGCCGACGGGTACTTTACACAATACATGGATGAGCCTGGATTTTATACACTCTCTGTGGAATATAACGACCTTTCTGCAGGCGCGGGTCCCTTTCTACTCAAAGATGGCGTGCAACCTGAAGAGATTGTCTTAACGCTTACGGGTAAACCGGATCCTGTTGAACTCTCCCCTGATAATATTCCCGCTGCCGGGAACGTTAAGTTCCGTCAACCACCGACACCACCGCCAGCAAAAAGCGTGTGGATCATTAATCCCACAAATGGACACGCTTACAAAAGGGTTCATTGTGAAGACTGGCAGGATGCGCAACGCAAGGCTGTTGCAGAAGGCGCGCACCTCATTTCTATCAACGACGAAGCCGAACAACAGTGGCTTGAGGTCATCTTTACACACAAACCCTTTTGGATCGGACTCACCGATGTGGAAAAAGAGGGGGAATGGCAGTGGGATAGCGGTGAACCCGTCACATATACCAACTGGGCAACCCATCCGATGTTCCGTGATAGACTACCGGATACCGAAAAAGACTATGTCGTGGTCACCTTTAGAGAAGGCGGATGGCAATCCACGGGCCCTGAAAGTCCGCTTTGGCGCATGGCACGATGGGCAGTCATTGAAAAAGACGGCTTGCTTTCTACGATAGGGAAGTAGGGTGTCTTTTCACGTTTCAGACGGTTCCGACGCCACGATAGACGGAACCAGCGATAAGGAAGTGTTTCTATTGAAATATGTATTTTTAGGCGGCGCAGGCGAAGTCGGGGCATCGTGTCTGTTAGTATCCGTTGCTGATCGGAACATCCTCATCGATGCGGGGATTCGGGTCAACGCGTCCGGTGAAGCCGCCCTGCCAGACTTCAAGACCCTCAAAGAGATGACATCGACGCTCGATGCAATCTTTATCTCTCATGCCCATGCTGATCACGTCGGTGCCCTGCCGTTGGTCCATAAGTTGTTCCCACAGACACCGATCTATACCACCTTACCCACCCAACGGCTCTCCGCAGTGATGTTAAGCGATTCCGTGCGGGTGCAGGAATTCGGTGCGGAGAAACTCTTTAACCAAGAAGCCGTCGATACCGTCCTCTGGAAGATGGAAACGGTTGAAATGGGGATCTGGCATCCGCTCTGGAATGACTTCCGGTATCAGTTTCACGCTTCCGGACACGTCTTGGGCGCCGTCTCTATCCTCTTAGAGACCCCCGAAGGCAAGCTGCTTTATTCTGGAGATGTCTCGGCATTTAACCAGAACACCATCGACGGCATCAAGGATATCAGTTTTTTTAAACCGGATCTGATGTGGTGTGAGGCGACATACGGTGCCTCTAATCATCCCTCCCGCAGTGAAGAAGAGAAACGGTTGGCAACATCGGTTGCAGAAGTCATTGAAGGGGGCGGTTCGGTGCTGATCCCGTCTTTCGCGCTCGGACGCGCCCAAGAGATCATTTTGATCCTCAAGAAGATGCAAGAGGCGAAAACGATCCCGAAGTTCCCCGTCATCACCGACGGGTTAGTGAATGTGATCTGCTCGATTTATGAGTCGCTCCCGCCGCATCTGAGTACGAAACTTCACAATTACGTTCTCAACTCTCGGCAGCCGATTTTCCATACCGCCTCGGTCCGAAAAGCGAAACTGGGTGAACGTGAAAAACTTCTCAATGATGGGAGACCGAAGTGTATTATTGCCTCATCTGGGATGCTAACGGGGGGTGCGTCTGTGTTTTATGCGACAGGACTGGCAGGTAACGAGAAAAACGCCATATTCCTCTCTGGCTACCAAGACGCGGAATCCCCTGGACGTAGACTACAGGAATTGAAATCCGGCGATGAACTCCAGCTCGCGGATAAAACGGTGGAAGTCAAGTGTCGGATCGATCGTTTCGGTTTATCGGCACATTCCGACCAACAACAACTCATGAATATGATCCGCCAGGCTGCTCCGAAGGCACTTGCACTGGTGCATGCTGAACCTGAAGCCGCTGAGGCACTGCGGGAGCGGATCTATAAGGACTACATTATGTATTCGCCTATCAACGGGCAGGTAGAAGATGGAACACAGCGTCCACTCTGGCAACCCCCGGAGAAGAAGGTAAAACCCGAGACACCGCCCCCATTGGAGTTTGATATCGCCTTTGGAGAGGCGAATACCTTGCATATCCCTGATGAGATTGCCGATGTCGATCGCTGGAAGGCGTTCATTGAAGGTGAGCATACGGCGCGATTAAAGGGAAATGCGTTGATCATTCGAAAGCGAGAATCGTGAACCCTGCGGCGAAAATGGAATACCTTTTTGCATTCACATCAGATTTAGGGACATTTCCCTTTGATGCCACTGGCGATCCTGTGTATGATCCCGTTGTGCTGATCGTCAAAAATGGAAAGTTTGAGGTCTTCGAGTAAGGTCGTCTTTTTCCGGGAACGAAACCGATTACTGAAAAAAGGAGATAAGGGCAATGGCACAGTTGTGTTTCAGAAGGAAGGTCTTCGTATTGTTCATTGGGATGATAGCACTTTTTCTCACGGGTGTGTCAAGGAGCGACGCACAGAAAGGAGCATTAACCACTTTCACCGGGCGCGTTGTTGATAGAGCAGGACATCCGATTGCTGGACTTACGGTTGTCCTCGTTCCCGTTGAGGACGGTCATGGCGCATGGTTTCCAATTGAAGTGAATGCGTTTGAGTGGCCAGACGATCCGATGGCGTTCCAAGCGGAAACCGATGCAGAGGGGCGTTTCGCTATTACCGATGCCATTATCGGTCCCGTGTTATTAGCATTGTTTCCGTATCATAAGCCAGAGGCACATATCTTAAAGGTCCAAGTCGGCGATATGTTTCTCTATGCACCTGAAGAATCGTGGGGACGCGGCATCGTGTTTTCTGTGGAACCGGGGGTGTCCATTGAGGATGTTGAAGTCACGGTGCAGCGGTTTCTACAACTCCGAGGGACAGTGCTGAAGATGGACGGAAGCCCACTCGTCAATGCACAACGGGTCAAGTTCACGGTAAAGCAACTCAGTTTAGATGGGGAATACGATGGGAGAACGTCATGGACCACAGAAACGGATGCCGAAGGGAATTTTGTGCAGTACATTCCCCCTTATGTGGATGGACCTATGTTTTACTTCATGTCTGTCACATGTGGAGCCGGAAGCGCACAATTGGATCCAATTGTGGTTAAACCTGGAGATTTAATGCACGAGGCGGTCTTCACGTTCGAGACCCCACTCATCCCTAATATGCCCGGGAACGCTGTCCCTCGTTTCCATGGCGGGCTTGACGCGACGGGTGTATGGATCGTCAATCCTGAAAATGGACATGCCTACAAAAAGATCCGTTTTAGCAGCGTAGAGGATGCTATCGCACAAGCAGCGAAAGAAGACGCGCATCTCGTCGCGATTAACGATGCAACAGAGCAGCAGTGGTTAGAGCGAGCCTTTTCCCCGATGCAAACCTTGATTGGACTCAACGATGTTGAGGCAGAGGGACAATGGCAGTGGCACAACGGCGAGCCCGTCACATATACCAATTGGGCACAGGATGAACCGCAGGATACTGACAACGGTGATGAAGATTACGTTATTATGATGGGCGATAAGTGGATAGATATTGGGCCTGGAGACATCCGATGGCGTTTTATTCAGACAGTGCTTTTTGAGAAGGAAAAACCGCCTGTGAAGAAGTGAGCAGTGTGCGTTCACAACAGATGTTTTGTGGAGAGAAAACGATGAAATACACAAATTCCAAAAGAAAAATTCGGATCTGTCGAATGATGGTGGTTACGTTCCTCATCAGTTTTGTTTCGATGGGTGTTGCTCAGGAAAATACGGGGACTGTTACCGGGCGCGTTGTTGATCTGGATGGGAAGCCGGTTGTCGAGTTGCCGATATTTATTGCACCTCTTGATGATAATGGCGATGGGAACATGTCGCCGGTGTTTTTACCGAATGAACACGCGCAATTGCGTCGGGCGCACACAGACCGAGAAGGTCGGTTTTCTATAACAGGTGTCCCCTCAGGTCCGGTATACATCGGGGCACTTCCTTACGACATAGATACACGCCTACCCAAGGACTTTGAGAACATTGTAGACGAGTTCACGTCGAAAGATTGGACGGAACTTACGCAAGTCGATGTAGATGCGTTCGTTTCCAGTAATTTCGGTATGGATCCAGAGGACTTTGAACCGGACGTTGAAATTTTGTCCCTCCGTATCCGAGGGATCACCTTATACCCGCGCTATGATTATGATGAAATCGCGTTCGGTCTCCAGTTGGGTACCCATCTTGAGGACGTGAAGGTCACCGTGCAACCTCGGATGCGGGTTCGGGGACGTATCGTTTTCAGGGATGGGACGCCGCTTGCCAATACCCGCGTCCGCGTCCACACCCATTATCGTAGTGTGGATGGCACCGGCTCCGGCAGTGGTGGCGGCGACTTACGGACAAACGCTGAAGGATACTTTACCCGCTATATAGATGAAAAAAATGATGCTGCATTCTACATGTTTTCTTTTGAATATCAAGATCTTTCTGTGGAGGCTGAACCGATTCGCCTTGACCCCGGGGACCGATTCGATGGACTGACGTTGACCTTTGACAGCGAACCGATTCCCCCCAAACGACCCTCTGAAAAAATAGAAGCAGACGAGCCTGAACCGCCTCCGCTCTTACCAGAATCATTGTCGATACCAGTGCCTTCTTATGACGTGTGGGTCGTCAATCCCGAAAATGGACACGCCTATAAAAGGGTTCACTGCGAAACTCGCGACGATGCCGTTGCCCAAGCGACCGCAGAAAAAGCACATCTCGTTGTGATTAATAACGAAGAAGAACAAGCGTGGTTAGAGGCAGTTTTCGGTCATAAATTCTATTGGATAGGACTCAAACGCGTCCCTGCGACAGGCGCGCTTTCTAAACGAACAAAAGAGTGGTGGCAATGGGACAACGATGAGCCTATCACCTATGCAAACTGGGTAACCAACGATTTCTTTTCTGAGTCTTTAGATGCCAGCGAAAGAGACTATGTCGTTATGACCCTCCCGAATGGGAAGTGGTATGCGGTGAGTCCTGATAGCGTTATCTGGCGTATGACGGAGATGGCGATCCTCGAAAAATCAGATATATTTGATAGTTCCCCTGCCCAAGAAGAATGAAGGGACTTCTCTAATAATCCCATTGCTTTAGCTATGGGTCCGACCCCGTAACACCCGTGCAAAAGGTCAAAAAACATTTGACACAGCACGGAAAATGTAGTATAATTAACATACTACTTGCAGTGGTGGGGCGGCAATCCTGCCACAGCCTATTGCCGTAGGCGTGAGTGGTAATCTAAAGCAAGTAGGAACACCAAAACAACCGATATATGATCTATATCAATCCGTACTTGCTCATAACTTACTCGCGGTGGGCTACACCGAGAGTCTAAACGCTTGTGGAGTTTCTGTAAGACCTTATTTGTTAAGGCGCGAAACGACGAAGCAAGAATCCCACTCCTTTAGGTGTGGGAGTATCAAAAGGTCAGAATAAAAAACGTGCAAAGTGTGTGTGGTCGTGTTAAGAAAGCAGGTTTCCGCAGTAGGCACAAGCCTCCAGTTTGACATCACCTTTAAACGTTTCACGTTCAGGCGTTAGGTAGGTCTCGTGATTCGTAACACAGTTGGCGTTTTTACACGTCCGTGTAGAAGGAGCGATGTCTCGCTCTGGGGGTTGTGTCAAAATGAGTTGCTCCAGTCCCATAAGGCTGGCGATCAGTGCCATCCGAACCGGCACTGCATTCGCGGATTGCTCGAAATAGGCGGCACGGGGGTCGTCATCCAATTCATAGGCGAGTTCGTTGACCCGCGGGAGTGGATGCATAATCATCGCATCGGATTTGGCATGCTTCATAACGGCTGCGTTCAGCAGGTAGCTGCCCCGGACGGCTGCCGCATCCATATTCGATGGAAGCCGTTCTTCCTGAAGTCTATTGACGTAGATGACATCCAGCCTATCAATCACCTCTGTGATACTTTCTACCTCAAGCGGTATCTGCCTATGGCGTTGCTCCAGTTGCGCCAGCACCCACGGCGGCATTTGTAAGGGTTTCGGCGCGATGTGAACCAGATTCCCACCAAATCGCGCCACTGCAAGCGCGAAAGAGTGTGCCGCCCGTCCGAACTGAAGATCCCCGCAGATACCGATAGTTAACCCCTCTATCTGTGATTTTCGCTGTATAATGGTATACAGGTCCGCGAGTGCCTGCGTCGGGTGTGTGTGGCTCCCGTCACCGCCGTTGATGACGGGGATGTGTGCGTGCTGTGCAATGACGCGCGCTGCACCTGCCCAATTGTGCCGAACGACAATGAGATCGGCATAGTTTGTTACCATCCGTGCGGTATCCGCAAGTGTCTCTCCTTTGGTAGCGGAAGTTGCTTGTGGATCAGCGAAGCCGAGGGTGCCACCGTTAAGCCGTTCCATTGCACTTTCAAACGAAAGCCGGGTCCGTGTGCTGGGTTCATAGAAAAGCGTTGCCAGCAGTTTACTTCGGCAGATGCCTGCCCATGTCTCCAGTTGCGACTGCATGCCTGCTGCGAGTCGAAAGATTTGTTCAATCTCAAAATTTGACAAATCGTCGAGTGTTATCAGATGCCGCATGGTCCTCCTCTAAGCGTCTGTTATAAATCCACCTTATCCTTATCATGTGCAATTTTTTTTCAAAAACGATTACGAATCAATCTGCAAACTACCAACCAATTCCTTAATTGACCCTATATCTGCTGCTTTGAGGTAGGCGTGAAGACCTTTCACGACCGCCATCGATGCCTGTGGATTGACGAAGTTGGCTGTCCCGACCGCCACGGCGGATGACCCAGCGATGAAGAATTCCACAGCGTCTGTTGCAGTCATGATGCCCCCCATTCCAACGATGGGAATAGAGACGCTCTTATAAACCTCCCACACCAATCTTAATGCCACCGGCTTTATCGCGGGACCGGAGAGTCCGCCTGTCACGTTTGCGAGTTCCGGTTTCCGGGTTTCCGCATTGATCGCCATGCCGAGGAGTGTGTTGATCGCAGAGAGCGCGTTCGCACCGGCATCCTCAACAGCGCGGGCAATCAGCGTAATATCTGTGACGTTTGGGGAGAGCTTGACCAGTAGGGGTAGATGGGTCTTTGCCCGGACTTCTGTGACGAGTTGGTGTGCCAATGTCGCATCAACACCGAAACTCATACCACCACAGTCTAAGTTCGGACAGGAGATATTCAGTTCTATGCCCGCAACACCCTCTGCGGTGTTCAGTTTTTCAGTTACGATGAGGTATTCTTCGACCGTTTTGCCACAGACGTTAACAATCACCGGCACATCAAAATCACGCAGATAGGGGAGTTTCTCCGAGATAAAGCCATCTACGCCGACGTTTTGGAGTCCAATCGCATTCAGCATGCCGGACGGGGTTTCCATGATGCGTTGCATCGGGTTGCCAGGCCACGGCACACTCGTAACGCCTTTAACGACCACCGCACCGAGCCGGTTCAGATCCACAAAATCCACGTATTCGCTACCGTAGCCGAAGGTGCCGGATGCCGTCATAACGGGGTTTCGCATCTGAATCCCACCGATATTCACACTGAGGGACAAATCTGTTGCCTCCATGATGAAAAATGATAACAGATTTACGTGGAAATTTCAAGAATTTTCTTGACCGAATCGCTCAATCTGTGCTATAATCCCTTAAATAGCGCAAATCAAATTTAGATTCGGCTTTGCTGGGCATGCGTTGGAGGTGTTGCGGCATGGCGTTTAGTGATTTCAAGACAATCCCTGAAGTTCAGGAAAAATTTCACATTCGACACGTGGAAAATGACTTCCTTAATGTTGAGGAAACCGTGGGGTTCCCTTCAAAACAATTTCTACAGGAATTGGAATTTAGCCGGGAATATATTGATGTTTTTGCGTCGGAGGCATCGCGGTGTGAAGCGATTATCTATCCTATTTTGCGGGAAGTCTATAAAGCGTATGCCGATGGCTATGCGCTTTGGATAAAAAAACCTATCGCCTACGATGAGACCCTCAACGGCACGCCAGATTACCTCGTCTCTACAAGATCGGAATTAGGAAAACGGGTTGTTGGAACACCTTTGATCATCCTCGTAGAGGCGAAGAAGAACGATTTTGAACACGGGTGGAGACAATGTTTGTCCGAGTTAGTGGCGGCACAAAAGATAAATGACGATCCAGATATCCCTGTGTACGGTATTGTTAGCGACGGAACGTGGTGGCAATTTGGACACCTGATTGCGGATGCTTTCACTCAAAACAGAACGAGTTTTAGCGTAGATAATTTGCCACGCCTCTTTAGTGCTGTGAATACTATATTCAAATCAGTAAGTGAGGTTTCTGTTGGACACCGTTAGTTATGGATTGCTGTCTTTGGCATTTTCTGTTCCTGGAAAGCGTCACCAACTCAGGTAGACGACACGAAAATCGAAAATCAATCCCAGAATGCTAATGATGGATGCAACGATCACGTCCCCGATAACCAAACCGATGAAAAAGGGAATAGAACGTCTATATAAGCGAACACCCCCCGTTGAAAGCAGAATCCGTTTCACAATCCAGCTGATGAGGAGCGGAAACCAGAGTCCAGTAAAGGTCCACCAACTTGAAACCACGTAACCGACGGGGTGCAGGGGCCACTGAACGAATCGCCATCGCAGGAGCAAAAGACTGACGGCGAAAGCGAATCCACCGGTGGTATAAAGCATGCCGCTGATGCTCGTTTCACTTGGATTGTAGAGCCATCCCGCCAGCCTGTTGAAGGCGGCGCGGGCATACCACGAACGTGCTTGTTCTAAGCCGACTTCGTAGGAGAGATGTAGGTGTCCCCAAGCCGCGGAGAGCGCACCTACGAAAATCGCGAGTGCCAATACCCACAGCAGCTGGGTCGGGTTGAAACGGGTTTGATGTGCGAGTTTCAAGCCCTCCAGTTGGTGCGGCATTGGGTGTGCGCGATAGGATAGGTGATTCAGCCAGAAAAAGAGCGACATCACCGAAAGATTCCGATTCCCGATGCGCCGTGTACCGAGGGCATCTGCCAAGAGCAAGTCTGGACCGGCGTTGTAAAGGTCGTGTGCCGGCGGTCCGAGTTCGGCGCGAATGCGGGTGATCGTTATAGACATTGCAAAATAGAGGACGAAAAATAGACCCGCAAACCAGAGCGACATCCCCGCCTTGAGACAGAATCCCATAATCAAAATAAATCCGACAAGCACCCCGATTCCCGCTGTTCTGTAGCGTAATGCTTCACCTTCGTCACTGGTTCTGCCTATGTAACGTTGGGTTTCACTGCGTTCAACCCAACCTACAATAGTTTGCAGCACTACCTTAACATGGGCGCGTCCCATCCATAATGTCCAGAGAAAAAGGGCTATCCATACACCTCGGATTTGCGCCATTTCCCTCGGAAATCCGATGGCACTTCGCCAACCGAACATCTCACCGACGATCCGTTGGAAGTGCCAAAACAGATGGAAGAACCAGCAAGAAAACCCTAAATCCAGTGGAATCAGGAAACCTACGCCAATCGCAAACGGGAAAAAACTGATACGGAAGCCCGGATTGTTCATCGCGCTCCACGGCTTATCGGGGAGTCGGAAACCGCGATACAACGGAATTGTAGGGAAAGCAGGATCGATTTGGTGTAAACTATAGAGGAGGTTCAGGAGCGCAGCGATGCATAAGCCGACCACCATCATCCGTTTATTAAAAAATAGATGAGATGTCATTCGTAGGGAGTTTCCTACGTTTGAAGCTGCGCGTGTGATTTCGTAAGGCAGTTGTGCGATCGGATAGGTGAGTCGTTCATGTTCCTGCCACTGCTTGCGTAAAAGCACGTTGAGGCAGAGCATTGTCACCCCGATGACGAGGCAGAACCCCACCCATATCAGTGTTGGTAGCAGCCATGCCTCTATGTGTGTCTGAAGATAGAATGTGGATTCGCCTTTGTAGAACCCCTGCAGAACCTCTTGTTTTCCGACGACAAGCCAGTCGGGGAGGTGTTGATGGAAGAGGTGTGCCCATTCGTTTTCGGTTGTTGCGTACCAGAAACCGTTACCCATCAACGGAACCAGAACTTGTAGCATATCGCGCCCTGCGAAAACGGAGGCTTGGCACAGCATCGCATAGATGGTTAACAATTCGCTCTGTGTAAACGCCAGTGTAGGACGTAAACGGCGCAGGACCGCGCTGAATCCGATAAGGACAAGCAACGTAAATAGAACATTAAAGAGTAATGCCAAACTCGTAGGTCGGTTGGAATCCCAGATATAACTGAGATGTAGAACCCAGTAGCTATTAAAGGGGATGAGAAGGATACCGATCAGCGTTGCGCGTAGCGTAATAGGACTGTTTGATTTTTTAACGATTGAATCCGGGCTGCTGCGTCCGTTGTCCTTGCGGTATTCCAATTGTGAAGAAACCTCTCATAACCTAAAGCAGATGAAGGAGATAACCAGAGATGGTAATGGTGATAATATTTAGTCTCGTTGTTATAATTATGATCTGTGGGGGTGTGCTGCTTGCACGCTTGGCAACGGTTGCCAAATCTAAGAGGTCGTGGATATGGGGATTTTTCATTCTCATCGTGCTTATCTGCGTGCCACTTTTTCTATTGGGTCTCGGCGTATGGTTTCTCCACTTTCGTGGAATATCGTCGGGACAATTTAGTCCGTTTGGTTAATAGCGCGTTGCAAAATCAGAGGTTTTCCGCCGCAGATGTTTCTTCTTGGGCAACTGGCGTTTTGCCTGCCAGATACAGAAACCATAGCGTAAGTGCGATTGCAATGAGAATCCACAGGACACCCCAAACCTCAGTTGGAATACCTGTGATCTCCGAGAGCATTCGGGCATCCGAACGGAGGTTCGATCTGTCCAGAACATCGCTTTTAATGTCAAGAATCGCGTAGAGACAGCTCGTCACACCGATAATACGGAGAACCCAATCGTTGAACGCTTCTGGGAGATAGAAACCGATGGCAACCAGCGCGATGCCGAAACCGATGCCGAACAGATACGTAAACGTGCTCTCCCCGTAGCCGATGGAGATAGCCACCATACCGGTGCCGATAAGGATACTAATCACTTTATCGAAGTGGGTTCTCGCCGCCAAGAGTAAGATGAGTCCACCCCACAGCAGACTGCCGAGATACCCCGCGGTCAACGTCAAAAATCGGGAGCCGCCTTGTGTCAGGGCGTACCCTCCCTGCTGCGGGTTAATCTGAATCTCTACAATGCGACCTCCGGTGGCGACCGCCGCGAGTCCGTGGCTCACTTCATGCATAAAGACGACAAAGATTTTGAGGGGATACACAAACAGTGTATTCCATAAAAACACAATGCCGATGAAAATCAGGAGCAGCGCAATGTAACGTTTAAAAATTGATACCATAGAATCCTTTAAATTGCTTGCTTTTTACGACAGAATCTGATATAGTATACCATAACATGCTCAAAATATACAATTCTAAAGGTAAGGGACACGCTTCCAAAGCGTGCCTGTAAAAAAATGAATACGTTCGGTCATCTTTTTCGGATTACAACCTGGGGCGAATCACACGGCGGAGCTGTCGGCGTTGTCGTTGACGGGTGTCCCCCGCAAATCGACCTGGATATATCCACAATACAATTTGAACTGGATCGACGGAGACCGGGGCAAAGCCGACTCACGACACCGCGTCAGGAGAGCGATGTCGTTGAGATACTTTCCGGTGTCTTTGAAGGAAAGACGCTCGGGACGCCTATCTCCATGCTGGTGTGGAATAAAGACGCGCGTCCGTCAGCCTACGAACACCTGAAAGACCTTTACAGACCCTCACACGCCGATTTTACATATCAAGAGAAGTACGGAATCCGAAACTGGCAAGGTGGCGGTAGGGCAAGTGCACGGGAAACCATCGGGCGTGTCGCAGCGGGAGCAATTGCGAAGCAAGTTTTGCGCGAAATGTCTGGAACTGAAACGCTCGCTTATGTCAAACAGATTCATACCTTGGAAGCCGAAGTCGACGCAGACATGGTGACACTTGAAGAGATAGAAGCGAGTCCTGTCCGGTGTCCCGACCCTATTGTCGGTCCGAAAATGGCGGAACGCATCGATCAGGCGCGACGGGATCTCGACTCTCTGGGAGGTATTATCGAATCGGTTGCTCGTAATGTTCCTGTCGGACTCGGCGAACCGGTGTTTGACAAACTCAAAGCGGATTTGGCGAAAGCAATGATGTCGCTCCCCGCAACGATGGGATTCCAAATCGGCTCTGGCTTTGGGGGTGTTACGATGACGGGGTCTGAACATAACGATCCCTTTTATCTCGAAAAGGATGACCAAACGGCGCGCATTCGGACGCGGACAAATAATTCCGGCGGCACACAGGGCGGTATTTCAAACGGCGAAAATATTCTGTTCCAAGTCGCTTTCAAACCGACAGCAACAATCGGTAAACCGCAACAGACCGTTGATATGCACGGGAGTGAGGTGACGTTAGAAGCAAGCGGACGACACGATCCCTGTGTTTTAGTGCGAGCCCCCGCTATTGTCGAAGCGATGGCAGCACTTGTTCTCACGGATCATCTACTCCGGCATCGTTCCAGATCTTAAGAGCCAAAGGTTTCCAATAGTTCCATAGCGATTGATGTGGTTGGTATTTTCGCCTATTTTTTATTGGCGAAAGTTGTACTCTTCTAATGAGGATCAGAATAATGGCGACAGGATCGGAAATCAAAGACATCGTACCTGACGAAGCGTTGGAAGTCTGTGCTCGACAGATAATTGTGAACTACTTTCATGAAATGCTGTCCTACAAAGAGGGGGCCAAAAAGGGAACTGATATCGGATTTGTTCACGATATGCGTGTCACCTCGCGTCGGTTACGAGCCGCGATGGACAATTTCGCTGACTGCTTTCCAAAGAGACCGTTCAAAAAACATTACAAAAAGGTAAAGGCAATAACCCGAACGATGGGAGCCGTGCGGGATCTGGATGTCCTCATCGTTCGTTTTGAGAATGAATTGGTGAATCTGATGGAAGGGGAGCGATCGGACATCCGAGAGGTAATTGAGCACCTACAGCGGAAACGGAAAGACGCACGAGAACCGATGCTGATGCTCTTTGAAGAACTCGAAGAAACCGGTTTTGAGACCAAGTTTTTAGAATTCTTTGGGGGAAGGTATAATTAAAAAATGGCAAAGGCACATAAGGTCATCGGTGTTGAACCGCTGCGGAGTTATCAGGAGAACGCACGCATCATCCTCCCACAAAGGCTTGAAGAGGTTTATACGTGGGAACCGTTCATTCGAGACGAGACGAAGCGTGAAGAACTCCACAATATGCGAATCTCCATTAAACGCCTCCGGTATACCATGGAACTTTTTCGCGTCGTTTATGGATTACCGACTGCTGACAGTCGGTACGCTGAGTTTCTCGCCGTCATCGTTGATTTACAAGAGATACTCGGTGATATTCACGACGCTGATGTCGTCTTAGAGGTCTTAGCGGATTATACATCTCAATCGGGAAACCGGGAAGGACGGATTGATATCCTATCGGGTGCAGCAACGCTCATCGCTCGAACGCAGGAAACCCGCAAAGCGGATTATGAAACGTTTTTGGAAAAGTGGGACCAACTCTCCGCCGCAGGTTTCAAACAGGAATTGTTATCATTTCTACAGAAGAACCAAACACGCAAGCCCGTAACATTGTCCCGCAGGTCTCCTCTATAGACTTGCGCCAAGAGGGCGGATCTACGCAAGGGCATATTACGTCCCAAACCCGCCTCAACGAACCCCAAGGAGGGTTAAAAAATTATGAGTGCTAATGTTATCGGTGTGGATATGGGCGGCACCAAGATTCTGTCCGCTGTCATTGATGCAGAGGGGAATGTCTTAGCCACAGCCAAAGTCCCAACCAAGGCGGACAGAGGTGTATCCGAAGTGATTGATCGGATCGCAGGTTCCGTCCAGAAAGCGATTGACAAATCAGGTGTTGCCTCCGATTCGATTCAAGCGATCGGCATTGGTGCCCCGGGACCGCTTGACCCCGCAACAGGCGTTGTCATTTTCGCACCGAATCTCGGCTGGCGGGATGTTCCACTGAAAACAGAGTTAGAAACACGCACTGGCTTCCCAACTTTTGTTGACAATGATGTGAACGTCGGAACGCTCGGTGAACACGTGTTTGGTGCGGGACAAGGTGTTCAGAATGTCGTCGGGATTTTTGTAGGCACGGGTATTGGCGGTGGCATCATTCTAAAGGGTGAATTGTTCCATGGTGCAAGTAAGACAGCTGGTGAAATCGGACATATCATCGTCAAAGCGGGCGGACCCCGCTGTGGCTGCGGCACGCGTGGATGTTTGGAAGCGATCGCCAGCCGCACGGCGATGACAAAGCAATTCCGAAAGGCTATTCTAAAAAAGGGAAAGAAGAGTATAATTTCCGAACTCACGGGCGGTGACCTGAGTGCGATTCGGAGTGGCGTTTTGGCGAAGGCGATCCGCGCAAACGATAAACTAACCCTCAAAATTTTCAGAAGAGTAACGAAATATCTTGGTATTGGCATTGGTTCCATTGTAAATTTCTTGAATCCGGAGATGATTGTGTTGGGTGGGGGTGTCGTTGAAGCATTGGACGATAAATTCTTGGACGATATCCGTGCCGCCGCTGAAAAATACGCGCTGCCCAATACGCTGAGCGGGGTTCAAATTGTACCGGCAAAGCTGGGCGATAATTCCGCTATTCTTGGCGCAGCTGCCTTAGCACGACAGCGATCCGAAACGGCGTAGCGAAACTGAGACCCGACGGTATCGTTTTATATCACAAGTGCGAGGAGGGTAAATCCATGTTAGTTGATGATAACAGAGAAGAACACCGGATGATGATTTTCGGCAACGATAGCCGTCTCGTTCAAGAGCGGTTAATCGTGGAAAAAGATGCAAAGCGGGACGGAATCTTGGCACAGAAGGTTCATGTGGACTCCTATACCGTCACGCTGTATGTGTTGCTGAAGGATTATGGACTTACGCCGGTCTTTCGCATCAAGCCACGCATCCGCTTCCATCGCTCTAACTACGATAACCTCTCTTCGAGTGCACCCCTAAAGTATCGTCTTGATGACATCATCCATTTCGCTGAGTTAAAACGCGGTATTGATTTGACAGAAAAGATTGATGATGTCAAACTCGCAGAAATCCTCGGAGACGCGCCTGCCCTCAAGGATGTAACGGGGGACCCAGCGTTGCATCTCGTCTCACAACGCGACGTTTTCCTTCGAAATCCTCCTTTTAAAACCAAAACCAAGGTTTTTGGAAAGAATGAAGATGAAGGTGTAGAAGAAGGGGGGATTCAGATTGGAACGTTCCTTGATGCGCTCAATCAACCGAAACAGACTGAGCAGATTTTCAAACGTTTTACCCGCGGAAAAGAATTTGCCCGTGATTTGCGCGAAGCCTTAGCACCTTACGAAGATTTTGAATTTCAGTTTGGACTCTATTCTCGGTATGAACGGCGAGATTGCGTATTAGCGGATGGAGATGCGGAAACCAGCGGGAACTATAGGGCAACATTCGACCCATGGACAGCCCTCGGGTATATCCGAACTGCCGGCGACGCGCAGCAATTCCAAATTTTAATGCATGAACGCGGCACCCGATGGGAGCATAAAGTTATGTTGGAGCAGTTGGATGCCCCAACGCTTGAACGCCTTGCGACGGAGATCCCTGGACTCCGCCGTGAGTATCTGATCGGACGCGTTTTGTCGAAAAGCCAGACGGCTTTGACCCGATTGGCTGAACTTCGCCAATCCCAGCTGAATCTCACAACGGATTTACATACCGGATATACGCTCCAATTAGAAGTACCGGTCACGAAGAAGCGGTTTTCTGTCATAGAACATCGTCGAAAGTTGCGGCGTATTTTTAACGGTGGCGGTGCTTATTGTCTGCATCCATTGAACGGAGAGTTTGTTGAGAGGCATCATAACATGGCGAAGGGCATCCGAGATGGCATCGTCTGGACGTTGGATTCCGTTGAGTTGTTTACGGGACAACCGCCATTAAAGGACCAGGATGAAGAGTTTCTGATCATCAAAACGCCGCATCAGAACAAATTCGTAGTCCGCTCCGCCGAAGAACTTCGCGAACGCCTCCCCAAAAACGGATTTGAAAAGTGTTGGAATGAAGCCGTTGATATCGGTGGGTATACCATCCTCAGCCGGATGACCGGGAGGGTCTATCTCGTGAGCTACGGACGCAGGAATACCGGCAGCACCCGTGAAGGCACCGTTACCCAGGACGATGTTGCGCATTATCTCTCAATTGAATACTTAGGACTGGATCCTGATCGTATTGGAAATTCACGTTTCGGCGTGCCGCTCCATGTCCAACAGGGTTTCTTTGAAAGAATCTTCAGCAGGCGACCTGTCCCGCCCATCTTTAGCCAGTTGATGCAAACCGAGGCACAGGTCATCGCAGAAATGAAAACCCTCGCTCGGCACTGCAAAGAAAAATTGGAGATTCCATAGACATTCAGGTTTTATGTTGATAACTATCTCCGTGAGGTAAAACAGATGGTACGATATCTTAAAGTTAAAGGGCTCAATAAGCGGCTTGATGGTGAATTTGAGTTCAATGAGGACTTGAACATTTTTACCGGAGCAAACGGTTCAGGTAAAACAACGCTATTGAAACTCTTATGGTACCTAATTAGCGGCAACCTATATCGAATTTTTCCTGAAATTCCGTTTGAATCTGTTTTAATTGAAACAGATCCATTTTCTTTGAGCATACATCGAATTGCACCTAACATGGTTAAGTTGGATGGACAGATTTCCGGAGAGAAAGTCTCGGAAATTGTTAATGTTGAGGGAGTAGGGAAACGGTTTGATGGGTTTAACGCACAAATATCTCATGCAATGAAAAGTAGTTTATTCTTCCCAACATTTAGGAGAATTGAAGGTGGTTTTTCGATAACTCCGGAGGCAGAGGTTTCCGATGTAAGAGTTTTGTCAGGACCCGAAAGGCTACAAGTTTCAATGTTGAGATTTTCCGATGAAGTATCAATCAATGGGCACAAGTTCATTGCTTCAATTTCAACGGAGGATCTCGGTGAGCTGCTCACACAGAAATACGCTGATATCTATGAAGAAATCACCACACGCCAGGCGCAGGTATTAGAAGATATTTCAAAAGGGATACAAAACAAACCGGATAAGGACAAAGTTTCTGAGATGCCTCAAGATCCTTCGGCTGTTTTGAATGCTATTCAGAAAGTTAGGGCGGAACGAGAGCAGTTGAGTAAGCCGTTTTCTATATTGTCTGAGTTATCTCGGAAGATTCTACGATATGACACTATTCATGTTACGGGACGGGCTATTCGTGGGGAAGCTACCGCTGGGATTACTTTGGGAGAAGGAAGCGATGGAATTACAGTTGGGAAAACAAAAGATGCCATCTCTTCTGATAAACTCTCCTCTGGCGAAAAGCAGATGCTCAGTTTTCTCTGCTACAATGCTTTTAACCAGGGAATGGCAGTTTTTATTGATGAACCAGAATTAAGCCTACACGTGGATTGGCAAAGACGCTTACTCCCGACTTTGCTTAAACAGGGACAAAAAAATCAATTTTTCCTTGCCACACATTCGCCTTTCATATATTCCAAGTATCCTGACAAAGAATTTATGTTGGACGATGATCGCGGAGAAGTTTAATGCCCCGTCTGAACCCTACAGTAGACGAATTGGTCTCTACTCTTCGTAGATCGCGACTACCAACGATTGTGGTTGAAGGTAAAGAAGATATGCAGATTTTTCGATGGATGGAAGATCTTCTTGAGGGACCAGAAGTTGATATTCTGGGCGTAGGTGGAAGACCTAATCTATTTGCTGTTTATGATAGAAAAAGCGAATTTGACCATCTGCCAGTTGCGTTCATCGCGGATCAAGATAAAGAATTGTTTACGCAGCTTCCTGCAGGCTATGAGGAAATCATTTGGACACAGGGGTATAGTATCGAGAATGATTTGTATGCAGGTGCTGAACCAAGTTTAGAAAGTTTGATGGATCCTGATGAAACCGATGAGCACAAGCAAGTGCTTGACACAATCGTCAAGTGGTTTGCGTTTGAGGTTGGTGAATTTTTAGCAGGCAGAGACTATAAGTTTGACCATCATTGCAATGAAGTTGTCCATTCTGGTCAAACTGAAATGGATGATGGCTTTCGCCAACGCCGGGGGTTTCGTCCACCTAATTCAGAACTTGAGCAACAAATAAGAGAAGCGTATCAGCTTCAACTCAGAGGAAAACAACTTTTTCAAATGTTGGTTCGTTTTCTTAGCAAATCTA
This sequence comes from Candidatus Poribacteria bacterium, assembly GCA_022821725.1. Lineage (GTDB taxonomy): Bacteria > Poribacteria > WGA-4E > WGA-4E > WGA-3G > WGA-3G. The sequence continues at coordinate 22,423 of JAJEDB010000068.1, read as the reverse complement.
ACCGGCGGGTCAAGCATAGTCTTCACGGTTTATATGAAATTGCATTTAAGATGACCCCTTTTCATCCTCTGATGGATAGGCTCATACAAGAAATTGAACGAAAAATTGCAGTGCACAGTCTAACTCCTTAAGCACCTCACTATATCCCAACAGAAGGAACACTAAACAAATGCCGAACCGTAGAAAAGTCCTTATCACCGGTGCATCCGGCTATATCGCCGGACGGATGCTCCCCGAATTTCGTCAACGCTACGAACTCGTCCTTTTAGATGTGAAAACCACAAATCGACAAGGGGAAGAGGTTGAAGGCGTTCAAATTGCTGAACTAACAGACTCCAATCGAGACGCATACCGACATCATTTTGAGGGTGTTGATGCAGTTGTCCATTGTGCATTTAAGGGCGGCAGTTTCGAGAATGAACTTGCCAACGTCCAGATGGCATACAACCTTTATCAGACCTGTATTGAGACCGATGTCCGGCGCGTCGTCGTCTGTAGTTCCAACCACGCCGCCGACTATTACGAGCGGCTCATCTGGGCAGATAAATGGGATGTGGTGACACCGGAGATGCGTCCGCTCTCCGATAACTTCTACGGATGGGCAAAAGAGGCGTATGAGCACCTCGGCTTCGTTTTTGCGACGGGACACGTTGAGGGTAAGAAATTACAGAACGTCCAGTTGCGTATCGGCGGACCGCGAGAGACGGATATGGCGAATTCTTCAGCGGACGATTTGAAGGCGATGCACCGAGGACTCGGCGCGTATTTGAGCATCCGAGATCAGGTCCAACTCTTCGTCAAGAGCATTGAGACGGAGAACATAGAGGACGAAAACGGGATCCCCTTCCAGATCTTCTACGGTATCAGCGACAATTCGCATAAATTCTGGAGTATCGCCAATGCACGAAAAGTAATAGGTTATGCCCCAGAGGACGACAGTCAACGCCGTTTTGCCGACAGGTTAGCAGAATTGCTACAGCAGGCGAAAGACAAGTAGTTTCGTCCCTTAAGGATTCCCACAATGCTGAGCTTTACAGCAGAAGAACTCACCGAAATTTGTCTCAACGTCTTCCAGAAATTAAATATCTCAACAGCCGAAGCGGAAGTGGTAACCAAGTCCATGGTGGATGCCAACCGCGTCGGACACGATTCACACGGCGTTATCCACCTCCCGAAATATGTGCGTGAACTGGAAGACGGGTTAATCCAACCGGATGCACCAACGGAGACCTTGCACGAATCCGCTTCAATCGCTGTCTTAGATGGAAATTGGGGTTTCGGTCCCGTCATTGCGACGCGTGCCGTTGAATTGGCACTCCAGAAAGCGAAACAGACGGATATCAGCTCGGTTGCTGTTTCGCGGTGCAATGAGGTCGGTAGGTTAGGCGGATACGCCTGCCTCGCCGCAGACGCTGAGATGATCGCAGTGCTCATGGCTAATGATCACGGCGGTGGCACATGTGTCGCACCGCACGGCGGCACCGAAGGCAGACTCTCTACAAATCCGATTGCGTGTGCAGTGCCGATTGAGGGAAAAGATCCAATTGTGTTGGACATGTCCACGAGTGTCGTCGCATCCGGGAAGATTCGGGTCAAACAGCATCGGGACGAAGCACTCCCGCACGGATGGCTCATTAACGCGGAAGGCGAGTCAACCACGAATGCGGACGATTTCTATGATGTACCACCCGCCGCCTTGCTACCTTTCGGTGGGACGGTTTCAGCGCATAAGGGGTTCGGACTGAGTGTCATCGTTGACCTCCTGTCGGGCGCGCTCACGGGAGCAGGCTGTAGTAAAGGAGAAGATGCCCGCGTCGGTAACGGGTTGTTTGTGCTGGTGATGAACGTTGCCAGTTTTAGGGAGTTTCCCGGGTTCAGTGCAGAGATAGAACGCTTTATCGGATATCTCAAATCGGCAAAACACGCTGCTGGGGCCGAGGCAATTCGGGTGCCGGGTGAACGCGGGTGGGAAACACAACGCAGACGCGAACGGGACGGCATTCCAATAGATGCAGAAACATGGGCACACATCCAAGCATTAAAGGAGTAGGCACGCTCCGCCGTGCCGTTCACTACTATGCTACACCACGGTTAAAGATTCACCTGTCTCTGGGTGAAATAGATGCGCTTTCTCCATGTCAAAACGGACCGTCAACTGCGCGTTGTGTTGCGGCACGTTAGCAAGATCAGATTGGGCAACGAAACTATTTTTCTCTGTCCGCAGATATAAAAGGGCATGATTCCCGAGCGGCTCAACCAGTTCCACCTGTGTGCCAACACTATTGTTCCCGTTTTCACCGATATGAATATCCTCCGGACGAATGCCGAGCGTCACTGAATCCCCTGAAAGTTTTCCGAGTGCCGACTGCAAGCGATCGTTCAGTTCCACTTTGAAGGTTTCAAATCTGAGCATCGGAGCACCGCCATTATTCACGATGCCCGTCTCTATGAAGTTCATTGGGGGGGTGCCGATGAATCCACCGACAAATTGGTTTGCCGGTTTATGATAAAGCGTCCCCGGATCGGCAATCTGCTGGATTTTCCCTTCATTGAGCACCACGATTTGGTCCCCCATCGTCATCGCTTCGACTTGGTCGTGTGTAACGTAGACCATTGTGGCGTTGAGTCGGTCGTGCAGACGACTGATCTCCATCCGCATTTGCACGCGCAGCTTCGCATCGAGGTTGCTCAACGGTTCATCAAACAGGAAGACTTTAGGATGTCGGACGATCGCTCTACCAACGGCGACGCGTTGGCGTTCACCACCAGAGAGGTGCTTCGGTTTACGGTTCAAAAGGTGTGAGATACTCAGAATCTCCGCCGCTTCTTTAACACGCGCATCGATCTCTGCTTTCGGATATTTCCGAAGTTTCAACCCGAACGCCATGTTCTTATACACCGTCATGTGTGGATAAAGCGCATAATTTTGGAAGACCATGGCAATGTCGCGATCTTTAGGGGGAATGTCATTGATCCGTTCATCGTCGATATAGATGTCGCCTTCCGTTATCTCTTCCAATCCAGCGATCATCCGCAAGAGTGTCGATTTTCCACATCCCGATGGACCGACAAGCACAGTAAACGACTCATCGGGAATCTGAAAATCTGCCTGTTCAACTGCAAGAACGTCACCGTCGTAAATTTTAGTGACATCTTTTAAAGTAAGGTGTGCCATTGCCGCTCCTTGAAGCCTGTTACTGAGGGGCTACCTCCTCTTTTTTTTCCACTGCTCTCGCGAGGTTCTCCTTCACCAGGTCCGCGACGGCGTGTTCAAGCGCGTGTCCACGGAGATTCGTTTTGCGAATGATACCCTCACCGTCAATCAGGAAGGTAGACGGAATCCCTCGTACCTTATACAGCGTGCTAACCTGGCGGCTTTTATCCCAGTAATGAAGCCATCCGAGTTCCTCTTTGTCAATATAAGCCGCAAGCGGTTTCATTGACCTGTCCAGACTGATACCGATAATCTGAAACTTCTGATCTTTATACTTTTCGTAAGCCTTCTTAACGTTCGGTATCTCTGTGATGCAGGGACCGCACCATGTTGCCCAGAAATCGAGGAGCACGACCTGTCCGCGGTATTCTTCCAATGAGAGTTCTTCACCCTTCACATCCGTCACCTGAAAATCGAGGGCTGGCTTACCGATCCACCCTCTTGGGTTCAGGATCGCCCCAGGCGGTTTCGGTAATTCACCCTTCCGTTCAGTTCTGTCCTGTTCGAGGATCCTCTTCGCAAACTTCGCCTGCGAGCGTGAACCATATTTCGGATGGTCTATCAATTTTTGGTAAGCACTGTCTGCTGCGTCGTGATTGCTAAGTTTGTCATGTGCCAATCCCAGATCCAACAGACAGCGTTCAACGTAGCGAGCCTCTGGATATTCCTTGATGACTTTTTCAAAAACCGTAATGCCTTCTTCAACGCGCCCTAACTGAACCAAGGCGTTACCGAGCAGATAATAAACCTCATCCACCCGTTTGTATGCTGGATGTGCCGCAACAAAATCGGAGGATTTCTCAACTAATTTCTCCAAATCTTCCTGTTTCTTCTGATGCTTGAGACGCTTAGAAATCGCCTTAATTTCCTGATATATGTAAGCCGCTTTCCTCGGGGCAGCACTGGCAAGATTCACACAAAAACCTATGAACACGAGGCTGCTGAGCACGCATATAACGTAAGCACAGCGGTTTCCATTTCGGGAGAACATTGCTAATCTCCTCTGTTGTAAAAGTAGTAGGCACACGCCGTGGGTTTCCGTAACCCTTCACGGCACGACGCAGTCAAAGTACTTAATTCGCTAAATTCTCCCGCACGAGTTCGGAGACCGCATTCTCAAGTGCGAAACCACGGAGGTTCACCCTACGGACAATCCCTGCCCCGTCGATCAGAAACGTAGACGGGATTGCACGCACATTATCAAACGGCGTTCCGATAGGAGTATGCCAGTAGCAGTTTGATCTCTTCCGCCTGCACCTGTTGCAAGAAACGGGTTACATCCGAATCGGAGTCGCCTTCGGCAGCTTGGCACCAATCGATAAACTGATAAGAATCCCAATTCTCTTCCGTCGCGATAGCCTGTCCGATCTCTGTGAGCGCGTCCGATGCGTTCTCTGTTTCTTCAAAAAGTTCAAGTGCCCGTTCACGGAGTGCTGGGAAAATCGGATGTGTCCCGACCCTGCCGAACCAATACTTGGAGTTGGGGTAATCGGGTTCACGACGGTGCATGATGCCGTGCCAGTAACTACCCGTCTGATCCGCCAATCCTTGTGAGATCGTATGCGATTCATCCAGTGCGTCGTTCCACAGAAGTAAGCCGCTTTTGATGGCCTCAGCAAACGTCGTATTTTTAAACGACGCTCCGTCGAAAAGTTCATTGAGGGATGCCGCTTCCAAAGTATCCGTCAGTTCACTGCTCCATGCCTTCTGTGGCACGAGTGTCGGGAGCGGGTTACCCGTTTCTAATTTTTCAATAACTTCGGCAATTGCTGATGTATATGTTACATCCATAAGAAAGCTCCTTAGTGTCCAAATGGGTCTAATTTCAAAGTAATTTATCATCTTTCGTCAAATAAATCAAGCGTTTTCAGATTTTTCGCGTTGCTATTTACGCTAAAATATAGTATGCTGAAAAGCACGCATCAAGGATGTACGACATAGATTGGACGGAACATGGGAACTGCCTTTAAAAAAGCCTTCATCGTTTTTATTGGTTTTATTGTCGTTTTGGGAGGCATTTTGATTGGTGTCATTCAGCGCTTCTCCCAATACGGGTCGCTGCCCGAAACGATGCAGATGGTAGACTTCTCCGGGATATTGGTGGCGGTTTTGGGCGCGTGCCTCCTGAGTTTGGTCAGTGTTGCGTTCACCTTTTGGTTGGCGCGGGCATGGATAAACGAGCAACCAAAACTCGGTGAACGGATCATCCGTCTCGCGCTCGCAGTCAGCATCAGTTTTATTGTTGTTTTCGGGGGATTGGCGGGCGGATTGATTGTTCTACGGACTTTATGGACAATCGGCTTTTTTTAACTTGCATTTTTGTTACCGATATGGTATAATTAGTTAATTCATTACGGATGTAGATTTTAAGCACGTATTGGACGTGCTTTTCAGTTGGATTTGCAAGCGGCGCACTGCAGCGCCTTGACTTGGGGGTGTGAAAAATACACTACAAAGGCAGACGTAATCAGAGGACGAAGGAAAGACAGAGTCGTTCGAATTATCAGATTCGAGCCAAAGAGGTTTTGCTGATAGATCACGAGAACAAGCAATTGGGAGTCATGACGCCTCGCGACGCAATGAAACTTGCTGAGGAAGTTGGGTTGGATTTGGTAGAAGTTTCACCGAATGCCAAGCCTCCCGTTTGTAAGATCATGGACTACGGGAAGTATCAGTATGAGAAAAACAAGCGCGCACGCGAGGCTCGGAAAAAGCAATCGAAGGTCGTCCTGAAAGGAATGCAGTTCCGTCCTGATACCGCGGAACACGACTACCAGTTCAAAAAGCGGCATGTCGAAGATTTTTTGAAAAATGGGTGGAAGGTTCGCGCGACCGTGCGGTTCCGAGGCCGTGAGATGCTTCATACCGACCTTGGTAGAAGTTTGCTTTTACGACTGAAGGACGATTTGGAAGAGATTGCCGATGTGGAACAACCGCCACGGATGGAAACCCGCATCATGTCAATGATCCTCGCTCCAAAATCTGTGTAATGTTTTTGTCGTCGCAAGAATCGGGGTTACAAACCCCTCCCACAAGAGCGATTCGTAGGCGCGACCTGAAGCCGATGCCGAGCGCGCGGGTGGCATTTAGCGGGTCGCTATACTTTGATCAAGGATATTCTAATGCCGAAAATGAAAACACATAAAGGTGCGGCAAAACGTTTCAAGTTCACATCGAAAGGCAAAATTCGCCGTAATCGCGCATACGCAGGACACCTGTTTATTTCAAAATCAGCGAAACGCAAACGCAGATTGCGACAGGCGACTCTTGTTGATCCGAGCAACGCGAAACGCTTGAAACGCCTCATTCATCAATAAAAATGAATGCCCGGCATCTATGATAACAACGACACATATCCGGGCAGATTGTAGACCTGATCGCCGATAGCACCGACGGTCGGAATAGGAGTTTTAAATGGCACGAGTAAAAACAGGGAGTGTGCGACGCAAACGCCGTAGCCGGATCTTGAAACATTCTAAAGGTTACCGGGGTGGGCGAAACAATCTCAAACGCACGGCTAAAGAAGCGGTAGAGAAGGGATGGAACTATGCCTACGCACACCGACGCGCTCGCAAACGCGATTTCCGACGACTGTGGATCGCGAGAATTAACGCCGCCGCCAGATTGCACGGACTTAGCTATAGTCGATTCATACATGGGCTCAAAGTCGCTGGTGTTGAACTCGACCGGAAAGCCCTCGCTGACATCGCCGTGAACGATGAAGCCGGTTTTGGACAACTCGTCACCCTCGCAAAAGGTTAGGTGTAGGTGTGATCCTCTCTTCTTGATAGATGCCTATTGCTTTCGTCCTGATAAGGAAATTAACCTTTGTAGGACAAGGTGACAGGCATTTTTTGTTAGGTGTCCCGTGATGGATGTCTTGTTTTCTGTCCTCGCTGAACCACAACAGAACTTAGAAAATCGGTGTCTTCAGAGTACCAAATCCGTAGCCCGTAACATTCTCCCGCAAGCCCACACGCGGCTTGCGATAGGCGGGGTTTTTGCTTGGGTATTTCTTCAGATTTAAGAAAGGTACGTGAAATTTGAAACGCACGTTGTTTAACCGCAGGGAATAATTAAAAAACCGCAAGGAATAATTAAAAAAATGAAAGCGGAATTACAAGCGATTCAAGCCGAGGCACTTGAAGCTTTAAAGGCAGTGAAAACACCAGACGCGCTTGAGTCGCTCCGAATCACATATTTTGGGCGCAGAGGAAAACTCACCGATGTCATGAAGGGCATGGGCAAACTTTCCAAGGAGGAGCGACCGGTAATCGGCAAACTCGCAAATGAGGTGCGCGCCACGCTCACGGAAGCGTTTGAAGCAGCCACGCAGACACTGCATCGGCAGCAACAGGAACAGCAGCTTGAAGAAGAAGCCGTTGACATCACGCTTCCTGGACGGAAACCGACTTACGGGAAGGCACACCCCATAATGCAAACGTTGGAGCGAATTGAGGCAATTTTCGGTCAAATGGGATTCCAAGTGGTGACGGGGCCCGACGTTGAGACCGAGTATTACAACTTCGATGCGCTAAACACGCCTGTCGATCATCCGGCTCGCGATCTGCACGATACTTTTTACCTGACGGACGGACGTCTTTTGAGGACCCATACCTCACCTGTTCAGGTCCGCGCCATGGAGACCCAAAAACCGCCGATCCGAATTATCGTGCCAGGGAAATGCTATCGGGTAGACTACGATATCTCCCACACCCCGATGTTTCATCACGTGGAAGGTTTGCTTGTGGATACGCGCGCCACTTTTAGCGAACTCAAAGGCGTTCTGACCTCCTTTGCTCGACAAATGTTCGGAGACAAGACGCAGATGCGCTTCCGTCCCCACTTCTTCCCTTTTACAGAGCCGAGTGCGGAGATGGATATCTCCTGTGCCGTCTGTCAGGGAAAAGGGTGTCGGAGTTGTGGCGGCACAGGCTGGGTCGAAATCTTGGGGGCTGGTGCTGTTGATCCTGCTGTATTTGAAGCCGTGGACTACGACCCGGATCAGGTTACAGGATTCGCCTTCGGTATGGGGGTGGAACGGATCGCGAACCTCCAGTTTCGCATCCCGGACATCCGCACGCTCTACGAAAACGATCTCCGGTTCCTACGTCAATTCTAATGGGGGGACATAGGTGAAACGCTTTTGTTTTGCAATCGTCATACCCATCCTTATTCTCTACACCAATTCTGCTGTTTCCGAAGTTAACGACGCTGCTCAACAGGTCCTCACCACTATAGAATGGGTCTCAATTCCCGAAGGCACCTTTCTGATGGGGTCAACCCCCGAGGAGGCGAAAGCCGCTTACGAAGACGCGAAATTGCGGAGTTCTATGTTGGAGCAGCACACTTTCCATGCTGAATTGCCACGACACCCAGTCTACCTGAGCGCTTACGAAATATCGCGGTATGAAATCACCAATGCACAGTACCGCGCCTTCGTTGAAGCAACAGACCGTCCCACGCCGCGCGGGCACAATGGTGAGGAAACGTGGGCAGATGAGACACTCAACGGTGACACACAGCCCGTTGTCGGCGTGACGTGGTTTGATGCGCAAGCGTTTGCAGAATGGATCGGCGGAAGTCTACCGACTGAAGCACAGTGGGAACGCGCAGCACGTGGTGCAGAGGGACGAACATATCCGTGGGGGAACACACCGCCGAAAGCTCGTCAGCATGCCAACTTCGCTCGCCGTTACAATCGTCCGATACCGGTAGGTCAGTTCCCGAAAGGTGAATCTCCGAACGGCATCGCAGACCTTGCAGGAAATGTATGGGAGTGGTGTCTTGATGAATATAGTCCAACTTTCTATCAGCAACATAACGGTGGAACCTTCCAGGATCCACTCAATCTCCGATTCCGAGATGTCCTGCGTGCAAGAGTCATTCGGGGGGGCGCGTGGGACGTTGGAAGAGCGTTTCTTCGTTCAAGTCTACGGTTCAAATTCTATCCTTTGGATTCAACACATACAATCGGATTTCGGGTTGTCCGTCCCCGCCCAAAAATAAAAGAATAGCCCGCCCATGACCATGCGCCAACGGAAACACGACGTGCCTCGCCTTCTGTCCCTTATATTACAGACCTGTCTCTTTCTCATACACCCACTGTTCGGTAGTGCTGCGCCCTATTTCCGAGACGTGACCGATGCAATGGAACTTGACTTTCAACACATCAACGGTTTCTCGGCAGAACGTCGACTCGTTGAAACCATGGGGAGCGGAGGCGCGCTCTTTGACTTTGACAATGATGGCGACTTGGATCTCTATCTCGTTCAAGGCAATTCGCTCTTGCCGGCAACAGAATCATCACCCACAAACCGTCTCTATCGAAACGATGCGGGTATTTTTGTTGACATCACGACCGCCGCAAACCTCGGTGATACGGGTTATGGGCTCGGTGCTGTCGCCGCGGATTATAATTCTGACGGGTATCGCGATCTGTATGTGACAAACTTAGGCAAAAATGTCCTCTACCGAAACAACGGGGACGGCACGTTTACCGACGTAACCGAACACGCACAGGTCGGCTGTCCCTTGTTAAGCGCGAGTGCCGCATTCGCAGACATTGACCGAGACGGCGACTTAGATCTTTACGTGTGTAACTATGTCGAGTACGCCTTGGAGACCGATATTCCGTGTTATTACAAGAACGTCCTGCGTATCTACTGCGGTCCCAATGAATATCACGGCATCGCCGATGTGCTTTACCGAAACAACGGGGACGGCACCTTCACAGACATAACGAGATCTGCAGGGGTCTATGAACCTACGACGCGAGGGCTCGGTGTCGTCTTCACAGACGTGAACAACGACGCATGGCTGGACATCTACGTCGCAAACGATATGTCTCCGAATACACTTTTCATCAATCAGGGTAACGGCACTTTTCGAGAAGAGGGCGTGCTTCGCGGCGTTGCCTACAACGGCGACGGCATAGCAAACGGTTCTATGGGCATAGACGCTGGAGACTACGACAACGACGGGGATATTGACCTCTGGGTGTCCAATTTTGCATTGGAGGCGAACTGCCTCATGCAAAACGATGGCGACGGCTATTTCGAGGATGTGACGTTTGACACAAACCTCGCCGATCCCTCTTTCTACGCCCTCGGTTTTGGTACCCGTTTCATCGACTTTGATAACGACGGTTGGTTAGATCTACTCGTCGGGAATGGACATATCTGGGACAACGTGGAACAGATTGACGCGAAACAGAGTTACGCCCAACCTGTCCAGCTGTTTCGCAATCAAGGCGGCACTGGCTTCACCGAGATTACCGCCGAAGCAGGGCTGGATGAAACACCTTACGTCGTCCGCGGAATGCTCTTTGGGGATATAGATACGGATGGCGATGTGGACGTTGTGCTCTGTCAATCGAACCGTCCAACAGTTATTCTCAGCAATGAAATCGGCAGTGAAAATGCATGGTTAACAGTGAGATTGGTGGGAACAGACGGAAATACGGATGCAATCGGCGCGCAGGTTCAGTTAGAAGCGAATGGAACAACACTCTTACGGGAGGTGATCTGCGGTGCAAGTTACCTATCGGGTAACGATCTGCGGTTCACTTTTGGGTTAGGAAAGGCATCACAGATAAGTAACCTCCAAATCCGATGGCACAACGGAGAGGTACAGCAGGTAAGTAAAGTGCCAATCCGTCAAATTGTCACATTTTCGCAGAATTGACACTTTTCGCTATTAATACTACAATGGAAAATAAGGTAGCATTGGGAGATGGCTATTTTTCTCAATATCCTAAGGTGTGTAGCTCGTAACGTAGTGGAGAGCGGATATACGGAAAGGAACGTGAAATTCCTAACCCACCTGACCGAACCGCAAGGTATAATATTAATACTACAATGGCAGATAAGATAGCATTGGGAGATGGCTATTTTTCTCAATATCCAAGGTGTGTAGCTCGTAACGTAGTGGAGAGCGGATATACGAAAAGGAACGTGAAATTCCTAACCCACCTGACCGAACCGCAAGGTAAATTAAAAAAATGAAAATTGTTGAAGAAAGAGAAGCGTGGATTCACACGCACTTCATCCTTGATAGTTTCTTTGTCACCGAGCAGGAACGCAGGCAGATCTCTATCAGCATCGAACCGGAACTCATGCATCTCGGACTCCAATACGGTCTGAGGTATAACATCGCGCCTTCAAAGCATCGCGCCATCATCGTTCTTGAATGCATACCCTTCGATCCAGTCAAAGCGGCAATTAAAGAACTCATTAACGGGGTCATCGAGGATTTTCCGGTCCGACTCCCTGAACAACGGAACGTTGTTACCAACATTACCGTCGCCGACCCAGAGATAGAGACTGAGAGTCGATTATCACAATGATCTCCAGCAATGGGACCAAGGAATAATTAAAAAATCAGTATCTTCATAGCAGAAAGCGCGTAGCTCGTAATGAAATGGAGAGCGGATTTAAGAAAGGAACGTGAAATCCCAGATACACCTTATTTAACCGCAAGGAATAATTAAAAAAAATGGCCGAGTCCCAGCGCAGTGAGGACCTGTGTTCCGACAGTCCCATCGGTGATGTTGAAAATGGATGGGAATTCGTCCTGCCAACCATCATTGGCACCCGGACAAAATTGGCGAGCGTTACCTTCGATAGCCGTTACACTGGGGATACGCGCAGCGAGTCCAGCAGAGTGTAAAAACGACGCACCCGGACACGTCAGATCCTGAACAGCAAGGAACATACCGTATCCTGCGGCGGCTGCACCCATCAGCAACGCTTGAGACTGTCCTTTGCACGCCTTGAGTGCAACACCAGAATACCCTTGCTCGCGTGCCAGTAGAAAGGTCTCAAAATCGGTCAGTGACTCGTCGATGACCACCGGTTTTATCTCGGCAGCTTTGTGCATCTTATTTTCGGGATGCGCCTTCAGATCCCGGTCTGTCGGTTGCTCGATATAAGCGAGGCGTTGGAAAGCGTTGCCTTCTGCTTCTTGAATCTGATTGAGAAATTCCAATAGATATTCAACATTCTGACAGGTTTCGTTGAAGTCAGCGGAATAGTGCCACGTGTCAACACCGCGTTTTGCTTGTGTTTCGGCGGTGATCTTGTCGATTGCGAGAACGCGTGCGACATCCCACGCCAAGTCGTCGCCGTTCAGTTTAATTTTTAGATGCGTTAGGCCATCGGCAATGATCCATTCAGGGAGCGTTTCTGGGAGCCCGTCATTGAGACGTTCTGGAATATCCGTGTCGGTGAGTGGATCCAGCGCGCCGACGAGATGGTAGAGCGGTATATTCGGCTTCGGTTGGCGCGCCGTGTATTGGTCAAGATATTTACCCGTAAACCGTTCATTCAAAAAATGTGACAGGTCGGCCTCAATGAAGTCTTTGCCCAATCCGTCATAACTATTGATTCCGTTTGCCTTACCGAACGCATCGTGGAGTGCCGCGTCAATCGGACTCGTCGTAACGACTGTGCAGAGTTTCGGCATCGGTGACGCGAGTTGCATATTATGAGACAAATCATCGGCGAGTTTTAAAAATTCTGGCTCAAGCACTTCTGAGAGTTCAAGCGGGTGTGCACAAAGTGTGCAATTCCGTGTTGTTGCTACCGCCAATTCAGCGAGTTTTTTCATCGCGGCGAGACTCTGATCAAAAGGCGCGTAGCGCGGTGGAAACGCCCAAACATTACCGAGTGGCATGGAGCCTTTTCCTTCTGCCTCTTGGTTTCCATCGCGCGTCTGGACTCGCACTCGGACATTAAAGAGGACGCAGTGATCCGTCGGCACGCCACCGAACTTGAGTGGGGTCCGGTATTGGTGTTCTTCAAAATCGTAATGAACGTCAAGGATGCGAATATCTGTCGGTTTTGGCATGGTTCCCTCGTCACAATTGTCTGTTTTCTTTCATGGTAACTGATTTCCTACGGCACGTCAAGCACAAAATCCGCCCGCAACGCTTTCGCGTGGCATCGAACTTCTTAATCCAAAGTACGTAGTTCGTAATGAAATGGAGAGCGGATATAAGAAAGGCGTGTCAAACTTCAAGCCCACATTGTTTAACCACAAGGAAAGTTAAAAATATGGCACACAACGCAAAAGTTCAAAAACTCACGTCACTTCTCGATAAACATCAAGCCTATCGGGACACCTGTCTCAATCTCATCGCTTCGGAGAACACGCCTTCGCCATTGGTGGAAGAACTTTTTGACGAACGGCTGGCACGGCGGTATGGCAATTATTCTGGCGTTGACATCTACCAACGGAATTACAAAGGCAACCGCTACATCGCCGAAATAGAGGGATACACACAGGAGTTAGCAAAGGAGCTTTTCGGGGCAGCGCACGTCGATTTCCGCCCATTGTCAGGGAATATCGCGGGGATTGCGACGACGTTTGCATTAGCGAAACCGGGCGACACGGCATTGGAGGTTCATAACGGACACCACTATGCCCAAAAACTACGCTCCTCACCCCTCAAGATAGAACTCCAGTCGATTCCGATTCCATGGGACGGACAGCGTTCAAACATTGATCTTAAAGCAACGCTTGAACGGATTGCGAAACACAAGCCGAGGATCGTCAACATCGGCTCTGGTGTGTTTCTCTTCCCGCAACCCGTACGGGAGTTGAAAGATGCGATGCGCCAAGCGAATCCAGATTCCTACCTTATCTACGATGCCTCACACGTCATTGGCCTCATCGCTGGTGGACGGTTTCAATTGCCGTTTGATGAAGGCGCGGATGTCATCATTTCCAGCACGCATAAGACCCTTGCCGGACCCCAAGGCGGAATGGTTCTAACAAACGATGCCTCCATTGCTGAGCGAGTTGCGAGGGGTGTCTATCCGTTGCTGATGAGCAATCATCACCTGAACCGACTCCCGGCGTTAGCAGGAACGTTTATAGAATGGATGGAATGTGGCGCAGCACAAGCAGATGCGATTGTTACGAATGCGAAGGCACTCGGACAGGCGTTGGCGGAACGTGGTGTTCCGATACTCGGTGCCGACCTCGGTTTCACGGAGTCGCATACCTTGATATTGATTGTGGATAAATATGGAGAGGGGGGCGCACTCGCAAACCATCTGGAGGCGTGTCATATCATCGCAGGTGCTGCAGGATTGGCGCCTGAAGTCGGCACCTCTGGATTGCGAATGGGGGTTCAAGAGGTCACCCGATGGGGGATGACCCCGGCGGATGCACCGGACATCGCGGAGTGTATTGTTGCAGCACTCTCTGGCGGGACTCCTGAAGAACTCAAGCCAAAGGTCGCAGAAGTCGCGCGTCGTTTTGACACAATCCAGTTCACCGTCAATTGAACATGAAAAATAAACAAACCTTTATTACAGCCGTACAGAATGGCAACATAGATACAGTCAGGCATTTATTGACGATTGATAAGACACTCATCGCACACATCGACGCGCCGTGGTTCAGTTTCGATGCCCCCGCGATCGTGTTTGCCGCCGCGTCCGGTAACCGCACGCTCATTGAAGTTCTACTCGATGCTGGCGCGAACATTGATGTCAAAAGCGATTGGTGGGCAGGTGGCACCTCAGCATTACACCACGCTGCCGGTTCCATGCTGAACTACAACAGAGAACTTGCCGACTATCTGATTGAACAAGGCGCAACCATTGACGCACACGCCGCCGCAGGTTTAGGCATGTCCGAGAAACTTGCCCAACTGATTCGCGAAGACCCTGAAATCGTCAACGCACCGGGGAGTGATGGCATGTCTCCACTCCACTTCGCCGCGACCCCTCAAATTGCTGAACTCCTGCTCACACACGGCGCAAACATAAATCTACGAGACCGCGATCACAACGGCACACCGGCACAGTGGACGATGAGAAAACGACCGGAGGTCTGTCGCTATCTCCTTGAACAGAGTGCCGAGGCGGATATCGTCCTCTATTGCGCGATGGGTGACGTTGAACGCGCAAAGGCAGAATTCCAAGAAAATCCCGAACTCCTCAAGCTCCGGATTAATGTGAAATCCCCGAAAGGCTATGTTATACTAACGTTGGAATCTCCTGATCTTGACAACCAACAAACCGACGAAGTCCCCGGTGGACACGTCTATGCCTATCAGGTCGGCCCGACGATGCCACTGCTTGAGATAGCACTTCAGTCCAAACAACCCGCAATCGTTAATCTTCTGATTGACGCAGGGTATGAAATCAACTTTCGAGATTGGTATGTGCTTGTTGGGCAAGGACCGAAGCGGTTTGATACACTGCTAAAGAGGTTTCTTGCCAAAGGTCTGGACATCAATACGCTTCGGAAGCATAGACGGGGTATGTGGACACCTCTACACTGGGTCGCACAACGCGGTTTAACGGCGGGCATCGCCGGTCTACTGGCAAACGGGGCTGACCCAAATATAACTGATGACAAGGGACGCACCCCCATGCATATCATCGCACAGAAAGGGGTCGGAAAAAATCAGATGCAGTTGCTCATAGAACACGGCGGTGATGCTAACATTCGCGATGTGGACGGCAAGACACCCCTCGACTACGCCCAAAAAACGAAGCGAAAATCCGTTGCAAATTTCCTCACTCTACACTGGAGAACGAGAAATGAACCATGAGAAAAATTTAGAAGCAGGCTCTTACATTGACGCAAAAGGACGCACACGCTGGCATGAGAACGATGAGATTGCACTGAGATTCTTGGAACTTCACACGTTTCTGATTATTGCCGACTATCCAGAAGACCACGCCTCGCGCTATCCATGGTTGTCGAATTATATCTCTCGGTTCCCGGAACCGGTATCGGATCTCATCGCCCAAGGACGGTTGATAGAGGAGATTCCGGGGGCTGGCGAAGTAGTGGAGCAGATTGTTAAGGAATTTCTGGACACGGGCACGAGTGAGAAGTTGGAGGAGTTCGCGGGAGATACACCACGAACCGTTGTGGAGCTTGTGCCTATCCCTGGGCTCGGTGCCAAAACAATTAAGCGACTCTATGAAGAGGTCGGTGTAGATAGCCTCGTTTCACTCCGATCAGCGATTGACGAAGGAAGACTCAAAGGTTTCCGTGGCATCGGAAAAAAGACATTGGAGAAAATTGAAGCATACCTTGATGAAGTATTATAATCACGACTGCGCCTAATAAAGTTAATGTTGTTTAACCGCGAGGAAAATTAGAAAAATGGCAAATTCATTGACAGATGGTGAAATGGTTGATGGTAAGAAGCATGGGTATTGGGTTACCTATTACGCCAATGGATTCAAGCGGAGCGAAGGTCGCTATATTGCTGGCAAAAAGGAAGGACTTTGGATTCAGTACTACAAGAACGGCAACAAGACGAGTGAAGCCACCTTCCGCGATGGCAAGAACGAAGGCGAGTATATGTGCTATTACGAGAACGGGAACCGCAAATGGGGCGGTCCCTATCGGAAACACGATGGCAGTTCCGCCGATGGTAGAAAAGAAGGGGTCTGGCTCTGCTATGAAGAGGACGGCGAGACGGTGTGGCGTATCATCACCTACAAGAAAGGTGGTGCTCGTGCGAAACCCGATGAATATCCGCTCGGTGTCTGTGAGGTTTGTGGTGAAGGTAGACGTTCAACGTGGGGCGATACCTGTCCACAGTGTGGCACAGAGATTCTGAATAGTTACCAGAAATTCTGATTTTTTTCTTCAAAACAGGGTTTAATTAACCCATTAGGTTATATTCTTGAAAAGGACGAAGAAAAAATCTATGAAAATTGACTGGGGATTTTGGCACGGTGTGGCGGTGTTCGCGGCGTTTTTCGCTTTGCAACTGCCAAACGCAACAAAAGCCGAAACACAAACGGAATCTGCTCACAGAGTTGCGACTGCTGTCCGAATCAAAGGCGCGCCTCCCCAATTAGACGGCATTTTGGATGATGACATCTGGAAAACCGCGCCCCTCCACGAAGGGTTCCGTCAACGCGATCCCGATGAGGGGAAGCCGGCTTCCCAACGCACCACGTTCCAAATCGTCTACGACGATGAAGCCGTCTATTTCGCTGTCATGTGTTATGACAAAGAACCCGACAAAATTGTTTCCCGACTCGTTAGGCGGGACGACTACGTTGAATCCGATAAAGTCCAGATTCTCCTTGATCCGCACTACAATCGGCAGCGCGCCTTCTCATTTACGATCTATCCTTCCGGCTCTGTGTTGGACGGCATTACGACGGGCGGCGGGTGGAGAGGCTGGAACAACGCCTGGGATGGGGTCTGGGACGCAAAAACTCGGATTCACGAAAATGGGTGGGCAGTAGAATGTAAAATCCCATTTTACATGTTCCGTTTCTCTTCAAAAGACAAATACACATGGGGGCTACAGGTAGAGCGTGAGATTAGCCGCAGAAAAGAGCGTGCCCACTGGCGTTTGATTAAAAAAGGGGATCCGGGGTGGCTATCGCATTTCGGTGATTTGGTAGGGATTGAGAATATCAAGCCTTCCCGCCATTTGGAATTGATACCCTATACAATGGGCAGGACAACCCTGAACAGTACGGCTGATTTGTGGGCGGGTGTTGGGGGTGATGTCCAATACGGTATCACTTCTGGGATTACGCTCAACGCCACAATCAATCCCGACTTTGGACAGGTGGAGGCGGATCCGGCTACCTTGAATCTTTCTGCCTATGAGGAATATTTTGAGGAACGCAGACCCTTTTTTGTGAAGGGGGCTTCCATTTTTAACTTCGGCGAGGGGGAAAATCAGTTCTTTTACTCACGGCGGATCGGACGCCGCCCCGGACATTTTGAGATGCCAGATGGCGCGACTGAACTGAGTCGTCCAGAATCCACAACGATCTTGGGTGCTGCGAAAATCGTCGGCAGAACCAATAGTAAGACCTCTTTCGGTATTATGGAGGCTGTTACCGCACCAGAGTATGCACAGATTAAGAAGAAGAACGGCGAAACCCACGATCACCTTATTGAGCCGTTGACAAACTACTTTGTGGGTCGGGTGACACAAGATATCCTGGAGGGAAATTCTCGCGTTGGGCTGATAGGGACATCGGTAAACCGACGTGCCTCCACTGCCGCGTATGTCGGTGGACTTGACTGGGACTTGAAATTTGCGAAGGAGCGATACCAGATAAACGGAATGATAGCGGCAAGTCAAGCCGGAGAAGTTGAGGCACGTAAATCGGGTTACCTCGCACATCTTGGATTTGATAAACAGGGGGGATGGTGGCGACTTCATACCGATTTTAATGTTCGCTCCCCAGACGTGGACATAAATGACATAGGATATACGCAGCGCGGCGATATGATGCGGTGGTTCTATGACCTCATGTTCAAGAAAGAACAACCCTTCAGCATTTTCCGAGAAGTGACTTTAGGTCTTTACGGTTGGCGAGAATGGAACTATGATGGTGTTAGCATCGGTCGTTACTCCGAGATATGGACAGATGGGAAACTGAAAAATTACTGGGAGTATGACCTGTGGGTGGGACGGAATTTGGAGTCGTTTAACGACGAAGATATCTGGCGCGGGGGGACATTGATTAAGAATCCTGCGGGTTGGTGGATTTTCACCCAACTGAGAACTGATAGTCGCAAAATGGTTCAGCTTGAACTGAATCCGATTTTTGCATGGGACGATGATAATAAAAATTCTGAAAAGGAAGTGAGTCTCCGTCTCAACATTCGTCCTGCATCGAACATTGAACTGAGCATCGGACCGATGTATCGTTACCGAATTTATGATGCACAGTGGATCGGGTTAGTTGAAGAAGATGTCAAGGGTTCTATCCATAAACACTACATCTATGGAGAATTAACGAGTCAGACACTTGACTTTACAACGCGCGCGAATATCAGTTTTACCCCAACATTGAGTCTTCAATTCTATGTGCAGCCGTTCATTACTGTTGGAGACTATACCAACTTCAAAGCGTTGGTCGAGCCGAGATCCTATCAGTTCAAACCGTATCCGCTAAAGCGCAATCCTGATTTCCACATGCGCTCGTTGCGCGGGAATACCGTGCTGCGTTGGGAATTTCGTCCGGGGAGTACGCTGTTCTTGGTGTGGTCTCAATCGCGGGCAATAGCGTTAGAGGATGTGGGCGCAGCCGGCCTTGAGTTTCGTCCCGTGCATCGCTTGAGAAGCAGTTTCACAGATCCTGGGAAAGATATCTTCCTGATTAAATGCCGATATTGGTTTGGAATTTAATCCTTTTCGTGCGCGCAGAAAAAATAAAACTTGACAGAGAGTGTAAGAATTGGTAATATAATGTGAGTTTGACATAAACATTTAGAGAATTCTCTCCGGGAAAGCGTTAATTTTATCAAATTTCTTTCACCTTTGTAAGATTATGCACCTTTTCCACCCTAAAATTGTGTCTTTAATAATCAGAGGGTTCTTTTTCTAACTTCTCTTTTACGTCGGATTCACGTTGATAATATAAATGAGAGAAAAATCGGATGTAACAACACGTTAAAGCGCGAACACTTAACCACATAGGAGGTGCGTCCCATGAAATCGCGCCGAATGCCTCTCGTATGGATGGTATCGCTCGGCATACACGCCTGCTTTGCAGTCGTTATAGGGTACATCGCCATCTCATCTCAAGCACAGAAAGCACAAGATACGATTGATCTGAGTTTCTTCATCGTTACGCCACCCCAAGCAGCGAAAAGGGATGTTATTCAGAAGCCAGCCGTTGTAACAACCCCTGTTCCAGATTTGAGAGTCGTTCCACAAACGGAAACGACGCAGCGTCGGACAACGGTCGCCCGCGCGACGAGATCGTCCTCAACTGCGGCACCTGCGGCATCGCTCATGGCAAGCGCACCCGCTGCTCCAAGAGGACAGCAGGTTAAAGTTCCGAGTGCGTCTCCCGTAATTGAGCATACGACACAACCGCTCTCAACGGCTGCACAACTCCCGACAGCATCAGATGGATTACCGACCGCAGGCTTGCCCAGCGGCGGCGCAGTTACAGATGGTATAGGCGTAGGTATTGGTGACGGTTTGGGTAGCGGTACCGGGCGTGGGACTTTCGGTTCAGGATCCGGTTTCGGACAAGGACGGACACAAAACCGTGGGGGTCTGAACTCGCTCGTAGACGGGGCAGGTGCTGCAAATATTAACGCATCCCTGTCGAGTGTCGAAAAAAATATGGTTCTCGGTAATGGGGTCCCAGAACTTCCGAAGGGAAGCCCAGGTGCCATCATTCAAGGTCGGGGCACAGAGATTATTGGAAGTCTTAATCTCGTCCGTCTCGATGATCCATTGCATCCGAACCTCGATATATGAGGCAGCGGCATCGGACATCTCCGATTCGGGGCAGGTCTGCCCTATTTAGTCCAGTCGCTGAATGCAGAAACAGGTATCCAAACCCAAATGGTGGATGCCGTTCAAATTACGGATGCAGCGTTTTTTGAGTCCCCCATTATCTTTATGGAACCGGTTCCCAAATCCTCAGTGCAACTCCATAACGGATTGTTAGGGGGTGGTAATCTCTGGAATGTGAAAGGGGATCGCCCTTCCTTCGGTTATACCGACCGGGAGGCGCAGCGACTCCGAGAATATGTCATCAATCGCGGTGGGTTCATCTATATGCCGACACACGGAAACACGGAAGCGGCAATGCAGCCCGCATTGCGAGTCTTGCGCCAGATTCTGCCTGAATACCACCTCACGACTATCCCGCAAGATCACGAGATTTACAACAGTTTCTATGAGTTGAGCGGACCCCTCCGTTTTCCCGTCCGGAAAATTGGGTCTACCATTCTCCATCACGGTCCGTATCGTCAGTTACAAGGTGTTTTCGTCGATGATCGGTTGGCTATTCTCGTCGATACAGAAGCGATGATGCACGTGATGGATGGTGCCGTCCAGAAACCTTTCTTCGGTCATTATCAGGATCGGAATAGAATCTTGGATGAATTCGCGCCAGCCGCTGCACGACAACTTATTAACGTCATCGTCTATGCAGTGACACACGGAAACATCTCGGATTACAGCAACTATATTCCTGCGAGTGCCCTCGCCGATGGTGAGATAGAGAGTGCCCCGAAAAAGGCGCCGAATGCTGCCAGTCGGTTATAGGAATGCTAAATTCCCCCGGTAGGCGAGGTTTCTAACCTCGCCGGTGCATCAACAATAAGCCGCGTCAATCTCTTGACACGGCTTATTTTTTTATAGTAAAGTCAAAAAATAAGTTTACATTTCAGAAAGCGGCAGCTCCGTCTCACCCCTGCTGGCGAGGTTTCCTAGGGGAAATCCGCAGAAATACCCAAGCAAAGACCCCAAGCAAAAACACCTCGCCAAATTACCGATTTATTTTTTGAAACTTCATCGAACCGCACCGAATCCTGTGAAAATCGGTGAAATTGGGTCATTTTGCGGAAGTCCTATTGGGGAGAGTTTTCCGACCAGAAACAACAGTTGGCGCAGCGTATGCTTTGGAGGAGACAGTGGGATGAAGAGAAAAGGAGGAAAACGTTACGCAGCCAAGAGATGGCAGGGACTTGCGAATTGAACAAAATATACTTTCTGTAAGTTTCGCACACCTTCAGGTGTGCTATCGTCAAGGGTTGTGGAACGATACGCTTCTAAGAGCGACTGCTTATGTGCGGAGATGAGTTCCTGTTCAAACTCTTTCCACACCTCACTTTTCCGCCACCGCGATACATTGGAGCCGGATGTCTCTAAAAGCACAGCTATCTCAGCGTCAGTTTTTCCATTGAAAGACATCTCACAAGCAGTCAGAACCATTTTTGTATTCGATCGGCGCATCGTGAATTCCTCGCGTAAAAGTGTAAGAATCTCGCGTTTCAACCCATTACGTGTTAATTCTACACTATATAACGGCATTTGTCAAGTTAAAAATACAAAAAAAGTGCGAATATCTGTAAAAAAAGTGAAAAAACACGAATATTCTACGAAAAAAGTGAAAATCATCTAAAAAAATGTAAAATGTTCGCGCCCCTCCCCTCGAAAACCGCAAAACGCTTCTCAAGAAAACCCGCGAGCCCCTCGCGCGGGTTATGTCTTGCTGTGATTTGGCGTGCGGCTGTGGGTTTTCATGAGCAAATCGGTTACCTTAATATATAGCGGACTTACGCAGCTCCCTTGCTGGTGAGGTTTCCGAACCTCGCCTCATTAGCGCGTGTAAACTTAATTGTGGGCTTTACTATAATAGGACTTACGCAGAGATGCGATAAATCGCATCACTACAAACAGATATACCTCACAAATGTATGTTTTCCAAAGGAGGTTAGGTTCGT
>JAJEDB010000051.1 GCA_022821725.1 Candidatus Poribacteria bacterium | reverse complement strand
TTATGTTCCTTGCGCAACGTCTCAACGACGTGTCGCTTTTCAGAGGGACTCAGTTCAACAACGTCGTTGCTTTTTTTTGGATTTCCGCCTCCAGCGTCAACCGACCCACGAGTCGCTCCAGTTCAGCAATACGCTTCGCTGACTCACTGGACTGTTTATTTTGCGTCGCAAACCCAGACATCAGAATTTCAATGCCTTGCTGCTTCCACGTTGAGATTTGGGTTTCACTGAGGTTATAGCGTCGACACAATTCCGCTTGCGAACTTTCACCCCGGAGGGCCTCAAGTACAACTTCTGCTTTAAACTGAGCAGTGAATCTTCTGCGTTTCGCCATCGGATAACTCCTTTCAAATAGATCGTCATTGTAGCACAATCTTATATTAGGGAGTGGTCTAAATTTCCGGTGGCAGTACATTTCACTCCATAAAGGAGTAGGAATCTGCGGATTGGAAAAAACGAAAGGCAGTAGGTTTCCCTACCGCCTTTTGCTTTAATTTGGGGGGACTCAAGGATTGACGGTTCGCTGTTCTTTGAGTGTTTCAATTTCTCGGGTAAGGGTCTCGATTTTTTCATCGCGGTCGCGTATGAGTTGTTCAATGACCCTTCGATCTTCAGAGGTGAGTTCTTTAACAAGTTCCTGCATCTGATCGCGCGCGAGTTCTTCAATAACTTTTTCCGCCTCAGTGTCTTTAAGGCTTTGTCTTGCCATAAGGGATAGAGGAATACCTATGGCTGCTATTAGAATCGCTATCACTGCCATGAGAATTCCTATTACCCATTTGAACGCAGAGATACTGCTCTTAACGCCTTCGATCTTGTCGTTGACATGGCTTTTCATACGATCTTCGGAGGTTATTATCTCACTTTTGGTATGTTCTTTGAGACTGTTTTCAGAATCCTTGACAATCAAGCGGATTTTATCGAAGTCTGCATCGGTTAACTCAGCGAACCCCGATAGCGCGATTGCACAGAACAGTATTGAAAGGGCAAGAATGGTTTTCATCAAGGTCTCCTTTTGGAGATAGTATATCATATTTTAGAATCAACGTCAAAACGTTTTTGTTTTCTGTGCGCGGGTGAACTCATGGCAACGTCTGACCCGCAAATAACCCAAGTTGCCACTTATTTATACACATAGCACTCCGCTGGAGTGCGAGATTAAATACGCGATTTCCTATAGACATATCACCCCTTTGGGGTGAAGAACGCGCTGACAAGGGTTCTTCAAACGCATAGAATTCGTTAGTAGCACGTTGGAGACTCCTAAATAGCCTAATACTAATAGAGCATACATAACTGAAAATGTGTCTATAATATGTTTGACACCAAGCCGATAAATCGCATAAAATTTTAGTTACAGAAACCAGAGATTGGAGGGAAATCAATGAAGATTACAGGCTTTGAATACCGAACCATCTCCATCCCATTCATTCCAGCGATACAGGAGCATTCCGGTATGGATTACCCGACCACCTTGGTTTGGGTGCATACAGATGAAGGATTGACAGGGTTGGGTGAGAGTAATTCCCTGAACAGCGATATTACAGATCAGGCTGACCAGATTGCCGAAAGATACGTCGGCAAAAATCTATGGGATATTGATCTCGCCTCGGAATCATTTGTTTTCCAATGCGCCTTTTACGACTTGGCAGGACAGGCATTAGGAGTGCCTGCGCATAAGTTAATCGGTGAGAAATATCGGGATAGCGTTGAACTTGCCTATTGGTCGCCCCCGATGCCAGCGGAAGCGACAGCGGCAGAGGCGGAACGCGCCGTGAACATGGGTTTTCGGGTACATAAACTCAAGGCTCGGAAAGCGAATATTGTGGAAACCGCGCGTCTCATCAAAGAAGCGTGCGGACCTGATTTCCAGATTCGTGTCGATCCAAACACGGAATTTGGAGATTTGGAGACCGGACTCCGACTTGCGGAAGATTTGCTTCCGTATAACATCGAAGTTTACGAAGATCCAATCCGATTTGAGGATTTGTCCTGGTATCGTCAGATGCGCGAAGTAGTGGAAGTCCCAGTTGCCCGCCATCTGGGAGCACCACCAGGGATCTTAGAGAATATCCTCGCAGGTGCGGTGGATGCAGTCAATATGGGTGGAAACGTCGCGGGACTCCGTAAAAGTGCCGCCGTTGCTGAAGCTGCTGATCTACCGATCTGGGTGCAGATCTTTGCGTTCGGTTCATGCGTCGCTTCGACGTTCGCGGCACACATCGCATGCACACTGCCGAATTGCACAATGCCCATTGATGAACTTCCACACATCCGCGTTGACGATCTCTCTGGCGGCAGTATGGATCTCTCAAATGGTGCAATCAACCTATCAGATGCGTCGGGATTGGGTATCAGTCTTGATATGGATGCCGTTGAGCGGTATCGGATCCGTTAGCAAACAATAATCAGCGGTCAGACGGGTTCGCGACCTTTGGAAAAATGGGAATTTATTTCTGAATATTGCTTGGGTGGAGAAAGGGGTCATATCCACACCGAATCCCTTTTAATGGCGGATGTCCGATACCCGCACAAACGCGTATCCCTCGCGTTTCAGCGCAGTAATGATCCTGTCTGTTGCCGCTATGGTTCCCAGACGGATAGCGTTCCCGTAGACCCCTTTTCCATCGTGTAAGATGATGATGGAACCCGGCTTTACCTTCCGCAACACCGTTTTGGTGATTTTGTCCGGGTTCTGTGTTGTCCAATCCCAACTCCATACATTCCCGCTCACGTGTGCGCGGTCCCGCTTCGCGAGCACCCACGCCACCGGCAGAAACCGTGTTAAGATAGGTGCCCGAAACACAATCTCACCCTTTACACCGATGTCGCGAAGCAGCGCATCCGTCCGTTCAATTTCCCGCCGGACAGAGGCGGGCGGCAGCAACCCCAGTACCGGATGGCTATAGGAATGATTCCCGACTTGGTGTCCTTCAGCGATAACGCGGCGTACCGTTTCAGGATGCCGTTCAACCCGATTCCCGATCATAAAGAACGTGGCTTTGACATCATGTTTGGCGAGGACATCCAGCAACTGCTCGGTATAAGGCGGACTCGGTCCATCATCAAAGGTGAGGGCGACGATCCGTTGCTGTGTGTTCAGGTGAACAATGTTCTCTCCGAAGGGCGGTCTGAAGAAAACCCACAACAATCCCACTGTTGCGATCCCTGACACAGCAGCGATTATTAATTTCATGTTTCTATCCATCAGTTCACAGAGTTATTTAACTTTACAGTGTTAATTATATCAGGTGTTTTTATTTTTGTCAAATAATTTTTGATAGACTCATAGTCGTATACTTTGGAGAGCCTCTTTCTTTTTCTTAATTGATTTTCTTTTTCGTGCATGTTATCCTTATTATATAGAGGCACCGGGAATATAGAAAAACAAAAGAGAACACGCTGCGGAAGGATGGAGGAAAATATCATGGCGTATATTAAGATTCCGAAGGGATGGGAAATCCCTGAAAATCAGGCGACATCTGAGTCAGATTATATGAATCGCCGGAAATTTATTAAGGACTTGGGGATAGCGGGCGCGGGTGCGCTGCTCTTTTCGAGTTCAAATGCGTGCGCGCAGAATAAAGGCGTTGAAAAGCAGTTAGAGCCTTTCCGTGCGCAAAAACTTGATGTCGAAAATAATGTGAACTTTACTGTAAATCGACAGATGACGGATGAAATTATTGCTGCGACCTACAACAATTATTATGAATTTACCAATAGGAAAGACATTGTTTGGAAGAAAGTGGATAAATTCAGAACACGCCCTTGGGAAGTTGAAATATCGGGATTGGTCGAAAAGCCGATGACCGTGGATGTGGACGATTTAATCAAGCAGATGCCGCTTGAAGAACGTATCTACCGATTCCGGTGTGTCGAGGCGTGGGCGATGGTGGTGCCTTGGATCGGGTTTCCAATGAAGGCGTTGCTTGACAAAGTTCAACCGAAGGCTGAAGCGAAATACGTTCGGATGCTCACATTTTTGGATGCTGATATGGCACCCGAACAAAATGATCTCCGTATGCCGTGGCCCTACTTTGAAGGATTAACGCTCGCCGAGGCAATGAACGATTTGACGCTACTCACTGTGGGCATCTATGGGCATATCATGCCGCCGCAGCACGGGGCACCTATTCGGCTGATCGTGCCTTGGAAATATGGATTTAAAAGTATTAAATCCATTGTGAGTATTGAGTTGACCGATCAGAAACCGCGGACGTTTTGGAATACGCTCGCCCCGAGGGAATATGACTTTGACGCAAATGTCAATCCCAATGTGCCGCATCCCCGCTGGTCGCAAGCGAGGGAACGGATGATCGGAACGAATGAGAGGCACCGAACGGTGATTTACAACGGTTATGGTAGCTATGTCGCACATCTCTACTAAAGTCAGCCAAGTTGCTACTTACGGGATTTAGGCATGCAGCGTTCCTTTTTGACTGAAAGCCGTTGCTGGGCGGCCCGGTTTTGTAGCGTATCCTGTTAGGTTGCGCACAGTCTTTGGCACAGGAAACCAACGGTATCCTATGCTACAAGGTTGTCAGGTAACTCTTTAACAGGACTTACGCAATTTTGACTATAGCGCGTTCTCTGAGATGGGAATTCTCGCAAAAACACACGTTACTTCCGACACAAACTGGAAAGTTTGTGCTACAAAAAAGCAGACTGCGTAAGTCCTATTTAAGACAGTAAGGAATAAATGAATAAAAAACAGACACCCACAAAAACTTTTCTTGGATTCTTATGTTCAGTTCTGCTAATACTCGCCGGATGTGATGAGATGCGTCTTGATATGCTCGACAACAAGGAAGTTGAACCTGAGATTGGTTCGATTGATACCAATGTTGTCACAGCAAATACGCAATTCGGCTTTAACCTATTTGATGAAATCCGTAAAACTGAGCAGGATAAGAATATTTTCATCTCTCCCTTCAGTGTTTCAGTTGCCTTAGCGATGACGCTGAATGGGGCAGCCGGAGAAACTGAACAAGCGATGACCAACACATTGCAACTGCAAGGATTAGACTCTGGAACGATTAACGGTGGCTATGCTGGATTGCGCCAAACCCTTTTGACAGCAGACCCGAAGGTAACACTCACGATTGCAAACTCGCTGTGGGCGCGCCAAGGTATCCCATTCAACCAGGATTTCCTCCAACGAAACGCTCAATTTTTCGGTGCAGAAATTTCGACTTTGGACTTTGACGATCCGAGTGCTTCAAAAACAATTAATCAGTGGGTAGATACCAATACAAACGGTAAAATCAAAAAAATCATTGGCAATAACATTAGCCCAAACATGGTATTGTTCCTTATCAACGCCATCTACTTCAAAGGCACATGGCAGCGAGAGTTTGACCCATCAAGGACACAAGATGATTCTTTCTATCTCGCAAATGGTGATGTAAAACAGGTGCCAATGATGAGACAGAAGCGTTGGTATCCATACTATCGGGGAGAGAACTTTCAAGCGATCAGCCTCGCTTATGGGGATGGGGAGATGAGCATGTATATCTTTCTCCCAGATCCCGACTCTGACCTCAACACCTTTTTAGAGAATTTGGACGCCGAACGTTGGGAGAATTGGATGCCTCAGTTTCATGGACAAGATGTGTCACTTGTTATGCCCAAATTTAAGTTGGCGTATAAAAGAAATCTTGACGACCCGTTGACAGCACTCGGCATGGATGTCGCGTTTAATACACAATTGGCAAATTTCAGCCGGATGGCACCTTTAGGACTTTTACCTGGGGATAATTTGTATATTAACGAAGTTAGCCATAAAACCTTCATTGAAGTTAACGAAGAGGGAACTGAAGCCGCAGCAGTAACCAGTGTTGGGATAGCTA
Source organism: Candidatus Poribacteria bacterium (assembly GCA_022821725.1). Taxonomy (GTDB): domain Bacteria; phylum Poribacteria; class WGA-4E; order WGA-4E; family WGA-3G; genus WGA-3G. The sequence continues at coordinate 23,890 of JAJEDB010000051.1, read as the reverse complement.
TCATAGTGACGAGTGTGCCACCGATCCCTTTTACCGTAGACCGACCGTTTTTCTTTGCGATTCGTGATAATCAGACAAAAACGGTGTTATTTATGGGCGTTGTCGTAGACCCCGCCCCTTAGGTGGGATCTGTATGGTGCGGGAGATATATGAAAAATCTTATTTTCCTCCTATTCCTGTTGCCTATATTTTCTGCATCGGCAGCTTGGCAATTCGTGGAGAGTCCGCACTTCCGGGTCTACTCCCAAAAGGGGACAGCAGATCCAGGGTCAATTCTTCAGGTTGCGGAGGATTTTTACGCTGAGTTGCCGCAGTTGACGAGCCGCATGACACCGGGAATGATTGACATCTGGGTGTGTGACACACAACAGGAGTTTCAAAATTCGGTTCACGCGCCGATTCAGGATTGGGCGGTTGGGTGCGCCTTTCCGTTGCGTCGGCGTATCGTTATCCAAAACCCGAAGTATATTGCGCTTGCGAAGTTGCAGTTGACGCAGGTCCTTCGTCACGAGATTGCACATGTTCTTTTTGGGCAGTGTACCCGTAGAGCCGTCAAGGAAATCCCACTGTGGTTTATAGAAGGCATTGCAATTTATTTTGCCGAGGAGTGGGTGCCGAGTCGCCACGAAACATTGCTAAAACATATTTTCTCAAAATCTATCATACCGCTTCAAAAACTGGAGCGAGGTTTTCCACGGACGCAAGCCGGGGCGGATTTGGCATACGCTGAAAGCCAGGATACCGTCCGTTGGTTGGTCGAAGTCAAAGGGAGGGATGTGCTGTTTTCGCTCATCGAGGAACTCCACGCTGGCGCCAATTTTAGCACTGCTTTTGAAGCTGTCGTTGGATGGGATCTTGCCACTTATGATATGCTTTGGCGTGAATCGCTGACGGAACGTTATCACTGGGCATCGCTTTTTTCTAATTCCTATGTCTTGTGGGGCGGTTTCGGTGGACTTGCCCTTATCGGCTATCTCGTCTGCTGGCATCGGAGACGCCGGCATTTGAATAGACTCGCGCAGCAAGAAGACGCTATAGACCCATTCTTTAGGACTTAAAACCAATGAATGTCTCTCTAATTGCCCTCGCACTCTGCTTGATCTGTTTCACCTCCGCGGCGACTGCCCAACCCAAACGCCTCGCGCAGTATCCTAACCAAATGACGCGCGATGGGCACATCGTTGTTCTTCCCGATCACGGCACTCTCTATATTGTATCCGATCTACACGCACATTGGGACGATTTTAACCAATGGCTCCAACTCACGAAACTGGTGGAACGCATTCAAGCGGACGAAGATGTTTACGGATTGATACTCGGTGATGCGGTTGATTATAAGCCCGATGAACCGAGACACCCCCCGTATGGGGATACACGTATCATTGACCGGGTTATGGAACTCCATAGACAACTCGGCGATAAGGGTAAAAGGATTATCTATCTTCGAGGAAATCACGAATTCGCTGCTGCAGATGCTTACGCAATGCTCAAAAGGCAAGGGATGACAGTAGAGAACCGGAAACATTTTATTCGCACTTTATACGAAAGTCCTCTCGGTACCTATTATGAGCAGTTCAATTTTATCGAAAGAATGACGGACGCACATTACGAATTTCTGATGAACCTCCCGACGGTGGTCGTCGGAAAAAACGGCTTCGTTGGTATCCATGCGGGTCCCGCGCGTTTTGTCACGAACCTTGCTGATCTGGTGAATCCGAACCCCAAAACCCTTGAGGAACTCCTTTGGCATCGTCCAGAGGTTACTTATAGCGGTGGATACACCTTGACGCATATTAAAAATTTCCTTGAAGCCATCCACGGGAATATCCTTGTTGTCGGGCATACCCCGATCCACTATTTTCCAAGGCGGAATGTCAGAGATGGTATCGCGACGTTCGGTGAAAGCCAACTCATTTTTTCGACAGGCTACAGCGGTCGACCCGGAATTCCTGCGTACATTGAAATTGATTTAGCAGAAACGTATCCGTCCGTAGATGTGTTGAAGTTAGGTACAAATATCCATCACCTCTATAGCGGCACCCGAAAGCCAAAATCTGACTGAACGGATATTTTCGTCAGAAAGACACTCACCATGCGACCACTCCTCTATATCATGATTCCAGTGTTGATCCTTACAATTGTTCTCGCGGCTCGTTTTGTAACATGGGATGCAATAAAGGGTGCAAACCCACAGGCGCAAGCAGAGGTGCAGGAGGGGACAGCATCGTTGAGGACCTGGAAAATTCCACACGCAATAGCGGCGTTCACACGCGCTATTGAGACGGAACCCAAATATGCTGAAGCTTACGTGAAACGCGGATTGGCATATTATCGTGCGGGACAGTATAAAGCAGCCATCGCGGACTACACCCGAACGTTAGACCTGAATCGGTATCACGCCGATGCGTTCGCAAGTCGTGGCGATGCGTATCGAGCGTTAGGCGACCTGCAACAGGCTATTGCAGATTACTCAGCCTCGCTGGAAAAAAGGTGGAACGCCCGTGTTATGCAAAGACGGGCACACACCTATTTTGAACAGGGCACTATTGCGGATGCGTTCGCCGACTACAACACTGTCATTAAACGGCAACCGAGTGCCGCGGCTTACTACGCCCGTGGCAATGCCTACCTACGGCTTTCCACCGAAAGTGCCGAAGATCGTTTGAGACTCGCCTTGGTAGACCTGAATCAGGCTATCGGTTTGGAACAGCGTTTCGCGGGTGCGTATATCAAGCGCGCGCAGGTGCATGCCCGCTTGGGAGAACAGGGATCGGCAAACGCTGATTATAGGAACGCTGTAGACCTTTTCACCGAAACAATTCGCACATGGCAAGGTGAACCGAACGCACTGACACAGGTTTACCTCTGGCGTGCCTTCGCGCACCAAAAATTAGGCGAAGTTGATAAGGCAGAAATAGATGTCCATGAAACGTATGAACGCATTTTTAGTTTTTTCTTGAAAAAAGTAAGAAATTGTGATATACTATAAGGGTGGAGTTAGGGTGAAATTTTAGCATTCTGCCTGATCTTCCCTTTTTTTGTCCACGGATTCGCGATCAGAAAATTGCTGCGACTGTCCGACTCACAAGTTGAAACTTGATTTTATCCTTGAATTAATTTCCAATAGGAGGCGATGAGAATTAATATGACCGGAGAGGCATTGGGTTTAGTTGAAACGAGAGGCTTAGTTGGGAGCATTGAAGCTGCCGATGCTATGGTGAAAGCGGCAAATGTTCATCTTATTGGTTATCAGCAAATTGGTGCTGGCTACGTGACTGTCATGGTTCGTGGCGATGTTGGTGCTGTGAAGGCTGCAACGGATGTTGGTGCCGAGGCGGCGGCGCGCGTCGGTGAAGTGGTTTCAGTTCATGTGATCCCACGACCGCACGCTGAAGTCGAAACTATGTTGCCAAAACCTTAAATTAGGGAGTCCGCGGATTCATTGGACGTGCCTTGTGCTATGGCGTTCAGTATATCCTAACCAAGAAGGCAGAACATAGATGCCAGACCGTGCCCTTGTTGAGTTGATTACCCAGCGTGTTGTTAATAGACTCACGACAGACCAAGCATGTAGCGGTTGCGCTTTGCGGACCTGCGATGCAGGAAACCGTGCTTGTGATGTCGTCGCACAACAGCAGCAAATTCCGGTTGGCGTTTCAGCCCGGCATGCCCATGTAACGCAGGAGCACCTTGAAATTCTATACGGTGCTGGACACCAACTGACTGTCTACGCTCCCCTCTATCAACCCGAAGCTTTCGCCGCCAATGAAACACTAACGATCGTTGGGAAACGGATGCGTGCTATTGAAGCGGTTCGGATTCTGGGTCCCGTGCGAGATTACTCCCAAGTTGAAGTTGCTCAAACGGAAGCAATCCGGCTCGGATTAAATCCGCCTATTCGAGACTCAGGGGATCTTGCCGGTGCCGATCCGATTACCCTCATTGGTCCCGCGGGCAGCATTTATTTGGAGGAAGGGGCAATTTGTGCGACGCGACACATCCACATGACCCCCGGAGATGCGAACGCACTCGGGATTCACGAGAACGACCTTTTAAAAGTGCGTTTCCGTGGCGAGCGTGCGCTCACCTTTGAAAACGTCCGTCCCAAAATTCATGAAGATTATGTACTTCAGATGCACTTAGATACCGACGATTCCAATGCAGCAGGTTTAAAAGGCGGTGAACCCGTTGAAATCGTGCGCGATGCCGGTTAAGGCGTATCGGGTTCCTAATATTTTGAGGCAGTATGAATCAGGAGCTGATTGACCAGATTCGGAGAATTGTGGAGAGGGTCCTGCAAGAGCAAACATCAGGCGCTACGCAAACCACACACGAAAAACGACTGCTCGCTATTTTTAGTGCAACACAGCTTGCGTTAGATGAACCCATCCAGCAACTTCAGACGTGCCAGCAAAATGGATGGGAAATTACAATAATTCTGTCTGATCTTGCAACCAAAGTTGCAAACCTCGAACCGATTTATGCCGCATTTGATGAAGATAACGTTTTTCAAGAGAATGCTCTCAGCGATATAACAACTTTTGTGGAGACGTATCCGCACATTGTACTCCCTGTCTTCTCATATCCGATGGCTGCGAAACTCGCGTTAAGGTTAGTGGACACGCCGTGTACCTATCTGGTGTTTGAAGCACTCTCTAAGGGAAAAAAGGTTATCGCAGCCGCTGACGCACTTCATCAGAATGAAGTTTCCGTAAAAATAGGTCCTATTTTCAGTAGACTTGAAGACGATTATGTAAACGCTTTGTCCGAATTAGGCGTTCAATTGGTACCAATGACTGAAATCGCCGAGTCGGTCGTAGAGAGCGTGAGTGGTTCGCGTGTTGCTGTGGAAAAAACTTTAATTAGCGCAACGACTATTTTAAATTTGGATGCGAATGTGCGAGAATTAGTTTATGCCAACCCAGTGATTATCACACCACTTGCCCGTGAGGAGGCGAAAAAAAGAGGTATTGAACTGATACCTAAAAACTGAGAAGACGTTGATTAACGCTTGACAATTCTTAAGGAAAATTGTATCATTTTTATGACAATTTGATTAAGATCGCCTAACTTTAGATACTCACGCGTCACCGCACTCGGTGGGTAGTAGAAGCCTATTGACACTGCCAAATCAAGGACATGAACATAGGAGGAGGATTCTCATGAAGACCCGTATTTCTATTTTAAGTGCAGTCTGCCTCATCAGTTGTTTTGCAATTGCTGAGTTGTTAGTGCCTGCCGCTGCGGATTACGATTATTACGCGGATCGCTTGAGTCGAGAACACCGCGTTGCAAATGATGTCGATGAATGGATAGAACGTGGGAATGCGACAATTACTGCGAGTCCGCGTTTTGAAGATGGGGTTCGGCTCACGGCTTGGGCAAACGCTGCCGAGGACGCAAATAATTACGAATTCGCGATCGCCAGCGCGGTATACCTCTTTGAAATTCCAACAGGGACACAGTATATTGAAATTCTGGTGCGGTATCGAGGGGAACCCCATCGCCTGGAGATTGAAGACTACGAAGAACCGATCGCCGGACGCGTTTGGATTCGTAATACCCAACGCGAGGCGACGCGTCGCGGCTATCATGACGAGAACGCTAAGGAGACCCGCTACGGGGATACCTTCGTCCTACGCGCAAAAAATCGTTCTGAATTAATTAAGATTCCTGCGGCGGGTCACGTCAAAAATGGCTGGATGGAACTGCATATCGTCGCAGAGGGTGGCGAACAGATCGACGTAGAGCATCTTGAAGTATCTACGTATCAGAGGCAACCGAAGGTTAAAGTGATTCAGCGGTATACACCGACTTACCGTTGGCGTCCGTGGCACCGCTACACCTATCTCTATTTTTACGATGGTCCCATCTATTACGCGACGGACTACGACTACTATCTCCGATGGAACTATCCGATCTACGATCACCACTATCTCTCAATCCGTTCGTATTATGGTGGGTATCTTGGACGTTACCGTAGGTATCATTCAGGTGCGTACTACCGCGGGTATTCGCCGTATTATGGTTCTTACCAGGGTCACTCTGGTCGCTATCGTGGGACACCGAAGGTCTATCAACGACGGACGCGTTTAAATCGGTGGAGTTCAGAGCATGAAACAGCACGTCGGCAATACAGTCGTAGCCGATTGACTGCGAACAGTCGTCAAGGCGAGCGGACAACAGTTAGGAGAAACATCCGCACCACGCTTGAAAACCATCGGCGGCAGACACCCGCGACGACGGAACGGATGACGCGCCACTCAATTATTTCGGAGAAACAGCGCGCGCGTGCCTCGGCACCCACACTCCAGCGGAGCAGTGTCCGACGCAGCACCTACTCTGGAAGCGAGCTGAGCAAGCAGCGCCGTTATACGGGGGGGACAGCACCGGGTGTGAGCAGTTATAGAAGTTCCGTAGAGAGGCAGCGGACGACACCCCTTTATAGACGTTCGACCCCTTCTTCAAACCGGTCATTCTCATCTGGGACGAGTAATGATGCACGTTCGAGGTATAGGAGTTCAACGTCAAGTTCGAGTTCGACGCGTTCACGTTCAAGTGTAAGCCGTTCAAGTGAGCGGTCTCGTATCAGTCGTTCGAGTTCGACATCAAGTTCGAGTTCGACGCGCTCACGTTCAAGTGTAAGCCGTTCGTCTTCTTCTTCCACAAAGTCTCGGACCCGCCCGACAACATCAAGTTCGAGCTCATCGCGTAGTAGCACAAGCAGTAAAAGTGATGACGATAACAATCGGAGTCGGACAACGGAACGGACGAAACGGAGACGTTAGGACGTTTATTAAAGGTAGCAGAGGCTTTACGCAGCTTTTTAGGTGCGTAAAGCCTTCATATTCAGATGCGATTTTTGCTAATTACATCCCTACTGTTGTTGAGCCTCCACGCCAGTTTCGCACAGGAGGCTGAAAACGGTACAGATACCGAACAGCAACCCCCTGAAGTGGTGGAAGAGGAGGAACTCGTTTCACCGATTGGGGCTATGATACGCTCTGCGATATTCCCGGGATGGGGACAATTTTATAGCCGTGGTTACATCCGCGGGAGCCTCACTGTTCTTGGAATAGGCGGTTCGGTTGTCGGTGCCTTGTTGGCGCAGCGCTCCTTTATGAATCGTTACAATGCCTACGCCGAATACGCCAGTTTGTTCCCTAATGACGATCAAGGCGTGTTCGCGAAGTATGAATTTGCGAATCAACGTTACAAACTGCGGACGTTTTTTATGTATACGGGTATCGGTATCTGGGTTTACAGTCTTATCGATTCTTATGTTGGTGCCAATTTTTACAATGCGACTACATTAATTGAATCTATTGAGCAGGATGCACAGGATATTGAAAAATTGGGGATTGAGGTCGGGGCAACTCCATCACGTCTTTATTTCGGTATTGTTAAAACCTTTTAACATTAAGGAGGGTACTTAACTATGTTCCGGATTTTTGCCAAAGGAATTGGCGTACTCATCTTACTCATAGGTTTTATGGGGTGTGGGGACGCTGACAAGGTCGGTCAGGTGCCACCTGAAGAACTCCTTCAAATCAATAAAATCTTAGATCAATGGCGGCAAGGTTACGAAACGGAAGATGTCAACTCTTACATCACCACTTTTTGGGAAGAGGGTTTCCTGTATGTCTCTGATATGGGAACAGACGGGGACAAAACAGATGATTTAGAGTTTGATGACATTCGACAGGAACGGGATGCCGCGACTCGGGTTTTTGAGAAGTTTCAGGACATTGAGATAGAACTCTCTGTCCCACCAGAGATTACTATGAATCAGGATGGCAACCAAGCGGAAGTCCGGAATCACTATAGAATCCAACTTTTCATATCCGATGGTCATTCGCTTGAGGGTGGATTTAGTGGTGTATATGCTGAAGGTGATAACCTTTTTATCTTTGAAAAGAGAAACAATGAATGGCGTATAGTTGAATGGCATGACGAAGCCTTTAACGAAGAAGAAATTCGTATTGCCAACAATCTATAGGTTTGAGAATAGGAGGGGCAATTTCCAGCCCAAGCGTTGGGCGGGGATACCGCAGGTTCATGCCGCAGCAGGAGGAACATCTCCGAAATTATCTTCACCTCATCCGAAAGCATGATTTTACACTTTGTCTGAGTGTCTTGTTGGTATTAGGAACCGCCCTGGTTGTTTCACTCCGTTTGCCTAAAACGTATGCCGCCTCCACTTTAATGTTACTTGTCCAACCCAATACAACGTCCGCCTTGCCTTCAACGAATCTGTTTCAAAGCGTTCTCTCTGGTGGTGTTGATCGGCGGGAAATGGAGACAATCAGTGCTCGATTTTCCACAGAATCAATGCTAAAAACGGCAATCGAAAACCTGGAAGAGAATGGCGATGTTGAAGGGACTTCTCTCCTTCCACCGGTAGGTAAACTCAAACAAATGCTGAAGGCGCAGCTGAATCCGGACTCCGACTATATCAATCTTTCGATTGCTTTGAGCGAGGCGGAGGGCGGGGAACGCAATGCTGCACTCCTTGTTAACCAACTCGTAGAAGACATGAAAACATTGAGGCGTGGAGATGAAGAAACAAAACTCAAAAGACGGATGGCATTTCTTGAAAGTAAACGACGAGAAATTCAGATCAAAATCGAGAAAGATGTAGACGCTCTCCTCCAATTCGCTCGCCAGAATGGAAGCCCAGAAATATGGGTCCCGACGCTTACGAATCTGCTTGAACGACATGCGAATATCCGGGAAAGACTTCAAACGAACCAACAGCAGCTTCATGCAACGCGTGTTCACATTTCATATCTACAGGAACAACTCAAACTTTTACCCGAGCAGACGCAGCTATCAGAGACGACCGCCTACGATCCCGTTTGGCTTTTTCAGCAAGAGAAGCTCTTCAACCTTGAATCACAACGTGTTGGGGATGCGGAAAAGGTAGGTCAGACTGCATCAGAATTGAAGGGTCTCGATGCACAAATTGCGGAAATCCGCGAAAAAAACGCTCAAACCTCCCCCACAACTACCACCGTTACTTCCGGCACCTCTGTCCATCATACCTATATAAAGAATCAGTTGCTGGCTCTTGTTCCAGGTATCCCGCGTTATGAACACGCTGCTGAACGCTTGAAGCAGGAACTTCGGACATTGGAAACTGAATTGACGCAAATGCTGGAACAGATTCCAGAAAACCAGATAATTCTCACACAGATGGGGGCTAAGATTCAGAAAACCAATCAACTCGCTGAAGAGATTGCGAAACGGTCTCTCGAAGTAGAAATATTATATGCCGAATCCAAGTTAAATACGGCTCGCAACCAGTTAGGTGGTATTGAAATCATTGACCGTGCGGTCCCGAGAAAGATTCCGGTGAGTCCGCAACTGAGGTTTATCTTGGTCATTGCGGGAATCGCCGGTTTGTCCTTGGGTGTTACGATTGCCTTGTTTATGGAATATTTCAATAAAAGTCCTGAAAATCCAAAAGATTCGGTGTCTTAAGTTGAAAGTTTTACAGCCGAATTTCCGGGTTCAGGCACCTGTATTAACAGCAGTTTGAAAAAAAAATGTCAATTTTTCTTAAAATGTAGTATAATTATACTACGCCTAATGTGCAGGGGTGCATGATGTGCTCGCTGCCATTGTGAGGATACTGACAAAATTTATACTGGCAAAATTTATACGAGGACTCACTAATATTTTTTCTCGGGTCCTATGCCAACACAACTTATTACCTATTTGCTATTGTCTTCGGACGTTTTCAGGAGGCGGTAGTTATCAAACTGATCCTCATATTAAGGATGCCCTATCCAGCGCAGTGTTCTGTGGGATAATTACTTGGGCGTATGCAGGAGCGATGTGTAGCCCGCGACCCATCCTTAAAATGGGCGAAAAACCGAAAATAAGATGGTGCTGATATAATTAAACTTGAAAAATATGATGTTTGTGGTATGATTATGTGAAATTACCACCCCAATGCATGCGTTTTTTCTGTTAAAAACTTGACAGAAATTTGAATCAGTGCTATTTTAAAATGCTAAGAACAGTTTTGTGGGTATTTTATTACCTGTTTATTGGGAATTCCCGCAAAACAAACCCTTAATTCGTTGGAAGGAGATTTGCTTTTTACATGCTTCGTTTGGTGTTCGCAACTTTTGGATACCCACTTGGCAGTAACGAAAAAGACCAAAATTGAAGTGATGTTGGTTTTATTAACGAGATTTTGGGGCTTTTCGTTTACATTATAACAAAGCGGTTCTCATCCATTTTTAAGGTTTTTTGTCGGAAACCGAGGTAGGGACAGCGAAACGAGAAAACTCACATCGCGGTTCCGTCGCCCAAATATCCGATTCATTATTTCCAAGGAGGAAAAACAAAGTAATGAACAGGCTAAAACAATCATTTGATGTTTTACTTGTAGCGACCTGTATCCTGAGTGCTTTTGTGCTTTACGGTTGTGGTGCACAGAGCCTTGGTCCACAAGAGCCCCTATTGCCAACAATTGAGGGGAGTTCTAAATTTTCAGCACGGTTCCAGCTGGAAGAAGAACCACAGTTCTTCTATGACCTGTTTGGAAAAGAGCTGCTTGAGGGTAACGAGGTCTATAACTATATTGAGGAGAAAGAGTTTGACCAAGCTGGTACATTGATTGTTGGTCGGACCGGTCAGCTGGATAGTGAAAGATTCTCAGCGCAGCTGGATAGAACCGTCTTGACAGAAGACAGTTTCCGTGGTAGATATACCGAGTTCGCTATTGGCGATAGCATGCGTTTTAAGCCCTCTACACTGTTCCCGAACCGCTACATCCTCTACAAAACAGAGTTTGATGGACTTCGTTGGGATATTTCTTTTGCCCAGGAACGGCACCTTTTCACGCTGATTAACTCACGTATTTCAAACCCAGTTCAGTTGACGGACGCAGCGGCGAACCTTGCGCCGACGCTCGGACGTCGGAACGGTTTAAATGAAGATGCTGGCGTTCGGCATATTGAAAACGCACGCCTCATGGGTTTCCGAGCCCAAGGACTTTTGGGCGACATTTTCCGAGTTGGGTTTACTTATGTCAACCTTCACAAAGAGCATCCCGAACGCGTTGAAAACCCGATTATGGGTACTGTCGCGAATACACCCCCAGAAGTGATCAGTGTTGTTTTCCGCGATGATTCACCTGAAGACAATCATGGTTCCGTTACCCTATTCTCCGGCTATGATGAAGCCAAGCACGGCGGTAATATTCAAGGTGGTGTCGGTGCGGCTTTCAAGCAAATGACAGCGACAGTCATTACGCAAGAGTTGGAAGACTTAACACCCGATGAGATTGAAGAAGGTGTTGAGCCTAAAGCGCAACCCGCACAAACGCAAAAGATTGATATCTTCTCGAGCGATGTCGCTCCGATTGATGTCGGTGGACTTCCGTCTGATGTTCGTTCATCTGGGGATTGGGCAATTGTGGACGGCTTCAATAAAATGAAGTATGATCTCGTTTTTGAGGAACATGACATTGATCCACGAACTGTTCAGTCGGTCGTTTTCGACATGATTGTAGCGGGTGATTATAACATCGCCGTTATTGGATTCAGTGATGCCAACAAGGCTGCTGAAGGTGCGGACCCATTCGTTGAAGAATGGATTAAAACCGAAGATGGTCACATTGAGATGCCATATCGCGATGTTATTCAGGCACCCGGTAACTATGGACAATCCTCGGATTATACGCAGAATCGCGAGGCCCGTTTTGATAATCCGGATAGCTGGACAGGTGAAGGCAGACCCCGTAAAATCCGTTATCGTTACGGCGCTGCACGTGCGGCACTCCTCTACGGTCTTGACTTAGAGGGAACCATTGGTAACGTTTTCGTTCGTGCGCATTACTCCATCAACGGTAAATATAAGCAGTATCCGACGATCCCTAAAGATCAGACCGGATTCAGTAGACTTACACCCACGATTATCGGCGAGGATGGTGAGGAAGAAACCGGTATCTCTATCTCTCCGGAAACAGGCTTGCCCTTAGATCGGAACGGTGTGCCGACCTATTCAGAGACCCAAGGTGAACGGTTTGAAGCCAGGTTGGGTGGTGACGGAACCGACGAGAGCGGCGATGGAGAAATGGGCAGAGAGACCGCATGGTTCGTCCAACTCAAATCCCGCTTCGGGAAGTTATACCTTGAAGGCGTCTACTATCACATTGATCCCGGGTACACCACAACCTATCACAACTTCGGTGCTAACACCGACAGAGACCAGCCCTACTCGCTGGAACGAACCCCTGAATCTCAGGCTGAAAGAGATCCGTGGGATGAAGTTAATTACGCTCTGATTGAAGATGATGATGATGATGACGATTGGCCCGATGATATTGACTTTGACGGAGTCCTGCCGCGCGCTGATGACAGAGACCAGAACGGCGTTTTGGACTTCCAAGAAGACTTCCTCATCTTTGATGCCGATCCGCCGGTGTTTACCGACCTTGTTGATCTGAACAACAACGGCACCATCGATTCTCTTGAGGACGATTTTGAACCGCAATATGAGTACGGGGTAGACAGGCAAGGATACCATGTCTTCGCTGAATATGACCTCCTTGATAACCTTTCACTCAAAGTTGGGTGGCTCAACGAAAACGAAGTTTCAAGCCGCCGGAAGAATGATTCCAAATATCTACATGTCACCTATCAACGTGATATTCCAGATTTTGGAACTGTTCTTTTCCAAAACCGTTTCGTCCGAGTTCGAGACGATATTCCAGATTACACCATTACACTGCGTGTCGGTGAATTGGAACCTGTCCAAATTTCCGATGAGCTTGATTTCTACAACGCGCGTGTGAATACGACGACGCTGCAGTTCCTCTACACAGCAGTTCCGAATCTCACGCTCGAAGCGAAGTTCCTTGTTGTGCTCCAAAAACAATTTGAGCAGGATCAGGAAGGCGCGATTTTCTTGGATGTTGAGGGATCAGGAGACGAAGGGGATCCGCTCAATGCCGATCAACGCGTTGACTTCATGGTTCCCATTGAGCAGGTCCGAGCGTCTGGTGACAAACGGGAATTCCCGTTCTATCCAGATCACGGAATTAACGCTCTGAACCCTGAGGACCCGGGCTTAATCTATGATGCTGAAAACTGGAAGAAGCGTCGTTATCCCGAACGGGATATTCGTAATCAGCAGACGATTCTTAAAGCCAGATACGAGATTCCGCTGGGTGACCTGCCCTTCATTGACAGAATCGGTGAAGATTTGACGCTTACACCGATGGTGAAGTACATTTGGGACCGCGCTTTCGACCGCGGTGCAGAGGAAATTGGGGATGCCCTGAACCCACGTCTGTTTGTGCCAACTGATGATGAGCCGATTGAATACTTGCGTTTCAACCGTAGAAGTCGTGAAGATGTTCTCGGTGTCCGGCTTGATTATCAGTTCACGCAAAGAATGAACATTCTTGGCGGTTTCCAGTATAGGAAATTCACGAACCGGGATAATAACTTCAAACAATATTTGACGAACTTCCCGGAAGATGAGGATGTACCCGTCCTTTTCCGCCCAGACCTGCGAACTCGGATATTTGAAGTCCAAGCAATCAACCGTGGTGAATGGCTTGGGTTTAACATTGTTATCCTCGCTGGTTACCGGCGAACCACCATCCTGCTTGACCACACGACGAGTAATACGACGTTTGTGCGAGCAATGATGGGTTTCTAAGTGATGTTTGGATCGCTGAACACGACGAGATCGTGTTCAGCGATTTCGCGTCTCGCGATATCACCTGTTTTTCCATTTTCCGTAAGGTTTGAATATAAGACGTAACTTCTTAAACACTCAGGTGTTATTAACGAGAATGGTGTTTAAACGGTGGGCGCGGCTTTTGATCGCTCTTACCCGACCTAAAAACTTCTGTAATTTTTGAAATGCTCACGTGTTAGCAAAATTGAGTTGTTGGGCGAATTCCGACAACATCTTATGAGATGACTTGTAAAACTTGCCAGTGTATTTGGTAAGTTATCCTAAGGAGGATCAGAACGAATGACTCGTTTAAGTTTGGTGTTAATGTTGGTCGCTTGTATCGGTATGTCTGCCGGTGTTGCTTTCGCGCAAGACAGTGGCGGAACCGTCCGGGGCCAAATTGTTGATACAACCACAGCACAGAACCCAATTGACGGCGTTGAAGTCAAGATTGTTGCCCAAAGTGGCGAGGAATTTGCAGCAACGACGGATGCCAATGGTGATTATGAGCGCTCCGGCGTTCCCGCAGGTCGCTACCTCATCAGTATCTATAGGGAAGGATACGGTGATCGGCTTGGTAAACCCGTTACAGTTGTTAATGGTGGTGACCACTTCGTCCCACTGAAGATGACGAAAAAAGACAATATCGTTACTTTCTTCCAGAAGTTTGGATTCGTCTTCTGGCCCCTCGCTCTGTGTTCAATCACGGCGTTGACTTTTATTATTGAAAGACTTTTCACCTTCGTTCGGAGCCGTTCGCGAATTGGAACCGAACAGTTTATCGCGAGTATCGCTGATTCACTGCGGAAAGAGAACATTATGGAAGCCGTTTCGACGTGTGAAGAAGCCGGTGGACCGCTTGCTAACGTTCTTAAAGCAGGATTGCTGCGATACAGCCAAGCCCAAATTGAGGAACGCGATATTACCAAAGAGGAAATTCAGGAAGCTATTGAGGAAGCAAGTCTGCTTGAGATTCCTGAACTCGAAAGAAATCTACCCGTTCTCGGTACTGTTGCAGTCGTGTCTCCGCTGTTTGGTTTGCTCGGAACAGTTACAGGTATGATTAGTGCATTTACCACAATCGCACTTGAAGGTACTGGTGACCCGCAGCAGCTCGCCGGTGGTATCTCACAGGCACTTCTCACAACCGCTGCTGGCTTGACAGTTGCTATCCCTTGCTTGATTTTCTTCCAGCTCTTTGATAGTTGGGTCAACAGACACATGGTCGAGATCTCTCAGGTTTCCACTGAGATTGTGAACCAGTTGATCGTTGGTGAAGGCGGAGATGCCTAATCTTGGAACGTTGGAACGGGCGGGTACTTCACTCGCCCTCTCCTAATAGGCTACCAGGCCCTTACGCCTTAGCCCTGGTCTCATTACGAGAAAGGAGACTTTGAAATGCAAGCACAAGCTGGTGAAGCCAAATTGAGTCTACTTGCGACCAAGATTCGGGAACGCAAGCCACCAACACTCAGTATGGCACCTATGATCGATTGTGTGTTCCTGCTCCTGATTTTCTTCATGGTATCGACAACCTTCTCGCCGATCCCTGGCCTTCGGGTACAGTTGCCCCCACCGGGAAAACCCTCACCCGATAAACCGAAAGGTTTGACTGTCCGAATCGCAAACCCGGAACCCAGTGAGGACAGAGGCACGATGGTGCTCAACGATGAGGTCGTCCAGATTGATGAAATGTTCAATCGCTTCATCAATGCACCTGAAGAAGCGACAAGTATGCTCATTATCCAATCCGAACGAGAAGTACTACATGAGCAGATCGTGCAAGTGATGGATATCGCGAAACAGGCAGGTATAGATAAAATCGGGTTCGCTATTGTCGCGCGAGATTGACGTATCCCACGCGGTAGCAATAGCACTCCACTCTCTATAGAAGGAGAATTCAGATGGCTTTGAACATGTCTCGGCGGAAGAAAACAGGCGACGATGATGACATCCCGATGGCACCTATGATCGATTGTGTCTTTTTGTTGCTGATTTTCTTCATGGTGTCTGCTGTTATGCGGGTTCCTCCGCCTTTCACTGTCACCTTACCCGATTCCGCAACTAAGCACGAGTTCACACGGAAGAAGTATAATCTCTTCATTAGTGGTGACGGACGGATTTCCATCGATGATCAAGAGATGTTGACCCTGGAAGACATGGAACTTTTTATTGCAGCGCATGAAAACCAAATCAGCACTCTAATTATCAAGGCAGACAAGCGTGCGAAACACGGTGTCGTCATTGATGTGGTGGAACGAGCGAAACAACGCTCCAGTAAAACGGAGGGGCTTGAAATCGCTTTCGCGGTCTCGGAAGAGGACTGAAAACTGCAATGCAGTTAACAAAAAAGGCAGCTTCGGCTGCCTTTTTTTATTATATAGATTGTAAGGTAGACTTCTGGTGCTTATCTCGAAGTTGCGTTCTTTAGCGTTTTCGTGCTCTGCGGCCAGCGGCTCTTCTTTTAAGTTGGACAGGCGCTGGTGGTGGTGGCGGTGGTGGTGTTACAACCTTCCAAAAGTATGAAAGGAAATCCTCCCAATTGGCGAGAATTTTCTCAGCGTGTTCACTGCCGGTATAAGCGGCGTGATTTTGTATAAGTGCCATCAGATTCTTAATATCCGTTTCACTGGTTACCCGCTCTAACTTCACCCAATCCGAGTTGTACTTCTTCTCGAATTGTTGTTTTTCGTCGAGAACATAGGCAATGCCACCGGTCATTCCGGCTCCAAAGTTCCTACCCGTTTCGCCGAGAATTACGACTGTCCCAGCGGTCATGTATTCACAACCGTGATCCCCTACACCTTCAATGACAACAGTTGCCCCGCTATTTCGGACACAGAACCGTTCGCCGGCTCTTCCGGCTGCATAAAGCGTACCACCCGTGGCACCGTACAACACCGTATTTCCGATGATTGTATTTTCATAAGTTGGGAACTGGGCATTCGGCGTGGGTTTAATAATAATTTCTCCGCCTGCTATGCCTTTACCTACATAGTCATTCGCTTCGCCTGTCAAGACGAATTGGACACCGCTGATACAGAAAGCACCGAAGCTCTGTCCGGCACTCCCCTGAAAGTCGCACTGGATCGTTCTATCAGGTAAGCCAGCGTCTCCATAGCGCGCCGCAATTTCACCGGACAACTTTGCTCCCACCGTTCGGTGGGTATTCCGGATGGAATAAGAGAGTTGGATAGAGGTTTTCTGCGAGATTGCGTCCTTAGCATCCTCCAGAATCTGGTCGTCAAGAGAGACGTCGTCCCGATCGTTCCGTTTTTGTAGATGGTAACGCGGCTGCGTTCCAGTTGGATCGGCAGGGGTTAGGATTTCACTTAAATCCAGTGTTTCAGTTTTGGGGTAATCTGCCAGATCGATCGGTTGCAGTAACTCCGGACGTCCGATAATATCGTTGAGGTTCCGGTGCCCGAGGTTGGCAAGAATGGCCCGGACTTCATTCGCGACACCGAGCATGAAATTGACTACCATTTCGGGAGTGCCGGGATACTTGGCACGGAGTGCTGGATCTTGGGTCGCTACACCCACCGGACATGTATTTAAGTGGCATTGACGTGCCATTACACATCCCGTCGCGACCATCGCTATTGTTCCAAATCCATATTCTTCTGCCCCCAACATTGCCGCAATAACAATGTCGCGTCCGGAGCGCATCCCACCGTCAGCCCGTAAAACGACACGATCCCGCAATTCATTGGTCACGAGTGCGCGCTGTGTTTCAGCAAGTCCGAGTTCCCAAGGGGTTCCAGCGTTCTTAATGGAACTGAGCGGGGATGCTCCGGTGCCTCCTTCATGTCCACTTATTTGTATGACATCGGCGTAGCCCTTTGCCACCCCTGACGCAATCGTTCCAACGAGAAATTCGGATACCAGTTTTACAGCGACCTTCGCTCTCGGGTTCGCTTGTTTTAGATCGTAGATGAGCTGCGCCAAATCCTCAATGGAGTAAATATCATGATGTGGGGGTGGTGAGATCAATGGCACTCCAGGTACAGAATGTCTAAGCGCAGCGATTTCGGCTGTCACTTTATGCCCTGGAATCTGTCCACCTTCTCCGGGTTTTGAACCCTGCGCCATCTTAATTTCCAGTTCTTTCGCCGATATGAGGTAGGTCGGGGTCACACCGAAGCGTCCGGATGCCACCTGTTTAATGGCACTGGAAGCAAGGTCCCCATTGGGTTGGGGTTTGAAGCGTGTACTGCTTTCACCGCCTTCCCCGCTCCCCGATTTTGCACCGAGGCGATTCATCGCGATTGCCAAGGTTTCATGTGTCTCGCGACTTAACGCCCCAAAAGACATACTACCCGTTGTGAAACGCCGAACGATATCTTCTACCGGTTCTACCTCCTCAATCGGAATAGGGGCGCTGGGTTTGAAAGCAAGGAGGTCTCGTAAGCTGGAAGGTTCCCCACTCTCAATAGCAGCAGCGTATTTCTCATAGTCTTCCGACTTACCCCCCTTCACAAACCGGTGAAGGGACTTAAATACTGTTGGATTAAAGGCATGGAATTCGCCGTTTCTACGAAATCGGAAATAGCCTGCTTCCTCTAAGGACGTGTCGTCTTCACTGCCAGCGAACGCTTTTGTGTGGAAGTGAAGTGTCTCCGCCGCGATTTCAGCAAAACCGATGCCACTTAGGCGTGAGGTGGTTCCTGTAAAGCATTTATCAATAACTGTTGAATTGATACCAAGTGCTTCAAAAATCTGGGCACCGTGATAACTGGACACCGTCGAAATTCCCATCTTTGCCATAATTTTTAAAATACCTTTTTCGACGGTTGCTTTATAGGTTTCAACGGCTTCCGCGGGGGTAAGTTCTGCGAATTCACCGTCCTGAGCAAGTTGAACAATCGTTGAGAAAGCGAGGTAAGGGTTGATTGCAGTTGCGCCGTAACCGAGCAGAACAGCAAAGTGGTGTTCCTCCCGCGCATCTCCAGTTTCAGCGATGAGACTTGCCCGCATTCGCTTTCCTTCCCGAATCAAATGGTGGTGGACAGCACCAATAGCAAGTGCCATTGGAATCGGAGCAAGGTCAGGACTCACCTCTTTGTCACTTAGTACGAGGAGTGTTATACCCGCATCAATTGCCGCAGAGGCACGCTGACAGAGTGTCTCCAATGCGTCTTCCAAACCTTGTTTGCCGGAGGCTACAGGGAAGCACACAGGAAGTGTCTCTATCTGAAAATCGGATATATCCAGTTCACGCAATGCTTGCAAATCTGTATTCGTCAAAATTGGGGAATGTAACCGAATAAGTCGAGCGTGTGCTGGCGTTTCTGTGAGCAAACTATACTGCTTTCCGAGGTGTGTTGTCAGAGACATCACCAGACGTTCCCGGAGCGAATCAATAGGTGGATTCGTAACCTGCGCGAAACGTTGCTTGAAGTAGCTGTAGAGCAAACGCGGATGCCGAGAAATCACAGAAGGCGGTGTGTCATCCCCCATTGAACCGATTGCTTCCTTCGCTTCCGACACCATCGGTTTAATAAAGCGCTCTATGTCCTCAGTCATATAACCGAAAGCTTTCTGATATGTTGACAATTTTTCAGGGACAGCATCTGTCGTGCCACACGTCCTATTTTTTTCGGCTGGGAGCGTTACGATACCTTTCTTCACCCACTCAGCATAAGGCTTCTGCTTGGCAACATTGTGCTTAATGTCGGAATTTTTCAGCAATTTTCCTTGGACTGTATCAACAGCAATCATCTGCCCAGGTCCCAAACGTCCCTTTTCCACCACACAACTGTCATCAAGCTCAATAATGCCAACTTCAGACCCCATAACAACTGTGCCGTCTTCGGTGACCTTGTAGCGTGCGGGCCGTAGTCCGTTTCTATCCAAACTTGCCCCGACAATAGCGCCATCCGTAAAGGCGACTGCTGCTGGTCCGTCCCAAGGCTCACTGACACACGAGAGATACTCGTAACAGGCTTTCAACTTGTCCGGCATATCGGGAATCTGCTCGTATGCTTCAGGAATCAAGCACATCATAGCATGTAGGATATCACGACCAGAGTGTGTTAATAACTCTAACACGTTATCCAAACTCATGGAATCACTGCCATCCGGATTGATAATTGGAATGAGTTTTTGGATATCCGCGTTCCAGAGAGGCGATTGCAAGTCGGCTTCGCGCGCCCGCATCCAGTTCTGATTGCCCATCAAAGTGTTGATTTCGCCGTTATGTGCCAGTGTCCGAAAAGGCTGTGCAAGCATCCATGTGGACGAGGTATTTGTGCTGTAGCGTTGATGGAAAACGGCAAGTGCTGCCTGAAAATCAGGATCTTTTAAATCCGTGTAAAACTGGGTAAGCTGCGGGGCTACGAGCAACCCTTTATAGACAATCGTCCGATGTGAAAAAGAGGCGATATGGAATTCATCAAGTGCCGCGGCTGTAACACGATGCTCTAATTCTTTACATATCAGATACAATTGCTGTTCAAAAGCGTCATCGGTGAGTTGCTCTGGACGTCCCACCAATATCTGCTGGATTTCCGGTAGCGTTTCGAGTGCTTTAGCACCGAGCGCGGAAAAATCTTGAGGAACAGAACGCCATCCAAGAAAAGGGATACCGTACTGCTGTAATATCTCTTCAACGATTGCGCGCCCCTGTGCCTGTGCATCCCGGTCATGCCTGGGCAGGAAAATCATCCCGACACCCATATCATCCATCGAATCGAGGTGGACACCGAGTTTCTGAAGTTCTTTTTGAAATATTTTTTTCGGAATTTGCGTTAGAATGCCGGCACCATCACCTGTCTTGGCATCAGCCGCTACTGCGCCTCGATGTGTCAAATTCGTGACCGCTTGTGTTGCCATTTTGATAATATCGTGGCTTCGATTCCCAAAACGGTTCGCGACAAAACCAACGCCGCAGGCATCTTTTTCTTTTAAATCATTATACATTTCTAAACTGATTCTCCATACATTCTTCTTTACGAGACTTACGCAAAATTCCGGAATTCTGCTTATCACCACACAATCGGTGCGGTTAGAAACCGCACCTACCGGGGTATTGCGTAAGGTGCGGTTAGAAACCGCACCTACCGAGGGAGTGCGTAAGTCCTATTCATTTTTTTGCATTGGCATTGTAGAGTAGGCTTTCCATCCCTCGCCATTTTGTATTTAATCTGCGGGGCGAGGTTCGCGCGTCTTAACCCTACTCCTTTTTATCAAGGGTACAAAAAATCAAAAAACGGATTTCGCTTTCAAGGCTGGATAGGATGTTCCATACGGCTTAAATTCGGACGCTGACTACTCGTATCCTGCCAGAGGTAGCGCGCCCCAAGGCAAGAGCGCCTTTGGAATCAGCGGCGATCCGCGATCGCGTCAACGGTGATTCGCGACCGACTTGGCGGGCTTACATGCTTTGGTTTGGTTCTCAATCTTTGAACCGAAACTGCCTGTAGTCTTAATATTATACCTTAATTTAAGCCAAAAGTCAAAAAAATCCTCTTGCCTCAATAACCGACAGCACATCCATCTCGTCTTGGATCTGAACCTGCGATCAGCGTGTCAAAGGATGGATTGATGAAAATTGCTTGTCCTCCCCCAAAAAAAGTGTTTCCGGGTATGATGTGATGCCCCTTTTGTGCCAATGAGGCTTGTGCATTCATCGGAATGCCCGCCTCCAGCATAATCCGCGAGTCATCCGTCACGCGAAACCGAGGTGCGTCCAATGCGTTCTGCACGTCCATATTGAAATCCACCAGGTTGCATACGAATTGTAAATGCCCTTGTGCTTGCATCTGTCCTCCCATGACCCCAAAGGTGACTAAGGGCACCCCGTTTTGCGCAATCATGCCAGGGATAATCGTATGCAGTGTGCGTTTATGTGGCGCAATACAATTCGCGTGGTCGGGACTCAGTGAAAAACCCGCGCCTCGATTTTGTAACATAATTCCCGTGTCTCCAGCAACTAACCCCGAACCAAAACCAGCGAAGAGACTGTTAATAAAAGAGACGACATTTCGTTCGCTGTCAACGGCACAGAGATACACCGTATCGCTTCCCATTATGGACATACTCGGGCTTGACTGCCCGTTTGCACGTTCCGGTGAAATGCGCCCTCGCTGGCTTTCTGTATAATCGTTGGACAGGAGTCCGTCCACTGGCACATCTACAAACGTCGGATCTGTCACGTATTCGTAGAGATCTGCAAATCCTAATTTCATCGCCTCAATTGCATGGTGTAGATGTTCAGGACTGTTATGTCCCATCATTTCGAGTTCAAATCCTTCAACGATGTTGAGTGCGAGGAGTGCAGCGATCCCCTGTCCATTTGGGGGTATTTCATAAACATCGTAGCCTCGATAATTGGTAGAAATCGGTTCCACCCAATCTGACGTGTGTTCAGCAAAGTCGCGTTGCGTAAATAAGCCTCCGTTTCCATCGGAGAATTTCACGATTTCGTCAGCAATTTCCCCTCGATAGAAGGCATCGCGTCCGCCTTCTGCAATCAACCGAAATGTTCGTGCAAGGTTTGGTTGATAAAAGATTTCCCCGGGTGCCGGTGCCTTTCCATTCTGGAGGTATGTCCGTGCTGTGTCGGGATGCTGCGCCAACATCTGCGCACTTTCTTGCCATGCAAGACTAATCTGTGGACTGACAGGAAATCCGTTTTCCGCGTAATTGATGGCAGGCTGAAGGACCTCTGATAGCGACATTGTTCCGCATTCGTCGAGGAGTGTTGCCCATCCGTCAATTGTTCCAGGGACGGTGACCGGATACATACTCCCAAAAGAAGGAATACGCATCAACCCCTGCTTGGTAAAGAATTCCGGTTCTGCAGCGTAAGGTGCTCTACCGCTTGCATTCAAGCCTCGAATCATACCCGCTTTGGGTTGATAAACGAGCATAAAGGCATCGCCACCGATGCCGGTTGACATTGGTTCAACAACGTTGAGTATTGCGGCAGTTGCGACCGCTGCATCAATGGCGTTTCCGCCCTGCTGTAAAATCTGTAACCCGCCCTGTGCCGCGAGTGGTTGACTCGTTGCAACCGCTCCATGTTGACAGATGACTGCCGAGCGTCCGGGCCCGAATTGGTTTGGGGAGTACCCATCGAACATCTTTTGACTCCTTGATTAAGACCGTTCTATTTACTATAGCAGTCTCTGTGTTTTTTGTCAAATGTGGAGAATTCCGCAGATGTGTAAAAATTTTGGCAATTGTTTGTCTGAATCACAGATTATCGCGGATTACACGGATGACGCGGATTGTGAGGAAATCCGTTATCAAGTCAACATTACGCCCATATTTCACAGATTTTTAGCGGTTTTGAGGAGAAAATTGAAAAAAATTACGAAAATTCTGCCAAAAAGTGTAAATTAGGCCTTAACTTTTGCAGTTTTATGTCTATATTAATAGACAAGGGGAGGCGAAACTTTCCCCAAGCGAAATTTGATGACATTCGACAATGAATTTTCGTTTTGTTTTTCAAAAGTTTAGCATCTATTAGCAGTAGAGACGTGATTTATTATCACACCTGCTGTGAAAGTGAAGACTCCTTCTACCGAGTCAAAAGGAGATGTTGAAATGAGAGTACTGAGTTTAACGACAATTCTAGCCCTTCTGGGTTTAGTTCTGTTCGGTTTAGACGTATCTGTGTGGGCGGATCCCTGTGACGATCCGTCAAGTGGTGTACAAGAGGGTATCTTGGGGGTGGTTGAAGTTTATAATCTGGGTTACCATATGAACTCCTACACGCAAAGCAGTCATCGCGTGACGATTGAAAATCGGACTGATCGTGATGTAGAGTATAAGTATGAATGTAATCACAACGTTGTTATAGACGATGCGAATGATAACATAGTCGTTGTTAGTGCTACACGTGAATTTGGACCTCACACTGTGGATCCAGGTGTTACGAAGTGGCATTTTCAAACAAGGACTGCATCTCTACATAATGTGCTGCGTGATAGAGACTATATTCTGAAAACCTATACTGCTTTGCGTGTTACAGGCGGTCCCTCCTGGGGTATCTGTAGAGAATATGGCTTTAGGCATCGGTAGGAACTATTTTAGTAGATTAGGACTTACGCAATATTGATAGAAATAGCAGGTTTTTGAAGTTGTTGTCGGATGTAATCATCAAGTAAACTTTCTTTGAGTTGATAAATCGTTTGACCGGCTGCCCGGGCGGCTCGCGTCAAACTCACCCAGACCCAGA
>JAJEDB010000104.1 GCA_022821725.1 Candidatus Poribacteria bacterium | reverse complement strand
AAAATCCGATACAATACTTTCTAAGTGGAGAAGCAGGGGCATTTTTGCCTTCCTTTCAAAACACGGATATGTTTATGAAAGGATACCTGCTTTTCTGCTTTCCTACACCTTAATTCTTAAAATTGTCCAAACCTTAGTATTGAATAGGGAGGCTCTTGAAAAGTTCTTTGCTGAAGACATAGTCGATCAAATTATTAAACTGATATTTCTCAAAATCGTCGAGAACTCACTAATTATCAACTCTAAGAGCGTCTAACAACATGAAAATGCTCTTTCCTTTGAACGTTTTACTTGATTTTTGCGTATTCATAACCACTTTAATTGGCAATACAGTACTATTGGATTGAAAATTGGTAGAAAATCTAAAATCAAATCTGATTTTAGAAAATATTTCATGACTTTAATTCAAGTAAACCTTTGCCTATATTGGCATCTAAGCTACTTGGGAAATGTCAGATTCATAAATATGGCCCCGAATGCAACAAAACAACGCATAAATGAATTCCACCGCAGCGATACCCTTGAAGCAATACATGAGACAGACGTAGAAAGGACTACCTATGCCGACCCTCGATTTTAATGGCAAACAATTCATCAGAGGACATCACCTGACTGTCCCTATCAAGACGTTAGAGATAGACGCCGCAAAATCCTTTACTACCGGATCTGACCCATCACTTGATGATAATCTGATTATCCACGGCGACAATTTGGAAGTCTTGAAAGCACTCCTCCCGAGATACGCAAATAGCATTAAGTGCATCTATATTGATCCTCCATACAATACTGGCAATGAGGGTTGGAAATACAACGACAACGTCAATAGTCCTCAGTTGCAAACATGGTTAAATAAATATGTTGATACTGAAGATTTAGAACGCCACGATAAGTGGTTGTGCATGATGTGGCCCCGTCTCAACTTATTGCACGATCTTCTATCCGATGATGGGGTGATTTTTATCTCTATTGATGACAACGAAGTACATCGTTTACGAATGTTGATGGATGAGATTTTTGGAGAGGATAACTTTGTTGCTAATATTGTATGGAATCACAGAAAATCAAGTCAAAATGATATAGATATTTCACTTTCTCATAACCATATACTTTGCTATGCACTTAACAAATCTTCCTTTTCTTTTAATGCGATAGATGTTGATGAGAGTAAATTTTCCAATCCTGATAAAGACCCTCGCGGTCCGTGGGTGGCAGATCCAATGGACGCCCCCCATATTAGAGAAAATTTGGCATACGAGATCATCAACCCCAACACAGGTAAAGTTTATTTACCACCGTCGGGAAGACATTGGAGGTTCTCTAAAGAAAAGTATGACATTGCCTTGAGAGAAAGGCGAATTATCTTTGGGAAAAGAGGGACTTCTAAACCACAATATAAGCGGTTTCTCAGTGAAGCACGTGAGAAGGGAGTTAATATCTTCACTATATGGAGTGATGTAGGGACTGCTACTGATGGCACTAAGGAACTCATCAGCATTTTTGGGCGAGGACAGACTTTTTCAACTCCAAAACCAACCGATTTAATTGAAAAAATAATCAGAGTGTCCACAGATAAAAACGACATTATCCTTGACTCTTTCGCTGGCAGTGGTACTACTGCCCATGCTGCTCTTGCTCTCAATAAAGAGGATGGCGGCAACCGAAAGTTTATTTTGATAGAACGCGAAGACTTCGCAAACAACATCACAGCTGAACGTGTCCGCCGCGTTATAAAGGGAGTTGAGAATGCCAAGGACCAAAATCTCAAAGATGGTCTTGGCGGTTCATTTACCTATTTCACCCTCGGCGAAACAATTGACGAAATAGGCATGCTCACAGGCGAAACACTCCCCGATTATGACACGGTCGCTAATTACATCGCTTATGTTGCAACAGGAAAACGCGAATTTACGCCTATCAAAAAACGCAAAGGCTACTGTTTTGGTGAAACTAAAAATATCCTTTTTTATCTTATCTATGAACCTGCACTGGAGTTTATGCAAAGTAGGGAGTCTGCTTTAAATTATGAACGTGCACAAAAAATCGAAGAGACTTGTAAAAAAATGGATAAAAAAGCATACGTATATGCGTCGCATAAAAACCTCAGCCAGAAAGATTTAACTGACATGCAGATTACTTTCTGCCAGCTGCCATACAGCATCTATCGTATCAAGGAGTAAGCTTTCTATGGAATTGAAAAGTTATCAGCAAGAAGCGTTAGAGGCATTAGATCACTATTTAGAAGCACTGGAAACATCGCGTAAAAAAGGACGTAATAATCCAAAAAAAGCGTGGAAATTGTTACGTAATGTGGATATATTGCCGAGTATTCCAAATAAAAAAGGAAAAAATGATATTCCAAAACATACCCGCCGAAAGAGTGCATCCGGTAAACAGATACCACATGTTTGTATGAAAATACCAACAGGTGGGGGAAAAACATTGTTAGGTGTGGAAGCGTTACGTCACATGAAAATCAGAACTGGTTTAGTGTTGTGGATTGTGCCTACTACAGCAATTTATAGACAGATATGGGATGCGTTTCGCGACAAAGACCATCCGTATCGACAGGTTCTCACACACGCTTCAGGCGGACACATCAAACTACTTCAGAGGCAGGACAATTTCACATTACAGGACGTTCAACAAAATCTGTGTGTGATGGTTTTTAGTCTACACGCAGCAAATAGAAGAAAAGAAAAGGATGAATTTCTCAAAATCTTCCGTAATAACAGTGGAAATGCCTCTTTTTTCCCGGTTGAGGACGATATAAAGGCGCATCAAGATTTATTAAAAGAATTTCCCGACCTTGATACTTTTAAAGTAGATCAGTTGGAACAGTCTAACGAAGCGATAGGGACAGAGAAGGTTCAGGTCACACGAAGTCTTTCTAATGTAATTAAAATGCTGTGTCCAATAGTGATTTTAGATGAGGCACACAAGGCGTATGGAAGCAAGAATGCTGCAACTGAACACCAGCAGTGTGCAGAGACGGTGAATCGCTTCAATCCAAGTTTCGTGCTTGAACTCACTGCCACACCAAAAATCAACATCAGTAACATCCTTGTTAACACTTCAGGAGTTGCGCTAAAATCGGAAGAAATGATAAAACTTCCCATTCAGCTTCGCAACTTTCCAGATACAAATGATGGGTGGAAATATACGTTAGCTAAAACAAAAGAACAGCGCGATAAACTTGAGAAAATGGCGGAACAGTATCGGAAAGAGGATAAACGCTATATCCGTCCTATTGCACTAATTCGTGTAGAACGGACGGGTAAAGACCAACAAGATGGAATAAAGGTTCATGCAGAGGATGTTCGTACGGAATTGATTAACGTTCTGAAAGTGCCAGAAGAAGAGGTGAAAGTAAAATCCTCAAATCAAGATGAACTCGCGGGCATCAACCTCATGAGTGATGAGTGTCCTGTCCGTTATGTCATCACGAAGGATGCCTTAAAAGAGGGATGGGATTGTCCATTCGCTTACATTCTCGCCCTTCTCGATAATACAACAGCACAAACGGCGATGACACAGATGGTCGGCAGAGTTATGCGTCAACCTTATGCACACGCCACAAATTATCCTGAACTGAATAATTGCTATATTTACTGCTACAATCAAGATGTCAAGGCATCTGTAGAAAAAGTCAAGCAAGGTTTAGAGGCGGTCGGTTTAGCTGGACTTGATGAATTTGTTAAGGACGTTAGCACTGATGAAACAAGCGAGCCAATAACTATCAAGCGTAGGAAACAATATCGTAAAATATCTGTTTTTCTACCGAAAGTGTTGCATAAGCGGGGGAAAGGGTGGGATGCTCTTGATTATGACCGTGACATACTCGGTACTATTGATTGGCATGAGCTTGAAGCTGTTGAACCTGTTAACTGGGATACAGAGGAACAATACCAAAGTGATGTTACAATTGATTTGAAAGAAGGTGACACAATCACAAATCAATACCACCAAGTCTCTCTGTCTAACAACTTAGATGTAGAATATTTCATTCGGCGACTGAGCGATATAATTCCGAACCCATGGCACGCCGCCCGTATTGTCCAAGCGACGCTTGAAACTTACAAGGAAAGAGGTATTGATGACAAGGCTTTATCCACGCGGCTGGTTGATGTTTCTGAGGATATGAAAAACAAATTACGCGCCCAGATAGACAAACTTGCCGAGAGCGTATTCCAACAAAAACTCAAGAACGACCTAATAAGGTTTAGACTCCATAGCGATTTGACGTTGAATTACCAAATAGGCAGTACAATTGAAGTCAACATCCCTTCTGATCCAGCACCACTAACTGATAAATTAGGCGATCTTATGGACCACAATTTATTTGAAAAAGTGTTTAGAGGTGAGTTTAACAACTTGGAAGAAGATTTTGCAATCTATCTTGATAAAAAGAAGGCGTTTCAGTGGTGGCATCGCGTTGCTGCAAGGCAAGATTATTTCTTGCAGGGTTGGCGGCGTGATCGTGTTTATCCAGATTTTATCGCCTGCCTCAAACGAGACGGAACGGAACAGAAACGGCTTATCGTATTTGAAACCAAAGGGTTGCATCTGGCAGGGAATACCGACACATGCTATAAGGAAAAATTATTTAAGACATTAGAGGCAGCTTATCAGAGCGCAACAGATCATGGAGAGTTCACAGCACAGTTACCCAACGATAAGACGATGTCATTTCGATTACTATTTGAAGATACTTGGAAGCCATCAGTTGATAATTTGATTGCTGAAACGGATTGATGTTTCAACTTAACACTTTATAAATTAAAAACGTTTTGCATCGGTTTTACTTATACCCTTTATAGTACGTAAGCCCTGGCCTGGAAGTGCGGTTTCTAATTGAGGTCCCCACCTGCTGCTGGGAAGAGGGTCATTTTCGCGCCCATAGCGTTGGATTGTTGGGTTTCGCTATGTCTATCTCTAAGAATAATTCATCGCAAATCAAGATTTTCCGTATAAACTGAAGGATTTTTGGGTCTTCACTGCTCTACCCAACCTACGTTCACTTTAATACCGTGCCTCCAGCCCGCTATCCCAATCGCAGTCGAGACAAAACATCACCTTCGGTCCTAAGTACTGGATGTTCTTACCACTACACACTGGGCATATTTTTACCGGTTTTTCGGTTTCATCCTTCTCAGCGTGTTGGAGAATGTTCAGATAATACACCTTTAGCACACCCGGATAACGATGTCCCATCGGACAGCGGATCATATCGGAACTATCCTTCTCAAAACGTTCTATTGTTTCTCGAAGGAACGTCAATCGACGGTGGCAGATCGGACAAGGGTTGGGGGTCAATTCCTTCAGCACGACCAAGTCTGTATTTTCTTGTTGGATGGAGACCGGCAAGGCGAGATGATGTGCGAGTTGCAAATGCGATATACCTTGAGACCCAAGTTTTTTGGCGAGTTCGGAAACGAGTTTCGCGTAACTTTGTGGGCTGAGTACCACTTCTGTCGGAATCATCGTTCCGCCTTTTAAGCTGGAGAGAAGTTGATAGATGCGTTCTAAAATGGGCTGCCACCTCCTATACCTTTATAACAGAAAGGAACTATACTGTCCTACCTTCGGTGGGTTCAGAAGCTAATGTGCGTTCATTACCGCGCGCGAGCGGTGAAGAGGATACACCCCTTTGGGAACGGTAAGCATCCGCTGGCTGGTTCCGGATCAGAATGAGATCGTCCCCGTCACGTTCAATAATATCGTTCTGCATTAATGTAATTTCAAATTTTCGCATGCTGGTTATGAAGTTAATGGTGACGCGCGCTGCTGCCTCCAACTTAATGTGCCAACCGGTTGCCGTTTTCGTCCGAGTGAACCGATCACTAATATCGAGGGACTGCATCTGCGCAGCGTTGACGATTACACCGCTTTTTGCCTGTGTTTGTTCTTGGGCTTCGACAGCACTCTCGTTATTGTTTTGGTCCGCCATGTTACACTTCACCTCTACAAAATTTGAATTGAGCATATTTTAACAAAGAGCGTTCTCTGTTGTCAAACAATTTTTTCTATTGAAGCGGTCTGTGTCTGAGAAAAGCCTGCTTGACAATACGGCAAGGATATGTTAGAATTTATTGTCATAAAGCCCCTATGAACAGGATGAAAAAGGAGACGAACGCGAAATGGAGAACCATCCTTACGCCCCGGCGGAAATAGAACCCTATTGGCAAGCCGTGTGGCGAGAAAAAGAAGCATTCAAAGTTCCAAACGATATTGAGACATTGTCAAAAAAACCGAAGTTCTATGTGCTTGGAATGTTCCCTTATACCTCAGGTGCCGGACTTCACGTGGGACACTCAAAAAACTACCTACCTACCGATGTATTTGCAAATTTCCGGCGAATGCAAGGCTATCACGTGATGCATCCAATGGGCTGGGATGCCTTCGGACTTCCGACAGAACGCACAGCCGTCCGTGAAAACGAACATCCGGCACACATCACACAACGCAATACCGCCACTTTTCGCCATCAGATGCAGAGGTTCGGTTTCTCTTACGACTGGTCACGCGAAATTGACACCTCTCTCCCCGAATATTATAAATGGACGCAATGGATTTTCCTCCGCCTCTATGAAAAAGGGTTGGCGTATCTCGCCAACGTTCCTGTCAATTGGTGCCCCGCGTTAGGCACTGTTCTCTCAAATGAAGAGGTAAAAGATGGAAAATATGTCGAAACGGGAGATCCTGTTGAGCGCCGCCTCATGCGACAATGGATGCTCAGAATTACTGCCTACGCGGATCGGTTGTTGGACGACCTCGACTTATTGGATTGGCCCGAGGGTCTCAAGGAAATGCAACGGCACTGGATCGGTAAGTCAGAAGGGGCAGATATCACCTTTGACATTAAAGACAGCGATCACACGTTCACGGTTTTCACGACGCGTCCGGATACGCTCTTTGGTGCGACCTACTGTGTCCTCGCCCCCGAACATCCGCTCGTCTCCGAGATAACGCACCCCGATGCCGCTTCAGCAGTTAACGCTTATGTTAAGGAAGCGGTTAACAAATCCGATCTTCAACGGACAGATCTCGCCACGGAGAAGACAGGTGTCTTTACGGGTGCCTATGCGATCAACCCTTGCAACAACGCGCCTGTTCCGATCTGGGTTGCGGATTACGTTCTGATGACTTATGGCACGGGTGCCATTATGGCTGTTCCCGGACATGATGAACGCGACCATGAATTCGCCACGACTTTCGGTATTCCCATCGTCGAGGTCATCAAGGGCGGTGAAAAACCGATCGAAGAGGAGGCTTTTGAAGGAGATGGTGTTTGCGTCAATTCCGATTTCCTAAACGGGTTACAGGTTACTGAGGCGAAAGAGAAAATGATTGCATGGCTTGAAAGTGAGAATAGAGGGGCGCGCCAAGTTCAATATCGTTTGCGAGATTGGCTCTTCTCACGGCAACGCTATTGGGGCGAACCGTTTCCACTCGCGCATCTTGAGGACGGGACCATTGTGCAACTGCCCGATGAGGAACTGCCTTTAGAACTTCCACCTATTGATGCGTATAAGCCGACAGAGGATGGCAAACCGCCACTGGCGCGCGCGGGCTCCGAATGGTTGAATGTGACACTCCCTGACGGACAAACCGCGATACGTGAAACGAACATCATGCCGCAATGGGCGGGTTCTTGCTGGTATTACCTACGGTTCCTCGATGCACACAACGCTGAGGCACTTTTTGATACTGAACTTGAACGCTACTGGATGCCTGTTGATCTTTACTTGGGCGGTGCAGAACACGCTGTGTTACATCTGCTCTATGCACGTTTCTGGCATAAGGTTCTTTACGATTGTGGATTGGTTTCCACGAAAGAACCGTTCCAAGGTTTGGTGAATCAAGGGACAATCCTTGCGCAGTCGTATCAGGACGATGCAGGCAAGTATTACTATCTACACGAAGTTGAGCAGAACAATGGGGAATCTGTAGCGAAAAATTCTGGTGTGCCGCTCAACGTGCAAGTGGAGAAAATGTCTAAATCTCGTTTTAATGTCATTAACTCGGATGATGTCATTGACAATTACGGCGCGGATGCGATACGTCTCTACCTCCTGTTCATCGGACCCGTCACGGCGAGCACCCCGTGGCAAGATGCCGGTGTTGAAGGGGTTTACCGGTTTTTGCAACGTGTCTGGAGACTCGTTATTGATGAGGAGAGCGGTGAACGCAGCGATAAGTTAACCGACGCTGCTGGCACAACGGAGCCGGAACTCTGGCGGGAACTCCATAAAACCATCAAACAGGTAACCGAAGACACGGAGTCCATCGACAAGATGAATACAGCGATTAGCCAGATGATGATTTTCGTTAACGCTGCTACACAGACGAAAACGCTACCTACGGAGATATTGAAGGTGTTTCTGCATCTGCTTGCTCCTTATGCGCCACATATTACGCAGGAGTTGTGGCATCGTCTCGGTGAAACAGGATTCATTGCGCATTCACAGTGGCCCACACACGATGAAGGCGTGCTCACGACTGCTACGGTGACGATCATTGCGCAAGTCAATGGAAAACTTCGCAACCGGCTTGAACTTCCTGCCGATGCAACCGACAAAGAGATTGAGACGGCTGCACTCGCAGATGAACGGATTCAACGGTTCATTGAAGGGAAACCGATTCGGAAGGTTATCGTCGTGTCGAACCGCAACCTTATCAACATTGTTGTTTAAACTGAAAGAGATAGGACGTAGGTTGGGTTGCGCAGCAAGCGAACCCAACCCTTCACAAGAGGCACCTAAAAGAGCATAAATATGACAGAAGATTTAGAATTTGAAAGGATCGAAGGAAACGTTTCACTCATTCCATTGGGAGGTTTAGGCGAATTTGGGCTTAACATGATGGTGTATGAGACTGAAAATGACATTATCGTCGTTGACACAGGTTTCATGCTACCGAACGCAGATATGCCCGGTGTCGATCTGATATTCCCGGATATCCACTATCTCGTTGAACGACAGGAAAAGATTCGCGGGATCCTTCTCACCCATGGACATGAGGATCATATCGGTGCCTTATTTTACGTTCTACGACAGTTAGATGTGCCGGTCTACGGCACGCAACTGACCCTGGCGATTGCAAGCGGCAGATTACGTGAATACAATGTTCTCAGCAAGGCACAACTCAATACAATTGCCCCTGGCGATACGGTCGAGTTGGGTGATTTTTCAGCCGAATTCATTCATGTTACACACAGTATTCCAGATACCGTCGCAATTGCGCTACGCACACCCATCGGTGTTATCGTTCATACAGGCGATTTCAAGTTTGACATGACCCCTGTCGATGGTAAGTTGAGCGACATTCAGACGCTGGCGCGTCTGGGGACAGAGGGGGTCCTTCTACTCGTTTCCGATAGCACGAACGCAGAGCGACTCGGGCAAACCCCTTCTGAGCGGAGTATCTATGGGGCGATAGACACCATCTTTCAGAAGGCTGAGCAGAAGTTGTTTCTCTGCACCTTTTCTTCGAGTCTACACCGCATCCAGCAATTCATCGAGTTGGCAGATATGCATCGGAGGCTTGTGGCTGTCACTGGACGCTCCTTGCTCAACAATATCCGCACCGCTACTGAACTCGGCTATCTCAACGTGAATCCCGATTATCTCATTGACGCTCGCGATGTGTCCATGTTTAAACCGCACGAGCTCGTGATTTTAAGCACCGGCAGCCAAGGGGAACCCCGATCTGCGATGTCATTGATGGCACTCGACAATCACCCGTTTTTAAAGGTGGAACACGGGGATACGGTCGTCATCTCTGCCAGGATCATCCCTGGCAACGAAAAGGCTATCGGGAATGTCGTCAATCATCTGCTCAGACGCGGCGCGAAGATATACCATGAACGCAATGCAGACGTTCATGTATCAGGTCACGGCTCAAGCGAGGATCTGAAGTTAATGCTCAATCTTTTACAGCCTAAGTTTTTCATGCCGATGCACGGTGAATATCAAAACCTAATGCGGCATGCCGAACTCGCTGAGTCTGTGGGTATACCGAGCAACAACATTAAAGTCGCTGAAGATGGCGAACTCATTCTACTGACCCCGGAGACGTGTGAAGTCTTTGGACGCGAAGGACGCTCCGGACGCGTCTTTGTTGATGGCAAGCCAGAATTTGAACTTGAGGATATCGTCCTACGCGATCGTATCCAACTCTCGGAAGACGGTATTGTCGTTCCGATCGTTGTGCTGCACAGCGATGCAGGTGATGGCAATCAAGCGTCAGAAGCCAGCAGTCAGGAGGAGAATATTTCTACTGATAGCGACTCTAAAACAGGACTGAACGCTGGACAGATAGAAATCATCTCGCGCGGGTTTGTCTATATGGATAAGTCTGAAGAACTGATAGAGGAAGCGAAGGAAATTACCCTGCGCGTCATTGAGAACCTGAGCGATGAACAGAGGGAGGAAACCGAGGCGGTCCAAGACGAGATCCGGAGCGCGCTCCGCCGGTTCTTCTCGAAACAGATGCAACGCACACCCCTCATCTTTCCCGTCGTTATGCGGGTTTGATAGTGGTTGTCAGTTATCGGTTGTCAGTTGTCGGTTAAAGAGGATTCTAAGTTAACAAACCTCCGTCTTAACTGATCACTATAAAAAAAGATGTCCAGATTGGATTGATATTCATTGAATAAAGAAAGGAACAGATTAAATTGAAGTCATTTGTATCTATCGTAGCAGTTGCCCTGTTAATAGTCGGCATTTCCGCCTGTGAGCGTGTGTCGCAAATTGTCCAACCTGCCACACACGAAACCGAAGATAAGAGCGGCGAAATTTCTATTGGGGTCGTTCTACCCCTGACAGGCCCCCTGGGCCCCACAGGCAAGATTATGAAACAATCTTTTGACCTCGCTCTTGAAGAAATTAACAATGCCCAGCGCAGCGATACACGCCTTAAGTTCATCATTGAGGACGATACAGGGACACCAGCAGGTGCAGTCACCGCTTTTAACACGTTAATCCATCAAGCGGGTGTGTCTGTGATTCTCGGACCTGCGACCTCAGCTGCAACGCAAGCGGCTTTTCCAGTCGCGCAAGAAAACCGAGTTGTCGCGATAAGTCCGACCTCCTCTGCGCGTGGACTGAGCGCAATCGGTGATTTCGTTTTCCGTATTCCGACAGCGACAGATGCCGTGGTCCTTAAAAGCGTCAGGGCGACGCAGGGACACTTCGGCTATCAACGGGTCGCTACGCTCTATGACGATACCGATTTCTTCTCCGAAGACCTCGACGCTGCATGGCGAGAGGCGTTCACAGCAGAGGGGATTGAGGCACTCACCCCAGAGACCTTCCAGAGCGGGGATACAGACTTCTCGGCACAATTGGCTCGGATACAGGCGTTAGCACCAGACGCGCTCTTTGTCTCCGCACTGCCTCCCGAAAAACCGGGGATCCTGATTCAGGCACATGCACTCGGCATATCCATTCCTATTATTATGAGCTCACTCACGGGTGTTGAAATCCAAGCTGCGGGAGATGCCGCGGAAGGCGTGCTCACTATTGGCGGTTGGCTCAACACAGATGATACGCCTGGGAATCAAACTTTCGTTCAGAATTATAACGCGGTTTACGGTATGAAGCCGACCACTTTTGCTATGGTATCGTATACGGCTGTCTACGTTTTAGCAGCAGCACTCCAGAACGCGCAATCCATGGATGCAACCGCGATTCGAGATGCCCTGGCGGCTCTTAGGGACTTTGACACCGTTCAAGGCAAGTTTTCCTTTGATGCTAACGGAGACGGGGATGTTCAGCAGATCCCCAATCTGGTGCTGATCGTGAAAGATGGCGTGTTGCAACGCCTTGAGTAACCTTATCAGTGGTATTCACCCTAAACCCGGTAGGTGCGGTTTCCTAACCGCATCGATCAACCAGACCTCGGTAGGTGCGGTTTCCTAACCGCACCAGACACCCCGGATCCGGTAGGTGCGGAATGTAATACAAGGAATGGATTTAGTCTATTCGTAGACTAAATCCCCTAACCGCACCGAATCAACAAAAGGGATGCAAAACCCGCAATTTGCCCATATAGACGGAGTCCCTTGTGGCTGTCCAATATTCATTATTGTAGGCTTGACGGAAAAATAGCACACACCGCTAACCAACAGAAATATCACAATGATAACGAAAACCAATTTTAAAGATGTACTCAAAACGCTTGGTTTCACTGCTGAAGGCAACACCTTCCAAAAATCTATCGGGGAAACCGAGTTAAAAGTTGACTTTAGCAAACAAAGCATAATCTATCCGGAAGATAAAGGACTAAAAGTTAACGAACGGCAAACGTGCAATTTCTCACAGAACGAGAATTTTGTCGTGTTTGAGTGTGCGCATCGGTTGCTGGAAAAAGGCTACAAACCCGAACATTTGGAACTTGAACCCAGATGGCGAGTTGGACGCGGCGCAAGTGGTGGACGGGCGGATATATTGGTTAGGGACCAAGAAAATAACCCGTTGCTCATTATTGAATGCAAAACTGCAGGTGACGAATTTGATAGAGCGTGGCGGAAAACCCTTCAAGATGGCGACCAGTTATTGAGTTATGCCCAACAGATCCAATCAACACAATATCTGTGCCTTTATGCCTCTAACTTTGTAGAAAATAATATCCGTATTGACCACAAAGTGATTGCTCACAGGGATAATGAGAGAATTTTATCACAAGATGAAACATCGAGGTCGTTTGCTGAAGCAACCGACATTGAAGATCGCTATGCCGTTTGGCGTGAGACCTACCATTTGGAATATGCCGAAAGCGGTATTTTTGAGGATAATATCCAGGCTTACCAGATCGGAAAAAATAAGTATACCCTTGCCGAGGACACTAAACCGATTGATGCTTCCGATAAAGAGGGAAAATATCACGAATTCCGAACAATCCTAAGAAAGCACAATATCGCGCGACGCGAAAACGCCTTTGAGGTTTTGGTCAATCTGTTTCTCTGTAAACTTGTTGACGAAGAAGACAATACAACCGATCTCAAATTTTATTGGAAAGGTATAACCTACGACAATTACTTCGATTTTGTCGATAGACTGCAAGACCTCTATCGGAAAGGGATGCATAAATTCCTAAATGAAGAGATCAGCTATATCAGCAATGAGCAAATTGACAACGCATTTTGGACGGTCAAAAACAAACGCAACGCTACCAAGCAACAGATTCAACGCTATTTTAGAGAACTTAAGTTTTTCACCAACTCCGCTTTCTCGCTTCTGGATACCCACAATGAGGAATTGTTTCAAAGAAACACCAAAGTCTTGTCAGAGATTGTGCAGATGTGGGAAAAGTTACGACTCAAGACTGATAACCAAAACCAGTTTTTGGGCGATATGTTTGAGTTTTTTCTCGACAACGGTATCAAACAGTCGGAGGGACAATTCTTCACACCCCTACCGATTTGCAAATTTATTGTCGCCTCCCTACCACTCGCCCAAAAAATTGAATCTAACGCAGAGCCGATTAAGGCGATTGATTACGCCTGCGGTTCCGGGCATTTTCTGAATGAATACGCCTATCAAATAAAGCCATTGGTTGAAACACATTACAGAGACATCAGCAACTACTACAGCCAAATTACCGGTATTGAAAAGGAAGACCGTTTGGCAAAGGTCGCCAAGGTTGCAGCATATATGCACGGTCAAGAACAGATTAAGATACTGGATGCAGACGCTCTTGCCACTCACCCAGAAATTCAGCAGGAAAATTTCGATGTCCTGATCGCGAATCCTCCGTTTGCAGTGGAAGGCTTTTTACAAACCTTGAGCGAGGAAGATAAGAAAAAGTATCAACTCATCAAAGCCACAGGTGAGAACAGCAATACCGATACCATTGAATGCTTCTTTTTAGAACGGCTTCATCACTTAATGGCTCCCGGCGGGATAGTCGGTATAATTGTCCCATCCAGTATTTTGTCCAACACTGATGCGGTTTTTACCAGCACCCGTGAGATTCTGTTACAATTTTTTGATATAGTCAGTATTGCTGAACTGGGGAGTGGCACCTTTGGTAAGACAGGCACCAATACGGTAGTGCTTTTTTTACGACGGAAGGCACAAAGACCTGAAGTCTCCGAACATTACGGCAATCGGGTAGATGACTTTTTTGAAGGCGATCGCGAAAGTGAAGAATATCAAGACCACTATCTGATAGAAGCCTATTGCGAGCATATTGCAGTCCCTTATGTAGAATATATTAAACTCTTTGCTCAAACCAGTCTTGATCCACTTTCTGACCTATTGGAATACGATATTTTCAAGGAATATCGACAAACCTTCGATAAAAGCACGGAAATTAAAAACCTAAAAAAATCCACTGTATTCAAGAAAAAAACGCCAACAGAGCGATCAGCTGAGTTAGAACACCGCTTCATCGCTTACCTACACAAGATAGAAACAGAGAAACTCTATTACTTCATTTTGGCGCATGATCAGGAGAATAAAGTGCTAATTGTCAATGCCCCAAATACTAACAAAGAACGAAAACAATTTTTAGGCTACGCGTGGAGTAGTGCCAAGGGGCGTGAGGGTATTAAATACGAAGGGGGCGAAACAGTCAATGACATAATCACACCTTTATTTGATCCAAAGATGAAGTGCCAACGCTAATTAGGGCCGCAATTTGGGTAAAGTTAAGACAAGTTTTGCCTCTCAAATTCCATGGGTGTTAGATATCCCAACGCCGAATGAGGACGTTTAGAGTTATAGACGTGTTCGAGAAAATGACCGA
>JAJEDB010000050.1 GCA_022821725.1 Candidatus Poribacteria bacterium | reverse complement strand
AAAATCCGATACAATACTTTCTAAGTGGAGAAGCAGGGGCATTTTTGCCTTCCTTTCAAAACACGGATATGTTTATGAAAGGATACCTGCTTTTCTGCTTTCCTACACCTTAATTCTTAAAATTGTCCAAACCTTAGTATCTTTGAATCTGTCTGATTTTTTGTAACCAACTCTCTTTACTACTCGTTTTTTGGAAACGAAACAGTAGTCGTATTCGTCTCGAAACGTATAAGCGTTTCAATTGATTTAAATATGAAGAGAGGTGGTGTCATGAAAGGATCTCGATTCCTTACAATATCTTTTTACATTCTCCTTACAGGTTTCGTATTAAGTTTTGCGAGTTGTGGTGGGAGCAACCTCAACAACCCTGTCTCGGAAGGGGATGCGGTCACTGAGGGAAGTGAGAGTACCGACGGTGTCGTTGAACTTGCAGGAAACTTAGACGCTGAGGAGACGACGGAGCAGATTGCCAATCTTGACGTAAAAGTCACTGTTACGAAGAAAACGGTGGAACCCGGTGAAGAGGTGGAATTGGCTGCTTCCGTCAAAGGAGTTAGAGGTAGCAGTGTCACATTGAACTGGCTGAATATTACAAAATATGGAAAGCTTTCCGCCTCCAGCGAAAATCCAATTACTTGGACAGCTCCCCAAACATTAAATGGGGCGAACGCTCAAGTTGAAGTCATCCAACTTATTGTAACTGTGATTAGTGAAGTTGTTTCAGTCGGTGCCTCTGGAATTGATACTGATACCCAAATTATTTCGGAAACAAAAACGGTTTTGCTAACCGTTAGAGATTAGTTCGCAGAAACAAAACCTGTCCTAACAAGCGATAGTTGTATCCGATACGCTTGACAGGCTGACAGAGTTTGCCTCTGCTTTACAGTGTCTTAGGGTATCAAATGAAGAGAAAATTGATTCGTACGTTTATTGTAGTTATGTCTGTGGTAGTAATCTCTGGAATGGAATTGAGTGCTGGTGGTCAACAGCATTTGGTGCAAAAAGGCGATACATTATGGGGGATTTCTCGGAAATATAAAGTGCCTCTGAAAAAGATTATTCAGGCGAATAGTATTCAACCCACGAATCCGTTGCAGATTGGGAAAAAACTTTTAATCCCTGGCGCACCCGTTGAAGGGATCTGGTATCGGGTTAAAGCCGGAGATACGTTGTCTGGTATTGCGAGTCGCCATAACGTTGACTGGCAAGACCTGCAGCGCATTAATGGTATAACTTCGCCGCGTCACCTCCAGATTGGCACAAGAATCCGTATCCAACGAGATAACAGTCTGAGTTTCGGAAATCCACTTCGGGTACCTTTAGTCGTAACCTCAAAGTATGGCTATCGGCATCATCCTGTGACGAGACGTTACCAACTTCATGAGGGGATAGACTTTCGCGTCGCTACAGGCACACGCGTATATGCATCCAGAGCGGGTAAGGTGATTTTTGCGGGTCGCAGAAACGGCTACGGTAAAATGATTGGTATCGAACACGAGGGCGATTTTACGACATGGTATGGGCATTTGTTGAGTATTAGGGTCAGAGTTGGGCAAACTGTCACAAAAGGAAAGGTAATTGGGCTTTCCGGGAACACGGGTGTTTCGACAGGACCCCATTTACATTTTGAAATTAGGTACAAAGACAGAAGTGAAAATCCAACGAATTACATTACTATACCATAAACGGGGTTTGCTACTCGTAGCGATTGTTTTTCTCTCATTAGCGTATTTTCTGGGTCAAGAAAACACATCATCGGATTCCTTTAACCTGAGACCCGAAGTTGGTACGCGTGGACTTGGGTTGAGCGGCGCATTTATCAGCAGTGCAGACGATGCAACAAGTCCCCTCTGGAATCCCGCCGGACTTGCCACGTTGGAGCGTGGAAACCTAATTTACGACCTCTCCCAAGGTGCCGTCTCCATCGCTTATCCTATTAAATATATTGGCACATTTGGTATAAATTTCCTTGATTTAAATCGCAACGATCGATTTCTCGTAGAACATACGGCGAACCCGATTGGGAGTTTCAAACTCGGCAATAATCAAGCACTTTTCTCTTATGCGAGGCGGTTCGGCAGTTTTCAACTGGGTGCCAGCACGGGATATAGCCGGGCACCTTATTATGGTAGCCTCTGGGCAGAAAATTATGATGTTGGCGTGCTCGCAGAACTTACCCCTTACCTTGCTGTGGGGATGCGATTACGCGACATTGCCGGCGTAACCATTCGACATAGAGATGGTCAGGTATTGCAAACTTTCGATCAGCAACTTGCCCTCGGTGCGGTCCTAACGCCTCACCCGATTATCCGATGGCATAATCGACTCGATATTATCCATCCGTGTTTTGGAACAAGCGTAGAAATCGGAAATAGAGCGATCGCGGCTCGCATCGGCTCAATGTTCACCTTTGGCACTGGAACCCCTTCTCAATCTTGGAGTGTCGGGTTTTCCCTGAACCAATTGGGGAAGCAGTTCCATTATACATATTTGAATCACCACGATTTCGAACATAGACATCTCGCTTCAATAGGCATGTCTTTCGGTCTCTCCCAACCTGTTTCACAGTCAGTACTCAACAAAAAAGTGTCCGAAAGCGGACGCCCGATGGCTGATCGCCCCTATAAAGCTGCCCACATCGCGAAGGAATACGACATTGATGTGGCACTCATGCTTGCTATTATTCATACGGAATCCAACTTTAATCCGCTTGCCGTGTCGGATAACGGCGCAGCAGGCTTAATGCAGCTCATGCCTGGTGCTGCACGAGACCTTGGACTCAAGGTGCCGCAGTACAAAAATAGAAGGCGACCGAACCTTGATCCGAAGATAGATGAACGATTTGATCCGAACATGAACTTGCACGCGGGTTTAACTTATTTCAAGAGGCTTTATAAAAGACATTTGAACAATTTGACGTTGGCACTCGGCGCATACAATGTTGGTCCCGCCAAAGTGAAAATACGGGGTCCCCTTATTAGCAGAGGTAAAAGATATGCGAAGAAGGTGATGAACCGCGCCCAATATTATCGTGATAAGGCGACACAAATGGAGACGGATCTCAAGCGTTTAGAGAGAATCCTTAATGAACAGGACTTACGCAAGGCGCAATGAATTGCGCTACTACGAACCTACGCTTCCTTTGGAAAACATATATTTGCGAGGTATATCTGTTTGTAGTGATGCGATTTATCGCATCTCTGCGTAAGTCCTAATGAATAAAGAAGGCGCGAAGCGCGCCAGCTGCGGGGAGATAGCATGGATAAAATTAGATTAGCAATCGTTGGATGTGGCGGTATGGGACACCGACACATGTACGGGTTAGCGGAACTGCATCGGGCAGGATGGACGCGGTTTAACCTTGTCGGTGCTTGTGATCCTGTCCTCGCGAATGCCGAGTCGCTGGCTTCGCAAGCAGAAGAACGTTTCGGAGAGAAACCTGCTGTTGTTGGGAGTCTGGAAGAGCTCGCTGCAGTCGGGGTGGATGCTGTGGACGTGACGACTACGCCACCGTATCATCACACCGTTGCTATTGAAACCCTTGAACGTGGCTGGCACACTATGGTCGAAAAGCCGATGGGGTTAACCGTTCGAGCCTGTAACCTCATCCGCCGTGCTGCCGATGCATCGGACGTGATCCTCAGCGTCGCGGAAAACTATCGGCGCGACCCGATTAATCGGCTCGCAAGAGCACTGATAGATGCAGAGGTTATCGGCAAACCCCGTTTTCTCATCCACCAGGCCATCGGTGGCACAAACCGTATGACGATCTCCGTCTGGCGACACCAGAAAGACCAAAGTGGTGTATTGCTTGATGTCGGTGTTCACTATGCGGACATGATCGAGTATCTGCTGGGTGATATTGATACAATCTATGCCCAGACCCGACTCCATGAACCCATCCGGTATAATGCCGCGGCAGTGACGGGTGAATCCGGCTCTAATCCTGCTGGGGTCTATACGAAATGGCAACGTCAGATGCCTGCTGAATTCGAGGCGACTGCAGAGGATGCGGCGTATGCGACCTTGACTTTCAAAAGCGGGGTCGTGGGGCAATATATTGAGGACCACGGGGCATGGGGAGAAGGCGGTTGGCTTCGGAAAATTCACGGATCCCAAGGCTCTATGACGCTCCCCGGCGACCGGAGCGGCGGAATTATCACCCTCAATATCAACGGACAGGAAACGATTAATGACGAGCGACTCTTGGATCTCGTTCCAGATTTTCGTTTAGATGCCGTCACAACGGACCTCTTCGGTGGGGATCGGTTGTGGAAATACGAATTGCCGTTTACGCAAATTGACCCGAAGATTATCGCTATTGAATATGGGGATTTTGCTGAAGCCATCGCTGGAAACAGTGAGGTTGAGGTCGATGCGGATCAGGGGACCCGGTCCGTCGCGCTTTCATACGCGATGCTTGAGTCGGGGGCAACGGGACAGATCGTTCAGATAGATCAGATGTTGGATGAATCCATTAATACATACCAGCGCGAAATTGACGAAGGGTTAGGTATCTAACCGTCTCACAGTTGTGCGTTGGAGGACAGTTGACACAATGACAAGCAAGCAGGAATTCGGGATCGGTTTGATTGGGTTGGGTATCGGACAGCAGCATCTGTTGGGTTATCAACGTCAAGGTTTACGCGTTGCTGCGATCTGTGATAAAGATGCAGGACGGCTTAACGCGGTTGGAGACCAATTTGACATCGATCAGCGATATACCCGTATCGCTGATCTGATTGCGGATGCTGATGTTGATGTGGTTGATATGGCAGTGCAGCCGTGGATCCGTTCCCCTATCGTCAAAGCCGCTGCTGCGGCTGGTAAGCATGTTCTCTGTCAGAAACCGTTTTCCATGTCAATGCGACAAGCGGTTGAAATGGTGGAGATCTGTGAGCGACGCAATGTGCGACTCATGGTGAACCAGAACTCCTGCTTTGTTCCCGGTTTCCTTGCGATTGAACCCTACATCACTGCTGAGCATCTCGGTGACATCTACCATGTCTCAATAACCTGTAACGGATTCTACACGGAGTTCCCTGAACGCCATCTGATTCCAGCGATGCAGGTGCATCACATTGGGCTCATCTATAAATGGTTCGGGGAATATGAGAGCGTTTACTGCCAAGCACACGGACATAACCGCCCTATTGAGGACGGAGAAACAGTCTCTGTCGCGCTTTTCAAGAGTCGGAGCGGTGTCCAAGGTTTGCTTTCGTGTAACTGGGCATTTCTCGCCGATTCTGGACGCAATTTACAGCATCCGCATGAGGAAATCCGCATTCAAGGCACTAAAGGGGCAATCTATGGAAACAGCGAGGACATGACGGT
This sequence comes from Candidatus Poribacteria bacterium, assembly GCA_022821725.1. Classification (GTDB taxonomy): domain Bacteria; phylum Poribacteria; class WGA-4E; order WGA-4E; family WGA-3G; genus WGA-3G. The sequence continues at coordinate 38,364 of JAJEDB010000050.1, read as the reverse complement.
TCAACTCACGGAGCCAGAAGTGCGTGAGATTAAACCGTCGATTGAGGGAACGTGGTTTCCAGATGCCTTCGGAAACGTGATGGCGCACTTTCAGGAGTGTCTACGCACGGGAGAAACGCCTATCACACATGGACGTGGTAACTTGCACGTCGTCCAAACGGTGTTCGGACTTCACCAGTCGGCGCGTTCCGGGGAGGTCGTCCTGCTTGACGATATTTCGTTGGATGGCGACTATGACCTGAGTCCGCACCGTGTTCACAGCGCGGATGATACACTTATTCTACAGTAAAGCCATTCGCCATTTTCTACCATTCGCCTCTTCGATCGGGCCAGGGGTGTGCTTTGGCTACCTCTTCGTTGAGATCCGTTCCCCATCCGGGACGCGTCGGGATTTTCATGTAACCATCCGTAATGTCCGGGACGTGCGTCGTCAAATCGTCTTTCCATGGGACATCGTCAATGTCTATCTCCATGATTCGCACGTTGGGTAGTACGGCACAGAGACTCGCACTCATGTGGGTCGCAAGGTGGCTGTAGTAGTTGTGCGGCGCGACGTTGAGTTGGAACACGTTTGCTAAGTCACCGATTTTCTTTGAGGGTGCGAATCCGTTCCACGGCACGTCTATCATGAATACATCGGCGGCACGGCACTCAAAGTAGGGGAGGTACTCGCGCATGTAATAGAGGTTTTCGCCGGTGCATATCTTCGTGGTCGTAGAATCCTTGATTTGGCGGATAGCCTCGTGGTCGTACATATCAATCTCCAGCCACAGCATGTCGAACTGCTCAAGGACCTTGGCGATACGCATACAGGCTTCCGGTTTGAAGTTAAAGTTCAGATCGAGGTTGATACTGACATCGGGACCTACGGCTTCCCTGAAAGTGCCGATTAAGGTTTCAATGTGGCGTAGCACTTGAGACGTTACGTTCCCGTCGGTCGTGCCGGGTCCACCTCCGAAGCCTCCGAAATGGACAGATGCAGTGTCGCCGGGGAAAATGACGTTGGTTTTGAGCGCAGTGAAACCCCTTTCGACGACTTCACGCCCTAAAGCGGCGATGGAATCCATGCTTTTTAAGGGTGGGACCCCGATGAGTTCATAGTTGCGTGCCCGAGAAGAACCGCAGTGTGACCAATAAACCCGGACATCATCACGTGTGGGACCACCGAACAGTTCAACAACCGAGATTCCTAACGCCTTCGCCTTAATATCCACTAAGGCACACTCAATGCCGGCAATCGCCTTCGCCGCAATACCGCCGGGGCTTTGTCGAGAGCCTCGAATCATGTCCCAAAATCGCATCTCATAGGCGCGTGGATCTCGTCCAACCATCAGTGGCGTAAAGTCTTTGATAGTCCCTACCACGCCGTTAGGGTTCCTGCCGTCGCTACATTCACCGTAGCCGGTGACACCTTCGTCGGTTTCGACCTTCACAAAAGTCCACGGACGCCATCCAGCGTCCACAATAAACGTTTCAATGTTTGTAATTTTCATAGCAATCCTCAATTGATGTTTCTGGTATTAGAGTTTGACCACTTCTTTACGTCGATCTGATTCAAGCAAGGCATCACAGACACGCATTGTGTCTACTGCCACTTCGGACCACTGCGTTTCAAGGTTCCCGGATTGCACAATCTGAGAGAATCTTTCAATCATCTTGACCTCCTGAATGCCCCCATCAACCGTGTTCTGTTCGTTTCCGTCGGGTCCATGCACCCAAAACCGAGCGGTGTCTTCAGAGGTCGGAACGGTGAAATCATCACAAACGATTGATGCCCGTGTGCCGGCGACCTCAAACCACTTCCGAAGCCCTGTATCAAACCCACAATCTAAGGTAGCGATGCGTTCATCGCTGAACCAGAGGATCCCCGCAAGGTTAAAATCCACGCCGACTTTGTAACGCGCCGTCGCGAACACCTGTGTCGGCAGCGCCTCGAATGCCCAGAGAATGGCGCGGACACAGTAGTAGCCTAAGTCTCCGAGGCTGCCACCTGCGAACTCCTTCATTGCGCGGATATTCCCGACAGGAATTGTGTCCCAATTGAAAGTAAACGCTGCTGTCACACGTCGGAGCTGTCCGAGGGTGCCGTCCCTTAATTTTTGCTGCATCGCGGAGGTGCGTTCATGGTGAACCCACATCACACCGTCCATGAGTTGTACCCCGTTTTGGCGACAGGCATCTGCCATTGCGATCGCCTCATCGGTGTTTGCAGCGAGCGGTTTCTCACAGAGGACGTGTTTGCCGTGTTCGGCGGCTTTGATTGTCCATTCGGCGTGAAGTGAGGGGGGTAAGGGGATGTAGATGGCATCAAGCGATTCATCGGCGAGGAGTGCGTCGTAGGTGCCGTAAGCCGTGGGAATATTGTGTTCTTGCGCCCATGTTGCAGCGCGTTCTTCTGTCCGACTCGCAACTGCAACTAAATCCGAGTTTTCGGCGAGATGGATTGCACGGGCGACTTTGATTGCGATGTTCGCTGTGCTGAGGATGCCCCAGCGGACGGGTGATTTTGCTTCAGTTGTCATATTACTCCGTTCGATGTCAAGTTGCCTGTTCTGACGCTTTAATTCCTTATAATATACCGCGGACCAGAAAATTGGTCAAGCATAGAGGTGTTAACTTGACAGGACATATCGAATTGAGTATAATTGGATAATACAGTTTGGAAACCAACGTGGAAGTGGTGGCGTGAATCTGGGTGATCTCAGCGTAGGATCGTTTTTTCAACGGTGTCATCAATGAGGTCGCCCTTTTCAATATTGCTCTATCCGATGCTGATATTAGAACTCTGATGCGGGGGCTGGCAGTTTCCATGACGGTTGTCAAACTGTCTGGTAATCTTGCCATTACATAGGTAAGATTAAGTTGTAAGAGGACGGTTTTTCCATTGTCTATTCTATCTCAGGTTTTTCCATTGTCTATTCTATCTCAGAAAGTAGGGAGGAACTATCGATGATACGGGTATTGGTGATAACGGTCATAACTTACGCATGTTTAGCATCTGCGTTTCCTTTACCAAGCGCAGCTGAAGTTAGCGTAGATGACGCAATCGGGGTATGGCTCTTTGACGAAGGTAAAGGAAATGTCGCTAAAGATTCCTCACCCAACGGCAATGACGGCGAGCTCATAGCCGGACCCAAATGGGTTGAAGGGAAGTTCGGCGGTGCTCTGGAATTTGATGGCAGCGGGACCTCGGTTGAAACGGAAAGTGCTGACAAACTGAATGAATTTGAACTCGGCGATAAGACCGACTTTACTGTTACCGCTTGGTTTAAAACGGATACAGGCACGGGTTTCCTAATGAGTAAAACACGGCTGGCTGGAGACTGGACTGGGTTTGAAGTCAAGTTCAGCGACGGTGGACAAATCAGGACCTGACTGCAGACAGAACCTGTCACAGTTTGTGACAACAGAGGCGCGGGTCTTGACGACGGAAAGTGGCATCATGTTGCCGTGGTTTTTAGCAGAGCAAAGGGTGAGCGCTATGTCTACGTCGATGGAGAACAGCAGGGAAACCCGATTGATCATAGCTCGGTCAAAGGTAGCATTGATCATGAGAACGGCTTTGCAATCGGCGTCAGCATGGGTGATCACAGAGGCGGTTCATTTTTCAACGGTGTTATTGACGAGGTCGCTGTTTTCAAAGGCGAGTTGGATAAAGACGATATCGAGACGGTCATGAATAATATGGAGGAATTTCTCCCAGTTTCTCCATTGGGGCACTTCACTACCACATGGGGTCAGGTTAAGCAGGCTTCCCAATAGACACGCCCTGCGAAGCGCATAAGCCGAGTTTTTGGAAGTGAGAAAGCGGAGATTTCACGGCTTTCTCACTTCTCCCTCCGCTCTTCGCCTCTGAGCTTTAGTGTTTTGCTGTAATCCGGCGCTGCATTTCCTTTTCCGGTTGGCATCCTTTTCCCTGATCCATTCCTCTGATAGCCCACGAAAGGCATGGATAGAACACTGCAAAGATTTGTGACCCATTAAGGAGAAAATTTCATGGACACTCACGGTAGTTCGACCCTACTCTTTTTTGACGATTGGTATCTGCAGCGCCGGGAAAACCTCGTCCGTCATGTCGGCCGTCCTCAATTAGCAACTGACGGGATATTTATAGACCCTCATCTCGATCCTTCCTGGGGCTATCCAACTGCCTTTGTAGATACCAATACCGGTCGCTGGCGTTGTCTGTATCAGGGTCAACTCGATCCTCAACACACACGGCCAGGCCGTCGGATGCAGCACGTCGCGGTAGCCGTCGAAAGCGACGACGGTGTTAGATGGAAGATTGAAGACCTATCGGATAAAATACCAATCTCAGATCGTGCGTGTTCTCACCAGGTCCTTCCGCTTGAAGGGTTTGACGAATGGGGTCCGTGTTTCTTTGATGCCCATACGGATAACCCCACTGAGCGGATTAAGGCTTTTGTCAGTTTTAGTGGCGCCCAAGGACACTCGCCTTTGTATGTTTCACCCGATGGTTTATCCTGGAAACTCATTGAAGATGCGAGGTGGCATCCATTTGGAATAGACCCGGCGGTATCGGGTTTCTGGAACCCTATCCGGGGTAGCTACGTTATTGCAGCACGGCCGAAAGGGGGAGATCGCCGGATCTCGGTTTATGAAACCAAGGATTGGCGTACCTTCTCCCACCCCCAGGTGGCTATCCGGACCGATGCCCAGGATACGCCAGCCGCTGAGGTCTATGGTATGCCCGTTTTCCCCTATGAGAACATATTTGTCGGATTCCTGTGGATATATCAAGTGTCCCCTATCGTTGACAGCCCGGGTAAATACATACATGGGAAGGTGCAGTGCCAACTATCTTACAGTTATAATGGGTTGCACTTCCAGCGAGCCCTCAGAGAGCCGTTTTTACCCAACGCCGAGCCAGGTGAATTCGGGTATGGTTGTATCTACCCATCGAGTATGGTCATCACTGACGACAAAAAGATCAGGATCTATTCCAGTGCCTCAAAGGGAGAACATGCCCAGATCCACGCACGTCCGGATCTCGGGGAGGGGGCAATATTAACCCACGAGTTAAGGCTCGATGGATTTTCCTATTTTGAACCGCAGGGCGGTCCAGGATCTTTTACGACGCGGCTGCTCTTCGTCCATGATGAAAAACTCACCCTCAACGTCCAGGTCCCTCAGGGGGAGGTCCGGGTTCAGATAACAGATCCCGATGGGAACCCTCACCCAAGGTATACCTTTGCAGATTGCATACCCTTTACGGGTGATGATCTTTTTTGGGAACCAAAGTGGAAGAATCACCTATCCGTCTCAGAATTTATGGAGAAGGTGGTGCGACTCGAGGTAAAACTCTTCAACGGCAGGATCTACAGCATCCGCGGTAATTTTTTCCCCATTCGGAGCGGAGATTACCGGCGATTCAAGGATCAGGGCGTACCCCCAAATCCAATATATGAGGAATAAAAACGTTCGAGAGAACGAAGAGGCAAGGAGGCTTTAAAATAATGGAAAACAGTGAGAAAGAAATTCTATATAATGGAATTCGTCTGCCGGAAGAGTGGCCCCCACGAAATTTGTGTGACACAACCCTTTCACCTATCTCAGTACCCTACTTAGAAAATCCGCCGACAGTTATTTATATAGATAAGGGAAGACAACTGTTTGTAGATGACTTTCTCATTGAAAATACCAATCTAAAAAGGGATTTTCACAACCCACGCTTATATGAAGATAATCCGGTTTTAAAGCCTGAAACGCAACTGGAGCTCAATGATGGGAAATATCCGGTTGCCTCTCCGTTTAATGACGGCGTTTTTTATGATGCCGAAGACCAGTTATTTAAAATGTGGTATCATGCTGGATGGTTCGATGGTCTGGGTTATGCAATCAGTGAAGATGGCTTACATTGGGATAGACCCATGTTAGATGTCCTGCCAGCGACGAACAGGGTTCTTCCGGTAAGGGAAGGCTATCGGCGAGATGGCGCCGCAGTCTGGTTAGACCCTGAAACAGACGACCCGAATCAAAGGTTTAAAATGTTTGCATACTTCCGTTCTCCTGACTGGTCAGGCGGGGAAGTTTATACCTCATTTGATGGTATCCACTGGGGGCAGCCGGTCAGAACGGGTCCTTGTGGGGATAATACGACTTTCTTCTATAATGCCTTCAGGAAAAAGTGGGTTTACAGTATTAGGACCTCGAATCGGACGCTTGGACGCACCCGAAGTTATCGCGAACACGCGGATTTTGTCAAAGGCGCTTCATGGCAGAAGGAAGATGTGGTCTTCTGGGCGAGAACGGATGAACTGGACGAAACTGACCCTGACCTCGGATACGCACCTCAGCTCTATGACGTTAACGCAGTTGCCTATGAGAGCGTGCTTTTGGGCTTGTTTGCAATTTTTAAAGGTCCACCCAATGAGCTATGTGCCATAGGAGGATTCCCTAAGACGAATGAACTCGTGTTAGGGTATAGCCGCGATGGTTTCCACTGGGATAGACCTGTTCGCAGTCCCTTTATAGCCGGATCGCGACAGGAAGGCAGCTGGAATAGGGGTTATATCCATGCGGCAGGAGGTGGATGTTTGGTAGTGAAGGATAAGATTTACTTTTATTTTGGCGCTTGGTCGGGAGAGTCGCCTACACTCGGTAGACATATGTATGCAGGAGGTAGTACTGGACTCGCGATACTTCGTCGAGACGGTTTTGCTTCCATGAATGCCGGTTTATCTACTGAATCCTTAACAACTCGACCCGTGATATTTAATAAGGGCAAGCATCTTTTTGTTAATACGAATACAAAAAAGGGTATGCTCCGAGTTGAAATTTTAGACGATCAAGGCAATGTGATTGCGCCATATTCCCATATAAACTGTGTTCCCATCAGCAAGGATACGACCTGTCAATTAGTAAGGTGGAAAGAAGGAGAAGATTTATCTGCTCTGGCGGGTAAGTCGGTGAAATTTAGGTTTTATTTAACAAACGGACAGTTATATTCTTTCTGGGTCAGTCCCGATTTAACAGGTGCCAGCGATGGCTATGTGGCGGCTGGAGGTCCAGGATTTAGCAGCACTGCCATTGATACGGTTGGCTCTTCTGTATTGGCGAATCCTTAACTGTCAAACTTCTATCAAAGGAGCAGCGAATGGACACATCATCTATACATGGGAGTCAAACCGACACTGCCGCCCCAGCAAGCCGCGTGCATGACCTGCTGCGGCCGGAAGTGCTTCAGGCATTTGACCGGACTTTCTTCGAGCGCGAAGGATATTGGGTGTGGGAGGGTATACTGACCGACGCTGGCCGCAAGCGGTGGACGGAAAGTTTGCAGAAGTTACAGCAGATGAACGATGAGATCGTCATGGACACCGACTGGGCTGCCATCGACTTTGCGGGCCGCGGGCTACAGCCGCCGTTGCCGGAGCAAATCACCCCGGAGTTTTTGGCGACGTGTTGCGGGGGCTCGGAGCAGATGCGCTTCATGCCACCAGGACTGATTGGATACATGCGCGACCACGGGCTGTTCGGACCAGGTCCTGCGTTGGTGACACGCGGGTACGCGTCGCAGGGCGTTATGCCGGAATTTTTCTCGATTGGATACGACGACTTCATCAGGGATGTCGCGACCGCCCACCCTCAGATGATGGCGCTATTCACCAAACTTTTCGGTGACCGCTTCATACTCGACCACTGCAACATGCTCAACCGGACACCGGGCTCAATAGGGCGGCGGTGGCATGCGCACCAGTATCGGCAGGGGCAGTACGAGGTCGAAGATCCTATCGGTACCGGAGACGCCCTGACCACCGAGTATCTGCAACGGCAGTGTATTCGGACGCTCTGCTACCCAGAAGGTGCAACCCTCGAGGAGGGTGGGGAAATTGGGGTCATCCCGGGTGCGCATCTCTACCGCATTCCGTACAAATGGAACACCGAGCGACCCGATGATGACGCTGCGATGAAAGCGGGCTGGCTGAAGGGAAAGGTCCACGCCTTCACCGGCAAGCCGTTGGAACTGGTACGCTTCTCGCTACCGCCCGGGAGTATGGTCTCGTTTCCGCATCACATGCCGCATCATGTCGGCCATCGCAAGTTAGGAACCCCGACCCGATGGGGCTTGCTGATCGCGTATCGGACCCCAGACCCCGACGCAAGTCCTGCCAAGTGGACAAATGGCATACCTGCCCATTGGGTGGAACGGGCCGCGGCGGAAGGAAGACTCTCCTCTGCGGCACGCCGGGTGCTTGAGGCGGACAATCCGCTCGACTGATTCGACAGATGAACACGTCAAAACGGTTCGATCCTTACTTAGACCGCACGAGCAAACCTGTTAGCGTATCATCGCGGGCAGTTGTCATTGGGCTGGTCTGTGCCGCCGGGGAATGTCTGATCGCGCCTTACAATGATTACGTGATTCGCAATGTCTTTCTCGCTGGCGGTCATTTTCCTGTCGGTCCATTTTTTGTCCTGACCTTCCTGGTGCTGGTTGGCAACCGCATCTTAAGTGCGGTATCTCCGAAACTCGCACTGTCGGCGGGTGAATTGGTGACGATCTGGTGTATCATGGCAGCCGCCTCCGGCATTCCTTCGACGGGCATGATGAGATATGCGTTTCGCCCGCTTGTCGCCTACGAGTATTTTGCAACACCCGAAAATGATTGGAAAGCACTTTTCCATCAACATATTCCCGACTGGCGCGTTGTTCATGATGAGAATGCTATCAAATTCTTTTATGAAGGCATCTCTCCGGATGAATCCATCCCGTGGGGGGCATGGCTGATCCCTCTATTCGCTTGGACACTTTACGTGTTTGTCCTCTACTTCGTTGTGATATGCCTCTCGGTGCTGCTGCGCAGACAATGGGTCGAGATTGAGCGGTGTAGTTTTCCACTGGTTGTGTTACCTGTGGAGATGGCAAATAACCCGCCGGGATCGAGAAATTCACTCTTCAGGAACAAAACATTATGGGTCGGATTAGCCGTTCCGGTATGCATTCACACGTTGAACGGTCTTCATGCGTTCTTCCCTGGCGTGCCGGAATTTCCCGTCCGATTCAATCCCCATCCCTACTTAACTGAAAAGCCTTGGAGTGCACTGAGACCTTTGCAACTCAACTTGTATTGTTCGATAGTGGGGTTCAGCTATTTATTGCCGCTTGAGGTGTCGTTTAGCCTGTGGTTTTTCTTTCTATTCTTCAAACTCCAATGTCTTATCGGCTCAATGCTCGGTTTCCAAATCACCAAAGGTCCAGGCGTGCAGCACAACGCGTATTCGTTCAGTGCTTCTCAGGAGATCGGTGCGTGCCTCACCTTTGTCATCTGCACCCTTTTCATAGCACGGCATCACATCAGAAGCATGCTTGTCAGTGCCTTTCGCAAAAGCGATGACGCAAACGAGGCGATGCCCACTGGTTTGACGATTATCGGTCTCGTGGTTGGGATATTGCTGCTGGCGTTTGCCAATCATCTGATGGGAATGTCGTTGGGATTCGCACTGCTTTTTGTGCTGGTGATTCTGGGAATTTACATTGTCTTGACATGGCAAGTCATCCACGGCGGAATCCCTTTTGTCAATCCTTCGTATTCAGCGCATTACGTTCTCTTTACCACGCTGGGTTCGGCGAGAATCAATCCTTCAACGATGACATCGCTGTTTATGCATCCCGTTTCTCTAACGCGCGACTTGAGGGAGATTATGATGCCGTATGTGGCAAACGGTCTCAAGGCGGCCGATGAAGTCAAGGTCAGACGGAGGGGACTGTTAATAGGTATGGGCGCGGCGATGGTTATCGGAACCCTTGTCTCATATTATTCCGTCCTCAATGTCAGCTACGCACATCGTGCGCCGTACACAGGTGGGGCGGGCGATATGCGGTGGCTGACTTCTGTGCTCGTTAGCGCCGAGACCGGGACGGACTGGACGAACACAGGTTTTATGGTCGGAGGCAGCACTTTCATGGGGCTGTTGATGTGGCTGAGAAGGATTTTCGTGTGGTGGCCGCTTCATCCAATCGGGTATACAATGCTGAGTTCTTGGGCCTCATTCAAGCTGTGGCCCTCAATCCTTTTAGGCTGGATGATGAAGTTTATTCTCGTCAGGTACGGGGGATTGAGAATGTATCGAAGTGCGAGGCCGATATTCCTTGGGCTTGTGCTTGGCGAGATGATCTGCGCTGGCATCTGGGCAATTGTTGGAATGGGAACGGGTGTCAGCACGGGTTATCGAATCTTGCTGAGTTAATCTGTTCCATTGTTACACAACGTCTAAAATCAAGAGAAATACGCACCTCGTGTGCTGTCAATAACGTAAAGTATAAAGAAGGAGTTTTATGAATACCAAAAGATTCACATTATTCACATTTTTATTCGGGATTGTTGCACTCATTGTCGGCTTCTCCGGCTGTGACCGAGTTTCCCAGATTGTTCAACCTACCTCCCCACAGATGACGGAAGGCAGTGAAGATATTTCTATCGGTGTCGTTTTACCGTTGACGGGTCGGTTCAGCTACGCGTCTGGTAGTCCGCTCTTACAAAGTTTCGAGTTGGCACGCAGTGAAATTAACGCTGCGCACCCTACTGGTGCCAAGCTCAAGCTTATCGTCGAAGACGGTCAGAGCACGACAGAAGGCGCAGTCGCTGCTTTCAATAAATTGATTCATCAAGACGGGGTGTCTATTATCCTTGGACCTACGACTTCAACGCACACGGAGGAAGCTTTTCCGATTGCCCAAGAGAATCAGGTGGTGGCAATCAGTCCGACCTCGGCTGCGCGGGGTCTCAGCGCGATTGGAGATTTTGTATTCCGCGTCGCGCTGACTGCAGACATACTTATCCCCGGGGGTATTGAAACAACACAGACGAAACTCGGTTATCAACGTGTGGCTACACTCTATGATGATGCCGATCTTTTCTCTACAGATGGAGATGCGGCAGTGCGGGAGGTGCTCAAGGCTCGTGGTATTGAAGTGATCGCCACTGAAACCTTCCAAGGTGGGGATACCGATTTTTCCGAACAGTTAACCCGAATCCAAGCACTGGATCCTGATGTTATCTTTGTTTCATCTCAACCTCCAGAAAAGCCTGGCATCCTCATCCAAGGGCACACACTCGGTATATCCGCCCCCTTTATCGTGCGGACATTGACAGCAGACAATGTGCGAGTCGCAGGCGTAGCCGCCGAGGGCGCGATGACTTTTATCGGATGGGGTGCGGCTGTCGATACACCGGGAAATCAAGCGTTCGTAGAGAATTATACCACCCAATTCGGCATGGAACCCAACAACTTCGCGGCGCGCGCGTATGCGGCGTTTTATATTCTCGCGGAGGGGATCGAGCGGGCACACTCCACCGATGCCGCTGCGATTCGAGACGCGCTCGCAAGTATCAGGGATTTTGACACAATTTTAGGCAAATTCTCCTTTGATGCTAATGGGGATGCGGTTTATGATCCGAAGGTTCTGGTTGTCAAGGATGGTGAGTTGGTGCTTTTTGAGTAGTCGAATCGGGGTTACAAACCCCTCCCACAAGAGGGTCCTATTCACAAGAATCGGGGTTATAAACCCCTCCCACAAGAGGGTCCTATTCATAAGAATCGGGGTTACAAACCCCTCCCACTATTCACAAGAATCGGGGTTACAAACCCCTCCCACAAGAGGGATTTGGGACATCCCACAAGAGGGATTTTGACAATTGAATGCCTCTGCGGTAATAGGTTGATTTTCTGGGTTACATAAGGTATAATAATGTAAGTTGTCAGCTTCAATACCCCTACGAAAACTGTTGACATATTTTTAGGATTTACTATAAATGATTCTACTAACGGATCACCCAAGTTACTATTTAGAGGAACCTTATGAATACTAAACAATTCACATTCTTCGCATTTCTATTTCTAATTACTGTACTAATTGTCGGATTTTCGGCGTGTGATCGGGTTTCCCAGATTGTTCAACCTACCACACCGCAGATGACAGAAGGGAGTGCAGAAATCGCCATAGGGGCTGTCTTACCCCTGACGGGTCGGCTCAGTGCCTCATTTGGTATCCCAATATCGCGAGGCTTTGAATTGGCACTCAATGAGATTAATACCGCCCAACAGAATGGCGGACAACTCAAATTTATCACTGAAGACGATGGAAGTACTGTAGAAGGAGCAGTTGAAGCCTTCAATAAACTGATCCACCAGGACGCGGTGTCTATTATCCTTGGACCTTCTACCTCAAGCCAAACCGAGATGACTTTTCCGATCGCGGAAGAGAATCAGGTGGTGGCAATCAGCCCGACTTCCTCCGCTCGGGGTCTCAGTGCACTTGGAGATTTTGTGTTCCGCGTCGCGCTGACTACAGATATACTCATCCCCGCGGGCATTACGGTAACACACACAAAACTCGGTTACCAACGCGCCGCTACACTCTACGATGAAACCGATCTTTTCTCTACCGATGGGGACGCAGCAGTGCGGGAAGTCCTCGCTGCTAAGGGGGTTGAGGTGCTCATCACCGAAACTTTCAAGGGCGGCGACACCGACTTTTCTGAACAGCTAACCCGAATACAGGCACTGAATCCCGATGTCATCTTTGTTTCCTCTTTATCGCCAGAGAAGCCTGGGATACTCACCCAAGGGCACGAACTCGGTATATCCGCTCCTTTTATTATCCGTACATTGACTGGAGCAGAGGTGCAAGCTTCAGGTCCAGCTGCTGAGGGTGCAATAACCTTTGTCGGGTGGGGTGCCGCTGTTGATACGCCAGCAAATCAAGCGTTTGTGGAGAATTATAGTGCCACATTCGGCATGGCACCGAACAATTACGCTGCGCGTTCGTATACGACCCTCCATCTTCTCGCAGCGGCACTGGCGAAGGCACACTCAACCGATCCCACAGCGATTCGAGAGGCGCTGGCAAGTATCAAAGATTTCGACACAATTTTCGGTAAGTTCTCTTTTGATGCTAACGGGGACGCGGTTTACGAGCCGAAAATCCTGGTTGTCAAGGATGGCGAATTGGTGATCTTTGAGTAGGTTACTGTATAGTTCACAAAAATCGTGCAACATTCATTAGACCAATTTTATACGAAATCAGAGGTCGCGCGGGCATGTTGGGAGCATTTCACGGAGACGCTTTCAACCTTAAACCGAAGTCGCAGCGACCTCTTTTTCGTAGAGCCTGCCGCTGGTACTGGTGCGTTTTATAAACTCTTACCGCCGGAAAAGCGGTTGGGCATAGATCTCGTGCCGAAGTGTAGCGATGTGAAATCCCAAGACTTTTTTGAAGTCACGGATTTTCCGTTTACACGCAGCGATACCGCGATTATCGGTAATCCACCTTTCGGGAAGCGCGGAAAATTAGCGATAGACTTCTTTAACCATGCTGCCCATCTGGCGGATATTGTGGCGTTCATTGTCCCCGTCAATTTCCGAAAGTTTGACACGCACAAGCGGCTTGATGTGAGCATGCGGTTTATCAGTCAATTGCCACTCCCAAGAGATGCGTTCCACCTCGAAACTGGCAAATCCTACTCGGTAAATACGGAGTTCCAGATATGGACCCGTTTGGTAAGCGCACACCCAGACATGCGACAACATAAACGCTTACCCACCCGACACCGTGATTTTCAGATGTGGCAGTATAACAACACACCTGACGCTTTGAAAGTCTTTCAAAATCCGTTTGATTTCGCTGTGCCGTGTCAGGGATGGCAGGATTATTCTCGGAGAGAGATAGATGAAAAGCAGTGCGAACGGCATAAACAGTGGATACTTTTAAAAGCACAAAATCCGACTGTCTTGGCGCGGCTGATGGGGATTGATTACGAACGCTTGGCACAGGAATGTGCTACGGCTGTCCCGGGTTTTCGGAAGGGGGATTTGGTGAAGGTGTACAGGGATCACTATGAAATCTGAACTGTGATTTATAAGCGTATCAGATGGACGGGACGACCTACCCAAACCGTTCAGGTCGGTAGGGTGCGAACCACTCTACCCTTGCATTGTCGGCAATTTCTAAGCTTGCCATTTCACCTACCAAAGGTGCTAATGTTACACCGCTGTGCATTAAGGCGATATAGAGATTTTGCACCGCCTCGGTAAACCCCAGGACAGGAAACCCATCCAGCGGCATTGGACGATAGCCAACGGGTGTTGGAATCGCTTCAGCGTCCCCTATGGCTGGCAAATACGCTTTGGCACGGGCGAGGAGTGCATCGGCGTGGTGCTGTGAATCATCACGGTTTATCCCTTCTTGCGTCCCCTGTCCGATTCTGAGACTCCCGTCACCCATTTGCCGGAGATGGAGGTGCTGATGGTTCTCATCTGTCGGCGGTGCGTGGATGATAGCGACGTTGTTTAGAACTTTAGCACACGGGGTTGTCTCAATAACGATCCCTGGACTCCGTTGTTGCGGAATATGTGCATGCGCGAAGGCGGCGAGTTCAGTCGTCTGAACACCGCTCGCTAAAACGACACCCTCGCACGGAAATTCGGCATCAGTGGTTTTAACAGCCACGATACTCCCCTCACGAACCACAAACCCTGTAACGCTGGTTTGTGGATGCACAACCGCTCCACCTTCGCACGCTCGTTGGAGACACACCTCGATGAATCTGTCGGTCTCAATATGGATATCGGCTTCTGAGAAGGATGCGGCTGCTACAGTGCCGGGGTGTAGGTGTGGTTCAAATGCCAACATCTCGTCACGCGTGATGAGCCGACACGGGTAACCCCATTTCTGAATTTGTTGGATGCGTTGGCGGAGTTGTGTCGCACGTTGTGGCGTGTTTTCCCACCGCATTTCGCCACCGTAGTGGATACCTATATCGGCATCCAGTTGATGTGCGAGTCGGTACCACATATCCAAGGAACGCCGGTTGAGGGTATGGTACTCCCGCGGCTCTTTCCCGAAGGCATTTGCCCAGGCGAAAGAGTGTCCAGATGCTCCGGCACCGGGAACCTCGCGCTCCAGAACCGTTACAGCGATACCGTTGCGTCGGGACAGATGATATGCGATGGCGGCACCGATGATACCCGCGCCGACTATCACGATTCTTTTTGTATTGGGACTGAGGGAAGGACTGGATTTTCTGTTTGACAATTTTTTGTGGGTTGTTTCTGAGACCTATAGACATTGCACCCCGCTGGGATGCTTAAAAGGAATTCCGCCTTGAACCCCGTGGGGGTGACACGTCCGTAAAGTAAGGGTGGCCAGATTTAACAGTTAAAAAATTTTACCGATGTGCTGCGACGATGAATCCTGTTAATCCGGTGAGCAGCAATTGGAAACCGGTTTGATAGAATAGCATTAGAAACGGTTGACAGAGCGCAATCAAACCCAGTGCGATGAAGCCGACAGAAATTTGTTCACACAGGGTTTTTTGCGAAAAGACGATCGAGAAAACGATGACGCCGGGCAGCAGTAGGTGTAAGGCGGTGCTATTCAGTGCTGGAAAGAAAGGCTGGTAGAGAAACAGGATGCCGATGCCCGCAAAGACGGCTGAACCGATAGTCGCTACGTGTTTCGCTGGGGTTGTCATGCCGAATGCAATCGCAGCGGCGAAAAGGATATGGAACGTTGAACCCTGCAAAATTGAGGGAACAGGTAGATAGAGGAATCCGAGTCCCATCACTAAACCGACGCTGGAAATGATGGCGATTCTCGGTTTATTCTCGAAGGCGGTACCGGCGAGGATCGCAGCGATGCTCAGCAACACCAGTGCAATGCCTTTGAGCAAAACGGCATTCTGCGCGATGAAGGATGGGAGGAATGAGATACCCTCTACACAGAGGAAGAAGATACCGAGAACGAAGAACCCGATCGCAAACAGCCGGTTCCGTTTTTCTTTCGTTTCCATAGCGATTTTCGATCCCTGTGAGCGTCAGGTCTCCTGTAGTCTTGCTTATCCAGCCCTATCAGTCTCTCCGTTTTAGTAAACGGTCTACCCAGGTTTTGGATTGTTCCGAAATGAGTTGACTTTGCAGTTTGTCCACTTCTGCGGACAACCTCTCTTTTTGGGTTCGGAAGTCTTCAACCTTTTCCTGGAGTTGTTTATTTTTGGCGACAAGGGTTTTATTCTCCCCTTCCAATCTTTCACACGTTTCCTTCAGATGCGTAATATGAAAAACCTGACAACTGAGGTTCTCAATAATATCATCGGTTGGGATATTATAGGTGAGTTTTTTTATCAGGAGCGGGAGCCCATCAATCCTTAACTGAATCTGGGGTCTGGGACTACCACCAGGCGTTTCAGGTGGCGCAGAGACGACGCGCAGATACGGTTCAATGTCCCCATCTCTTCGTTTTAATGTTCGGTTAATTATTCCTTCTTCCACACCTATTATCTCAGTGATTTTGGAAGGGGTTAGATACAGGTCCATTCCGAAATTTCCTAACACATCTCTTCTATGAACTAAAGGGTGATACTGTTTAACGCAAGTTGCCACCCACCATAAACATAGCACTCCGCTGGAGTGCAAGTTTGAATACACCACTTTCTATAGACATATCACCCCGGAATCAACGGTATGAATGCCTTATGGCATTCCCCGGGGGTGAAGAAAGGTGCTGAAAAGGGTCTTTCAAACAGGCAAAGTGCGTTAGTAGCAACTTGGGTTACCATACGAGATTGAGAAAAGCATAACACATATCGAAACATCTGGCAAATTAAAATTTGGGTGTATCTATAGGGGGAGCTTCGACGCACATTTTAGGCGCGAGGTGTGCTTCGCGATCCCAGCAGATAGCAAAATACGGGTAAAAAACGCAGACACTATGAAATCCCGTCCCAATATTTCCACATATCATCAGGTGTCTCAAACTTAATCTGGTCGAGGTCTTTTCGACGGTACCGACTAATGCATGCGATTCGGACGTTGCGACCACAGTTCGAACCCGCCGCGTGGCTCATCTGATGATGCCAGAAACAGACATCGCCTGCCGCGCCGGTGAATTCGTAACCCGGTCCTAAGTCGAACGGTGCGATACCGCCTGGGAGGCTATCCAAGTCATGGTGTCTGAAGTATTCCGCCCAAATCCGATGGCTTCCGGGCCAGACGGTAAATCCGCCGCCCTGTTTTTCAACTGTGCCCAGATAAACGGTAGCCCCCAGTGTGAATGAACCCACGACCCCTTTCGGCACCCCGTTGGTAGGCGTGTGGTAACCGTCAAGGTGTCCCAAGGGTTCATTCCATTTTCTATCTGGATCTGGAAAATTGATATGCGGTCCCGCGCCACCGCTCGTATTCAATTTACCTTTGCCGACGAGTTCCTCTGCCATAGCGAAGACTCGGTTGCCGTAGGTTGTGCCGCTGATAACCTCTTCACTCCCGACAGGAACCGTGCGATATCCCTTGCGTATCCACGATTGGGGATCGTTTCTGTCTTCGTCCATCGCTTCCCAGAGTCGGTCAAGCGCGGCATCAATCTCTTTCTGTTCCAAGGCACCACGCACAATTAGATAACCGTTTTCCTTAAAGAATTCTTTGTCTGCTGCAGTTAAATATGCCATGGTTCTGTCTCCTATAGTTTTCCGCTCGGCATTATTCACAACGGCTTGACGCTGATGGTCACACGACTTAACTACGCGCGAACCTCGAATCCGTTTTCTTCCTTCGCTTTTTGGTAGGGTGCCTCCTCCAGATTCAAGCCGAAACCGGGACTTTGTGGGATGTTCACATAGCCGTTTGATATGGAATACCCAGAGTCATCTAAACCCGGTGTCGTTGCATGGTCCCATTCGACGAATTCAAATCGTTCCACCTTCGCTGATAGATGACCGGTGACATAATTACCGTAGTGTCCACCGTAATGATGGGGTGCTGTGCCGACGTTTACGGCATCTAACTCAGGACCGAGTTCCAACCAACGTGAGAAGCCGGGGTAGAAAATATCGTATTGGACAATATCGATGAGTCCGTCTTTTGCCCAGTCTACCAAATTCGGTGAGGCACCGCCTTCGCCATCGGCAATACGGGTTTCCAAACCCTCGGCGTTTAGCCATTCTCTCAGCAGGCTATAGACACGGGCATCCTCGTGGAATGCCTCCTCCATCCAATAGACGTTTGCATCCGCCGCGCCGCCGAGCACCTGTTTGGTGATATTAAGATTGTAGCCGTTGTTTGCATCTATCAAAATCGAAGCATCGGGTCCGACAGCCTCTCGGACGGCACGGATGACATCAATATCCCGTTGGTTCCCTTTGTCGAGTGGCATGTGCATCGCGCCGCGTCCTACTTTGATTTTGTAGGCATTATGCCCGCGCGCCTTCCCTTCTAACGCCTCAGAGGCAATGAGTGCCGCGGCTTCGGCATTGTCGTCAATGTGCAAATCATCAATATAAAGCGAGGTATCGTAACACGGGGCGCGAAACTCCCCGTTTTCTCCAGAAAGCATGGCGTAGACGGGTTTTTGCGCCAATTGTCCCACCAGGTCCCAGAGCGGATACTCCAACATCCTGAATTCTTCGGTGACCCCGCTTTCTGCGTCGAATGCGTCGCTGAGCTGAAACCCGACGATTGCTTGCGCTTTTTCACGGGAAATCGGTGAAAACCCGAAGCCGCTGGCACCCTCTGTTGTCGTTAGACGGGCAATAGCGGGTCGGACATGCAACCCGTGTTCACCGAGGCGCGAATTGCAACCTGCTTTACGAGGACGTTCGCCTGTCAAGCGTGCCCATTCAATCCGTTCGATTCTTACGTTCTCCACTCTTAGCAACCTCCGTAGATGTAGATTCAGCAGTGCGATTTCATTTATGGTAGATTTTAGAATTAATTGGACGCTCGTATCATACGGTAAATTGTGAGGTGACGCCTCACGCTGGCACAGGCTAACAGCCTATGCTACAAAGATGTCCACTTATTTTTTGAATTCACTATGAATAAAAAGAGAGGCGCGATCCTGTTGACTTATAGTCGAATTTAGGACGCTGCGCCTTTAAAGATTGAAGGTCTCGCTGGTAGGGTTTGGGTAACCCACCCCCTACAATTGCGTTTCAAGCAGTGCGAGACTTGCGGGATCCAAATGGTGGTAATTCTCAATCTCGTAACGATTGCCGTCGGCATCTTTAATAAGCACCCGTCCATTTTCAAGACTGACGACATCATATCGGGTTCGCATGCCAAACGTGACGGGACCGCGGTTGGTTTCTACGACCCACCGTGTAACACCGAACTGACCATCGAGTTCGTGGATCTTGGTAATCTTCGGCATAAAATACCGTTTCTGTAACTCGGACACGAGGATTTCCGCTGACTCGCGTGGTAACTGTTTGATGTCCTGAATGATACCGATCTCCTCTCCTTCGCTATCCAAGAGTGTGATATATTTGTTAGAATCGGTGAGCGGAAAGGATCGGATGGCTTCGACGTTGCTGTGACTTGTGCCATCTGGCAGTTCGACTGTGAGTTCTTCAAACGAATTTCGCGTAATTTTGACTTGAGAGGCATCAAGGAATTGCACCTCATCGGTAATCTTCACGGCGTCCTGCATTATGTAACTGCTCCTTCTTCCGTATCAAGGAAGAGGTTCTGGTGCGTGCTTTCAAGGCGCGCACCAGAACGGTAAGGTTACCTATAAGGCGCGGATCTTTGACAATTCTGTCTGCTTTTCGCACAAAACCGCATACGTCCCATCTCTGGCAAGAAGTTCTTCATGCGTCCCAATTTCATCGACTTTCCCGTCCTTCAACACAACCAGTCGGTCAGCATATTTGAGCGTAGAGAGTCGGTGTGCAATAGCGAATACCGTCCGCCCGCGGACAAGCCGTTCCAATGCTTCCTGGATATTCGACTCCGTCTCTGTATCCACAGAGGATGTGGCTTCGTCTAAGATAAGAATTCTCGGATTTTTCAGGATTGCGCGGGCGATAGAGATTCGCTGACGTTCACCGCCGGACACGCGAGCCCCCCGTTCCCCGACCATTGTATCGTAACCATCGGAGAATTTGATGATAAACTCATGGGCGTTTGCGGCTTTCGCTGCGGCGATAATTTCATGCCGAGACGCCCCCGGTTTCGAATACCCAATATTTTCGGCGATTGTCCCTTGGAACAGGAACGGATCCTGAAGCACCACACCTACCTGTTGTCGTAATGCCTTCAGTTTGATATCGCGGGTGTCGTATCCATCAATCTCTATTGAACCTTCATTTGGATCGTAGAACCGGGTAATCAGGTTAATAACCGTGCTTTTCCCTGCCCCGCTATGTCCGACAAGCCCAATCATTTCGCCTGCTTTTGCGTGGAAACTGACCCCATTGACAGCATTTTTTTCTGCATCGTAAGAGAAATAGACATCCTTGAACGCAACATCGCCTTTGATGTTGTCAAGCGTAACGGCGTCTTCTCTATCGGCGACACTTGGGGGGGTATCTATAATTTCAAACACACGATCAGCGGAAGTCGCGGCTCGGATGAACCGTTCATTCATCTGACAGAGTGTGAAAACGGGTCTAATGAACTGTCCCATAAGTCCTTGGAACATTACAAGTTGACCCAGACTTAACGAACCCTCGAAAATCTGGGAACCGCCGATTAACCATATTAGGATAGAGCCGGAGAAAATGATGAATTCCATGATCGGGCGATACAACGTATACAACTTCGCTGCATTCATTTCTCCGTTGAACACATTATATGTTTTTTCGTTGAATCGGTTTACTTCATAACGCTCACGTGCGAAGGCTTTGACGACGCGGACCCCAGGAATCGTACTGGCTAATATCGTGCTAATATCGGCATACCGCTTCCATAGCACGGAGAAGACTTTGCTCATTTTCTTCCCAAAGAAGATGGTGAAGAAAATAAGACATGGCACTGGAATCAACGTCCATGCGGCGAGTTTCCAATTGGTGAGAAACATAATAATACAGATGCTGATGAGCGTAAACGAATCCCCAATCAGATCTTGCAGTCCGTTTGCGATGAAATCCCGAAGCCTCCCTACATCCTGTGTGATTCTCGACATCAGATTCCCGGTATCGCGCTGATTGTAAAAGTCTAACGAGAGCGCGTTGAGATGTTCATAAGTTTCGTTCCGGAGCCGGCGCGTGATATTTTGTCCGACCCACGCCATCATATACCCGCGGATAGCGGATGCCCCCAGTGTGAGAACGCGGAACCCCACCATTAAAAAGATAATAGCGAGCAGGTGTCCCCAACTGCCAGCCACCGGCAGTGTTAACCAGCCAGAAACCGCGTCAACGATGCCACTCAGGCGCCCCCACGTCGGCGGCGAAACAGGCTCCCCCGTCTCGGTTAGTGCGGCACCGCTTACAGCTGCGCCAGCTGGGACAAGAATGTTATCGACCATTTCCTGGCTCAAAACAGTTGGTAGGAGCGAAATGAATCGGATGACCATCATCATCGCAAGCGCAGGCACGGCAACATGCCAAAACGGGGACGAATATCGAATGAGCCGGAAGATGAGTTTTCGCTTTTCAACGCAATTAACACAAACACCGGACCAACGCGGTAGCGGCTGTCCGCATGTTTCACATTTATTTTTATTTTTTCCCCAACCTTGCGGACGGTGTTGTTTTTCACGTTCTACATCCGGGTTCGCTTCCTGAACCAATGTCTCTAATTCAGGCGTTGCCAACTCAAACTTTGGTGAGACCTTGCGTGAGTAGCGTGCAACTTCCGCGGCATCCTCGGATGTTCTGACCTTGAGGATATTGTTACCATACATCTCGACGATCTCAACAGCCTCAACGGACGCCAGTGGAATCTCACGAAGTTGATGTTCCGGCGCACCGTTCTGGTTAAAGGCGATGAGTCGTTTATTCGTAGCAATTACCCAATCTTTGCCGTAATTGCCATCGAACCGTAGATCGGTTGAGACAGCGACTTTAATTTTCTCGTCGTTTGCGAGTAATGCGTGTGCCCGATCCTCTACTTCCTCGGGCATCTCTTCGATCGTTGTTAACTCGTCGTTGGCTTGTTCATCAGGTGCAGGTGGTCCGCAGGAAGGACGTTTCCGTAGAAATTCCTTCCTCACATTGGACGACTTCGGGATTATCCCGCGCATAAATTAACCCCCACAGAATAATTAAAGGCGTGTTTTAGCAGCCTATATTAAACAGTTAAGATACTTTATTTAACGTAAAATATAGGAAAAGGGTTAAATTAAAATGCAAAAAACTGCCGAAAAGTGTGAATATACGTGGAATTAGCGAATTTCAGCCCCAATCATCTCAATTTATGGGTTCGGTGGGGATGTACATATCAGGACCTCCATAGATTCATCGCCTGTATTTTCGATGCCGTGCTCACACCACGGTGGGAGATGAATGAATGTTCCTGCTTCAACGGGGACCTTTTCACCAGCAAGCGTCATTACGCCCTTTCCTTTTAGAATCACGTAGCATTCCTCGGTATGGTGGCTTCCGGGTTCCAGAACGACGTGCGGCGGCACAAAAAATACGACTAAGCCCAAGTTTTGTGCGGGTGCGTTCGGATTGGCAGGATGCACGACACGGACACCGATCCCATCGCAGCCGGAATACTTTACAGGCACCCCGTCCTGAACGGTGACAACATTCGCTTGCACCTGATGTGCAGGTTTCGGAATGGGAGGTTCCCCTTGATACCCTTTAAACATCGTAATTTTTGCCATTTTTTTCTCCTTTATTAGAGTGGTCGGCACATTTCATGTGCCATAACTATGGTTGTTTATTTACCAATCCCGTGTATAGCCGGCGATCCAACCACCGTCCACCGGGAGGACAGTCCCATTGATATAACTTGCATCCGGCGAGACGAGGAAGAGCACGGCTGCTGCGATTTCAGTGGTTTGCCCGGGTCTGCCAATCGGGATATGCGACAGCAGGCTCGCGGCGTTTTCCGTGTATGCCCCATCGTCTCCGTAAAAGAGTGCCTTCGTGCCACGCGTCAAGGTGGAACCGGGGGCAACAGCATTCACGAGGATCCCTTCCGGTCCGAGTTCCAACGCCATTGAACGCGTTAGATTCGCCACACCTGCCTTCGCGGCAACGTAAGCACTCTGCAAGCGGAGTGGCACCAATCCAGCAATAGAACTGATATTGACAATACGTCCAGTTGCGTTTTCGGCACCAGACCTGCTGTGCGCTTCCAAGATATATGGAATGACAGCACGGCTCGTCGCGAAAACACCCGTGAGGTCTATTTCCAATATCCGTTGCCAGTCCTCTAAGGTGTACTGATGAATCGGCACCCTATCACTTCTTGTGTTAATTCCGGCATTGTTTATCAAAATCTCAATTTTGCCGAAATGCGCTGCAATCCGAGCAGCAACATCCTCCATTTGCGTTGCGTCTGAGACGTTGCCTTCTACAAACAGACAGGTTCCACCGCTTTCTTTAACCTCTTCAACGACTTTTATGCCCGCTTGCGTATCGATATCAACGATTGCCACTTGTGCGCCATTGGCAACCAGTGCGTCTACGGTAGAACGACCAATGCCGTTCGCGCCCCCTGTAACAATTGCGACCTTTCCCTCAAGTTCAACTTTCATGTGATTTTTCCTTTATATAGCAAGTTTTGGCTTGCGAGCTACGCTAAAAAATAGCAAGATAATCAGACCTGTACCACTGAGAATTCCGATCGCTGAGGAGATACCGAGCGCAGCAGGAAGATAGCCGCAAAACAGAGCGATGATTGCCACAGTGAGACTATATGGCAATTGCGTCCTTACATGGTGAATCGGGTCACAACTACTGGCGATGGAACTGAGGATCGTTGTATCCGAAAGCGGCGAGCAGTGGTCTCCGAAGATGGCACCGTCCAATACTGCCCCGAGACAGATGATTGTTGTGAGTCCGTAACTCCCATTATCGAGAGAGAACGCCACTGGAATCGCAGTCGGAATCAGGATCGCCATCGTGCCCCAACTTGTCCCGGTCGCAAAAGAGGTAACGGATGCACATATAAAGACGAGGACTGGAAACCAGAGCGGCGACACAATATCGCTGAGCATGGTTGCGAGGAATTGCCCCGTCATGAGCCTATCGCAACTCGCTTTTAACCCCCACGCCAAGAGCAAAATACTCAACGGGGTTAGGCTGCTTTTCAGACCGCTCCAAACAACCGGCGCAATTTCTGAGAATCGTAGTTTTGAGAGCCAGCGTGCGCAGCCAATTGAAACAATAAAACCGCTCGCTACCGCATAGGCGAGAATCTTGACGTTGTCTGCCTTTGAAAGTGCGTCGCGCCATGCGGTTAGGGAAAAAATAAAGCCTGTCCCCTCACCGTCTATCCAGAACCCCGCCAAGAGCAATCCGAAAAGCGTTAGGAGCGGTAAAACCGCCGAAAAAGGTTGTGTGACAGCATTGGGTAGACTCGTGAAAGCTGAAGTCTGTCCGAGTGCTTTCGCATCTGGCGCGGCGATGTTCCCTGTCTCTCGAGCACGTCTTTCCGCCTTGTGCATCGCGCCGTAATCCTTGCCACTGATCGCATTGACAATAACGAAAATAATCATCAAGATACAATAAAACCGGAAACCGAGTGCGTCAAAGAACATTGAATACCCATCACGTTCCAGCCCGATCGTCTTCGCGATATCCTCAAAGAGCCCGACTTCATAGCCGATCCAAGTGCTGACGAACGCGAGGCCGGCGATTGGGGCACTCGTGGAATCCACGAGAAACGCCAATTTCTCACGACTGACGCGGTGATGATCGGTGAGTGGACGCATCGTGGGACCGACAAGCATGGCGTTGGAATAATCCCCGATGAAGATGACAATCCCCATCAACCCGGTGATAAATTGGGCTGAACGGGGTCCCTTTGCAAACTGAGAAAGCCACACAACAACGCCACGAATACCACCGGAGGCGACCATAACGGAGATCGTCGCCATGATGAGGCATACAAACAGAACGACCCAGAAATTGAAGAGGTCTACACCGTCATTTCCGATGCTCACGGCACGCACAAACCAAACAACTTCTGTCAAAAAACTGATGGGGATGGCACCCTGTTGATACCACGAGAGTACGATTCCCACACCTACCGCTATGCCGAGACTTGGGAGCAGTCGCGTTGTCAGAATCGCTAATGTAACGGCAAGTAACGGCGGAATTATGCTGAACCACACGAGGGTTTCCGCATCGCCCACCTGTTCTGCGCGCCACTTCAGTGCAAGGCTAATGCCGAAAAATATTAAAAAGCCGATAGCATATTTCAATTTGGAATTCATGAAAGTCTCCGACACTCCCTTCGCTCTCGGTTCGTAGGATTCACCCTGTCTCTGCTGATGTGCATAATAGCACTTTTAGGTGTCGCTGGCAAGCCAAAACCTGTTTCCATTCTCGCTGGCGGGTGCTGATCGTCTGAATCGCGGATTGGCGCGGATTTCACAGATTTCGCGGCTGATGGCATTTTTAGCGTGTCCGACGGAGATCCTATGGAAAAAACCGCGTAAACCCTAAGAATGTAGGATCACGCGCGCCAGGATATGTGTTGATTCTTCAGGTAAGGGGTGAGCAATTCTCGAAGTTGGCAGCGTGCGTTGCGGAGATGTGTTTTGACTGTGCCTTAGCTTCGGTTGATACGAGCGGCGATCACTTTAATGGGAAGTTCTTCAATATAGTATAAGAGAAACACGCGCTTGAGCTCGGTGTGAGTTCAGCGATAACTTCACGAAGGAGGGGTCAAAACTCCCACGGTTTCAAGGCCAGCGGTTGGGTCAGGGGGTGGCTGACTTGCCACCGTCTGATCATGCAAGTGAAAATATCCATAAACACCGAAACATACACGAAGCATTCCTTGAGGTGAACGTAGATAATATTGTCCACTCAGACCTGATAGCGTCGAGAGACCTGAAGGTTCTCAAGACGATTGATCCAAGGATGCAGACCGTCAAGCAATGTCGGGGTTTGACTGCAACTGCCAGGTTCGCAAATTTCATCAAGCGGGGAACACGTTTTTATCCCACGGGGTATCCCGTATACACCAGCAGCTTTGTGATACGCCTATATCTATATTTCGGGTAGCGCAGGGCTAACTTCTCTATTTCATCCGGGAGGACTGCTTCACACAGGTCCTGCTTAGGTTGATAATAGAGACTGCTTCGGGTGAAATTCAGCGTCTCGCGAATCTGTCACACGGAATAATCTAGCCGTGTTCTGCTTGCGAACTTTCACCGAACATCGCTTGATTTTCAGGGCTTTTTCTATCACTCAGTGTCTTTCGTTTCAGTTAGATTATCAAATTCTCCCTGTGCCTTTCTCGCTGCAAACTCTTTTTCAAAGCGCTTCAAGCGATCACAGCATCGACACTTCTTTTTTTGGGCCTTGGTACTCATAGTGGATTTTTGCTCCCAAGTAGTACCGTCAGAATTCAATGATGCTACGAACAGGAAATAGATAGCGGCAAATGCGATGAAAATTGGTGTAACTATATAAAGGTAATTTCTAAATCTCATTGTGTCTCCTACTTAAGCGTTTCTTCCGATATTTCAAATTCAATGATAAACTCTCCTGGATCTCCGCCATCGGTTTCCAAGTCTTTAGCAAGTTCGCTCCAAAAAAGAATATCTTCCTTAAGTTCATCAAGATGATCTTTGTGTTCACCATTGTCTTTAGCGATTTGTAATTGCAAATTTAGCAATTTCAATGTATCAGGTAGATTGCTTTGACCGGCTATATCCATTTCCACACTAAGTTTTGCGACTTCTAGTGCAAGATGATGTCCATAATAGAACCAGTTACAGTATTCAGTATATGCATTCAAAGCAGCGTCTGGATAGGTGCCGCGCAATTTAATGTATCTTTTACGCGCCTTTCTTGACTGTTCCCAGCGTACTTTCCAGTCGGCATTTTCATAAAGATGTTGCTTCGTTTCCGCTTCTATATCAGCAAAGTATTGTTCATTAAGTGCTGTTCCAATATCTTCTTTTTCATCTGTACCGCAACCCACCTGACAACCCAAAACTGCACTAATAGCTATAATGATTATGTAGTATGTTAAACATTTCATCTTGTGTCTCCTGTTGTGTATGCTGCTGAGTGATTTACTCAGCAGCATATAGTAAACTAATCACAAGCACCAGTGTGATAAAATGGATTTAAATGCCATTTAACATCACACTTTCTGGTGTACTTGATACGCGGTTTTCTCTTTTTCAGTTTACCCCAAATTGTTGGCCCCTCTTCTACTGGTTCCCACACCTCTACCTGAACATTTCTGCAATTGCATTCGTGTCGAATAGAAGCATTCGCACTTTGATGGTTTACAGGGGCTGTAACAAACAGAATTACTGTGAGAACTATCACAGACGTGTATTCCAAAACCTTTCTTAACATACCAAAACTCCTATAATTTACGACTTGTGCTAATTGTTTTTGCATGTTCCTTGACGCAAAAACGCATTGATTTTTTCGTGTGAATTGCCACCCTTATGCTATCCTATAAGTAGAAAACAAAAGGAGGCATAAGGATGGAGTTACATTCTACTTTAGAACGTTATGCATTGCAACTGAAAAATACGCCCCGCACGCTTTTATCTGTTGCGGGTGTGGTTCAGAAGATCATGAAACTGCTTTATGATACCCATTTTCCCAATGCGGAAGCCCGTCGCCCCGGTCGGAATCCGGATGCTCCGGATTCTGATATTCTCACGCTTGCGTGGTTGCTTGAATACATCGGTGCGGACAGCGAACACGCTGGGTATAGGCGTTTGAAAACGGAACTATCACCGCTTTTCGCAGTTTTGCCCGAACGGTCTCGGTTCAACCGGCGGAGACGCAATCTCTTGGGAGCGAGTGAAGTGATTCGTAAGACGTTGCGACAGTATTTACCGCAGACGGATGTGTTTATCGTGGCTCCTTTTCCGATACCGATGTGTAATGTTAAACGTGGGCCTGCTTCTACATTTGCCTTGAAGTGGGCAGACGGTTCGGGGTGTCTTGCGACTTATGGACACTGTGCGACGAGCAGAAGTATTGGAGACCGAAAACACGTGTTTAGTTCCGACGCTGCGAAGCAATCAGAAGCAACAATATCCGGAGGCTTTTCGCAAACAGCAGGTGGGGTTGCGGCATCAGATTGAGACGACGATTGGACAACTGACGGATCAGTTTTCGGTGGCGCGGGTGCGTGTGCGCGGGCATTGGGGACTGATGACCCGGATGAGCAATAAGTTCGGTGCGTGTCTGCTGGAGGCGTTCCTCAACTACTGTTTAGGGAGACCCTTGATGAAACTCAAAGACCTCGTCCTCGCATGAATTCTAATTAGCACAACTCGTAAAGACTCGTTTTTTGAACACAATTCGTGCATAAAATGAAAAATGTAAAATTCGCGTTGCATAAGAACAACTTTACAAAACTTCTATAATGCCCCGAATAAATGCCCTTGAAAACGACTGGTAAAAACCTTGACACTCACACCACATGTCAACTATAATTGTCAAAAATCGTTGAAAGATAGGAACAGGTCGTGATGAACCAAGCAACACCGCTCGCAAGCCCAAAAGTTACCGTTGTTGGCAGTCTGAATGTCGATCTGGTATGCCGAGCAAGGCGACGACCCGACACGGGTGAAACGCTTATCGGCGATGCCTTTGATATTTTCACAGGTGGAAAAGGATTTAATCAGGCAACTGCTGCGGCACGGTTAGGTGCTGAGGTCACACTGATCGGAAGTGTGGGTGCCGATCTCTTCGGAGATATGCTACTCGCAGCAACGGAGAACGAACGTATTAATAACAGGTTTGTCACAAAACGCGGGGAGGTAGGGACGGGTGTGGCAACGATCGTCATTGAACCCGATGGCGACAACAGCATCATCGTGGTGCCGCGCGCGAATATGGCACTTACCAGGGCGGATATAGACGCTGCTGCCGACGAGATCGCAAACGCCAACGTTTTACTGCTACAATTAGAAACACCCGTGGCAGCATCGGCGCACGCCGCAGCCATCGCTAAGGCACACGGGACGACTGTGATATTAAATCCTGCCCCTGCGCAACCGTTGCCGGATAGCCTGTTAGCGTCTGTTGATATTCTCATCCCGAACGAATCCGAAACGGAGTTGTTGTCGGGGATAAAAATTGACAATCATGAAGACGCGCGCCGCGCAGCAGAAGTATTACGCGGGCGCATGGTGGCTGCTCCAAGCACGGCTGTTGTCTTAACACTTGGGGTGCAAGGCGCATTGATGTTGACAGCGACTGAATCTGCACATGTTCCGGCACTGACTGTGGATGCTGTGGATACAACGGGGGCAGGGGATGCGTTCTGTGGTGCCCTCGCGACCACACTGGCAAGCGGCGAGACTTTACGGGGAGCTGTTGCGTTTGCGAATGCAGCTGGGGCAGCGGCAGTGACTGTGGTTGGTGCGACACCTTCTATGCCCACGCGCGAAAAAGTAATGACCCGTGATTTTTGTGAGTTATCTGATTTACTATAAGGAAAATTAGAAAAATGAAAAAAATAGTGAAACAGCCCGTAATATTTATAGCTTTAATTGTATGTTTATGGATCAATACAACCGCAATACCAGTACTCGCCGCGGAAAAGTGGGAATCGAACATGAGAAAAGACTTCGCAAAGGTCTTGGAAGAAAAGAGAAAACCCGCGGAAAAACATCGTGAACTCATCCTCAAATGGCAAAAGCAGGGACGCCTTTCTGAACTCCTCGCGCTTTATACCGCAAGGAAGAACAACCGTCAGGCACAACAACCCGCCACGCCCATCATGAAGGCGGCGTTCTATTACGGCTTAGGTTATATCCATGCCCTTCAAGCACCGAAAACCGGCGACGTGTCGGATACTGCCATTAACCACTTACAATACGCGGTTGAGATCGATCCAAATCTATTTTGGGCGCGCTTCAACCTCGGCGGTATCTATCAAGGACAAGGTAAAGACGCATTGGCGCTCGCTGAATTTGAGGTGTGCATCCGTTTAAACCCTAACTACTATCCGGTTCACTATCGGATGGGCGAAATCCACTTAAAGCAGCAGAATTACATAGAGGCACTCCAAGCCTTTGACACCGCACGGAAGGTAAACAGAAAGTGGGAATATCCACAATACGGTATCGGTTTGGTTTATTTCGCGCAGGGCGAGATAGACCGCGCCCGCGAGACCTTTGAGAATCTTACCCAGAAAAATAAGAGATTCGCACCTGCCTACTTCAAACTCGGCCAAGTGCTTGCGGCTGAGGGATTCTTCGATGAGGCACTAAAAGAATATGCGAAAGGATCGCAACATCAGGACTACTCCGCAGAGGTCCTTTACGAACTGGCGGTTATCTTCGATGAAAAAGGCAATACGGACGGTGCGATTCGGCTATATCAACGCACAATTGAGGCTGAGCCGAGGCACGCGAACGCACTTTTCGCGCTTGGAGAACGCTTCTATACGAGCGGCGATACCACGGCAGCGGTGCAACACTACCAACAAGCATTATCCCTCACACCGAGCCTTCAGGACACCTTCTATGAACCGCTTGAATCTTACTTCGCAGGATTGATGACCGCAGATGAAGCGATGCCGATCCTTGAAAAAGCGATGTTAGTCCTTCCTGACGATCCACGCTCCCATTTTTATACAGGTATGGTCGAAGCCGATGCTGGCAACATCCAGGCAGCCATCGAATCTTACGAAAAGACTATTGAGATTATAGAAGTCGATCCCAGTCTTATGCAAATGGAACTTCTCTTAGGCGATTTCAACGATGTTTACTTGAAACTCGGTGAACTTTATCACCAACAAGGGGATGTAGAGACTTCTGTTGCGTATTTTAAACGCGCATTGGCGTTAAATCCAGAATTAGCGAATAAATTTATTGAGCAAGGACAACGCGCTTTCGATGAGAGGCGCTATCAAGAGGCTATTGAATCTTTGAATACGCACCTCCTGTTGTTTCCAGAAGACGTTAGTGGTGCCTACCTACTGGGACAGAGTTATGAGGCGAATGGCGATACAGACAACGCACTCACCCTTTATCAACGCACTCTGGCGTTAGATTCACAGCGAACAGATGTGCTTTTCAAGATGGTTCACATCTATCGAAACCGGGAATCACATCAACAGGCAATCGACACTTTAGAGAAGATTATCGAGATTGCTCCCGATACGATCGAGGCACACTCTCTCATGGCACTGTCCTACCTGACACTGGAACAGTCGGATGCTGCGCTGACGGCGTTTCTCGCAACTGTCCGGCTCAATCCGGATGATGTCTCGGCACATTACCACGCGGCAGTCTTGTTTGAACAAAAAGGCGACATAGACAACGCCATCGTACATTATGAGAAAACGATTGGACTTGATACGGCATCGATTGAAAGCCCTTTTTTTGAAGTAACGGAAGTTACACCCTTTTTCCAACTCGGTGCAATCTATCGCGAGCGCAATGATGAAGCGAATATCATTCGGGTCTATCCACCGGCGTTAGAAATTGAACCGAATCACCCGGAACTTCATCACCTTCTTGCTGTCATCTTCGAGAAGCGCGACGAACGTGAAAGTGCGATTCGGTACTATGGCCTGGCGAATCAATACAATCCTGAGAAGTTTGACTGGCACTATAGCTACGCCCGGCTGCTCGACCAACACGCCGAGACCCTCGGAGATGACTATCATAAACATGCTGAAATGGCCGTCAAGGAGTATACCGCAACCATCGCGTTGAATTCAGATTATGTAGATGCGTATTTCTACCGTGGGATGCTCACACTCCGCTACAGACGCATTGGGAAAAAGTTGTATCGCTATAGCCAAATTTTAGAGGATTTCAAGCAGGTGACTGAATTCCAACCCAAAAACCGTGAGGCGAGTTACCAACTCGGGGTCCTTTATCTCGAAATTGATCGGCATCGTCTCGCTCAAGAGGTTTTTGAAAATATGCTCTCTCACGCGCCAGAATACAGAGGTATCCACTCACATCTCGGGCAGATTTCGGAATGGGAGCAGGCGTGGAAAGCGGCGATTCAACATTATGAGGCGGAGGCTGCACTTATTCAAGAACCTGTCGAAGCGGACGACGAGATTGCCATCAAAACGTATCAACGGCTTGGCGATCTTTACTATGCCCATGCCTTGGATTACAACGCTGCGAAAGAGACGCTGGAAAAGGCACTCGCTTTGGACGACACACATGTGCCGACGCTCCTCAACTATGCCAATAACCTTTTCAGTATGGACCTACTCGGGGCAGCAACAGAGCAGTTTGAACGGGTGATACAACTGGAACCGAATAACTTGACTGCGAATTACAACCTTGCGTTAATGTATGAATATAGGGAGAAACGTGAACAGGCGAGAATGCAATGGCAACGTTTCCTTGAACTGAATCCACCCGAACAGTGGCGGATTGAAGCGGAGCGGCATCTGAGCCAGTAATTTTATGAATGTTAAGGTGCTGCGGACAACACTTCAGACGCGGCTTATCGGTTGCCAGATTAAGCATTACTCACAGGTTGCATCTACCAACGACCTGGCTCTTGCGCGTGGCAAGATCGGCGCTGCAGAAGGAACACTCATCATTGCGGAGCACCAGACGGCTGGACGTGGTAGATACGGTAGGCACTGGGAGGCACCATCGGGAAAGGGTCTCCTTGTGTCCGTCGTCCTTAAACATCGGCTCCTTCGCGATCAGGTTACACTCCCGAATCTCATCGGTGCGATGGCAATAGCAGCGGCAATTCGCACAACATATAGGCTTGACGCTCGGATTAAGGTGCCTAACGATGTTCGGATCGAAAAGAAGAAGGTTGCGGGTGTCCTCACAGAACTCGCATACGACGCGGAAGATCACCCTTTTTTTGTTTTGGGTTTCGGTGTGAATGTCAATAACGCTTTGGAGGATTTTCCGCCTGAATTGCGTGGAACCGCAACCTCGGTGCGTATGGCGCATCCGTTCTCGGAAAATCAAAACTTTGAAATCTGTCGTGCCTCGCTATTATGCGATATTCTCTGCCACTTGGAAAAGCACTACCTGCAACTGAAGGCAGGGAAGACGGATTTAATTATGAACGAGTTTGAGGTCTTACGGGAAGATGAAAGTTGTGATTAGTGCTTGTCTCCTTGGTGTCCGCTGCCGATACGATGGCGGGGGCAGCCGAAATGAAACAGCGATAAAACAGGGGGAGAAGTATGCGCTTATCCCTGTCTGTCCGGAAGAATCGGGTGGGTTGCCAACGCCGCGTCCGTCTGCAGAGATTGTCGGCGGTGATGGCGGTGATGTCTTAGATGGCAGGGCAAAGGTTATGACTGCTGACGGGACGGACGTAACGGAAGCCTATTTGAAAGGTGCCTACCACGCTTTGCGGGTTGCGCAATCAAACAAAGCGACGCACGTGGTTCTGAAAGCGAGGAGTCCATCCTGTGGTTGTGGCGACATTTACGATGGCACGTTTTCTGGAACCCTCACGTCAGGGGACGGTGTAACCACTGCCCTCCTGAAACGACACGGCATTACCGTTACCTCCATGTGAACACTGAGGCGAGGTTACAAACCTCGCCAGCGGGACGTGGGACGGTGCTGCTACTTCCTAAAATGCCAACTTATTTTTCGACTTTACTTTAATCGTTTAAAAGATGCCGGACCTGTTCGCCAATGTCGGGGCTCCGCATCAATGACTCACCGACAAGCATTGCCTGCACACCGGCTTCTTGTAACCGCATCACGTCTTCACGTGAATAGATACCGCTTTCACTCACCACGATCTTATCCGCTGGGATGGCTTCTCGTAAACGGAACGTTGTGGCGATGTCGGTGTGAAATGTGCGTAAATCGCGATTGTTGATACCGATTATCTGGGCATCCACGTCCAACGCGATAGCCAATTCCTCTTGTGTATGCACCTCCACCAAACACGCCAACGATAACGAGGCTGCAACATCCATGAACGTCCGCAGCTCTGCTGCTGTCAACGCTGCGACAATCAGTAAAATGGCATCCGCTCCGGCGACGCGGGCTTGGTAGATGTGATACGGGTCAATTGTGAAATCTTTTCGGAGGAGTGGCACATCAACAGTGTCCCGAATTGCGCGCAGATAGTCGAGTTCGCCTGCGAAAAAATGCTTGTCTGTTAGCACAGAAATCGCAGCCGCCCCGTTTTCGACGTAGGTTTTGGCGATTGATACCGGATCGAAATCCTCGCGGATAATGCCTTTGCTCGGCGATTTTTTCTTCACCTCCGCGATCAGTTTAACCGTCCCGCTGCCCATAAGGGCATCGCCAAAATCTCGTGTCGGTGGAAGATTTGCGACCTCAGCTTCCAATTCAGCAATCGGTACCCGTTTTTGTTCCGCTGCGAGTTCCTTCTGTTTATGGGCAATGATAGTGTCAAGTATCAACTTTTCAATTTTACCTTTTAGCGTCTTGCGAATAATTAAAAATTGTTTGAGACGGCTTTCAGTCCTTCTAACTTCGCGAGTGCTGCGCCCGAGTCAATGGACTCTGAGGCAAGTTGGATACCCGCATCGAGGCTATCCGCTTTCCCGCTTGCAGTAATCGCTGCACCAGCGTTCAGCACAACAATATCGCGTTTGGGTCCCTTTTCACCGTTCAGGAGATTGACTACGATTTCGGCGTTCTCCTCTGGCGCGCCCCCGAGCAGTGCTTCAGGTTCGGCTCTCGGAATTCCGAATGTCGTGGGATCGAGGGTATAGGTTTCAACAGTGCCGTTTCGGAGTTCGGAAACGCGTGTGGTTGTTGTGGTTGTAATGTCGTCCAAACCGTCATCCCCACGCACGATGAATGCGTGCTGGCATCCGAGGTTATTCAAGGCATTCGCATGCGCCTCAGTCAGTTCTGGCGCGTAGACACCGATGACTTGTGCCTGGGGTCCTGCTGGATTGGTCAGTGGGGCTATGGCATTGAAAATCGTCCGAATCCCGATTTCTCTTCGGGGTCCGATGGCGTATTTCATGGCGCCGTGGAGTGTTGGTGCGAATAGAAAACCGATACCGACTTCATCAACACATTGTCCGACCTGTTCGGGACCGATTTCAATGTTCACCCCTAATGCCATAAGTACGTTCGCGCTGCCGCTCTGTCGCGTTACGCCTCGATTGCCGTGCTTTGCGACCGGTACGCCTGCTCCTGCGGTAACAATGGCGGAAGTTGTTGAGATGTTGAAATGGTTTAAACCTGTTCCCCCTGTGCTACACGTATCGACAAGTCGTGGGATTTTCGGGGTCGCTTGCAAGTCGGGTGTATGACGCGTAGGAACAGGGGTAGACTTCGCACGCATGGCACGCGTTGCCCCCGTCATCTCCTCGACTGTCTCGCCTTTAAGCCGCAGGGCAGTAAGAAAACAGGCGATCTGGGCATCTGTCGTCTTACCTTCCATGATCTCGTTCATGGTATCCATCATTTCTGCTTCGGTTAGAGCGTTCCCTGCTATAACCTTCTGAATCGCTTCACGAATCACGCAATGTTCCTCCTGAGAATATTCTATTCGCAATTATAGCAAACACAGGTATATTTTTCAAGATCGGTCTTCTGAATCTCGGAACAATTCAATCTTAGACACAATTTGTATTTTTTCTCCACACGGTATAACATATCTTTATATGACAGGACTTACGCAAAATTGGCTTCCATGCCAAAATTGAGGTGATATTCCCGAAGAATGCGCAATAAATTGCGCTACTACGAACCAAAAACAGCATAAAAACAGGACAACTGGGTAAGTCCTATATGATAAACAATTCATATGCACCGAGAAACAGGCATATCCTGTAGGAAGGATCGAGACTTGAGAGCCTCCACCATATTTTACAACGCGTCTACAAAAAGGAAGAAAAATGATCCGAAAATATAAGCAGAGTGACCTGCAAACACTTCGACAGATCACGGCTATCTGTTTCGCGAAGGTGTCCATAGACAAAAATATCGAAGACCGGTTTGGGCGTATCGGCGATATGGCTTGGGAAGAACGCAAAATGTCCCATATTGATGACGATGCAGCAGCAAATCCGGACGGGCTTTTTGTGGCGGAGGTTGAAGGGGAGATTGCTGGCTACATCACAACTCGACTTAACTGCTCAACTCGCATCGGCGGGATCCCGAACCTCGCCGTGCTACCGCAGTTTCAACGCCGTGGTATCGGTAGGCAACTCATCGAAAAAGCGTTGGCGTATTTGCGGGCAGAAGGAATGCTCTACGCTCGGATTGAAACTCTGGAGCAGAACCCGATAGGCACCAGTTTCTATCCATCTATGGGTTTTACAGAAGTCGCAAGGCAGATCCATTATATTCAACCGCTGTCAGAATCCAGCAAATAAAAAAACAATCACGTTCTAAAATAAAAACCGGTACATGGGTTGATTTGTCGTAATTCCGATGAGGCTCCAGATACTGCCGATGATGAATTCACCTAAAATTAGACCGAGGAAGAGCGGAATAAGTTTCCGGTGTGCGCTTACACCCCCGTGTCGAAGAATAATCCATTTGAGGATGGAACTCACAAAAATCGAAAACCAGAATACGTTCATTGACCAACTGCTGGAGATCGCGAATCCGGCGGGATGAAAGGGCCACCAGAAGAGTCGCATCCGCATCACCATCAGGAAGCCGGTGATAAGGAAACCGATACACATTGCGACGATTGCGGGTACATCCGGTGCTCTCGGCGAGGTTAGCCAACTTTGGAGCCGATTGAAGGGTCTTCCGGCGAACCAGTCCCGGGCGCCTTCAACATAAGAGATATGATAGAATGCCCAAAATGAGGCAAATGTCCCGACGACAATCGCAATGCACATTGCGATGAGCAACCGTCGGTTGGAAATTCCGGTGCGTTCCGCTAATTTAAATCCCTCCAAGATGTGTGGCATCGGATGCCCACGATAGGCACGGTTGAAGAAGAAGAGGTACGCCATTATGGTTAAGTTGTGTGGTCCGAGGAGGCGCGTCCCGAAAATGCGAGGCATCATCTCATCAGGTCCAATGAAGTGCAAATCGTGGACAGGCGATCCGAGTTCGGCACGCATTCGGGTTACCGCTGTAGAGATCGCATAATAGATGCCGAAAAACACGAGAACCACCCAGATAGACATCCCCGCGGTTTTACAGAAACCGACGATAAAGACCAGACTCGCGATGAGCCCTAAGAGTGTCACCCGATAGGACATCGGTTCGGCTGAGTCGTCAACACGCGGATCGTTTTTAAATAACTTGCGCCCGACTTGTGCGAGGTGTTTTCGCGTCGCCACAATCGCAATGACGAACAAACCGAGATATGCCCCGAAAGACTGTTCATCGGTAAAAGGGAAGTTCGGCATGCCGCGAACGCCTAAGGCATCTCCGAAGACGCGCTCTGCCTTCCAGAAGAGATAGAAAAACCAGCAGGAGAACGACAAATCCAGCGGAATAAAGAAAGCGATGCCCACCGCGAACGGAAACACGGCTATCGGACTCCATCCGATGGCACTCCACGGTTTCTGTGTAAAGAACGGACGTAAATCGTAGAGTCTGCCGCCCAAACTCGGCACAGTCGGATAGAGGTAGTGGAGTCCGTTGAGGATGTCAATTGCACCAGCGATACCGAAACCGAGCCACATCATTTTATTCGTCAGTAAGTTCGTTCTACCGCCACTTGTCAATTCAAGCGGTAATTGGATGATGGGGTAACTGAGCTTCTCGTGCTCTGTCCACTGTTTCCGAACGAGACTGTTAATACACACCATCAGAAAGACCATCGCACAGAGGAAGCCACCCCAGACAAAAGTTGTTGTCAGCCATCCTTGGACAGTTTCCCATTGATACAGGGTTGTTTCGCCGCGATAATACTCCGTTAAGAAAGATCTGTCCTTGACAACCATCCAATCAGGGATATACCGATGAAACAGGTCTACCCAGTCATTTTCTGGTGTGGCGTACCAGAATGCGTAGGGGATCATGGGAATCAATACGCGGAGTACGTCGTGTCCTGCGAGTGAGGAAGCGATCGCCAACATGACATAAATCGTCAGCAATTCGCCTTGTTGCATCGCGATCCTTGGTGCTATCCGGACTAAGAAGAGGTTAACACCTATGATAACAAAGACGCAGAAGATGACGTTAAAGTAGAGGGAGATCGTGGTGGGATACCCTTGGCCGGCAGAGTCCAGAATCCAGTACATGTTCGGGATGATAAGGACTGTGCCAAGTAGAATCGCTCGCCATGATGCTCCATATTTGGGAGGTTCTCTGAATCTGTGAGGTTCCGAGGTTAATTCACTTTTCAAGTTACGTGATACTTTCTGTCTATGACACGCTTGTTCGTGCTCGAAGGCATTCTTGGATATAATCTTAGGTATATTCCAAAAGTCAAAAGATACGGAGATTTATTTATAGTTTGTCTCATATGACCCCATGAGTTATACTGAGAGTTATGATAACTCTGAACTATGCTAACAGGTAGATGTATTTGCATCACCAAGTCTGATTTCATGGAGGTTCTTATGACACGCAAAAGAGATTCGGTC
>JAJEDB010000066.1 GCA_022821725.1 Candidatus Poribacteria bacterium | reverse complement strand
GGGTCTGGGTGAGTTTGACGCGAGCCGCCCG
Source organism: Candidatus Poribacteria bacterium (assembly GCA_022821725.1). GTDB lineage: Bacteria > Poribacteria > WGA-4E > WGA-4E > WGA-3G > WGA-3G. The sequence goes on along the minus strand of JAJEDB010000066.1, from coordinate 16,864 downwards.
GGCAGCCGGTCAAACGATTTATCAACTCAAAGAAAGTTTACTTGATGATTACATCCGACAACAACTTCAAAAACCTGCTATTTCTATCAATATTGCGTAAGTCCTAAATAATAACGCAATCGGAAGTTTCAACAAGCATGGAGACTTCATCTCTACTCATCCCGCCGCCATAGATACCCAAGTAAATCGGATGTGCTTCTGGCATTACTGACTTGCCCAACAGTGTTGTCACCACGGGGATCTGTTTTTCTTCGGTAAGCCGCAGTAATTTGTTTTGGTAGCCGAATCTGTGGAGGTCCGCCCCCGCTAAAATGATGGGATTCTCACTCTGATTTATGAACCCAATTGCATTCGCTAATGCGGCATTCAACGTTTCCGGGTCACTGGGGTGCCCGTCCGTTGAGGGACGTTGGTAGACCTGCCCCTGTATACTGACCATATCCCGTGGCAGTTCAATGTAACCTGGACGTTTCTGCCAATAGACTGCATCCAACACTCTGTCTATCTCGTTAAAGGCGGTAAAAGGGTCGTCGAGGAGTGCTGATGCAACGGTGATCTCGTCATAGATACGTTGTTGTGTATAAAAATCTCTACCTTTATGGTGCAAGAGTGCCCCCTCACGGCACTCTTCTATTCCTGGGCTCCCGCTAATCACAACGAGAGGTGACTTTTCAGCGTATGCAGCGGTGACAGCGTTAATCATGGATAATCCACCAACACCGTACGTCACACAGGCAGCCCCCATACCCTTTATGCGAGCATATGCATCTGCCGCAAATCCTGCCGTATCTTCTCGTGTCGTGCCGATGTGTTGAATCGGACCCTTCTCAATCAGATCGAAGAACTGCACTACATAATCACCCGGGATGCCGAAGATGTGGTCAACCCCGTAATCTCGCAGTTTTTTCAGAAGATACTCACCGATAGTAGATTGCCCGTTTTGCATTGAATATTCTCCTCCAGAGCCGCGCGGCATGTTCATCCCAAGGTACCAGCATTGCGATATATGAAGATGTGAGTGTTTTGTAAGTCCAGATACACCATTAATTAATTTTCAAAACTTAAGTTCGGATAGCCCGACCTCCATTGCCGTTTCTTGGATCTGTCGCCAGGTCTCGTCATCAATAGGGATACCTTCGCGCTGACGGCGTTCTGTTTGGCGTGCCTCGATTTCTCCCGGAGCCAGGATTTCATCGAATCCCGGTGCGGTGGGAGAGGCTTTCATGTGGGCGATGAGTCCGTCAACGTGCTCATAAAAGTCATCAAGTGCCGTAAAATTAGCAATATCCAAGGCAATCATCAGGACACCGTTCTGGAGACGGGTGTTCCCAGATCCACTGCAACCGGCACCCGACAACGCACCCCCTAAGATGTCAATCATTAGACCGAGCGCGTATCCCTTGTGCCCAGCAATACCACCGAGCGGCAACAGTGCACCCTGCGGAGATTCCATCAAGTCCCGCGGGTCTTGGGTCGGTTCGCCTTCGCTGTTAATCAGCCAACCGAGCGGGACAGGCTCCCCACGATTAAACGCCACGCGAATTTTGCCTTGCGCAACAACGCTACTTGTGATGTCAAGCAGAATCGGATGTCCATTGCGGGTCGGTGTAGCAATCGCGAGCGGATTCGTTGCCAGCCGTCCATCGCTGCCACCGAACGGAGCAACGTAGCGCGCAGTTCCACCCGCGTTCACCATTGTGATGCCTACCATACCGGCTTCAGCTGCCATCAGTGGATAACTCCCGATACGTCCGATGTGATTACAGTTGTAGACGCTGATTGCACTGATCGTGCTTGACTTCGCCTTCTCAATCGCGAGCGACATCGCTTTCTGTGCGATGACGTGTCCAAAGCCCCAATTGCCGTTGAGGAGTGCGTGTGAAGTCGACTCGCGTTCAATGTGCATCGGTGCTCCCGGCTGAATTAATCCGGCGTCGATGAGTCCAATATACTGCGGAATTCGGATAACCCCGTGGGAATCATGCCCTGCGAGATTTGAAGCAACGAGCAGTTCCCCGATAATCTCTGCTTCATCGCTGGGGACCCCTCCGGCTTCAAAGATGTCAGTTGTGATTTTCTGTAACTGGTTCTGCGTGAAATTTGGCACGCGCTTACCTCTGCTTTCAACTATGCTGCGTCAAACAGCGATGGGAAGTGACGGTATGGGTCGCCAGGTTCACGGAAGAGAATCTTCTGACGTTCTGTGAGTTCTATGCCTTCCGGTGGGGTCATGCGCTGGGATTTCCACGCAATGTGTGAAACACAATACTTGTACAACAGAGATCGGCGTTGATGCTTGCCGTTCCATGCGGCTGTGCCGTGTGTCAGTGCCTCCGTAAACAGGATCGCTGAACCTGCTGGTACCTTTGGGATGATGACACAGGGTGCATCTTCGGGGGCATCATCTATCTGTCGTGGCAGTTTAAAATTGCTTTTATGGCTGCCCGGAACACAGCAGAATCCACCATGCTCTGGTCCGGCATCGGTGAGGTTCCACGTCACGACAACGAACCCGTTATGGATTTCGTTATCTCGGAAGGAGTAGTATTCTCCTTGCTTTGCTCTTGCTGTTGGAGAGGTCGCACCATAATCTGCGTGCAGCCGTCCGCGCGGCATACCTTCTCGCATATACATCCCGTAAATCCGATCAAGTCGAAAGCAGTCGCCTAAGCGAAACTGAAGTATCGGCATAATCTTCGGATGGTCGAGTAAATCACAAAAAGGTTGCCCCCACTGCAGAAAACCTGGACCATCTGGAGCACTTCCAAACCTTTGAACCTTTCCCGGCGTGGGAAGTTGTTGTTCGTCAACGCATTGATTGAGTGCTGCAACCTCTTCCGGACTCAAGACATTCTCAACGACGAGGTAACCTTGCACGTCAAAGAGGTACTGTTGTAACTGTAAATCACTCATAAGCTTACTCTCCTACTGTTCTATAGGTTTCACGCTTAACGGTGGCATTGTTCTAATAAGAGTTGATAATCAATTTATCACATCCGGTGGGACTGTGTCAAACAAATTTCAATTTGGTGGCGTGTGGATGCCCTATATGGTGCAGCGCGAATATCGGTTTGCCCGTTTTGGTGCAAGTTATCTGTTTTGAAACTGGATACAGCGGTATACTCAGCATTTCAAGTGCTGGCATATAAATTGCTGAAGTTATGACAAGAGTCTATTGCTTGAAAAAGAGGGACCGCATTCATGAAAAATCGAACCTTTTTTATTTTTGTGTTGCTACTGATTTCTATATCCTTTCTACCGAGCGGTTTTGCCCAAGATTATACACAGATAGGGTTGCCCGAAGGCGCAATCACCCGCTTCGGTAAAGGATATATAAATGATATAGCGTATTCTCCAGACGGCACTCTGCTTGCTGTAGCAACTTCTATAGGCGTATGGCTCTACGATGCGTCCACCGACACCGAGCTTAACCTCCTCTCTGAAGAACCAGATTACGTTGAGGCGATTGCATTCTCACCCGACAGCAGCACCTTAGCAAGCGGTGGCTATTCACCAAATCACGCCATTCAGTTATGGGATACAGACACAGGAAACCTCCGCGATACCCTTAACGGAGGCGAGGAGATTTTAGCCCTCACATTTTCGCCGGATGGCACAATGCTTGCCAGCAGTGGCGGATGGCCCGACTATCCGATCCAGTTATGGAACTTAACGCATCGACAACTCCAAGATACACTCTTTGGACACACGAGATGGACCTCTGCCCTCACGTTCTCGGCAGATGGAAAGACGCTCATTAGTGGAAGTGAAGATCGCACAGTTCGATTGTGGGATGTGCACACCGGTGAAGTTAAATGTATCCTTGAAGAACACCGAGATGACGTTAATTCTGTGGTTCTTTCACCAGACGGAAAGACACTCGCGAGCGGTAGTGATGACGGAACGATTCAATTCTGGGATATGCACACTGGTGAGATGCTTGCTATTCTTGAAGAGGATGCCAAATTCCCAGAAGGCTTTAATGTGATCGCGTTTTCACCTGACGGAAAAACATTAGCAAGCGCGACAGCCAAACAGATACAACTATGGGACACCCACACGAAGCAGCTTAGAGACGTTCTTGAAGGACATACCAGCGATGTGACTGACATCATATTCTCACCGGATGGAAGAACCATAGCCAGTGCAAGTTGGGATGATACACTCCGATTGTGGGATGCTTCCACCGGGAAACTCCGTAAGGTTTTTGGAAAGCACACAGATTCAGTCAATACTGTCGCGTTTTCGCCGGATGGGAAAACTGTTGCCAGTGCCAGCCGCGGATTGATTTATCTATGGAATACGAAAGGAAGCCTGCTTCGATTATGGTATGCCCGCACCGGAGAACATATAGAATACTCCGTAGACCACATCGATTACGTTCGAACTGTCGTGTTTTCACCGGACGGAAAACTCCTGGCAAGTGGCGGGTACGACAGTCGCCTCCGATTGTGGGATGCCAGTACCGGAGACCACATCGCTACGCTGAGAGGCGGCGGTCCTGCTGTTGCATTTTCGCCGGATGGAAAACTGATTGCAAACGAGTATGGAGGGGACGGCATCATTGGAACAATAGGCTTGTGGGATGCCCATACCGGTGAACTCCGCCATGTGCTTAGCAAATACCATAACCCACTGACGTGCATGGCATTTTCGCCTGATGGTAAAACACTTGTGAGCGCGAGTCGAGATTCCGAGATTGTTTTCTGGGATATCCCTACGCTCCAACGCCGTCTGAGTCTGACGACACACCACACAGAAGGTGTCTATTCTCTGGCGTTTTCTCCTGATGGAAAAACGCTTGTGAGCAGTAGTTCGGATCAGACCCTTCGATTCTGGGATCCGCATACGGGAGAACAGAAGGTGGCATTGCAGTATCCAGATGCTATTACCTCCATTGCGTTTTCTCCCGATGGCAGAATCCTTGCTGTTGGATGGGGCGGATGGCAGAACAATCGGATACAACTGTTAGACGCGGAAACACTTCAACCTCGCGAGACACTCATAGGACACACAGAGGATATTACAGATTTGAGCTTCTCGCCAGATGGTCGAACGCTTGCCAGTGCCAGTTACGATGGCACGATGCTATTGTGGAAAACAGGGATCGCAGGTGGTCTTGCCGATATACCAGAAGATGTCAACAGTGATGGAAGTGTTAATATTGAGGATCTAACGTTTGTTGCTGATTATCTCGGTCAGGTCGGAGAAGGAAATGCAGCGGATGTTAATGGTGATGGAGTCGTCAATGTCCTTGATCTTGTTGCTGTAGCGGATACGATAAAGGGAAACCTCTTGTTGAAATAGAGATGGATTTTGGTGTTGACGCAAGTTAGCACCTATTGTAAATTCTGTTTTACTATATGTGCCAGTTTTACGGGAACAACAAAAGGAGTAGGTCATGGAAAAACGAATCCTTGGACGGACAGGACTTGAAGTGAGTGTTTTAGGAATGGGAGGACTCTTTGTCTCAACCGCTGGGGGCAAGAATCGCGCTGACGGACGTAACGCTATCCGCCGCGCCTTGGAACTCGGTGTCAATTACGTCGATACCGCACCCAGCTACGGTAACAGTGAAGAGGTCGTCGGAGAAGCTTTAGATGGCGTGCTGCAACCGCACTATCTATCCACGAAAATCGGTGGTAGACCGCAACCCTTCGATCCAAAGGATAAAGACCTCTTGCGTCAGTCGGTTGAAGAGAGTCTGCGCTTGCTGAAAAGGGATACCATCGATATTTTGATGGTGCATGAACCCGATCGTCCCGGACAATACGATTGGTGGACAAGCCACGAGACATTTGATGGACCCGTCTGTGAGTTATTAGCCGAGCTCAAAGAGGCGGGAATTGTCCGTTTCACGGGATTAGGTGGCACAACTGCGCATCAACTCCCTGCAATTATGGCAACAGGGGTCTACGATGTCGTGCTGGCAGCGCAGAACTACAGTCTACTCTGGCGTGAGGCAGCAATCTCAATTTTTCCAGAAGCGAAACGACAGAATATGGGGATCGTCATCGGTGCTCCGTTACAACAGGGCGCATTGTCACGCCGCCACGCCGAAGTAGAAACGGGGGCATGGTGGCTGAGCCGCCCGCGTCAGGAACAGTTCAAAGCACTCTACCAGTTTTTGGATGAAATCGAACTCTCGCTGCCAGAGGCAGGACTCCGCACGGTTATCTCCAATCCCGATATTTCTACTGTGTTGGTGGGAGCGAGGTCCGTAGAGGAGGTTGAACAGAATGTTCGTGCCGTTGAAGCCGGTCCATTGCCCGCAGAAATATTAGCGCGACTTCAGGAGATCGCGGATATGGTCCCGTTCCGACCCTTTGAGGAGCCACATAGTTTGGCGTTCGGTAGGAAATACAGCGGTCCAGGGCACGCACGGTGACATGCAAAAAAGAGAGGCGCGCTCGGAAAGCGCGCCTGCGAAAAACAATCAATTGATGAGATGTTATTCGTTGATGTAATCCGAGCGCAACACAAATCTATGCTGCTCCGAGCTGCCAGCTTGATTATCAAATTCGGCTTCAACAGCCATTACCTCTTCCAACTCCTGATAAGCATCGGCATCTGCTTGGTTCGCAAACTCGAATTCAACGAGCCGGTGCGGAGATTCACCGTAATAGTTGTCATAAGAGGCGATCGCTTTCAATTCAGGCGGTCCGATAAGTGTGGGAGAAACGGACGCAACCCACTCCAGATATGCCTGCTTCCCGCCAAGTGGATAGTCAACAAAAATAACACCTTTAATCGGCAAATCGTCTTCTTCGCCTTTCGAGTAGTCAGAACGTTGGATAAATGTATGGGCGGTTGATACGCTTGAGTGATTCGGAATATCTTCGAGTATGGCAGCGATCTCCGGACGGTTCAGATAGGTCGCCATATCAAGAAAACTGTTGAATTCCCATTCGACAAGCCGGTTCGGACTCATTTCCGGGTCCTCGTTATCGTAAGACCTTATCCGGACGACCTCTTCGGGTGCTTGCAGGGTTGGCGCAACGGAGGCAACCCACGCGATATACGCATCTTTTCCGCCCTCTGGATAGTCAATCAACAAAACAAACTTCACTGGAATTGCTTCCATGTCAGTCATCGTCTCATCCATAGTGCTGTCTGCTGGCACGCCGTCTACGACCATTCTTTGCGCTTTCTCACAACCCACCAGTGCAACAAGCGCGATGAGAATTATTAAGAGTAAATTTTCTAATTTCAAATTCATTGTTTCATCTCCTCTGATAAAATAAATAAAGAATTAGAGTTTCCCAATTTTAACATATCGGACAATATTATACAATAGTTTTTAAGAATGTGCTTGCGATTCCCAAATCGGTTCCGAAGTTTGTGCGCGGAAATTCACTGTGCGAGCGAGAACAAACAGGAGATCCGAAAGCCTGTTCAAACTTCGGAGTATCTCAGGATTGACCTCCGCTTCGCGTGCCAGACACACGACACACCGTTCACTTCGACGGCATACCACCCGCGCAATATGCAAAATGGCTCCAGCAGGGCAGCCCCCGGGCAAAATAAAGTTCGTCAGCGGCGGAAGTTCCGCAGAGAGTGTGTCTATTGCGGTCTCCATCTCTATAGTGAAGTCTGCCGGTATACGGAATCCAGCGGCTTTCGGATGTGTCGTTGGTGTCGCTAAATCCGCACCGACATCAAAGAGGTGATTCTGAACCCGCGCCATAAGTTCGGACAGATCAGCATCCTCGACGAACGTCTGTGCATAACCGATATAAGCGTTCAGCTCGTCAACACTGCCGATTGCCTCAATACGTGGATCATCTTTCCCTAACCGCGTTCCGCCGTAAAGTGCCGTCTCTCCAGAATCGCCAAATTTAGTATAGATTTTCATAGCAATTCATTATATACTCTGTCAAAAAAGGAGTCAAGTAAACGTGGATACCTTAGGAAAAATCGTAAAAGTTGACGTTATTGATCTACGCGTCCCTACATCGGATACACTCCTCGGTTCCGATCCCTTTCATAAAAAACCGAATTATTCAGCAGTCCTAACGACACTCGAAACAAGCACAGGGCATCACGGTATATCCGTAGCGTTCACGGCTGGTGCCGGAAACGACTGGATCGCCTACGGAGTTAAAGACCTTGCGCATCTCGTCGTCGGGATGGACATGGCTACTTTCGTTGACGACCCGGGCGCGTTCCACAAACACCTCGTCGATCATCACCAGTTGCGGTGGCTGGCTGACGGCGTTAACCGGATGGCGATCGGGAGCATTGTCAACGCGATGTGGGATGCTTGGGCGAAACTGGTGGATAAACCGCTCTGGAAACTCCTTGTCGATTTACCACCGGAAAAGATTGTCCAGTCTATCGATTGGCGATACCTGCGCGACGCATTGACCCCTGACGAAGCAGCGGCGATCCTCAACACACACGCGGACAATCGCGAAACCCGTGAGCAGACGCTCCGTCAACAGGGACCGAAGGCTTATTCCACTGCCGGATGGCTCGGGCTCACAGATGAACAGATCATCGAAACCGTGAATCAGGTGAAAGCCGACGGACTCGACTGCTTCAAAATGAAGGTTGGACAGGATCTGGATTTCGACAAGAAGCGTCTTGCTTTCATCCGAGAGGCAATCGGTCCAGAGGCGCGTTTGATGCTGGACGCAAACCAGATATGGGGAGTCGATGAAGCAATCATCTATATGGAAGCGTTAGCACAATTTAAACCGACATGGATTGAGGAACCGACAGCGCGAGACGATGTACTCGGCTTCGTGAAAATCGCACGTGCCTTAGAGAAATACGGTATCGGTGTCGCTACAGGGGAGCAGGTGCCATCGCCTGTTATCTTCAAACAGTTAATCACGAACGACGCGATCCAATACTGCCAAATTGACGCGACGCGGCTCGGAGGCGTCAACGATGTCCTCGGGGTCATCTTAATGGCAGCAAAATACGATGTTCCGGTCTGTCCTCACGGCGGTGGTATTGGATTGTGTAACATGATTCAACATTACGCCTTATGGGATCAAATTTGTGTCGCCGCACATTCGGAAACACAGGTTGTTGAATACCTCAACTTCCTACAAGAGGACGTTTTCCTGCACCCGATTCAGGTGCGCAATGGTGCCTATGTTACGCCGACAGTCCCCGGTTGGGGGCTTGAGATGTATCCAGAATTTGTTGAGAAGCACACCTATCCGACGGGTTCTGTTTGGCAGGGCAGAGAGGCATCTGGAGGAATAACCTTTTTGGCGTAGGTGCCTGGGCTTAAATGAAAATGCGCGGTGAGAAACCGCGCAAGTGAGAAGATAGAACACTTAGGTAGGTTAAATCCGTTAAGATTTCGCACCCGCTGCCCGTTCTTTAAATGCCGCCGCGCTGGCTGTAATCCATCCGCCAACACCTGTCATTAAAAACCGCACCCCTGCCTTTACGTATTTTTCAACAGTCGCATCGGTCGTCAAGGTCCCGGCAACCCGTCCCGCCTCTTGGATACGAGCAAGCGCGGAATCAATCGTCCCCTGAACATCTGGGTGGGTGAGGTTCCCAATATGCCCCATAGAAGTCGCTAAATCTGACGGTGCAACGAAAAATACGTCGATATGGTCGACAGTGAGAATTTCGTCTAAATTGTTAACCGCTGCGATGTCTTCGATCAGCACGATGACGAGCGTTTGAGAGTTGGCTACGTCAAAATAGTTGTCCACACCATAGCCTTGACGGCTGGTATACATCCCACGGTGTCCGATCGGTGCGAACTTCGTCCCGTCCACAACATTTTGTGCCTCTGCTTTCGTGTTAACATGCGGAACACAGATGCCCATTGACCCACAATCCAATGTGCGGTAGATAAGTCCTTGATCGTTGCGATTGACCCGTGTGATAGAGGTCATACCCCAGAGATCGCACGCACGCGTTAGGTCCCCAAGTTGCGCTGCATCAACGCTCCCGTGTTCGCCTTCCAGCCATACACCATCGTATCCGTTCGGACCGAAGGTATCTATATCGTCGGCACTCGTCAACCCTGAGATAACAAACGCGAGGTCGCCATTTGCCAATTTCTGTTTAACCCGATTTGATCTTATTTCCATAGATTTTCCCCATAAGGTTGTTATTTTAGAACTTCGGTTTTTGCTACCTATTCACTCCCACTGGAGCGTATCAGGTGGGCACCCATTGCACCGTTCAACAACGGAAGCGTAGCGTCAATGAGAATCCACACCAATGATCGGGTATTGTGGCCGGCACCAGTAAAGCCCGCCCCAATGTCGCTGATGCCGAACCAGTTCCAAAAGAAGATTATAGCCGCGAACATGAATCCATAGAACATCGTGTTCGCCGCTATGAACTCTTGAACACTCGAATCCGCACCCGCACGGCGCATGCGGATGTAACCGAATATCACTCCCAGTATTATGGAAATAGCAGAGAGCGGGTTAATATAGTCCCACGCGGGACTGTAGCGACTCTCTTCGGTGGAGGTATGATAAATCGGTTCAAATACCGTCTGGATGGCGATTATCGCCGCAATGACGATAAGCACAACGCCTATAATTCGTTTGAGGGCTGCCATGAGAATTTCCTCCTCTTCCCTGACTGGGTATAGTCAAATCCTATCCCAAGAAACGAAATTGGGTATAACACTGTTTAGGACTTACGCAGATTGCTCTTTTGTAGCATAACCTGTTAGGGTGTGCCCTGAGAACGTTTCTGTTTTTTTAACTTCATCCTCTAAAGGAGCGTCATATCGCCAAAATTGCGTCCGTCCTGATTGTTAAAAGAAGATTATCACGTGTTCCCGGAAAATTCGCGCGTATTATACATTTTTCAACATTTAATGTCAATTTTTTTTACAAAATAGAAACAAACGCCTCAATCTCTGCAGCATACCTCTTAAAATCACGATCCGCGAGAGATTTTAGGTTGTTCAACTGCGTAAGGGTATCCAACTCCCAGAAATCAATTTCTGGATTGATTCGTAGGTAGTTCTCCTTCAACAGCAATTTCGCTGTCCTCGCGGATGCCTGAGATTGCAACGTCATTACATAAGATGTCAATTTTGCACCCCCCCATCCCGTGATAAATCCCCAGCCGCGTCTATTGTGATACATATTCACCGAATGCCCGGTGCCAACGGACAGCATCCGAATCTCTCGTGCCTCTTTCCCAAACACCGAGAGTGCCTCTGTGAAGGCAACCGTGGACGGATTGTTTGCCCAGAGTCCACCGTCTGCTAACAGGAAATTATCAACAGATTTTGGTGCGAAAAATGTAGGCGCGGCACAGGAAGCGAGGATCGCATCTCTCAGATTCACGTCTTTATCCGTAGAAACACTCTCCGAATCGCGACTGCTATAATTCGATCTAAAGATGTGAACCTCACTTTTAGCAATCTCTGAACTCGTTATCATCAAAGGCGTTTCTATGTTACGAAGGGACGTTGCCGGGAGATGCTTGGCAATAATCTGTGCCAGTTTTTGATTGGGATATTTACTGAGGAACAACGGGATACGGTACCATCTCCTTCGGAAGATATAAGGGGTCTCCGTCTCAAAAAGTTCTACAATCTCTGGCATAGGGATGTTGGAAACAGCAGCACCAGCGATGATTGCCCCCGTGCTTGTCCCAGCAATGAGATCAAAACAGGTTCTGATGGGTGTCCCGAAAGCCTGTTCGATCTTGGCAAGGAGTTGAGCGGTGTATATGCCGCGAGTGCCACCCCCATCTAACGCGAGGATGTGGAAGGTATCAGCGTTTTTCATTGAGTGTTCTCTTTGAGGAACGGACAATAAATTGACCTACTACAAACCACACTCATGTTTATACCTCATCTTCGTCTTCCAAGAATTCCGAATTTGTGGCCTTGAGTGCTTTAAGGCGCAGTCCGAAGGCCGTGTCAAATAGTTCCAGTTTTGATGCAAACCACTCATGCTGATTGGGCCAATCGGTTTCGTCTGTCAGATCGATATTCATCTTCCGTAAGAAAATCCCGGGACTTTCGTATTGAGAACCTTCATCCCATTCAAGGGGTTCAGCAAATTCCCGTTCAATTTCTTCTTGTTGTTCCTTTAGCAGGTGGAAGTATGCTATAGCATTTTGCCCTCCTATGTAGAGTCTAAAACCAATCTCCTTCTTTTCGTTGAGTCGATAGGCATCTATGTGGAATTCACTCCCATAGCGTTCTGGGTCGAAATTTCGGTAACGCCACGGACCTGGTTGCGGATATTTAAGGGGGTTACCTATCTGAATCATATAATCGCTCCATTGCATCCAAAATCTTTCCAACTGTAGTAGAGTTTCAGGGGACTCCTTGGATGCTGCCCTTTGCGTTTTCCGACTTATCGTACGGCTCCAATCCTTCGGCTTGGAGACGATCTCAAATTGTGGTGCACAAGCTGAGTTTCCAATCTGCCATACCTTAACCTCTATCCCGAAGTACCGAAACTTTTCATTTGTAATCTCATTTAAGTGATCAAGCGCGCCGCGGTGTTCTGCTTTGAATTCCTTCGCAATCCAGACAACGGTGTGGATATCCGGATTTGATGAATACGTCATAATTTGCCCGAGATGCTTATGATCAGTCCGTTCCAACTGGTTCTCAATCAGGACCCGCGAGCCATCCACTGGGTTTCTGCACAGAATGTCGGCTCGAAAACTCCCAACATTTAACTCTTGACCCTCAAGTTCAAGAGCCATGCCCAGTGTCTCTCCAGGGTGGGCGAGGTTTTCTTCCTTTGCCAGCCAGGGTGTAAAATCTGTAGCTTCGTTGGGCCAAATCTCACGGAGTTCAACAGGTTCAAGACGGGAAAGTTCTTTAGACATTAAAATACTGTCTCCTTCTTATTTCTCTGTATTGGGCTTGTAATCAACCTACCACACCACTCTACAAAAATCAATCGAATTTTGGTACTTGACACAAACCCACAATTTCTGCTAAAATGCTGTCCAAAACAATAGGATCGGGAGAACAAATGAACCGTAGAAACTTTTTAATTCAGGGAAGCACCGCATTGGCGGGACTTTTCGTTGCGCACAGTCCCCTGCGTGTATATGCGAACCATCACATAGGTCAGCAATTACCACCATTACCTTACGCCTACGATGCGCTTGAACCCCATATTGACAAACGCACAATGGAAATCCATCACGGAAAACACCACCAAGGCTACGTCAATAAACTCAACGCGGCGGTCACCCAGAGTCACGACCTGATGCACATGTCCCTTGAAGGCATGCTCCGAAATATTGAAAGGGTGCCGAAGCATCTCCGACAAGCCGTTATCAACAGCGGGGGTGGACACGCGAACCATACGCTTTTCTGGAATATTATGACGCCCGGCGGTAGCAAACCGACAGGCAAAGTCGCTGAAGCCATTCAATCCACTTTCAATTCCTTTGATGCCGGCAGTGAAATGTTCGTCAAAGCCGCGAAAACGCATTTTGGATCAGGCTGGGCATGGCTCGTTGTTGATGAAAACAAGAAGTTGCAGATTTATTCAACGTCCAACCAGGATAGTCCCCTGATGAAGGGGCACACGCCTATCCTCGGTCTTGATGTCTGGGAACACGCTTACTATCTCAATTATCAGAACCGACGCGCAGACTACGTTGACGCGTGGGGCAAAATTGTCAATTGGGAACAGGTTAACGCCAACTATCTCGCAGCAATGAAGTGATAAGAGTGGGACGGTTAAACATTGACCTACCGAAGAGGATAAGGACAGGTTACCGGTAGCGAGGTGTCCCAACCTCGCCATTTAGGCTATTTCGCTTCCTTTATACATGGATATTGTGTTATAAACTCCCCCATCAAAAAGCAAGGAGACGCTATGGAGCGTAGAGATTTTTTGCGGCAGAGCGGTTTAACGCTGACCGGGTTGCTACTCAGCCCATGGGCGGTCTACGCCTTCCCAAGCCGTGAAGGTGAAGTGCTTATCCCATTCACCGATCAGCCACCGGAACCGCCATCAAAACGCGGTTTACTGGATTGGAACGAACTCGATTCCTTTATCACACCGAACGCTGAATTCTTCAACGTTTCACACTACGGCAAACCTGAAGTAGACCTCGCGACGTGGAAACTGGAAATAAGCGGCTTGGTCGAAAATCCGTTGATGCTCACGATTGAGGACATCAAAGCGCGCCCCCGACAGGAGGTGACCTTTACGCTGGAATGTTCTGGTAATCATGGGTTCCCAACGTTCACTGGCGGAATCGGCAACGCAAAATGGGCAGGGACACCGCTTGCACCCATCCTCAAAGAAGCAGGCATCCGAGAAAACGGCATTGAGGTAATTTTCTTCGGACACGACGTCGGAGAAGAGGAACGGCGCGATGTAAAAATGCGCCAGAATTTCGCACGGAGCATGTCTGTTGAAGACGCATTACAGGATACCAACCTCCTCTGTTATGAAATGAACGGTGAACCATTGCCCCAACCGAACGGTGCCCCGCTCCGCTTGATTGCACCCGGCTGGTACGGCATTGCGTGCGTCAAATGGCTCAAACGCATCGAGGTGCGCGACACCCGATTTATGGGAAGATTCATGGGGCGCGACTATGTCACGATCCGCGAAGAGAAACGTGCCGACGGTGAATCCGTCTGGATGGAGACTTCGGTGGGTAGAACACAGTTGAAATCGTTAGCGGCGAAGGTAACCCGTATCGGCGACAAATACCGTATCTACGGTGCCGCGTGGGGTGCCCCTATCCAAAGGGTTGAAGTCAGCATTGATGGTGGGGCATGGCAAAAGGTGACGATAGATCCCGAAGAGGACGCGGAATTCGCATGGAAAATCTGGCATCTCGACTGGAACAGCCCCTCGAAGGGTGAACACACCGTCGTTTCCAGAGCCATTGATACGGCAGGCAATATCCAACCCGCAGGCGATTCCGACTACATCACTGGAAAACACACCTACTGGGAGAGCAACGGTCAAGTCGTCCGTCGAATACATATTGAATAGGAGATCGGAATTTGATAGATATAACCGATGCACAAAAACAGCAATTCCAAGAGGAAGGCTATTTCATTTTAGAAAATGTGATCCCAGAACCGCTGCTGGAACTGCTCCGCGGTGAATGCGGAACCTTTATCAGTCAGATGGATGCCGACATGGACCGGCAGGACACGGATGTCCTCGGTATCAATCATCGCAACAAACGCTATTTCGTCTCAAACTGCTTCAGAAAACAGCCGAAACTTCGCGAATTCCTGTTCAGCGATCTAATGGCGGAAGTCTGCCGTGCCACCTTAGGCGATACGGCATATCTTTTCTGGGAACAGTATGTCGTCAAAGGCGCAGAAGCCGGAATGAAGTTCAGCTGGCACCAAGATTCAGGCTACGTTGGCTATCCCGACCATAAGCCGTATCTCACCTGTTGGTGCGCGCTTGATGATATGTCCGAAGAGAACGGCACTGTCTATGTGATGCCGTTTTCGCAGATCGGTATCCGTTCATGGGTGAAACATGTCCGTGAAGAGGGAAGCAACGATATGGTGGGTTATTTCGGACCGGAAAAGGGGGTCCCCGCGATTGTGCCTGCGGGCAGCATTGTCGCATTCACGAGCATCAACTTCCACTGCAGCGGCACGAACTACACGAGCAACCTGCGGCGTGCCTATCTCGCCCAGTATTCAGCAGAACCGCTCCTTGCACACGATGGAAGTCGTTTGTGGGGCAACGCGGAACCGTTGCTACGGGATGGAAAGTCCGCTGTCGGAGACCCACCTCCCGATATTACCTCGCGGTTTGATTGAGGTAGGTTGCTCTGTCTGACTTGTTACTTCTGCGTGTTTTCGAGTTCTTGCAGCAATTCCTCAATTTCAGTTTTAAGAGGCGCGTTACGAACTTGTTCTAACAGTTCCAAAGCGGTTTGATAATCCGTTTCTGCGTCCTGAATTTGTCCCAAGCCTGTATATGCTATTCCTCGATTTTTATAGGCAAAGGCATTATCAGACTTGAGACGGATTGCTTCATTGAGGTTTTGGCGTTGAGATTTTATCAAGTTGAGTTGAGCGGGTGTGTATTCTGGTTCATCAGCAGTGTATGCTGCCCTAAGCCCACGACCCGGTACTAACTTTTTCATATCATGATACTCCTCGGACTTCTCAATGAGGTTGGCAATGAGATCCCTCAATGGAGCTAAGAAATGATTTTCATCCTCTCCAACGACATCAATTAACTTGTCCAAGGTTGTAATGAGCTGCTGACGATCGGCATCTGTCAATGAAGCAAGGAACTGATCTTCATTTGCCTCAACTAACGTGTCCACAGTCGCAGCAAGCAACTGAACTGGACTGCTCACCTTTGTTTCAGAATCACTGAGCGATCCCAGTAACATCGCTAAAGCAAATTGCGCAGTATTCCGCCACTGAGCACCAGAGACACCAAGTGCTGCCAGAGACATGATTGCCTCAAACCTCTGAGGCATCGGTGACGAACCGAATCTAACGGGTGCCTGCTTTTGGGATCCAGGCGCGACCAATCCGCCAGCATCTTCAGGTGAAAAATCAAATTCATTCGGGGTTGCCATTATTATGCCTCGCTCCTCAAATTTCCTCTATAAGTCCTGTCCGGTATGCGTATCACACAAATGCGGTTTTTATTTTCCTGCGATAAGTAAGACGCGTTTTTTACCGTTTACACGCTTTCCTGTTCGTCCACTATCCCACAAATTGCCCCCAATATACCGTGTAAAAACGTAAATGTGAAAAAAGAGATTACAAAAAACTGTGTGTTTCCAATTCGGAATAAGTCGTTGAATACTTGACCCGTGTAGAATCAAGAATTTATAGTTGTTAATTTACGGAATAAGTCGTTGAATACTTGACCCTTGTGCAATCAAGAATTCATATTTGTTAAGTTTCCCTTGACGTATGGGTTGA
>JAJEDB010000135.1 GCA_022821725.1 Candidatus Poribacteria bacterium | reverse complement strand
TCAACCCATACGTCAAGGGAAACTTAACAAATATGAATTCTTGATTGCACAAGGGTCAAGTATTCAACGACTTATTCCGTAAATTAACAACTATAAATTCTTGATTCTACACGGGTCAAGTATTCAACGACTTATTCCGTTATTCTTTGCCGGGGTCATTTATGGTAGACTTTAGAATTAATTAGACATTCAGCACCAGTGCGGTTAGAAACCGCACCTACCGGGTGGGGGTAGAATGTCTGTTTATTTTTCAGGTTTACCATAGTTTTAAGTAATTATGGGACTTTAGATGGATCCGGTGCGGTTCGGTGAAAGACCCTACCGGGCCGGGAGATCAAAAACGCGTAAAAAACTCGATCTGAAGATCGGACTATAGGAGGGACTTTGATGTCTCAATCTGGAAACGGAATTAACCTTTTCAACGGTAAAAATATGGAGGGTTGGCTTGCGCGCGGGGGTGCCCCAGAACATGAGTGGGATGCTGCTGGTAGCGTCGCCCTCAATCCTGACGATAGCAAACTGCTGACAACAACAGCAGGTGAAGGAATTTTTTACAACGGTGCCACTGGACGCACTGTCGATATCTACACGGAAGCTGAATACGGTGATTGTGAACTTCACGTAGAATTTATAGTGCCACAAGGCTCTAATTCTGGTGTCTACCTCATGGGGAGATACGAGATCCAGATATTAGACAGCTGGGGTGAAACGGACCTTCGCTATGGGAGCTGCGGGGGTGTATATTGCCGTTGGATCGACAATCAACCGGTAGATGGCGTGCCGCCGCGCGTCAACGCCAGTAACCCGCCCGGTGAGTGGCAGACCTACGACATCACCTTCCGCGCCCCAAAATTCGATGCTGACGGTAATAAGATTGCCAATGCGACTTTCGTCAAAGTGGTGTGGAATGGACAGGTAATTCATGAAGATGTTGAAGTGGTGGGTTGTACACGCGGGGCAATGATTGAAGATGAAGCGGCTACGGGGCCACTGATGTTACAGGGTGACCACGGACCTGTCGCCTTCCGAAATATTTTAATTTTACCTTGCGGAGAAACAGTGTGAATTTGAAGTATGGACGTGTCTTCCTCAAATCTGAAGAAATACCCCAGCAAAAACCCTGCGCCGTTGTTGCAGGCTACGGGTTTTGGAACTAAAAAAAAGGAAAGGTCATGCAAAAACTGAAACTTGGTGTTATTGGGGCAGGCGGTATTGTCTGCCGGATGCATCTGCCGGATCTCGCAGAAGACAACGATTTTGAAGTGAGTGTCATCGGTGGCAGACGCGAACACCGCCTCAAACATCAATGTCAAGAATTCAATATACCCCGCTGGACACAGGATTACGACGCGATCATCGCTGATGATACGCTTGACGCGATACTTATCGGGACCCCACATCCTTTACACGTCTCATGGGGTATCAAAGCGTTGGAAGCCGGCAAACATGTGCTCATGCAAAAACCGCTCTGTGGGGATATGGATGAAGCGAATCAATTTGTGGCAGCAACTGAAGCGAGTGGCAAAACGGTGATGTGTCTTCCACATTTCAACGCCGCTATCTATAAGATTCGTCAATTGATTGCGGAGAATGCGATTGGGCGGGTATCGGGTGCGAGGATGCGCAGCAGTCATGGCGGTCCCGAAATCTATTACGCGGAGATTCGTGACATCTTCGGTGAATCCGGTGATGATCTGTGGTTCTTCGATGCAAAACAGGCAAGCGTCGGCGCGCTTTTCGACATGGGGGTTTATGCCGTTTCGGGGCTCGTCGCGATGCTTGGCACGTTCAAGCGGGTGACCGGCTTCGTTTCGACCTTCGATAAACCGACAGCCTTAGAAGATGTAGCGACCCTCGTGCTTGAGATGCAATCGGGAGGCATTGTCACTGCGGAGACGAGTTGGTGTGATCCCGCGCGGACAGGCGAAGCGAGTGTGCACGGCACAGCCGGCAAATTCACGATGCCCGGCAAAGATGGCGCGACGCTCAGTCAGTGGACACCGACCTCTTATACACGTGAACACGCGCCTGTCGACGTTAAAGCGATCGACTGTTCCGATGCAGCCCCGAGCGGCATGCACACACATTTTGCGGAGTGTATCCGCGAGGGAACGCAACCATCGCTCTCAAACGCGTACACGGCGCGGCACGTCACTGAGATCCTGCTTGCGGGACTCAAATCCTCTGAAATGGGGAAAGCAATAGATCTGACAACAGAAGCAGAAAATTGTGGAAATTGTTCAGCGTCGGATTGTTGTTAAACGGTAGAAGGGACAGGTAATTCGGAAGGAAAAGGGAGGCGTGCTTCATGTAGGCACGCCTTTTCGCGCGCCTACATAAAACGCTCTAAAGGTCTAACCCAAACTGGCGTGAAGCTCATACCAGTCATCAAGATTGTTGAGATTAACCGCGTCTAAAATGGAGCCGTCATCTTCAATGCTGCTTGCACCGAGGATGCTCCCCCGGGTATCATCGTCGTGATTATAGCCTGAAATCGCAGCGTTCAGTTCGTCGACTGCCGCATCGTCAAAACTTCCGTTCTCCGAAACCCACGCTTCAAACTGTGGATAGGTAGGGGAATTGTCACTGATATATGTCAGTGTCGCGTCTTTGTCCAGACCCAAGCCGTCTAATACCATTTGATCGAAGCCTGCGCCGCATGCTGGATAATCTTCATGGAGCTGCCCCTTGGCATCCATTAGCACTTTCGACCAGAATCGGGGGAGGTGTAACACGCCGAGCGGTCCTGCAACCCCGGAACTAATTGTCGGAATCATTCCTGCCATTCTTTTTTCTCCTTCTTATGAATGTCGTGAATAATAGGCGGGCATCATCGGCACAACAGATGCCGTTGCCTGCCACGCGAAATTCCACGCCATTATAGCACAACGCGCAAAAAAAGGAAAGAAAAATTTAAGCGAATTTTGCGAACCCGCTATAAATTATTGGACCGCCTCGGGTTTAACAACTTTAAATTTGAGTTCACCCGGCTTGATATAGCCGAGTCGTTTTCTGGCGAGGCGTTCCTTTGTTAGCCTGTCGTTTTGTAGCATTTCGACGCGTCGCTTCAGCTGATCGCGCGCCGCTCCCAATTCCTGTAACTCAGCTTGATAGGCTTTTTCCGCAAGCTGCGCCTGTTGCCAGTCACTATAACCGTTCATAAATTGCCTGACACTCACCAGGAGTAAAGCAAGTGCGATTAGGAATAAGATTGGGCGAAAAATACGCATGGATACACCTTTGAAGGAGATATTTCGGGACAGCGCGAGGGCTGCCCCATGCCAATACAAGCGTTTAGTGAAGATCCGTCAGATTATAGAAGACCGTCCTGCCAGCAAAAATAGCACTCTCTCCTAATTCTTCCTCAATCCGAAGGAGCTGATTATATTTACAGACCCGATCGGTCCGGGAGAGCGAACCGGTTTTTATCTGTCCGGCGTTTGTTGCAACAACCAAGTCAGAGATAGTTGTATCCTCAGTTTCACCCGACCGGTGTGAAACGACAGCCGTGTAATTGAAGCGTCGCGCCAACTCAATAGCGTCAAGCGTTTCTGTTAAGGTGCCAATCTGGTTCACTTTAATCAAGATAGAATTACCAATACTTTCTTGAATTCCGCGCTGCAAGCGGGTGGTATTCGTAACAAACAGATCATCGCCGACGAGTTGGACCTTATCACCGATCGCCTCGGTTAATTGTTTCCAACCTTCCCAGTCGTTTTCGTCCATGCCGTCCTCTATAGAGACGATTGGGTATTTCTCACAAAGTTCAGTATAAAAAGCGACCATCTCTGCTGGCGATTTCGTGGGGTGTGCCTCTGCCTTTAATTCGTAGGTTCCGGTGTCCCGATTGTAGAATTCGCTGGAAGCAGCATCCAATGCCAGAAGCACATCGTCCCCGGGGGCGTACTTGGCTCGCTCAATGGCTTCAATGATGACAGCGATGGCTTCCTCATTAGAACCGAGATCCGGCGCAAACCCACCTTCATCCCCAACAGCCGTGTTGCAATTTCGGGCTTGCAACACGGCCTTAAGACTGTGAAAGATTTCAGCCCCCATGCGGAGTGCTTCGGCGAAACTTTTTGCGCCCGCTGGCATTATCATAAATTCCTGAATATCAACGTTATTATCGGCGTGAGACCCCCCATTTAATATGTTCATCATCGGTAAAGGGAGTTCTTTCGCGTTTGTGCCACCAATATAGCGATAAAGCGGTTGCGCCACTTCGTCTGCGGCGGCTTTTGCGACAGCCAACGAAACACCTAAAATCGCGTTTGCCCCCAGCTTGCTTTTATTCTCTGTCCCGTCAAGTTCGCACATAGCGGTGTCTATGTCATTTTGTGCAAAGACATCTTCCCCTACCAGGGCATCAGCGATGACGGTATTGACATTTTCAACGGCTTTTTGAACGCCTTTCCCCACATAGCGGTCGGCATCGTTATCGCGCAATTCGACCGCTTCGTGTTCACCCGTAGACGCACCAGAGGGGACAGCGGCGCGTCCGAATGCGCCTGTCGCTAAATTAACGTCCACTTCAACTGTCGGGTTACCACGCGAGTCCAATATCTCGCGTGCGTGTATATCAAGAATTTCTGACAAAGTTTTTCTCCTTCTTTAATGACTGCCTTCTTTAATAACTGACAGGCACTATTCTTCAATAACGGCATCTGCGAGCAGATACGCAGCGGCTAAAAAGATTAAACTATACGCGGCGAGCAATCTCAGCCAGAACCCACCCTCTAATCCACCGGTTACCAGCAGTGAAACAGTGCATTTCGCACCGCCCATAATGATTGGAATCACGAGCGGAAGTAGAATGACGGAAAGTAGACTTTCACCGCCATTTGCGCTTGTGGACATGCCCGCTAACAGGACCCCAACAGCGCAAAAACCGAGCGTGCCGACACTCAGCACGCCGAAGAGTTTCAATAATATGCCCATCGTCACTACGTCGAGCAGATCCAAGAATTGAAGTGCGATGGGCGTGATGACAATTTCCAGCAGAAATAGAAATACGAGGTTGCTAACGACTTTAGAGAGATAGAGGTTACTCGCATCAACGCCGGTGAGCCGAATCCCGTCTATCGCACCGTGCGAACGTTCTAAGGTGAATGAACGGTTCAAACTAATAATTCCTGCGAAAACGAACGCTGCCCAGAGGACACTGGCGGTTAATTTACCACGTTCTACCTTTTCAGGAAAAATCGGACCGAATGCAAAAGCGAAGATGAGGACGACCAGGACGCTGAAAACGAAGATTAATACCAACGTCTCCTTTGAACGGAATTGAAGTCCAAGATCCTTACGAATCAACGCGCCAATTTGACGGAATGCCTTCATATTTATCTCGGTTTGAAAGAGACGCTCTATAGTCCTTTCGGAGCGTTGTGTGTTAGCCGTTTCTCATACATGCGCAGTAATGTCTCTGCTTTGATTTCATTTTTCTGCGCAATCTCTTCCAATTCCCCATCTATCATGAAGAGGAACCGTGTGCCAGCAAGATAGCCCAACTCCGTGTTGTGTGTTGTAATGACGATGCCGGTGCCTTTTTGTCGTTCTCGTGCGATACGATCACGGACAAACTGTCTGGCAGCAGCATCGAGTCCAGAGAAGGGTTCATCGAGTAGCAACACTGAGGGGGCATGGAGAAGGGCTTTCGCGATCATGAAACGCTGCGTCATGCCGCGCGAGAAGATGCGAAGGGGTTCATGTAAAAAACGCTGCAACCCGACTTCAGTAAGCAGTGTTGTCGCACGATGTTCCAACTGCTTAATGCCGTACATCTGTCCGAAAAACTTGAGGTTCTCATAGGGACTGAACGCAGGGTAGGCGAGATTTTCATGAATAACGACCCCCAACATGCGACGGACGTCCGAGTAATCTGCGATTGCATCCGCACCTTCAATCTCAAGTTTTCCAGAGGTCGGTTTCAGGAGAGTTGCGAGAATTTTGATGAGCGTTGTCTTACCGGCACCGTTGGGACCGAAAATCGTAACGACCTCTCCGGGCTGAACGGAGAGTGTAGCGTCTTTGACAATCGTGCGATGTCCGAAGTCCTTTGTGAGTTGGGAAGCACGAAGGCGCATGATGTCAATGATTCCATGCTGACTGGAAAAGTGGAAGTTCTTCCATCTCCCATCTTTCCGTCGGTCTATCGTTTTGGAAGACGGGAAGGTTGGAAGATTGAGGGGCACTTCCATCCTTCCGTCTTTCTTTCGTCTTTACATCATACGCTGAACAATCGCGTCGCCCTGTTCCTGGGTAATACCGAGCGATTGACGTGCCATGGGACCGTTTTCCAAAACGGGTTCCATTTCATCCAAAGCGGGTCGGCTTGTATCTTGATAGAACAGTCCGATCGGGATCTCGTCTCCCCACTTGACGGCTTGTTCAAGTGCCGCGGCCTTATCGCTTGGATCATGACCTTCCAATTCCAAGACACGCTGTTTGAAAAAGGCACTCGTGTTATCCTTATTAAAGGTGATACAAGGGCTAAACACATCAATAAGAGCGAATCCCCTGTGTTGCATGCCGTTGTACATCAATTCCGTCAGCTGTCTTGGGTTTCCACTAAATCCTCTGGCAACATAGGTCGCCCCCGTGACAATCGCCATAGCAATCGGGTTAAGGGGTGCTTCTATGTTCCCGAAGGGAGTGCTTTTGGTTGCCATTCCGAGCATGCTGGTCGGAGAAGCTTGACCGATGGTGAGCCCATAAATCTGGTTGTTCATCACGATATAGAGGAGATCAATATTTTTCCGCATCGTGTGCACAAAATGGTTTCCGCCGATCCCGTATCCGTCTCCATCGCCCCCGGTAACAACCACATTCATCTCGTGATTGGCAAGTTTCGCGCCGGTAGCTACAGCCAGAGAACGTCCATGGAGCGTGTGCATCCCATACGTTTCGATGTAACCTGGCAGGTTAGAGGAGCATCCAATACCGCTCACGGTGAGGTGTTCATGATTCCCTTTGCCGAGTTTGGCATAAGCACTTTGTAGAGAACTCAGGACCCCATAATCACCACAACCTGGGCACCAATCCGGACGCACATCCCCTTGAAAGTCTTTCGCCGTAGGCGCGCCCTTAACGGGTCTTTCTCGTCGAGTAGATCGCTCTCGTTTCGCCATCTGATTCATTCTCCTTTATTAGACGACAATTTCTTGATAGGGCACGTAGAAGTCGGTCTTACCCGCTAAGAGTTCACGGGCTCCATCAACGATGTGGTGCGGCATAAATGGTTCACCGTCGTATTTGCGGATTTGACCGTCAGCCTTAAAGCCTGTTTCACCGCGCAGGAATCGTGCGAATTGACCGGTGTAGTTACATTCTACAACAATGGAATGCGCCGATTTTGCAAGCACTTCGTTCACCGCATCTTCGTCCATGGGATAGAGCCACTTGAAATGGATGTGGTTGGTAGAAATGCCGGCTTCCGTTAGGAGTTGCGCGGCTTCGCCAATCACACTGTGTGTGGATCCCCATCCTACGAGGGTGACTTCGGCATCTTCCGGTCCTTCAAGCGTCGGAGGCGGGAGGAGTTCGAGGATACCGTCCATCTTCCGTTGCCGTTTCTCCATGATGTCGCGGCGTTTGTGCGGGTTCGTGAATTCGTCGCTAATCAGCGTGCCGTCTTCATCGTGGTCATCCGTTGCGACGACGTGAACGTGTCCCGGTGTGCCGGGAATCGCTCGCGGTGAGATGCCGCTGTCGGTAATTTCGTAGCGGAGGTATTTACCTTCCGACTGCTCGACTCCATTAATGAGTGAACCTCGGTCTATTTCGGGTTGCCAATTGACGGAATCCGGCTCGAACGTCGTGAACCCCATGGACAATGTGAGATCAGAGAGGACCATGGCGGGACACTGGAACTTGTCTGCGAGATTGAAGACTTCAGGGATAACATCAAAGCCGTCCATAATGCTCGTCGGTGCGACGACAACCTTCGGGAAATCGCCTTGGCTGGCACCGAGGATCTGCCACAGATCGCCCTGTTCCGTCTTTGTCGGCAAACCTGTTGAGGGACCGCCGCGTTGGACGTTAATAACGACGATAGGAATTTCCATCATGCCTGCGCTACCGATGGCTTCCGACATGAGAGCGAATCCACCGCCTGATGTTGCGCACATTGCGCGGCACCCGGCGTGTGCTGCTCCAATAACCATGTTGACAACGCTAATTTCGTCTTCGCACTGGCGTACCATAATGCTGAGATCGCGAGCGTTGTTTGCCATCCAGTGGAGAACACCGGTTGAGGGGCTCATCGGATAGGCGGCGTAAAATTTGACGCCTGCGGCTGCCCCACCCATTGCCATTGCTGAGTTACCATCAACGAC
The DNA here is from genome assembly GCA_022821725.1 of Candidatus Poribacteria bacterium. Classification (GTDB taxonomy): domain Bacteria; phylum Poribacteria; class WGA-4E; order WGA-4E; family WGA-3G; genus WGA-3G. Next base: position 20,052 of record JAJEDB010000135.1, on the reverse strand, counting down.
GGCGAGGGCTGGTTCCTGTTTCTCAAATTGGGTATCGAATGCTGTGAAGTTTTCAGCTGCGTGATTGTAGCCGGCGCGTGCGACACCAATGTTCGCATCAACGACCGCTTGTCCTTTGCGTTTGAGGAATTGAATCGTGAGCATATCCTCAAACACTTTTAAATCTCCGCCTACAAGTTTCAGAGCTGCACCGAGCATACAGACGTTTAGCATCAGCTTTTTTCTATCGGTGTTGTTAGACAGCTCTTGATAGGACAGAGGTGCGAGTTGTATATCATCGCGTTCTGGTGCTTCTTTGACATCATCACTATTATAGATGAGTGTGCCACCGGGAGCGACATGTGGAAGGTGTGTCTCCAAGCTGTTCCGGTCTAAGGCAATAACCAGATCAAGCTTGTCGCCTTGGTTGGCGACCGGTTCAGAACTGATTCTGGCAGTAAGGAAGGTATGACCACCGCGGATGAGGGATTGGTAGGCACTATAGGTAAAGACATGCAAACCGTGTCGAGCACAGATCCGTGTCAAAACTTGACCGACGGAGTCTATTCCCTGCCCGGGTGCCCCTCCTACAGCGATTACAAAATCGTATTTTGCCATCTTGGCTCCCTTTCTAACTTTTTGTATTCCATTCTGGTGTAGCGAATTCACCGAAGATACGCCACAGTCCGATAAACCTGACGACACCAGAACAGTAGACAAATAAGCAAATGGATTCGTTTGTTAGTTACATTGCGATATTCGCGCCTTTATTCTTAATATTCATGAACACATAAAACATTTTTCTTTTTTTAATTATACTACATTTGATGCATTTTTTCAAGTTTTTTTAAGCGTTGGCGAATTTACCACAACGTTTATTAGACACTAATTTCTATAAATTCAGTTTATTGAAAGCGGGTTTTCAGCGAATTTTGCCGGCATGAATACCCACGTAAATATACCTCATAATTATTTTAGGGCGCATAAAATTTTTGCCCTACGGCTGACTGAGTTCTATGAGTGCTTGTTTCGCTTCGGGCGTTCCAATTTTATCCAATGCAAACGCTACGTGATGTTGAACCCGTTCGGAATCGTCCGCTAATGCCTTGATTAACGCAGGGACAGCCGCTGCGGCAGCCGCCTCAAGGTTTGAGATTGCATACGCACTATAGGTCCGAACCTCTTCTTCTGGATCGCTTAAAGCCTCAATCAGAACGGGTATCGCCTCAATTGCTGCTGCTCCCATGTTCCCGAACGCACGGATAGCATATTCGCGGAGTTGTTCATCCAAATCGTGTAAGGCTTCGCTCAGGGCGGGGATAGCGGGTGCCCCAATTCTACCTAAGGTATCACTTATACAGAGGGCGTGATGTCGTTCAGCAATTGCCAACTCTTCCATAAGTGCCGGCACTGCGGAAGCCCCGATCTCCGCCAAAATATCTGCCACTTGGTCGGGAATATCCCACAAATTTTCTGAGAGTGCCTCAATGAGTTGGGGAATCGCAGGTTCGCCGATAGCGACCAATTCTTTCCCTGCGGCCTCTCGGACATCGTCCTCCATATCCGACAGCTCATCAATCAGGTCGGCTATGACGTGTTCGTTATCCATCTATTGACCTTTTTTAACATACGCCAACATTGTGATAAGACGGTCAGTTTGCTCGGGTCGCAAGTATTTATAAAACCATTCGGAAAACTCGCGTTCGGCTCTGGTGAGTTCCGCCGTGAGTGCAGGGACGGTAGATTCACCGATTTTTGCCAATACTTCCGCAGCATGATTCGCCATCTGCTCCATATAAACAGGAATAGCGGATTCCTCAATGTGCGTGTAAAACTCGGCACCGTACCCAGAGATATGCCAACATTCCTGCGTCAGGACATCAATGAGTTGGGGAATCGCGGGTTTGCCTATGGCGATCAATTCTGCTTTGGCGGTATCTCGAACATTTTCATCTATATGACCCAGCATGACGATCAGATCAGCGATGTGGTGTTTGCTATGCATCGGTTCTCCTTTGTTGTTCTTCGAGGAGTGTTGTGAGGCGGTCGGTTTGTTCTCGGCGCAATCGTTTATAGACGCGCTCCGAAATCTCCTGCTTCTCGTATTTATCATCGAGATGCGTAATAAATTCAAGTCTTGCGACGCGGACATGCTCGTAATCATCTGGCTTCAGTTTACGGAGCCATCCTGCGTCTGATGGTGTTGCGGTGTCATCATCGGTATCAGACTTGTTAGTGTTGCTTGCTGTACGGAGTTTAAAGAGAGCGGCGACGAAGAATCCGCCGGTCAATGCCGCTGCGACAGCAATCAATATCAATTGCCCGAGGTTAGAAGATGTTTGCCCCGGCAAGGCACCGCCGCGGGCAGGTCCCATGTTTACATTCAGTGCTAAATCAACAGTAGTGCCAGCAGCAAACGCTTCTGGCGCAGTGCTTTGATATATAAGATAAATATTATTGTGAATCTGTTCGCGCTTTGGTGCACCGAAAAACTTTGCACGCGGTGCAAAGTTGATGCCTTCGGGTACAAAGAACAGAAATTCCGTTGTGGCAAAATCCAAGCGGCGCGATAAATCCAATCTATCTCTTTGGACGTGAAAAATATAAGTATAGCCTAAATGGGTTTCTCCTGGTGGCAATGGCGTGGTGCGAATGGCTTGATTGGTAGCGGGATTTAACATGAGTTCCGTTGTCTGATGTGGCTGGAAACCCTCTGTTCCTTTCGGTAGGGTTAAATGCAGCCCGACCCTTTGCGTGCCGTGCGTTGTTCTAAAAGGTAGGTCGCTCAGGTTCTCAATCCCAACTGCTTCAATAACTGTGACGGCCCCATCGGGTGCGTGGTCTGGAGGTGGCGGGGCAATGACGAAACTATGTGACCGTACACGGATTTGCGTTTTGTCATCTGTAAATCCCCCGATCTCAAAGTCAATTTCGATGTTCGGAGCCCACGTAGATAAAACCACGTCCTTTTCAGTGTAATCAGTCCCTTCATGAACAGTAGAAACCGTATAGTGGACAAGGGGATCGAGCGGTAGATTCCCAAAACGATAGTTCCCCTTTTCATCTGTCACTGTTTCCTGGGTCTCAGTGGCATCCGCCTTATGGATAGTGAGGATTACGGGATGTGCGCTGAGAGGCGTGTCCTGCTTTCTATCGATAGCCGTGCCTTGAATACTGCCCAGTTCTGTTGTTTGTGCGTGGAGGCTGGGAAACGAGAAAAGGAGCGTCAGGGCAACCGCTAATAGGCTACATATCCACCCTATAGTGATAGCGTGAATCTGCGGATTGCCCCTCGATGTGTTATATGCGGATATATTCGTGTCCATATTATGTTCCACGTTGTTGCTGTTTGAATCTTTCAATTTCGGCTTCTACATCTGACAGCGACTCATTTTCGAGTTGCATGATGACGCGTGCGGTCTCCTGCAGGAGTTCCTCACGCAATTCTTGGTAGTCGGCATCCGAGAGTTTCCCGGTTTCGTAATCCTCGTCGAGATCGGTGAGTGCGGCGTAGCTGCGTTCACGCTCCTGAAAGAGGGTTCGTCGCCGTTCCTCGATGAAATCGTCGGACGTTGCAGTCAGTTGTGAATCCGTCTTTGAAAAAATTGGAATTCCCAGATACACAAGGAGTGCGATTCCGAGAATTACCACCCATAAAAGCACGAGAAAAGACATGAAACCCCCTTGGAAGTCACGCAATCACCATCATCGTGATTTGATCTGCAACTCGCCTCCGATATATTATGATAAGGCACGAGTTGCCACCTATGATAGACATAGCACTCCGAAATCAACGGTATGAAGGTTCTCCGTATGGCATTCCCCGGGAGTGCACACACGTAAATACGCCATTTGCGGCACGAAGAGGCACAGGCTAACAGCCTATGCTACAAACCGGCAACTTAGATTATTTTACCCAAAAATCGCCGTGCTTAATTTTGCCGTTTATATTGCTCCAATTCGGCTTCAACCTGTTTCACGGTTGTGTCGACGACCTGCTGATTTGGTCCCTCAGACACATCACTTGTTACGGGTTGCTGCTTGAACCTACGCAGCGCGAAAAAAGCGACACCCCCGATGAGGACAAGAATGACGGCTGGCATAATGTAGGCGAGTAGATTAATACCCTCCGCTGGCATGACTGCGTAATACTGCGGTCCGAACGTATCAAGGTAATTCGTTCGAATCTGCTCGACTGTTTGACCTGCCAGCAATCGATTACGAAAATCCTTTTCAATCATGACTGCCGTTTCGCACACACATACCTTAATTGTCTCTCGCGTACAACCGCAGTAGCAGTAGACTGTGGTCAGCAATTCTTCTAATTTAGACGCAATTGCGGCATCCGGTTCTGCTGTGCGAGGTGTTTCTGTCTGGGCGTAGGCGGTGGCGATACAGCAGCAAATCATGAAAAGTGCAACAACCCACATAAAATTAAAATTAGGAATTGGAGCGTTATTGGACCTTGTGATGTGTTCAAATCTTCCAATTTTCATGGTCTTATTCCTAACGCATCAAGCCTCTTTACTACGTTCAGATTTCTCGGCTATCGCGACGATTCCGCCTAACACCATTACTGCAACGCCGATCCAGACGACACCGATGAGTGGATTGTAATACGCTTGGACGTTCACAACACCACCTGTCTTAACGTCCGGAGGGATGCTGCCGAGGGCGATATAGAAGTCGTTGACCCCAAAGTGTCGGATGGCAGATTCAATAGTATCCTGTTCTCCCTGTCCGGTCTTGTAATAGAAGTGGCGTGCGGGTTCCATCGTTCCTACCTGCTTCCCATTCTTTGCGACATCAAAAACAACGCCGGTTCTGCGATAGTTGGCGAATTCTTTCTCAAACGAATCCTTCATAGTGAGTTGAAACTGCCCAACCTCCATCGATTCCCCGATTCTCAAGCCTTTCGATTCAAGCAAAAAATAGCCTTTCGATCCCATAATGCCTATATAGAGGATAACGATCCCGATATGGATGATGTACCCGCCATATCGTCTCTTATTCCGTTGGATAAGGAGATTCAAACCGTTGAGGAAGGAGGTTTCCTGCCGTTTCGCTCGGAGTTTCGCGCCCCGATAAAATTCAGCAACAATTGCGACAACCACGAAGGTACTTGCGGAAACACAGAGGATCGAATAAAGTAGAGAAGTCTCTTCTTTTATGAATGCGAGAAATCCCCATGTCAATGCGCCTGCGACTAAACCGATAACAAGGGGCCACAGAAACATCCGCTGGAAGTTGTTGACGGTAATTTTTTTCCACGAGATAATTGGACCCGCCCCTGTGAGGAAGAGCAGTAATAACCCCGGAATAATAACGACTTGGTTAAAAAACGCTTCGGGGACAGAGGACTTTTCACCGTTAATCGCTTCGGAGATAATCGGCCACAATGTGCCCCAGAGAATAATTAAGGTTAACCCAACAAACAGCCAATTATTCAGAACAAACGCACTTTCACGAGAGAGCAGGGATTCCAAACGGTTGGCACTTTTCAACCGTCTCCAACGATAGATGATGAGTCCGATGACGCCCGCAGTCGAGGTTAAAATGAAACCGAGGAAATATCCGCCAATATCAGATTGTGCGAAGGCATGGACCGATGTGATAATTCCGCTACGCGTGATGAAGGTTCCCAAGAGCGTGAACTGGAAGGCAAGGGTAATCAGGAGGATATTCCAGAGTTTGAGCATATTCCGTTTCTCTTGAATCATCACGGAGTGTAGATAAGCAGTGCAGAGGAGCCACGGCATAAAAGAGGCATTTTCAACGGGATCCCACGCCCAATAACCGCCCCAGCCCAACTCGCGATATGCCCAATTGCCACCGAGTGTGATGCCGATGGTCAAGACGATCCATGAGAAGAGGGTCCACCTACGTGAGCGGAGTATCCATTCGCTTCCAACTCTGCCGGAGGCGAGTGCTCCAACGGCAAACGCGAAGGGGACCGTGAGGGCAATCCAACCGATATATAACGTCGGGGGATGGAATGCCATACTTGGGGTCTGGAGGAGTGGATTCATACCGGCGCCATCAGGTGCCATCTGTCCATTGGGGAAGCGCTCGAGTGGGTTATAAACGCCTTCGACTAAGCCAGTGACGAGGATAATGAAAAACAGTTGGACGCCTGCGATAGGAATGAGGGCATAATCCGAGAGGGTATCGTTTGTTTCTTTATTGTGCCGGTGATTTTGCCAGATGACAACCGCGCCTGCGACAGTGAGTAACCAGAGCCAGAAGAGCAGCGATCCCGACATGCGTCCCCAGAGTGCCGTGATTTTATAGAGTAGCGGTTGTGCTGCGCTTGAGACTTCAACAACATAGCGCATTGAGAAATCATCGGTTACAAAACCGTAGATTAAAGCACCGGTTGCAATACTGATGAGGATGAAGGTGGCAATGACGGCGTTCCTGCCACTCTGGATGGCGTTCTGATTTCGTGTGCGTAGCCCGAAGCAGAGGAAGCCAATCGCCCACAAGCCAGAAAGCACAGAGAGAAATATAGCGGCTTGTCCAATTTCCGCAGTCATTCGTTGCTGTGCCTCCTTAAAAAAGTATTTTTGAACATATTGTTAAATTGTTAGGGGTCCTTTACTCCGAGATATATGAGGTCTCATCCGTAGGTATAGCACTTTCTGCTCCCTCGTATTTCGAGGCGCACTTCGTCATGAGTTTAGATGCGACAATGAGATTCTGGGTTGCGTCGTATTTACCTTCCACGAAAACGCTACCGCCATCCGTAAAATTATCGGGTTTAAGCCGATCTTTGTAAATCACGTTGACTGTTGCTGCAGTTTCGCGGTCACGCACAGCAAAGGTGAGCTTAAAATTGGCAGCATCCCATGTGGCGCTGCCCTCTGCAATAAGCCCATCAACCTGGACCTGTTGATTGTTCATTTCGTTTCCGTCTGTGACGAGTGCAGCGGGCGTGAAGTGCCGCACACTTGTTCTTTCAATTCCAAAGAACACCAACAGTGCCATCCCACATAACAAAATGACGCTTGCGGCGACCACTTTAAACCTTCTCTGTTTTTGCACTTGGACTTCCTCCATTAATCAGAATCAGTAGACGTGACTTCTCAACGGTACTGACGAGATGAATCTCTCTGTTTAAAATAATACTTGATTTTACATGCAAAATCAAGTTAAAATAGAATTTAATTGCGGGAATCGTACGGAATTTTTGATAAAAAAACGGTGAAATTAGATGACTTCTGACACTTTTAGGGAAAAATAAAAATGAATTGGCAAGATCATCCGTGGGCGGGTGTATTTCCGGCGACACTCTGTCCCTTTCATGAAGATGAATCGATTGACGAAGTCGGATTACGTCAATATATGCAGGAACTCGCAAGTGTTCCGGGGATAAAAGGCGTTGTCTGTAACGGACACACCGGTGAAATCATGTCCCTCCGCTTGCCTGAAAGACAACGCGTCACGCAAATTACGGCTGAAGCCGTTGGCGATCGAGTGAAAGTCGTTTCCGGGGTGAGTGCGGAAGGGAGCCTTCCAGCGATTGACGATGCACTCGCGGCGAAAGAAGCCGGGGCGGATGCCATCTTGTTAATGCCCGCACACCATTGGTTGCGTTTTGGAAGGACCCCTGAAACCGCTGTCGGTTACTTTCAGGATGTCGCCGAAGGCGCAGATATACCGATTATTGTTCACCAGTACCCCGCCTGGACAAAGGCAGGCTATAGCCTTGAAGAGATGTTAGAAATGGTGAAGATCCCACAGGTGATCTGCATTAAAATGGGCACCCGCGACATGGCGCGCTGGCGGTGGGACTATGAACAACTGAAAGAAGCCGCACCGGATGTGCCTATTTTGACCTGTCACGATGAATATCTGCTTGCCTCTCTACTGGAAGGAAGCGATGGTGCCCTCATCGGGTTCGCAGGCTTTGTCCCGGAGTTGATGGTGGATGTCGTCCACGCTGCACTCAACAACGATCTTATCGGTGCCCGGAAGGCGCGTAGCCAAGTAGACGCGCTGGCACGCATCGTTTATAACTTCGGTGAACCGAGCAGCGACGCGCATCAGCGAATGAAATGTGCTCGCTGGTTGATGGGCAGATTCCCGTCAATGACGATGCGCCGACCCCTTCGTCAATTGTCCACAGCTGAAGTCGATAAAATCCGAACGCGTCTTGAAGAGACCGGCTATCAGTGCGTTCATTAATTTTTACTTTCAGGTTTCTTTCTTTCAGGTTTCTTTAAGGGGCCCCGCCCTCTATGCTATAGCACCAGAACCGTAGCTCGTCATGAAATGGAGAGCGGACTCAAGAAAAGAACGTGAAATCCGAAGCATACGTTGTTTAACCGCAAGGAAAAATTAAAAAATGTCACGTCTAAAATACGCCTTAATTGGCCACGGGAGACGCGGGGCAGCACATCTATCGACAGCCGCTATGTTGAAGAATACCTTTGATATCGTTGCCGTGTGTGATGCGCATGCGGAATCCGCAGAGGCGGGCGCGGCGAAGTTCGGCGTTAGAGCCTATACCGACGTCCGGAAGATGATCGATGAAATGTCACCGGATGTCTGCGATGTTGTTGTGCCCATGCCGCTACATCATGTGGTTTCGTGTTACCTTTCCCGATGTGGCATCCCGCACAACGTAGAGACAGGGCTGGCACCCACACTGGGTTTGATGGATATGATGATAACCGATGCCACCGTAAATGGCGTAAAACTTCAGACCTCGGAGAATTTCCCTTTCGTCCCCGTGGAACAATTTGTGTGTCAACTCATTAAGGAAGGCATCATCGGGAACGTCCACAAGTGTTACCGACTCTTTTCTACAACCGGCTATCATGGACTCGCCGCGATACGGTGCCGTATGGATGCGGCTCCCAAAAGCGTTAGCAGCATCGGACACACGATGCCTGTCGCTCCCTACATTGACAGGGCAAAACGGGATCACAATCGGGAAGGTCTTGAGTTTTATGCCGTAGATTTTGAGAACGGCGGCATCGGTATTGCCATGGTAGGCAATAAGAATGGATGCCTCGGACGGAATAAACTTGTCGGTTTCGAGACGTGTGGTGCGCGCGGCACAATTATCACCAACGGGAATCAGGGTGCCACTGGTGGTGAAACAGTCAATGTTTGCACAGATGAAGATCTGACGTTAAATAGTGGGCGGGCACACACCTACGAATTCCAGAGAGACTATAGTGATAGCGGCACTTTGCAACGCATCTTTGTGGAACTTCCAGAATCTCTCGGTGGCACTGTAGAGTGGGTGAATCCTTATCGGCAGACGGACATATCAGAGACGGGTATCTCATTAGCGACGATGCTTGACGGTATCGCACGTGCTGTCCGGGAAGATACACAACCGCTATGGACAGGCGAGATGGGCAGGGCAGATCAGGAGATGGTGATTGCGGCGCATCGGTCAATCGAGACAAATCGACAGCCTATCGGGCTTCCGCTTGCCGCTAACCCGGCTGAAGAAGAGGCGTTTGATCGAGATTTTGAAGCCCAATTTGGTGTCCACCCACGCGAAAACATTGAAAAAGCGTTGCGGGTCAATTTTAAGGCACGTTAGTTTGAAGTGAATATTGCACTTAATAGAGGGAAAAATGAGAGAAATTAAGATAGGGTTTATCGGATGTGGTGGCAATGCGAATGGACACATGAACCAATTAGCGGGAATCGAGGGCGCAAGCGTTGTGGCTGTGTGCGACGTTCAAGCGGAACGGGCGCAAAGTGCAGCCGAGAAACACAATGCTGATCCCTATACCGCACATCAAACCCTGCTCGAACGCGATGATTTGGATGCGGTCTATCTGAGCCTCCCCGTTTTTGTTCACGGACAGATAGAATTTGATGTCATCGAACGAGGCTTGCCATTCTTTGTTGAGAAGCCTGTCGCTATCAGTATGGAGATTGCCCGTGAGGTTGCAGCGGCGGTGGCAAACGCTGGACTCATAACGTGTGTCGGTTATCAACTCCGTTACCTTGGTTCGACTAAAATAACGCAGCAGCTTCTGCAGGAACGAACGATTAACATGATCGTTGGTAAGTACTGGTGTAGCACTGGACACGGCGACCCGAACGCATGGCTCCGCCAGATGAACAAATCCGGGGGTCAACTTGTCGAACAAGCGACGCACACAATCGACATGATGCGCTACATGGGTGGAGAGGTGGAGACTGTCTATGCGATGCAGGCGAATCGGTTTCTCAAAGAGACGAATTGTCCCGATGCCAATAGTGTCGCGCTCCAGTTTGCGAGTGGTGCCGTTGGTTCGTTGACGGCTACTTGGGCGTATGCGGGGGATTGGTCGAACGCGAATATTCTGGATTTATTGTATGAGGGGGAGTTGTTGAATTGGAATCCATCACGGGTCTTAGTCCAAGAAGATGGTGAATGGGTGGATAAGACAGAACCGAGTCCAACGATTGATGAGGTGTTCGTGGACGCAGTGCGAAGGGGTGATGGTTCTTCAATCTTGAGTCCTTATAGCGATGCGGTTAAGACCTTGGCAATATCGCTGGCAGCGAACCAATCTGCGCAAGAAAACAGACCTGTAGCCATTTCAGATTTTTAATTTATGGCCGTCTGGGCGTGCCTCCAAATGTAAAGCAAAGACAAAACCCTAACAATAGAGGGCAAGATTGATGAACAAAAAGTATCGTGTAGCAATTGTTGGGTGTGGCGGTATCTCTAACGCACACGGCAACGCGTGGCAAAATTTACCAGAAATTGAAATTGTAGGGGCATGCGATGAGAAACTTGAACCGCTGAAGCGTTTTGCTACAGAATATAACGTTGAGCATACCTACAACGACCTCCGACAGATGTTGGAAAAGCAGCAACCCGATGTCTTAGTGGTTGCAACGTGGCCCTCGAACCATCTGAAAAATGTACTGGAGGCAGTTCGGTGCGGCGTCAAAGGTATTCTTGTTGAGAAACCGATTACGGTTAACACGACGCAATTGGAACAGATGATTCAGGTTACGGAACGCGCCGATATCCGATTAATGGAAGCCTTTATGTATCGACACCATCCGTTGACCCTCGCCGTGAAACAGAAGATTGAGGAAGGGGCGATTGGAGAGGTTCGTTATGCCCGTTCTACTTTTTCAACAGGACTCACAGACCGAGGCAATTGGCGATTAAGAGGCGATCTCGGCGGGGGTGCTGTCATGGATTTAGGGTGTTATTGCATCAATATCATCCGCTATCTGGTTGGGCGAGAACCGCAGTCGGTTTGGGCAACGGGTAAGTTTGAACCGGTTAATAACGTTTGGGAAACGCTGATTGGCACTTTAGACTTTGGTGAGGGTCTTACCGGACAATTGGATTGTAGTTTCGGATGGACGTGGCGCGAATCTTATGAGGTCGCTGGCACAGATGGAACGCTCTTTGTTGAAAGTGCGTGGGGCAATTCGGAGGGTGAATCCCATTTTATCGTAAACGGCGAAACCCTTCGTGTTGCTAACGGTGTGAATCCTTACGCCGCTGAGATTCTGGATCTCTGTCGGGCAGTGGATACGGGTGCACCAACACATTTACCCATATCGGACGCGCTTGGAAATATGCGTGTCATCGATGCATTACACGAATCTGCGGGGACAGGTCAGTGCATCAAGATCCCTGTATAAAGGCTGGAGAATAGTAGAAAACCTGCGCAAAGCGTGAAGTCCAGGAGGCCATAAATCAAAAAATGTTTGAAAAAATGATGAAGTACCCCATTGATGTCTTCCGCGAGGGAAACTTCTCGTTTGGGGTGCCATTGCCAGGGCTCCTTATAGCGGTTCTCCTCGTCGCGCTGTTAGCCGCCACGATATGGGCATATCGGAGCACGCAAGGACGCACGCAACGCGTCTTCCGGGGTTTTCTCATCTTTCTCCGCACGATTGTCCTCTGTCTGCTTGCCTTCTGCCTCCTTAAACCTTTTCTCACGATCTACCAAACAAACCCCGATGATTCCTATCTGTTGGTGATGATGGACCGGTCCAAAAGTATGCAGATTACCGATTCTGCGGATTCAGTGCCACGGCTGCGCCACGCCAACGATCTACTCTTTTCAGAAGAAGAGGGACTCCTTGAAAAGTTGAATGCGAAATTCAAAGTAAGATTCTTTGCGTTTGACACCACGGCAAAACGGGTTCCAAACGAGGCGTTGAACGACGCAGCGGGGGAAAGTACGGATATTCCACAGGCGTTGAACGAAGCACTTGATGACTTGCAGGGAATTCCACTCTCGGGTGCTGTCCTGTTGACGGACGGTGTGGACAGAAGTGGCGTTGACATCGCAAAGTTTGCACTGCAAATCCGAGAACGGAAACTGCCTATCCATACGGTTGGCATCGGTGGAGAAGAGGGCAATCCAGATTTGGAGCTTGTTAAGGTGGATGTGCCTCGGACCGCAGAGGAGGATTTTCCTGTCGAGGTATGGGCAACGCTAAAACGGAAGGGATTCAAAGGGAAGCGGGTGAACGTCCAATTAACAAGCAACGGACGCGTCCTGAAAACGGAGTCCGTCGATATGGATGAAGGCACTTCTTGGATGTCACAGCTGGGTGGGACAGATTCAGCCGCTGAAACCAAGACAGAACGCATTCTGCTTAAATTTACGCCGCGTGAAGCCGGCACCCAAAAATTTGAAGTCCACGCAGTGTTAGACGAAACGGAAGCCGTTCCACAAAACAACACAAAAACGTTTTTACTCAAGGTAGCACCTACCAAACGTGTAAAAATCTTGTTTGTTGATGGTAGACCGCGTTATGAATTTGGCTTTATAAAGCGTGCCTTGAAAAACGATCCGAACATCCAATTAACCGATCGGTTCTTGAAAGGTGTCACTGCGGGGCGTCCAGCATACGGCGGCACTCGTGCCGAGGCATCACACGATTTTCAATTTTATCCGGACGATAAGGAGATGCTTTTTGACTTTGATGCCATTATTTTAGGTAACGTGGATGCGTCCCAATTTACACTTGCGCAGCTGGAGAATACAGTTGAGTTTGTGCGCACCCGAGGCGGTGGGCTGCTGATGTTGGGGGGTTCCAACTCTTTAGGTAACCACAAGCTTTCGGCATCTTATATCAACACGCCGATTGCACAATGCCTCCCTGTAGAATTGGAGCTTGGATCCCCGCCCCCTCCATTAACACCGAGGCGTATCGGTGGGTCGGTCAGGCGTTCGCAGTCCACTGGGGATAAAGGCTATAAATTGCAACTCACACCGGAGGGGAAAGTCGAAACTTTGATGGCTTTGGCGGATATGCCTACCGATAATTTGGAACGTTGGAAAATCTTGCCTACATTGAAGGGATACAGTAAGGTGAAACGTGCCAAAGCAGGTGCCCTTATTTTGGCAGAACACCCAACCGATCGAAATGAATTCGGCAAACGCATTCTCATCGCGACGCATAATTACAACGCTGGACGCGTGATGGTATTCACGCCGCACACTTCTTGGCGCTGGCAGATGCTCCCTTCTCACGACGATGGAGATCAACGATTCTGGCACCAAGAGGACAGTCCGGAGCGGTTCTGGCGACAGGTCACGAAGTGGCTGACGACTGCCCCGAAGGAACATATTAAACTCGATGTCGCAAAAACGGCTTACGCGTTGAAAGAACCGGTCGTCATTGAGGTTACTGCTACGGATCCAGAGTTTCAGTTGACAAACAGTGCGAAAATTCGAGCCGTGGTTCTTGATGCGTCTGGGAAACGTAGGGCGTTAAAACTGGAACAGGTACTCGGTAAAGACGGACTTTACACGGCGCGTTTTATTCCGAATCGTTACGGCGAATACACCGTCACGGCAACGGGGACTCTCAATGGCGAAAACTTAGGCGAACAACAGACCCTTTTTGAGGTAAAAACATCGGACGCTGAATTTAGTAATGCGGAGTTGAACGTCGCGCTTCTCAAGACGCTTGCTGAAGGGAGCGGCGGAAAGTATTACACCCTGGAAGAGGCACCCCAACTTGTGAATCAGATCCCGCTTGTGGAAAGTGCGACATCAAAGATTACGGATGTCGATATTTGGGATATGCCCTTAATTTTCGGATTGGTTATCGTGTTGCTTGGATTCGAGTGGTTTTTGCGGAAACGGGGTGGGTTGATTTAGCAGAAAGAGGTTCATCTTTTCCACTTGATACACGGAACGTTAAAAAGTAAAATGATTTTCACGGGAAATTCGCTATAAAACATCAAACGAGGGTTTAAAGGTATGACACAACAAGAACTCCACGAACTCGCGCAAGGGACTCGCGCACCCGAACAGGCCTCCATGACATTGGCGGAATTTCTTGAGAACGATATAGACGGATATGAATACGTTAAAGGAGAGTTAGTGCCGATGTCCCCACCCACAAGGATACATAGTAAGATTAGTGTGAAGGTTATCCGATATTTGGATCGATATGTGGATGAGCATCAGTTAGGGGAGGTCCATGTAGAAGCAACGTTTCAGGTCGGTGAGCGGGCCCTGAAACCAGATGTAGCTTTTGTTCCAACCTCCCGGTTGGATGGCGACGAAAACACAGGGTTTCCGATACCGCCCGATCTGGCGATTGAGGTTGTTTCGCCGTCAGACGTTCAGTGGCGTGTTGTAGACAAAGCGTTTGCTTATCTGGATGCAGGCACACGCCTCGTTTGGGTTCTGGATCCCCGCTCTAAAACGGTGACGGTTTATCGTTCTGAAAGCGACATCGCGCTGTTCACGCGCGAAGATACACTGACAGGTGAGGATGTTGTGCCGGGATTTGCCTGCCCTGTCTCCCAACTTTTCGAGTAGTTGCGTTGAGGCGATTTTTTTATTACACTTCATATAAGGAAAACTATGAATAATTCTCATAAAAGCGTCATGTTCGTCATTGCTGATGATTGGAGCCGTATTGCGAAATGCTACGGCAATGAGGTCATCCGAACCCCGCATATCGATGCGTTTGCGGAACGTGGTGTTGTGTTTGACTACGCATTCTGCACAAGCCCCTCGTGTGCCGTGAGTCGCGCCTGTATTCTCACGGGACAACACAGCCACACACACGGACAATACGGACACTGCCACGGTATTCACGGATTCCGCACACACGCGTATATGCAATCGGTGCCGAAAATTCTGAAGGCACACGGATTTTCGACGGCGTGCCTCGGTAAAAAACACGTTGAACCTGAAAGTGTTTATCCTTTCGATTTTGAACCGAAAGTCGATCCCCGTAGTCCTGTAGACATGGCGGCGAAGGTTACACAATTTCTCAACGAGGCTGCGAATACTCCCTTCTATCTCCACATCGGTAGCAGTTATCCCCATAGGGCAGGTAAAGGCTTCGGAAATGACCGAACGCATCCCGGCATTGAACCCTCTCCTTACACGCCTGACGAAATCATTGTTCCGAATTTCCTGCCGGACGTGCCCGCCGTCCGTGAAGACCTCGCTGATTATTACGAGAGTGTTTCGCGGTGGGATGCTGTCGTGGGCGCGGTTCTGGAGGCACTTGACGCTTCGGGACGCGCAGACGAAACCCTTGTCTTTGTTACGACGGATCACGCGATGCCGTTTCCGGGTGCGAAGGCATCCAGTTTTGATAGCGGACATCACTGTCCACTCCTCATCGCCAGTCCGACCCAACAGAAACGCGGTTTCCACAATCAGGCACTCGTCAACTGGGTAGATTTCTGTCCAACGATGTTAGCGTGGTGCGGGGTTGCACACCCCGACGGGGCAGACGCGCTTCCGGGTAGATCGCTGCTGACTGTGCTTGAGGACGAGAGTCCACACCCGGGTAATGGCGACTGGGAGGAAACCTATTTTTCTCACTGTTTCCATGAAGTGACGAACTACTATCCGTATCGCGTGTTGCGGGGTAGAAGATATAAGTACGTCCGAAATCTGGCATATCAGTTGGAGACCCCTCTCCCAAGCGATCTATTCCGTTCAATCTCATGGACAGCGGTGCGGGACGACAACGTCCAGCAACTCGGTGAACGACAACGGACGGCATTCCTACAGCAGCACCGTGAGGCTTTATTTGATATGCAGAACGATCCAGCGGAGTCTCGAAATCTCATTGATGTCCCGGCGTTACAAGACATCGCTAATGAGATGCGCCAAAAGGTTATTGAATTCCGTCAGAAAACCGAGGATCCGTGGCTTGAGCAATCCTTCCAAGAGGGCGAGACAGGTCCATTTTTCACTTAATAGCCGTCAGCAAGAAGCCGTCAGCAATCAGTCAAAAGAGGGAACGAAACCGTAGTAGGCTGTCACATCTAAACTGAGAGGTGGTTCGTAGTGGCGCAATAGCGCAAGTCGCGTGTGGACTTGCGGGACAACGCGCTATGGGAGAGGCGATGAATCGCCTCACTACGAACGGGATTTACCCTTCATTTGAAAGTTGACAAAGCAGTAGTCCCTAATGTAATGGAGGACGGATAGGAGGAATGGAACCCGTTAATTTCAAAACTCACTTCATTACTCCGCAAGGTAAAATTAAAAATTGAAAAACTACGATTTAGAAGCGATGAATGCTCGCATCCAGGCGGATAGTGGGCTTATACAGCAGATTCTTACGGAGACGGGGAAAGTCATTGTCGGGCAAAGTGCCCTGTTAGAGGGGTTAGTGATAGGGTTACTCTGCAACGGGCATATCCTCCTTGAAGGGGTCCCCGGCCTCGCGAAGACGACTGCTGTGAGTGCCTTGGCGCAGACGATAGATGCTTCTTTCAATCGCCTTCAGTTTACACCCGATCTGCTCCCCGCCGACCTCGTCGGCACGCTTATCTACGATCAACACAAGAGCGATTTTTATACGAAAAAGGGACCCATTTTTGCCAACATTATCCTCGCAGATGAGATAAATCGAGCCCCTGCTAAAGTGCAAAGTGCCTTACTTGAAGCGATGCAGGAGCGGCAGGTAACAATTGGTGGGACGACGTATCCGCTTGACGATCCGTTTCTCGTTCTGGCGACGCAGAATCCGATTGAGCATGAAGGCACGTATCCGCTCCCCGAAGCACAGGTGGATAGATTTATGCTCAAGATTAAGGTGAGCTACCCCTCACATGCAGAGGAATTGCAAATTCTCCGACGCATGACGACTGAAGAGATCTCAACGATTCAACCCGTGATTTCCCCAGAAGATATTCTCCGGTTCCGAGGGGTCGTCCGAAACATCTATATGGCAGCGCAGTTGGAGAATTATATTGTCGATTTGGTGTGTGCGACGCGGGCACCGGAAGCGTATGGGTTAGATGAACTCAACACGCTCATTGAATACGGTGCCTCACCGCGTGCGACCATTTTTCTGGCGTTTGCTGCGCGGGCGCGGGCGTTCCTTTCGCAACGCGGTTACGTTACGCCGGAAGACATCCACGCAGTCGGCATGGATGTCCTGAGACACAGGGTGATCATCAGTTACGAAGCGGAGGCGGACGGTCGCGATGTTGAGAGTATCATCGCACAGGTATTCAAGAAGATAGAAGTGCCTTGAACATCTACTCCTGTGTCTGTCCAGCGACAGCGGATGCCCTTGCTCCTACGCCGAGGACGGCTAAGAATCCTTCCGAATCGGCGTGGTCAAAGTCGCCAATCGCTTCCATAGAGGCGGTCTCTTCGGAGTAGAGTGAGTGGGGCACACCGCCTGCGGCATAGAAAGCGACGTTCCCCTTGTAGAGCGCGACTGTAAGGGTTCCACTCGCTAAGTTCGTGAGCGGCTCAATAGAAGATAGGAGTGCTTGCGTGGCAGCATCGAACCAGTAGCCTTCATAAATTTGCTCGGCAATCGTGGCGGCAACACCCTCAAAGTGTCGGCGAGCGCGTCTATCTAAAATCAGTTGGAGTAGGAACTCGTAACACTTCCCAAGCAATTCCATCCCCGGAGATTCATAAACGCCACGGCTCTTAATTCCGACGAATCGGTTTTCTACGGTGTGAATGCCAATCCCGATCCCATTTCGTCCACCGATGCGATTTGCCTCTAATAGTCCTTGGAGGGGTGTGACGGGACTCCCGTTGACCTCAACAGGTGTTCCGCGCGCAAAGGTAACCGTAAAGTGCTCTACGTCCTCAGGTGCGTCTTTTGGATGGACTCCCATGCCGGGGGTAATAAAGCCTGCCGGGGTTTTCAGCGATTCGAGGCGTCCGGCTTCATGTGTAAGTCCCAGCAGATTCGCGTCGGTTGAGTAGGGTTTCTCGTGTGTCGCAGTAATCGGTAGGTGATGTGCCTGACAGAAGTCTATCATCTCTTTCCTGCCGCCGAACACCTTGAGGAAGTCTGGATCCCGCCAGGGTGCGTAGACAGCAAAGTGTGGATTGAGCATATTGGTAGCGAGTTGAAATCGAACCTGATCGTTGCCTCTACCGGTTGCGCCGTGTGTTAAGATAGCAATATCACGTTTTTCCATCTCCGGCAGGAGTGCCTTCACGGTGACATGCCTTGCGATGCCGGTCGTATTCCAATATCCGCCTTCATACATGGCTTGGCACTGGATGAGTCGGATACCGGCTTCTGCAAGTGCATCCTTCGCGTCGACAATAACCGCATCTTCGGCACCGCATGCCAACATCCGTTCCCGAATTTCGGAAACGTCCCGTTCGTCAGGTTGTCCGAGGTCCGCTGTAAAACAGACGACCTTGACCCCGTTATCGACCAACCACTTCGTGATAGTGCAACTATCTAAACCACCCGAAACAGCGGCACCTATTGTTTTTCCTTTTAAGGTATCAATATTCAAAAGTAATCTCCAAGGTGTTGTGTATTAAATTACAAAGTTGTGCTTTTCAACCTAATTGTTTACTATTATACAAGTCTTGCTTTTTTATCTCCCCATTTTGGATCGATTGAAGGGGCACAAAGATGGTCGCGATTGTGCTCTAAAGCAGCCGCTGCATCATCGTGTCCTCCATCTTCCAATTCGCATATTTGAGGTTTCCCTCGATTGCTCGTTTGATCAAACGTGCAATCATCCGCTGCTCAACTTCAATTAGGGTACGTCCTACACGCGTCCGCGCTTGGACTTCATTAATAGCGCGCTTTTTGCTCAGGACCCCTAACCCAAGGATACCTACATCAAATTTGGGGCGTTGCCGAATGCGTTCCGCGACTAATTCTGACTGTTGATCAGGGGTCAATTGGATGAACGAAAACCGTGCTGGTTCTTCTTCTATCACTTCTCGTAAAGAGAGCCACTGCCCGTCAGGAGCCATAGCCACCGGACGGCTCCAGTGATCTTCGCGAGCGATTGGTGTGCTATTCGCCATGAGTATCTCCTTAAATAGGGTCAGGACTTTTTAGAAAAACTCAGTATAGGTAGTATATTACAAAAAGAATAAAAAGTCAAGGGCAACGTAGAAGATCTTATACAAACCTTAATAGCGATAATAATCAAGTTGTCTTAAGATTTGATCTCACAAAGAGGAGGACATTAGTTAATACACATCAGCGATGGTTTCATTCACCGTCTCACGCCAGGAGTCTTCAAATAGCAGACGGAAAGACATCGTTTTGTTATTCGGTGCGGTGATATCCATTGTGCCGTGTTGTGTGGCGTTTCGGTAGGCTGTTTCTAACGTTTTGATGAGTTCCTGTTTGTAGGTGGTATCGCTGTTGCCCTCAAGGTGTTGTCCCTTGGTTTCAAAGATACAGAGGCGTTGGGGTCCGGTGTGACTCCGTTGCACACAGGCGATAAAATCGGGGAAGACCCGGTCGCGGCGCCATCCTTGTAAGAAATATCCCTGCTTCGCGGCGATACGATGCCACCATTGGATTGCGTTCTGTTTATCCAAGTAGAGTGAGAAATCTGTTTCCAAGTTGTTAAATTCTGCTTCAAACACCTGTTCAAAAAGGTTGAGTTGTAACGGATCCCCGTGTGGATGCACCATCGGTTTCGCCTCAGGTGTGAGGTTGACCACAAGTGTTTTTTCCATTTCGTAGTTTAGCGCGCTATCGGCTTGTATGTTATAGTAAAGTTTAGAATTAATGATACATGTTTATGACATCGTCTATGGATATATCGGTGTTGTATTCACGGAGACGTTTGATATTTGCAAAGTCGTGTTCAATCGGATTGTAGTCGGGTGAATAAGGCGGTAAAAACAA
>JAJEDB010000091.1 GCA_022821725.1 Candidatus Poribacteria bacterium | reverse complement strand
CCGGGCGGCTTGAGATTTTTTACCCCCAGTTTGAATAAAATCTAAGACGCGTTTGCGTAAATCTGTTGAATATGCCATAATAGACGCAGCCTATCATAAAACCGAAAAAATGTCTCTTTAATTCTAAAGGTCACTATAATTTGGGTTAAACCCAAAGATACAAACCTAAAAGAAGGTTTGAAAAATATTGGCACTATAATGCCTCTATTTATCTATGTATCTACAATCGTAACTGAAATCTTGGAGGTGTTTTATATGTTAGGTAGAGCCCTTTATGAAAAAATCCAAGAAAATAAGCAAGTGAAAATAGAGAAAGCAATTGCTAAAGCACTGACTGCGCTTCCAGATAATGCAGAATCCAGTGAGGAAAGGCGAATAGTAGAGAAAGCCGTAGAAAATTATAAAGCAAAAAACGGGGGTACAGGCAGCGGAAATACCGCTACCCGTTAAATATAAGATTAATTTATTAATTCGGTAATTTCTGAACGTGCGATAAATCGCACTCCTACGAACCAACCCGTTTGTAGTAGGGAGACCATTCAGGGTCTCCCGTCGATTACCGAAATATTTTCTGAAACTTCATGAAACCGCACCTACCGGGAGAGTGCGGAAGTCCTATCTATGGTGTTACCGGCTTGACATGCGACTGTAGCTCCCGGTATTTAGCAGCAAATGACTGCCATCTTCACTCGCAAGCGAAGTAAAAAGCAATTTTGCGGCTGGATATGCAATCGCTGGGAGTATCTTATCTTTTAGCGTAAACAGAAGTCGGTAGGTAATGATATTATCCACCTGCCGATACTGTCGCGTAAATTCCGCGCTCTCCATGGTATGATGGCTATCCTCTGGTAGTATGGCACTCCACCCGTCTGGCACCTCAATACGAATCGTTTTCTCCACTTGCGTTGGATAACCGAAGTCCAATGAATAGACGCGTTGGTCGTCCGCAAACGCTTCAGCATACTCCCCAAATTCATCAATGGGTAAAGGCATCAACATGTTTTTGCTTAAAGGTGTTGCGTAATTCTCAACGCGAAAGCCGAGCTTAATTTCCACTGGGATCTTGAGTTCATTGAGGTCTGACATCTCATGCCATACTATCTGAATACCGGGAAATTGTTGACTGAGTTCAGTCGCCAAAGTGGCTTTCATTGCGCGAGGCTGTATCTGTTGATATGCCCACCGCGTATTTAGGTCATATTGCCCACTTGTCCGAATGTGGAGTGTCCCTTCTACAGTCCCGTGATTGTTTAGGGTCATATCCGTGATGCTCACAAGCCTATTGGCATCGGCTGGGAAAACAGGTGTTTTCACGAATTGACCGTGTGTGTCGGCAATGAGAAATCCTGCGCGTCCTTGTGTGTTATAAGGTAGGTCCCCGTAACTACAAGTTGTCGAGGACGGATCTAACCAAATGTAGGTATTTGCGCCAGTTGGGATAGCGGCGATCATGTGATTAAATTGGCTGAGTGCGGGGAGTGTCGTGTCGACCTGCTCGTAGGGTGCGATGCTAATCAAAACTGGGTAAGCCTTGATCCCCACCAAATCTAACATTGAAATCAGAAGTGTTGTTTTATCCTTACAGTCGCCGTATTGCACTTGAAAGACTTCAGCGGCAGGTGAGGGTTGATAAGCACTCTGCCCCAGTTCAATACCAACGTAACGAATATTTGCGGCGACAAAATGGTAGATGGCGCGTATTTTTTCGGCTTCTGTTGTCAGATTTTCGGTTAATTGTTGGACTTTTTCTTGAATCTCAGTGTTGGGTGTATATCTCCCTTTCGCGAGTCCTTTATACCATAAGTAGACATCGTTCCAGTCGGCAATTGAAGAATAACGTAAGCGTGGCACGATGTCATTAATATGGGGCATGCCTTCCTCTATTATCAGCGCGGGTGTTTCACCGTATTTCCAAATATACACAACGGTGTCGTTTCCTGTGTAGGACACTTCAGGCTCCTGTGCGTTTGGGGTATCGTTCGCAATTTTCCATCGAAGATGCCACGCCTCGGGTATTTGAAGGGCGTAACTCGTCTCAAGTGTAGCCTCTGTCGCTTGGAAATTGTATGCGCCTGTGATCCATGTCTCACCTCCAGGTACTTTATCTTCAAGTGTTATCTGATATTCAATGCATACGCCGGGGGCGAGACCGACCATGGAGATGACCTTCCACATTGCGTCGGAATAGAGATTCTGGGACAATAATCCAGGGGGTGTTGCATCGTTAAAGGCTTCATCGGGCGGATACAGCACCGTGCCGTCCACCGTAATTGTTCTTGCTACATTCACACCGATGTTTTGCGCTGTAGGTTGATAAGGAATGGCAATATCACCGTATTTTTGGATTCCCCTTTCGGTGAGGATCTTAACGACTTGATGCGTTGTATAGCGAGACTGCCCCGTCGGCAGGATATCGTGGCTGAAATGGTTGAAGAGGACCAAAGTATCGGCATCGGGATAATCGCTGGCATCTGGGGCATTCGCGATAATGTGCTCAACATCCGGATTGAGAAGGGTAACGGGCGGCACATCGGCAATTTCCGTTGGACCAAAGTTCTGTTGCGCGAGTGCTTGGAGTCGCGCTAAAGATAGGAGGTTGTCTGGATCAATTTCTAAAATCTGCCGGTATTGGAGCTGCGCTTCAAAATAACGTTCCTGGTTCTCATAAAGTGTGGCGAGTTGCTCCCTTGCCCAGATTTCGTTTGGAAATAACCGAATTGATTCCCGTAGTTCTGCGATGGCCTCACCTATTTCACCGCGCTCTAAGTAAATTAACCCCAAGTAGTTGTGTAAATTTTCGCTTTCGGGTTGTTCACATCTCGGATCAAAAGACAATGCCGTGTGGAGCACCTGAACCGCTTCGTCGAACCGTTGTAACTGTTTGTAGGCTAAACCGAGGTGATTCAAGGCATAGAGATTATCCACTGAAACGTCAAGGACTCGCTCGTAGTATTCGGCGGCTGCCGCATAATCCTGTAATTTTTCAGAGATGTACCCAGTGTAGTTTAGAGCCGTGATATCTTTCGGTTCCAGTGCTAAAAATGCTACAAATGCGTCTCGGGCGTTTTCATACTCTTGTAGTTGGAAATATATCTCAGCGATTTTGCGTTGGACATCACTTGCGTCTGGTCGAATTGCAACGGCGGCTTCGTAAGCGGTCAGTGCGGCACGCCAATTTTTACGTTGTAGTGCTGTATTGCCAATTTCAACCTGCTCGCGCCACTCGCGGTTTCGTTCAACGAGTGGATCCACTACCAACGGCGTCGATGGACTTTTTTGGAAAATGGTACATCCATGGCTGATAAAAAGCAGGATTAAGACTAAAAATGCGCTGCCTCTCTGGAGCCTCATTGTCCGTCTCCTTCAGCGGTTAAGTATCCGATTCGGGGTCCTTTAAAAGTTTAGGGCAAAAGTTTAGGGTTTTTGCTGTGTCGTTCTTTATCTCGGCGTGTCTTTTTTTCCATTGACTTTTTGAATGCGTCCTCAAGTGTGACGCCTGTTTGATTCGCGAGACAGATAAGGACGAAAAGGATATCCGCCATTTCTTCACCAAGGTCCAAGTCTTTCTCATTCTCTTTGAAACTCTGTTCTCCATACCGGCGCGCCATAATCCGTGCTAATTCGCCGACTTCTTCCATAAGGATGGTGGTATTGGTTAGTTCTGAAAAATAGCGGACCCCAAAGGTGCGAACCCAGTCGTCCACAAGTTTTTGACAATTCTCAAGTGTATAGTCCATATCGGTTTTCGCTCCATGGGTGTTGCCAATTGTAGCATAGGCTATTGGTCTCCTGTGCATCTTCAGCACGCAGGCTAACAGCCTACGCTACAAAAATGGGATTTCTATGCCTAAAATTCGTAGGTAACTACTTTTAATATTTTAACAAGATTTGTAACAGAAGTAAACCTTTTTTTGTAGAGGTGTGTTTAACCAAACAGGTAGACAGAGCCATTCAATTTTAAGAAATGATTGGGTTTCAGGCAAGAGTCGGGGTTACAAACCCCTCCCATAAGAGTCGGGGTTACAAACCCCTCCCACGATAAACCCCTCCCACGATAAATCCCTCCCACAAGAGCGATGTGTGACAATTGAATGACTCTGAACGAAACAATGAAAACTCTTGATTTTTCTGAACGCTTGGTGTATACTTTAATATCACCACTTATTCAGGAGGGACTGCATGGGACTTACGAGCAAAGAACAGCAGTTTTATATGGAAAACGGCTATTTTCTGAAAAAAGGGCTTGTCTCTTCAGAAGATATTGCGCGAATTCAGACGGAGGTTGAAGATATACACAACCGTATGGCAGCACAACCTGCTGATGGCATTGGGATTTCTTGGGAAGTCTACGATACAGAGGATCACCCGCCACGTATCAAACAATTGATGCACAGTGAGTTAGTGAGCCCGACGCTGAATCGTCTGCTGCGTTCTGACGCAGTGTTGAACATACTGGAAATGTTGATGGGTGAAAACATATCGCTCTACCATAGCAAATTACTTCCAAAAGCGGGCGGCGATGGGACGGCTATCCCGTGGCATCAGGACTACGCCTATTGGAAAAATGATCAGAACAAGCCGGTTATGATTAATTGTCAACTGGCTATCAACGAGGCGAACCTTGAGAATGGGTGCATTCAGTTTGTACCCGGTAGCCATAACTGGGGTTTACAAGAACATGAACGGAAACATCAGACGTTTGGCGTGTTTTTACCCGGACACTACCAAGAACGGGAAGACGCTGTTGCTGTCGAGATGGAACCGGGAGATGGGGTCTTTTTTAATGCCCTGATTATTCATGGATCTGCCCCCAACCATTCGACGAACGACCGGCTGATGAATACATTCGCTTACAATGTAACTGGAAACGGTGAGACCCAATGTCGGGAAGTCTTACGCGGAAAATCTCTCAGCACATGAAAAAATTAACGGATGTCTGGAAAATTCTTGGGTTCTTGCTTATCGGTGTTGCGGTAGGTTGCGGTGGTGATGAATCCAGCAGCCTAAACGTTGCACCGCACATTTTGGTGTTTGAAGCAGCATCGAATATAGTGCCACCAGGGACAGAGGTGCCAATTCGCTTGGAAGCTGGCGATATTGAAGGACATTCCCTCTCATATACGTGGACGGTTACGGGGGGTGAGTTAGTGGAGAACGCCTCTGGTGCCCTCTGGCGTGCGCCGGAAGTTGAACGGAAATATCAGATTGAAGTCACAGTCAGCGATGGGGAAAATGCTACGAGAAGTGCGCTTGATATCCAAGTGTGGCGGACGCGTCCTGGAGACTATTATCCGTTGGCTGTGGGGAATGTCTGGCATTATCGGGACGCAAGCGGTGCTGAGATCACTTTCGAAATTGTGGATACGATCCAGATCCAACGCGCAGGTGGGGAAACCATTGAAAGTTTTGTCCTTCAGAAATCGAGTAAGGCTGAAGGTTTAGAGAATGTTGTAAACTACTCTTACCTCGGAACCAGCCTTGATGCAAAGGGTGAGGTTTCAGCGATTGTCCAACACGCGCAGAACACCACATCCGGCACGGGTGATACCATTTTGTTTGTACCGTATCTCCCACTATACCAATTCCCACTTATCCCGGGCGAGAAGTGGGAGGTCAATTTTCAGGCACAATTAGTTCCCGAACTCTTTCCGATTGGTGGTGGACTCGACGAATTTGAGGTGATTTCAGAAGATACCGTAACCGTGTCCGCGGGAACTTTTGAACACGTCTTCCAAGTTCAAGAATCCTTTCGGTGGGGATTTGATATTGAAAATCAAAATGTTCCCCTCGACATCACTGTTGTAAAAAAATGGGTTGCACCGGATGTCGGAATTATCAAATTTACACAATCACAGACTCGGGGCGATGTAACCGTTGACACGGTCTTTGAGCTTGAGTCTTTTGAATTAGTCCAATAAGTGGCACTTCGGGATCGGTGCGGTTAGAAACCGCACCTACCGTAGGAGAAAAGCGGTTAGAAACCGCACCTACCGCTTTTGAATTAGTCCAATAAGTGGCACTTCGGTGCGGTTAGGAAACCGCACCTACCGCGGTAAGTCCTATGAATGGAAAATTAAATCTGTGAAAAATACAACAAAAAAACCAGAAATTTTAACGACAACGGTGGGTTCTTATCCTGTTCCGGCTTGGCTCCTATCAATGCCAACAGAGCAAACGCTGCTTGATGCGACGCGAGTCGTCGTAGACATTCAGCGGCAACACGGTATTGACCTACCGACAGATGGCGAACTTTACCGTTTTGATGCCAACCATCCAGATACCAATGGAATGATTGATTATTTCATCCGTCCGCTCTCTGGTGTGAGAGCAGAAGTAGGGAGACAAGAATGGCATGAATTTCGGCAGATGCAGACGATGTCGTTCCGTGCGAAACCGGCAGGGGTTGTTGAGAACGCCCTGGGAGAAGGCACGTTAAACCTCGTTTCTGATTGCGAACGCGCAGTGAGCGTCTCTGGGAAGAATATCAAATTTACGGTAACGAGTCCTTACATGCTTGCGCGGACGTTGCTGGACAAACATTACGGCGACTTTGATGCGCTGCTCACCGCTGTGGCAGAAGTGTTGGCGACACAGATCCGTGAACTGGATTGCGCGTGCATTCAAATTGATGAGGCGAATATACCCGGTAACCCACAAGATGGACCTCGCGCTGCCGAAGCGATTAATATTGTGCTTGATGCGTTTAGCGGAGAGAAAGCGGTGCACTTCTGCTTTGGAAACTATGGGGGCCAGGTCATCCAAAAAGGGAACTGGCGTGCGCTGGTGGATTTCTTGAACACGCTCCGGTGCGATCACTTGGTTTTAGAACTGAAACATCGTCCCGAAGAAGACCTTGAGGCACTCAAAGATGTTAGATCAGATACTGTCCTCGGTATCGGCGTGATTGATGTAAAGGTCAATCCGGTTGAGACTCCGGATGAGGTGGCAGCCAGCATCGAAACAGCGGAAAAGACGTTGGGGGCTGGACGGATTGGCTGGGTGCATCCGGACTGTGGTTTTTGGATGCTCCAACGTTCTGTAGTGGATCGAAAGATAGAGGCACTTGTCCGAGGCAGAGATATGTATTTAGGGCTGACGTAGACTTTCAGTTTTTCCGAACAAAGACCTTATTTCACTTGACAAATATGTGCAAAAAGGGTATAATTGCCAAAAATCAGTAGCAGTTGAAGGAGGTATACGTATTATGCAATGGGCAGCAGTGAGATGGGAACAATGGAAAGATCAAAAAGAAAAGCGGGATGCAAAACTCCGTGCCGAAGGTAAAGCCGAAGGCAGACAAGAAATCTTGAAAGAACTAAAGGCAAAAGGGATTGATACGAGTAAGATTGATAGTAAACCTGAAAAATAATTGCCTTTTTCTACAAACAATGATTTGTAGATATGCGCAAGAAAGCCATTGGCTGTTTCAGTCGGTGGCTTTCGTCTGTTTCAAACATTCATACTATCCTTTTCAATGGTGGGACGATGCTCAGATGGCTATCACTAGAAAATTTGAAGTTCAGCTGCCGATGGTAAAAAAATTTCAGAACGTTGCTGGTGCTGCTGCGGGAATAGGATTCATACTTGGCATCGTGATTCCTGCTGTGGCTATTTTTATTTTAAACTGGCAGTGTCCGTTTGGAGATGGAGTGCTTCGGATTGGCGGTTTTTTGGTAATCGCGGGGTTTGGCAGTGCTATCATCTTCGGCAATATTGCTGCGCTCGTTCTGATCGGCTTTGCGAAATATCGCCAGATATTCTCTAATTCATCAAAAAAGGGAAAATCATAGGGGCATAAAATGGAATTCAATCTTTTGCACACGGTCTTGCTGTTTGGTACAGGCATTGCTGCAGGTTTCTTAAACACAGTCGCTGCGGGTGGCTCGTTGTTGGCACTTCCGATGCTCATCTTCCTGACCTCCGATCCGACATTAGCAAACGGCACAAACCGGGTCGCTATTTTCTTTCAAAACCTCAGTGCCATTATGGGGTTCCGGCGTAAGGGGGTTTCTGATTTTCGGTATGGCATCTTACTTGCTGTCCCCGCAGCTATCGGGGCATGGATAGGTGCTAAAATTGCGATTGGGACGGATGCAGCCCTGTTCCAATTCATTCTCGCAGCCGTGATGTTGATTATGCTTAGCTTAACATTGCTGAACCCGACAGCACGGTTAAAGGATAGGATTGAAAGTAGCAGGACAGGTGCTAAAGTCATCGCGATGGTTGTATTCTTCTTTATCGGGATCTACGGGGGTTTCATTCAAGCAGGTGTAGGACTGCTTGTTATAACGGCATTGCGCCTTTTGACGGGTATTGATCTCGTTCGGACGAACGCGATAAAAGTTTTCGTTATCTTCTGTTATACCGTGGTTGCGCTCGGCACTTTTATTATGAACAAGCAGGTTGATTGGACTTTAGGGGTGACGTTAGCGATAGGGAATGCTACAGGCGCATGGATTGGAAGCCATTGGGCTGTCGAAAAAGGCGATAAATGGATTAAAGTGGTTCTCGTTGTAACTGTGCTTGCCTTTGCGACGAACCTTGCGTTAGCCCCCTTTAATTTAGATATTAAATCGCTTCTCGGACTTGGTTAGCGACTTAATTCTTGATACGAAAAGATAAGGCGGTGGATGGCGGTAATGTGTGAGGTGAGTGTGAGTATACCGAGTGTACACAGAAGAATCATTCCTGTGCTTTGGAGGTAGGGAAACTTGTGTAGCAGTGCGCCTTGTAGCACAGTCCCAGCGCCGAGTAAAATAATGCGTTCCGGTCGTTGCATGAGTCCTACCTTGCAGGTCACCTGAAGTCCCTCCGCCCTTGCCCTCACATAGCTGACGAGTATTGAACCGAACCATGCGCTGAACGCGAGCACTATCCCAAGTAGACTTTCCAAACTGTAAAAGTAGATGAGCGCTCCAAGGAGCAGAAACCCTTCGGAGTATCGATCAATGACGGAATCCAAAAGTGCGCCGGATGCGCGTGGATTTCTCTGTGCGCGTGCTACTGCCCCGTCTATCATATCAAAACTCCCCCCGAACAGAATCAGGATCCCCCCGGTGACGAGATGCCCTGTTGCAAAGTAAAAGGCCGCGATGAGGTTCACGACGAACCCGAAGAGCGTGACCATATTGGCTGTGATACCGATTGCCACCATTTTATTTGCGACGCGCGACAGGATCATTTCAAGTCGGGGTTTTAATTTGGCTTCAAACATTCTTTAATTATTCCTTGCGGATTTTTAATTTTACCTTGCGGAGGAACAACGGGCGTTGGAACTATCAAATGCGTTCCTCATATCCGCCTGCGTGTTTTTGCCTGGGTGTTTCTGCGTATTGTTGCAGGCTGCGTGTCCTTTATTTTTTAATTTTACCTTGCGGTTCGGTCAGGTCAGTCCCGAAAACGATGGACTTCTCCGTAGAGCCGTTTCCTGGACGGGTTGGGTGACCCAACCCCTACGCGTTCTAAATCACTAACTATTCCTGCTTTTCGCTGCAAACCGTAAGGATTCTTGCCGATTTTTGATTAATTGTGAGGCAGGCATCGGTGTCGCTTGACAGAGGAGTTCCAAAATTGCGGATTCAATGTCCGTTGGGTATCGCGCGATTTTCACTTTTTCGTGTTCAGAAAATTGTGCATCCGGTGGTGTCACGAGTACAATGCCGTCGCTCCATATAAGTTCTGGATAGGCGTAAGTGCTGTCATAAGCTTCGTCGAAAACCGTGATGATAGGATATGGCAATTTTAGGAGTTCCAATTCAGCGTTTTGGATTGCCTGTGCACAATCCAACGAGGTCCGACGTTGGACTGTAGCGATATGAACAACGGGCAGATTCCACAAAACAATAGGCTTTTTGAGGCGATGTGCCAATGTTATAAGCCGTAGAAAACACCGCCACTCCGGAGCATTGCTCAGACTTTGTGCGTCACCTTGCACAAGGATAACTTTGGTGTCCTGCATCCATGCAAGACCGGCAAATTTAAAGGTCCCCTTACTCCCCGTTCTATCGCCGTAAAGTTTGATTGTCTGCGTGAAGGGAGGCATTTTTGCGTGGGTGTCTCCCTTAGGATATTTAGCGATATTTGATGACATATATCCAGGACCTTTGATACATATAGCGAATTGTATAAAAAAGGCAGGGAGGGGCTTGAAACACCCTCCCTGCCTAAAAGGTGATGGATTTCGCTTATTCGCCGCTACGTCCACCGATAGTGTTGATAGCAAACAAACCGACACCCGCTGCTAAAGTTGTCAGAAAAACCAGAGCGCGCTTAGATGAGGAGAGTTCCTCGTGGACCCCTTTGGCATCCTCAAGTATCATCTTGACCTCGTTGATCGCCTTTTGGTTGGCTTCAACGTTCGTCAACAGCATCTTCACGTCCGCTTCGATGGATTTAATGCGTTCGTGGGTTGCTTTCGCTTGCATTTTTTGTGCTTCAATCACTTTCGCTGCTTCTTTAAGATGCATATCAAGCTTGGCAATGCGGTCAACGATAGCCGCTTTTTTCGCTGCCAAGGCTTCTTTGATAGCGGAAGAGATTGCGTCGCCAGATTGACTTACAGCAGCCATTAACTTTTCTTGTGATTTTAGGCTTGCCTCAAGTGCCTCGATTTGCGCTTTGAGTTCACCCATACTCATGTTGAGTCCGTTAATTTCAGCTTCGAGTTTATCCCGCGTTGCTTCGGATTCCGCCAATTCTGCTCTTAACTTTTCAAGTTCCGCCTGCTGAGCGGCAAGTTCCTCTTCAGCAACGTCCTTGACCTCTTTCATCATAGCGATTGGAATCCGCAATGTCTCGCCGGGATAGATGAGGTGTGGGTTGGTGAAGTCGTTATATTTACTCAGTTCTCGCCATCGGAGTGGGTCCTGCAGATGCTCTTGGCAGAGATCCCAGAGGGTATCCCCTTTTACAATAGTGATAAGCGTAGTGCCGTCGTCCCCCGCATGGGGTGTAATTTTCGCAGATGCGGATAACACGTAAACGCCACTGAGTGCTGCGCAAATGTACAGAATTAGTGCCAACTTCAGTGTGCCTCTTAGCATTTTCATCAGTTATCTCCTTTAAAATCTATAAGAGAGGGACGCAAAGTGAGTCGATCCGACACCGTTAATTTCACTTGCCATGCCATCTTGAATGGCATAGTCAACCTGCAAGCCACCGATGTTTACGCCAAACCCTCCGAAGAGGTTTTGCGTGTCGCGTGAGGCTTTGATCCCGCCTCGGATGGCAAGAGCAGTGGACTTGTAAGTGACAATGGTATATTCAGTACCGAGTCTTAGGCTTGTCGCGCTCTCGTCAAGGTTGACCATCTCTTGCTCGAGATCGGCTGCAAATGTGACGACGTTCCCTACATAGAGATTATAGGCGGCTCCGACGTTAATCACCATCGGCACGGTATCTTCCCCAAGTGCTGCGCCTAAATATTTCACAGCGAGTCCGTAGTGGAAAGTGGGGACCTTCTCCTCGCCGACATCTATGTGGAGTGCATGTCCCATGAGTCCGACATCTACACCGCCAAACCCGCTCTGGCTTTCGACACCCTCTGCGCCAAAGTTATCTGCCAACATACGTCCTGTTAGGCCGATCCCGAAGCTTCCGAACCCAATGCCATAGGAGAGGGAATAGGCGTTTGCACTATAGTTAAATGTGCCGCCGTAGCGTTCCCTTGCATCGTATTGCTGGATACCGCTGACCCCTGCATTTGTGACAGCAAGTCCGATAGATCCTGCTGACCCGAGTGCTTTCGTCAATGCGATGAAGTTATGGGTTCTATCCAGATCGAGTTGCTGCGTTGAAAAATTGAGACTTAAATCCGCTGCGGAGCCGAGTCCTGCTGGGTTCCAAACGGTTGCGGTGGCATCATCGGCGATTGCTGTGAAGGCACCGCCCATGCCGATCGAGCGCGCGCCGGCACCAAGCCGTAGGTGTGGCATGGCATCCACTCCGGCAAAGCTGACCGGTGACACCGCTAGGATAAGAAAGAAAAGTGGTATTAAACCGCATAGCAATTTTGGGCCCTGTTTGCAAGCCCATCTAAAACTGTGCTTTGTCATTAACATTATATCCTCCAAAAGACTGTCCACATCGGGAACTGGACCCCTGTCCAATTCCCGATATGCAGACTGCGGTATACTTAGCGCGTCAGCGCGAGTTTAAGAATGGCATATTCTGGCTCGAAACCGTCTGCGACCATAATCTGACAGAAGTAAACGCCTCGAGCTAAGTCTTCGCCAGCGGTGGACGTTCCGTCCCACCCGATAGCACCTTTGCCAACGTACTCGCCTGCATCCCAGACCTCGTTATCGACAAGGACTCGAACCGGTCGGAGCGTCATATCGTAAATGACGATGCTCACTGTGGATTGTCGAGTCAATGTGAAGGAAATACGCGTATTGTCCTTGAACGGGTTGGGCGCGTTAATCGGACGCGATGCCAATACTGGGCCTTCCTCACTTTCAACAAAGAAGGTAAACTCATGAACTGCCATGTTCGCTTCACGGGCACCGCTACTCTTATCAGAAACGTTACCCTCTTTATGCGCCATGTCAGATACTTCAAGTTTAACCGTATGTTGCCCGAAAGCGAGTTCGGCAGGTGGTGTATACACTACCTGTGACGCCGATTTCTCATTCGGTTTGAGGTTAATCAGTTGGTCATCAAGCACGAAGCGGATAGAATCGACATCTACACCAGATTCAGCATCGGCATAAGTTATTGAAATCTGCGGACGGCGTTCAGTCAGGCGTGCCTCATTTTGTGGGGCCGACATCGTGATAACCGGTGCGGCAGTATCAAAGTCGATTGTGAAACTACCCTTTGCTGTGGCAGAGTTGCCGATTGTATCGGTTGCGCGGACTTCAATCGAGTAAGTTCCCTCATCGAGAGGTGCTTCAGGCATGAAATCCAAGCGTGTGATACCCTCAACATCGTCTTCGCCATCGTCTTCGGTGTCACCTTTCACCTCTTTCCCATTGCTATCCATGAGGACGATATCCATTTTGTCAACGCCGGATGCGTCGTTGGCACTCGCGGAGATGACCGGGAGTCCAGCACGGATCGTTCCGGTTGGCGTAATGGAGGTGATTGTCGGTGCGACGTTATCAACGACCAGTGTGAAGGTCCATGAGTGTTCTCTTTTACCGCCTTCGCTAATAGCAATAACTTTGACGGTATGTGTTCCTGCTGTGAAGCTATCGGCAACCTGAACGCGTCCGTCAGCGATCTGTGCGGGTGCGATGGAGCGGAGCGGTTGGTCGTTAATACCGAACTTCACACTTATCACCTTGGATTCCGCATCGTTGACAACTGCTGAGATGGTTACCCAACTTTCACCGCTGATGGTTCCAGACGGAGCCGCTTCAGTGATGACAGGTGCTGTTGTGTCTGCGGGGGTCCCTTCGATAGCGAACTCACGGGTGGCTTCCCCGATGTTTCCGAGGACATCGGCAACTTGCACGGTTATGCGATACGCCCCACCGCCGAGTTTATCCGTTCGGGTATAGACCAACGTGCCGTTATCCGTTTCAATAGCATTCTGATCGACGGCGACATCAACATCCCCTGCTTCGGGGTGGATGCGTGTGATACCGACTGTTGGACCGGCAGTCAGTTCCGTAGTTGCCCACGCTAAGACTTCCTGACCGTTACTGTCGGTGCCGCTCCCTTCACCATCGTTATAGGTTGCGTGAACGGTTGGCAAACTCGCGACTGTCGCGTCTTCCGAAGGCGTTTGAATTTCGACCATCGGACCGGTGGTATCCAGATTGATCCCTTTCAATGGGACGGCAACGGAACCGTTCCGTTTGGTAACAACGGCATGCGGTGTATACATTCCATCGGATAACGCTGAAACATCTACCTTGAGTGAGAAGGTATTTTCAGGGTCTTCGTCGCTTTCGCTTGGCACTTCGCTACCATCAACAGAACCGCTCAGTTCTTCAGCAGCTAAGGAACCGTTGTCAACATTAAAGCCGAACGTCAGTGAACTGCGAAGCGGAATCGGTTCGGTTGGCGTTCTGAGAACATCCACACTGTCAACGGCTGTAACTTTCAACTGCGCGACATCAGCGACTCGGAAGTTTAGGACGTTCACCGTGGTTTGTGAAGACTCCTCGGTTTGCATTTCCTCATTACCGGCTTCGTCAACGGCGAGCGCGCGGAGCATATAAGGTCCATTTTCAAGCACGCCGACATCGGTTGTCAGGTCCAACATCCCGGCTTCACCCTCAATCACGATACCGCCCTCAATCATCATACCGTCAGCATCCACTTGAACTATCTTAACCGAGGCATACGTGCTGGGATCGGCAGTGGGTTCAGCAGTAAGAATTGCTATCGGTGATTCGACGGTTTCATCAACGATTCCACCGACTGTATAGTTGCCATCTGCGTCAGCTTCAATCATTCCAGCGACATCGGCGACGGCGACAATGTTTGTTGGCCCGAGTGGGGCGACATCGTCAACGTTATCAACCGATAGATATGTCTTCGCGCCTGGACGTCCTGGGACCTCCTCGGCTCCGCTGGTGATTGCGACTGCAGTTACCAAGTGCTGATTGTTATCCATGGAGGCATCGCGTGCTGCGTCGCCACTCTCGGCTGTGATGGTATCTTCCAGAGCCGTTGTATCCACCTCAACCGACCATTTCAGGTAGGTTGGGTAGGAGATAGGTTTCCCTGATAACGCGTCCATGGCAGTCGCTTCCGCTGCAACCGCAACGAGATCCGTGATAAAGTCGGCATTCTGCTGTAATGCTGCCACTTCTTCTGCGGTAGCGAGAGCACCTGTATCGGCTGCGCCGACCTCTTCATCGCCGATCATCAACTTCAGGGAAGCAATCTCTG
This sequence comes from Candidatus Poribacteria bacterium, assembly GCA_022821725.1. Lineage (GTDB taxonomy): Bacteria > Poribacteria > WGA-4E > WGA-4E > WGA-3G > WGA-3G. Next base: position 112,846 of record JAJEDB010000091.1, on the reverse strand, counting down.
GAGATGTCCGTTGGGGTGTGTATGCATTGATAACGACTGTGCCTTGCGGACCCCCGCTATCTGCGTTGGTTTCCGTAATGGACTCGGTGTCGAGGACGAGTGCCAACACCTCAAGGTCAACGGGGCGAACACCGGCATCCAGTTTGATTGCGAACGGTTCCGACGGGTGTATAAGCCCAAGATCATTTTTCGCCACAGCACGCACCATGACAGAATCACCTGCGCTTGCGAGTGCATCAAAATCGGCTACATCCCAACTGACTTCAACGGTTGGCTCCCCTTCATTTTCAAGGAACCTCTTCATTTCACCGATTAACTTCCAGTTCACTCCATCCGTCGAGTATTCCGCCCAGATATCTGCGGGGTGGACTGTGCGTTTATCCACATTGACAGTCAACATTACGCCGACTGTGGTATCGGAGTAGATGGTTCCGCTTTCGTGGAGTTCATCGTTTTGGTCTCTGATACTGACGGCTGTAACCCTTGCTTTGTCGTATTCGGGTTTGACAATTCTGAGGCGTGTTGGTGCGGTATAGGCACTCACATTGAAGAGTGCATCAATTCCCAATGCGCGGATGCCATATTCCCCGGTCAGGAGAGGCATATTTTCCTCCTGACCCTGAATCGGCATCACTACGGTATTATCCGGAGCACCAAAGGTGATTGGCACAGCATTAATAAGGTCTACTGTTGCCCCGAAAATATCAACCATCAATTGGGCCGCTTGCTCGTCCACCAGCGGATCCATATTTAACAAAGTGCCTAAGGTTTTAAGGGTCGGATTGTTTTGTATGGCCCGGAGTCCGTCCGGAGTTCCGAGGACGGCTACTACCGTGTTCAAGGGCAACGTTCGCGTCGGTATCTTCACCCCACTGCCAGGAATCTCTATCTCCTCAGGAAGTAAACCTTGTCCGAGAAGCTGCGCGATGGTGTCATCCCATACCCTTGAGGCAAGCATCGTTTCCTTAATTGTCAACGGCATCCAAGTATTTGGTCGTTCAAGGGACGATTCCCCTTGGTAGGGTGTTCCATCTTGATTCAACCTAACAATTTGATAAAGGAGGTATCCTTCACCTGGCGCGACAAGCCCTCGTGTGGGCATGCCTGTGATATTCAGCGTCGCGGCGGCATTATAATTTATCGCAGTAGCGACATAAACATTGTCGTCGTTCAGATAGCCACCTGTGTTCGTATTTCCTGGTCTAACTACAATATCGGCTTCTGGTGCACTGCTATCAACAGTGAACTCGCCTTGCATCAAATCCAGGGGGTTCCCAGCAGCATCATAGACGAAAGCCCCTAGCCAATGATTACCCTCAGGGATGTCAGATAGTTTGGCAATCCAAAGCGACTCGGATTGCGGATCGATGCGCGGAACACTGAAAACAGAGGCTAACATGGGGTCAAACGCTTCTTCAAATCGTGTCGTCACCTTATTAGCATTCCCCAGGAGTATCTTCTGAAGGTTCGCTTGATGTTTTACAAGTGCGCCTACGAGCTGTTGAGGTGTAGGCAATTGGCCACTGGCAAGGCTACTTGCAAGTACCGGGCCTAATGCCCTTCCAACTACTTCCCTGAAACGGTCATCAAATAGAGCATCAATAATACCGCGGTCCGCCAATTGGAGGTTGCGCGGATCTGGCATCGACCACATCGTGATTTCATGCGATTCTGTTGCGGACAGAACATCTGCTATTTCAATGCGAGTGCCAGCGAATGCATCCTGAAAGAGTGGAGCAAGTTGTTCGCGATCCAGAATCTCCAACTTCAGTGGAGCAGCGAGGGTCACTTCAAAGTAGTAATAATAATTATTACCGGGTGTCACTTCTACATCTGCTTCCCAAACAACCCCTTCTGGTCCGAATGTCGGTTGCATGTCAATGCCTAAAGGGAAAGGTTTGGAAGTTAACATATTCGAGTAGTGGAGGGTAACTCGATCGAAAAGCTGCTCAAGGTTATTTTCCAAAGCGGGCCATGCGGGTAAGTTGGTAGCAGCAAGTGCCTCCTCCAATCGGAAGGTGTAAGGAATGGCATCTGAGCCAAATACAGCTGGATCACTAACCCGTTGTCCTTCTTTTACAGTCCCATCGCTGAGTTCAAACCTAACCCCTTCAACATTCACAGATGGAACGCGTGCGTAAAGGTTCAAACTATCGCGAGTGATGTATTTGCGATTGGGATACTCTCGGTCTCCTTCTCTGTCATCCCAGAGAAGCTCAAGCAGCATAGGCGTAACCGCGTTGCCAAAGTTCTCACGATCAAGACCTTGTGCTAAATCCATTCCATCTAATTCTTCAGCAAAAAACTTAAGATCCTTTGAGCGTAAAACCTGTAGAACCTGCTGTTTTGGAAAAGGCACCAATGGTTCAAGCAATCTAGTAATTTCTTCAACCACCATTCTAACAAACCGGTCTTGAGTAAGACCATCGAAAGCTGCTAAGGCTTCAATAGGTTGTCCAGTAGCTTTTTCAAAAACCTCAGCTACAAACTGTCTTCCAGAAACTTTGTTAAGAGCGAGCCCACCCAGCCTCGATTTGCCGTGAATTGATTCATTTGTAGGCATTATCGGTGCGAAGGGATCTGCTGGGACCACGTCTGCTGCTGGTGGGAGTTCCGGAGTCGGCACCGGTTCTGGCGTTGGCACCGGCTCAGGTGTGGGTTCTGGAGTCGGCTCAGGCGTTGGCTCTGGAGTCGGTTCGGGTGTAGGTTCCGGTGCGCCAACATTCAACAACCCTGCGAGCTCATCAATCGCTTCTACATCCGCAAGCAAAGACTGTACTTGTGGGTCGTTGAGCATGGTTTGAAGATCCGTATCTTTTTTCAGAAGCGCTATGAATGTCGGATCTGTGTCAGGCGCGAAATTCAGTAGGAGATCTGGAGCAGCAACGACAGCACCAATAAGTGCGGGGTTTGTACTCAAAATCCCTTGAATTTGGTCTGATTTTAAGCCTTCCAGAACATCTGGCAAAACAGCTTGGATATCCTCACGCTGAAGCAACTCGCTGTATTTTGCAGCCACCTGTTGGGCGAGAGAAGCATCTTGCCCGAAAACAGTATTCGGGATTGAAGTGTAAAAAACACACAATGTAAAAATCAAAAAACAAACGAGTGTTCGTTTTTTCATTAACTCATCCTCCTCGTTAAGTCTGCGCGCTCGCAAGACTCAGTACTGAGTTTCTTAGATGGGCAAGCGAGAATACAACTAAAGACGACTGGGGTAGATGTCCGCCCATCCAATCAACATCCTACCAACGAGCGTTAAAATTTCCCGATACCGATGTAGCCGTAGAATAGGGTTAGTATAGCATACGGCACAGGTCAAAATCAGATAAAAAGCGGGCAATTTGACTTGAGTGATTTGACCCTGCGGGAATTTTTTCTATTATTTTAGCATAAAGTGGCAAAATTAAGCAAACTTTTAATCGTTAAATGTCAGAGATATTGCGTTACACAGGAAAAACCGGTAAACAAAATCGTCCTGCAGTTACGTGATGTTTTGTGCAATCGGTAAAAATTTGTTCCCGCCGCATCGGTATATCATCAGATTAAATTGCAGTCCGCCTATATAATGATACCACAACTCTTAAAATATGTCAAATCAAAATTTCAAATTTTCGTGAAGATTTCTGGCGATTTTCATAGAAATCTACAATCTATTTGACATATTAGCAAAAAACGCTTAAACTGTCAAGAAAAATAACGTCGGAGAAAAAAAATGGCTATCTTGACTGAATCTGAAAAGAACCAATTGGATCAGCGCGGTTTTTTGCTATTGGAGCGTCTGATACCTCCAGAGACAACAGCGGAACTTCGGGAACGTGCCTTATCCCTTGCCGAAGCAGAGCAAGCAGCCGGTAAGGGTCATTCCTATCTTGCGAATGACAGTGCCCAACGGGTCTGGAATCTCGTTGCCAAAGGCGAAATCTTTGAAGAGGCGATTCAACACCCGAAGATGCTCGCTGCGATGACGTATCTACTCGGTGCGGATTGCACACTGAGTTCGTTTACAGTCAATGTGCTGTATCCGGGTGCCCCGGAGGCGGGTCTCCATATCGATTATCCGCTCTCTGGACTCCCGACTCCCCGTCCAAATTCTCCTATGGTTGCCAACAGTGTGTGGTTCTTAGATGACTGGACGCTTGAAAATGGGGCAACCCGTTGCGTGCCGGGGAGTCACCGACGGCTTGAAGCGTTACCGGAACCCGGTATGGCATACGACGATGCGCTGCAGATTTGTGGACCGCGTGGCTCCGTCCTGATTGTCAACGGTGCGATATGGCATGGCTCCTCAGAAAATAGAACGAATGAATCGCGTGTTGGGTTACTCGGTTTTTTTTGCCGTTCTATCCTGAAGCCGCAGCAGGCACACCTTGAATTGGTATCGGACGAGGTTATATCACGTGCTACACCGACTTTAAAGCGGCTGTTGGGTTTCGATTCGTTGCCGAATACGAACGATTAGTTTTTAGGCGGACCTACACACAGCGCAATGCTGAAGATAAAAAAATAATTCGGTAATTTATTGGTGCAGTCCGGTGCGGTTAGGAAACCGCACCTACCGGGCCTGGGGCAACACCTACCGGGTCTGGGGGAACATATCCACTGTATCAAGGGACAACGTGATTTTTTTCCGCCATCACTATCCACTCGGATTTGGGTGTTTTCGGTGTCAATTGGTATAACAACCGGACTGTGAGTGTGTCCCCAGTCGCGCTGGGTAAAGTGTCGAAGATGTAAGTTCTCTCCTCACTTGGGAGAAGACGGTTTCGCGCTTTATCCGAAATTGAGATTTGCTCTGTTTGTCGTTCAATGCCTTCTGGAGAGAGAAGTTTCACTTCAAGAATGATGGTCCGCAATGTGCCGCCTGGCAAGATGTGCCCGGTTTTGCTTTGTAGTTTTACACTCGTTTTTTCAGGTGTGATTTCAAGTCGAAGCGTTGCAGCGCGTCTGAGTTGTGCGACACTCCGGCTGCCGCGCCACGTATGCTTTCTGCCTTTGATGCTTTCGTAACTCGCTGTGCTTTGGAGTCGTTTGACGACTGGCATGTGGCATGTCGCACAACTCTGATGCTCTTCGGCGAATTTGGAATTGAGAAAACTGGAAACTTGGTCGTGTTCAGGAACGGTCGGTTGACCATGGCAGGTGCTACAGAGCGTTGTTGGTGCGGTATAGATGAGGTTGGTTACATTCGCGTGGAAGTAAGTCTCTGCGCTTGCTTGTGGTCCATGCATGGCACCTTCAGCATCGAGATGGCACACGAGGCATGAAACGCCGGCTTCCCGTTGTCCATTTCTCAGTTTTGGCATTTCCCCAATGCCTGTGATGAGAATCGGTTGGGGGGCATGGCACCCGTCACATTTCGTTTCCCTATCCTCAATTTGATTTGCGATTTCCTGATAGATTTCGTCAACCCATGCCTTGGCGTGCATTGAATTTTCCCATTCCCTCCAGATTGCCGGATGACAACTTTTACACTTTCCTTCTTGGAACCCCTGATAGGCTTCTTTCACGGGATCTGTGGTGTTCTCAGCACGCGGGCCGAGGATAGCAATCAATGTCACCAATACACACCCGAATAGTCCCAGACTGATGGTAACTTTACGTCGACGCGTTTTCATAAGAAGAACTTGAACGAAAGACGTGCGATGAATCGCACTACTACGAACCTATTCGCAAATTCACCGCATATCCTTGAACGAAAAACGTGCGATGAATCGCACTACTACGAACCTATTCGCAAAAGGGTATCTAAGAGGGAAAGTGCTGCTGCCTCTCCGCTCTGAATACAGTCTGGGATCCCAACCCCATGGTAACCATTTCCTGCGAGTGCTAATCCCGGTAGTGCGCTCGTGAACTGCTCTATACTGCTGACATTCTCTTGGTGCCCGACCTGATACTGTGCCATTGCTTGTGAATGTTTACTCACAACAGCAAACCGCGGGGCGTTTTTGAGTCCGAGAAGTGGCGTTAAATCTGTTTGACACAATTCGATGAGTTCGGTCTCAGTTTTCTTAGAGGTAGGTTCGCCAACGAAGGCGCGGAGCAGGACATGATCGGTTGGTGCGCGGTTTTCAAATTTAACGCTACTGAAAGAACATCCGATGAGAGATAGATTTTCCGTAGCAGGCACAACAAATCCCATGCCATCCAACGGGTGTGTAATATCCTCACGACGGAATGCCAAATTGACTGTTGCCGAAGAGGCGTAGGGGATTGCGTTGAGTTTTGAGGTAAGTGGACTTGATAGATCCCCGATAAGTGCTGCTGTATGTGGTGCAGGAAGGGCAATGCAGAGAAGTTCGGTGTTTAGCATTTCCCCGTTAGCGAGTGAAATATGCCACCTGTTCCCATCGCTCGCTTGTTGAATACGTTTCACTTTCGCATTTAATCTGATACTGTTGGATACTGCTTGGGTAAGTGTATCGGTCAGTGTCTGCATTCCAGACTTAAACGAAAGAAAAAGGCTGTAGCGAGGTCCACTTGTGTCTCGACTGGTTTCGGACGCTTGTTTTTTCTGGACGCGGAGTGCCTTGATAATGCTGCCGTGCGCCTTTTCCATTTCCAAGAATCTTGGGAACGTTGCCTTTAGGCTTAAATTTTCGGCATCTGAGGTATAGATACCGCCTATCATAGGCTGTGCCATCCGTGTGAAAGCTTCAGTGCCGAGGCGACGCCTGACGAAGTGTGCGACTGCTTCGTCTGTGTCCCGTCCTCTGCGGGGAATAACGAGGTCCAGCACCATTCGCAATTTGCCGCGCCAACTGAAGAGCGGCGTTTTCAAAAACGGCATGAACGATCCTGGCGCCATCATGTAAAAACCTTCAGGGACGGGATGCAATGTCCCGTTCCGGATGATAAAACTCCGCCGGACTTTCGGGTTGGTCCCAATGAATTGATCCGCAATCCCAAGTTCTTCGCATAATGCTTTTGCCGCGGGTTTAGTGGAAATAAAGGCATCGGGCCCGTGTTCCATGAGAAATCCATCGCGGTGTTCAGTTTCAATGACACCCCCGACACGTCCACTCGCTTCAAGGAGTGTAACGTCAAGCGGAATATCGCGTGCAGCAGCCTCGCGCTGCAAACGGTAGCAGGCGGCTAAACCTGTGATACCGCCTCCGATAACAGTGGCATGTTTTCTACCCGAGTTTTCCGACATAAAAATTCCCAACCCAGGGGTATTAGAGTTGCTCTTCAATCCATTCATTATCGTGATTTGGATTATAGATGAGTCCGTTTCTAATGTCAACGCAGAGGTCCAACATTTCCAAGATAATATGTCCCACAAGGACAGGCGCGTTCGCTGGTAAGTCGGTTACCTGTATATTCCCCTTGCGTTCCAGAACGGTAAATTCGACTGCCGAATAAATGGTCCGGGATGCCAGCCCGTTCGCAGTCATCGTCCTTGCATTTCCGACAGGTGCCAAACCGAGCTGGTCTATGAGCGGTTTAGGGAGCGACAAGCGAGTTGCCCCCGTATCCACAAGCGCGTCTTCAACTGTTAACCGGCGAACATCGGCTTCCGAAATAACGCCTGCTTCTGACAGAAATAGATCTTTTAGATTCGCAAGTTCAATTTTTGTCGTGTGTCTCATTTTTTCGTATCTCCTTGTTCTATCCTACAGACCCTCAGCGATTTTTTCACAGACAAAGTCTGCTAACATGTTGATGAATTTGGGATGATCCCCGACCGTGCCTGCCCGAATGAAATCGATGCCACACGCTGCCGCGGTTTCTGCCGCCTCTATGTCCAAATCATAGAGTACCTCAACATGGTCGCAAAGGAAACCGATGGGTGAAGCGACGACGGTATCAATGCCCTCTGCCTTCCGGGCTTTAAGCCAATCGTTGATATCGGGCTGTGTCCAGGGAATCGGACTATTTTCCACCTCGCTCTGGTATGCGAAACCGAATCGGGTTTTTTTGATGTGTTCAGCGACTGCCTTGCCTGTTTTTTCAAATTGTTGTGTATAGGGTGAAGTATTCGCTGCTGCTTGGGGGATAGCGTGCGCAGTGAAAACCAGTTCAGCGTGTGCCAACTTGTCGCCACATGCAGCTTCAATGATTTCAGCAATGGCACCAACGTAACCTGTGTGTGTGTACCACGGGTCGAGATAATCAACAGTCGGTTTCTCACCATCAACTGCATCGATCCCTTTTTTTACGGTTTGTTGGTACCATTCCCAACTGACTTTGGATTGGTGGGGTGCCATGATAATGCCGAGTATTTTGCGGTGTCCTTTTTGTGCCATTTCCGCGATGACCTCTTTTAGATAGGGGTCCCAATGTCTGAATCCCGCGTAAACAGGCAACGGTAGATCGCGGGCTTGCAGTGCGGTTTGTAGTGCCTCGGCTTGTTTGAAAGTCAACGCGTTGAATGGCGAAAACCCGCCCAATTTTACGTAGTGGGCTGAGATGTCTTTTACACGTTCCTTTTGAGATTCAGCCTCCCCAGCAATCCCTTCGACAAAACAGTAGGCTTCGCCGGGACACATATCTTTATTGTATTTTTGACAGCAGCCGGGTGTGGGTCCACCGAATGCCACGAGTAAGACGCTATCGTACTTCATTTTTATTTCCTCCTATGCCATATTTGCTAACTGTGCCGGCATATACCGTGCGTCAGCGGCGATCGCCTTCGCGAACGCTTCACGTGCGAGTGCCTCGTCTCCATTGGTCCGATGTGCGAGTCCAATACAGAAGTAGGCTTGCGCGAGTTGTGTCCCGTGAATCCCAATGACGAGCGATCTATAGATGGACTCCAGTCCTGTCTCTGTTTCGTCGCCGTTGCGATAGGCAGAAAGGATGTAGTTGTACCCACGCAAAAGATGTGCTGGCGCGTGATCAGGGTCCAATTCAAGTGCAATATTGAGTGCTTTTTTGGCTTCAGCGAAGAAGTCCCCCTTTTCAAGGACACTTGACACGGTGCGTGATGCTTGTGTGAGCAAATTTGCGTATTCCGTCCAAGCGTCGGGTAGATTCGGATATTGTTGGGTTGCGGTTTTTAAGATGGCAATTGCCAAACCAAAGTCATTACCTTCCGCGACCTCTTCGGCGGTTTCTCGGTAAGCCTGAAAGTCTTCGAGTGCGTGTGTTTTTTGGCGAAGTTTTTCGGTATCCGCTGCCGGAATAGCCGAAGGTTTCAGATGTTGCCACCCGGGTTCTGGATCGTCGATTAACCCGCGATAGACCCTCAAGATCGCGTAACGGGGGGTTCCCCATACTTCAGCAATCGCGCGAATCCAGTCGGGTAAGTTGGCTTCCATTTCAGCGAGCAGTGTATTTAAGGACATGCCCCGTTCAACACGTTTTCGGACTTCTGTTAGGAAATAGGACTCAATCTCAAGCAAGCGGTCGATTTCGGTGTCCCGCGCTAAGGGTCCGTGTCCCGGTAGGACAGATTTAGGTCGGTATGCCCGGAGCTCCGTAATTGTATTGATCCAATCGTGGTTCGCCATGAGTCCTTCATTCATAACGGGTTGTCCAAAGATGGGGAAACTCCCTGTCATAACGGTATCGCCAGAGACGATACAATCTTCCGCTGGAACTCTGATAGCAGTAGCATCGTCCGTTTCTGCCTTTCCCAAGTAAACGAGGTGTAGCGGTTGATTCCCCAAATCGAGTTCGGTTTCATGTGTGAAGGTCTGTTGTGGTAGAAAAGGCGGATCGCCGAGTGTGAAGCCGCGGGAACGCAGAAATGCTTCCTGCCGCGGAGACCTATTCACCATGAAATCTTTGGTCATCTCGCGAGCGACAACCGTCGCGCCAGCTTCATGGAAAACAGTGTTTCCATTGGTATGATCCCAGTGGTAATGTGTGTTAATTGCATACAGTATCGGTTTATCCGTAATGGTGCGGATTGCATCACGCAACCGTCGTGCCATCATTTGGTTGACTTGCGTATCAATTACCGCTACCCCTTTATCTCCAATGATAATAGAAGAATTTACAATATTACGAAAGAGATATACTCGCTCTGTCACTTCAACGAGCTGTCCGTATTGTCGTGGGGCAAAGGGATTTTCAAGGATGTTTCTCATCAATTTTCCTAAAGTGTTTTTGCGATGTTTACGAAATGCTTAACATTTTCAAATGGCGTATCTCTGTGTAGACCGTGACTCAGGTTCAAAATATGTCCAGTTTTTCCACCCTGTCTTAGACAGGTCTCAACGGCTGCTGTGATGTCGGCAGGTGTCCCATCGCGAAGAATGTCGTTATCGACGTTTCCTTGAAAAGCGACGGCACCGTTTGTGTTTGCTTTGGCTTTGCTAAGGTCTACACATTTTCCAATGCTTAGAACATTCGCCCCACTCTGATGCATTAAATCTATGTAACTACACTCTTTTGCGAACAGGATTCCCGGGACTTCTGGATTGAGCTCAGCGAAAATTCGCTGATGATAAGGAAAAGCGAACGCTTTATATATCTGCCGCGGTAAGACATCGGCGATGGACTCGAAAAGTTGCACTATTTGAACCCCTTCGCTAATTTGGTAGTTCAAGTAGTTAATAGTCATATTGGTCAACTTGTTTAGCAGCCGATGCAAGAGGTCAGGTGCTTCCTCCATCATTTGGAAGACCGGCGCTGCTTTTTCAGATACTCCGGAACCCCGTTTGATCGGACTTTCCCCTGCAATGAGGAAAAAAGCAAGCGTCAAAGGTGCCCCGGCGAAACCGATAAGAGGCAGTTCCTCATTCAAGGTTTCGCGTAGGTTGCGAATGACTTTTCCTGTGAACGCCAATTGTGTAGGCGGTTCATCAACGGGTCGAAGTGCGTCTATTTGTGCTTGTGTACGGATCGGTGGGTTTAAAATGGGTCCTGGATCGAATCGGAAATGCGCGCCCATGGGGGCGAGGGGGGTAAGAATATCTTTGTAGACAATGATAGCATCAACACCGATACGTTTGGGCAGCAGCGATATTTTGACTGCTGATTCGACCTCGGTTTGGGACATCGGTGCAGGGCAGGTCCGAAAGAGGCGTTCCAATGGGAGATTAAGCTCACGTCGAATTTGTCGGTAAACGGGATCTGATCTGCCAGCTTGCCGCATCATCCACACTGGGACACGTTCCACCGGCAGACATCTCGATGCGCGAAGAAGTAAATCATTTTTTAATTGTCGTTTCATACGGGTTGGAATTACCTCTTTAGCGCGTTTTTAGATCGCTCAAGAAACTGCCTGAGTTTGGCAAAACTTTTTACGTTTTTCATGATTCTGCCGCTTTCTCGTTCTTCGAGATAGAGAAAAAAGCCCATAAAATAGAGGCTCACTAAAAACAGCAGAAATCCTATGAAACACTGTGCGATTGCCCAGTAGTTTGGTTTTAAACTGAGGTAAGGGGTAACAGCTCCAGTGTCAGTCTTTGCGTCGGTTGCGTCCTGCTGAGGCCATTCCACCGAAACGAAACCACCCCACCCAGTTATTCCAAGAGATAAGAAAGCGATTGAAAGGATAAAAAGGATGAAAAACGGGATGCCCATATTCTTTACAGGTTAAGCAGAAACTTTTATCAAGCCCTTCGTACAACCGTCTTCACGATTGCGAACTTTTGTTATCCCTTCAACAAGTGATTCAAGCGGGAATTCGTGGCTGATGATTTGGTCCATATTGACATCGCCACTCGAAATGAGCTGCACTGCCTCTTCCCACGTATCAGGTGCCAGCCAAGAGAACCTGATGGTTTTGTCCATAAGAATCGTATCAAGGATGGGAACCCGCATTACATCTGTATCGCCAGGCAGCCCAAAGATAACGACAGTTGCGTGTCTACCTGTAACTTCTAAGGCGGTATGGATCGCGTCAAGTGAGCTGGTCGCTGTAATTGCACGATCTGCCAATTCGCCATCGTTGCGTTCCTGAATCAGAGCGCCTAAGTCTTCTACATAGTGCGGGGAGTTGGTATCACTAACGTTGACGACTACGTCAGCCCCGAGTGCCTTACCGCAATCCAAGCGATAATCACGGGTTCCGACAAGGAGGACGTTCTTCAAGCCGCGGCTTTTTAGGACTTGCACCATCATCAAACCGATGGGACCGGGTCCGAAGACGACGGCGGTTTGACCTTCTTCGGCGTTGAGATTGTTGACAGCATAGAGTCCACATGCGAGCGGCTCTGTGAGTGCACCTTGGTCATAGGTCACGTTGTCGGGTAACTTGACCGTCCACCGATAATCTGAGACTGCGTATTCCGCGAAACCTCCATCAACACCTACACCTAAGACGCGTTTTTCGGGACACAAGTTGGACAATCCTTTCTGACTCCAGAAGGAATCTGGATTAGATTGAACAGGATTGACGACGACTCGATCTCCTACTTTAAATCCACCTGTTTTTCCTGCTTCGCTGCCAACTTCGACGACTTCACCGGTAAATTCGTGTCCAAGGATAAGGGGTCCTTTCCCGTCGTCGGTTTCAAGCGAACTATTGCCGAAATAATATGCTACGTCCGAACCACAGATACCTACCGAACGGACCTGGACGAGTAGGTCATTGTCACCGGCTGCTGGCACGGGCCGATCTTCGAGGTTCATTGATTCGGGTTCATAGAAAATTTGGGATTGCATTATCCTTCTCCTTAAAGTTTGTAGTGAATATGGTAATTTTAGCATATCCGAAATTTAAATTACAATTTTTAATTTTTCCTTGCGGAGGATTTTAATTTTTCCTTGCGGAGGAACAAAGTGGGTTTGAACTTTTAGATGCCTTTCTCATATCCGCTTGCGTGTTTTTGCTTGGGTATTTCCGCGTATTGTTACAGGCTACGGGGTTTGAGAGTTCAAAAGATAAATCGCATTTCCAGAAGTAGCAGCCGACTGCAGAACTCACCGAGAAGCACTGTGATGATGGCAATAAAGAGGAAACCGGTCGCAGCGCGTGTCGCACCAAGCACATCACGGGCAACGGATTTCGGACGTAAGCAGTCCCACGTAATGAAGTAGAGGAACAACGTGCCAGCGATCCCTATGAGTACCCGCATGCTGAAGATGATTTGATAGAAGAGGTTAAAAGATACGGTATCTGTGGATTGCTGTCTGAAAAAGAGGTTCAGGCAGAGGAGCAGTGTCACACCGGAAAGTGTGCAGAGTAGGACAGTATTAAACCGTTTCAAATAAACCACGGGCAAATCAGGCACCACGAGATACCAATGCCCAAACCACATCCCACTATGGACTGCACCGAGTAGCGCAGCGGCCGTCAAGAATTGAAGCGATAACAGGAACATTTCACCCGGAAGTTGTACGACTTGAAGATACCGTTGGGTACTCAAAATCAACCACACCCCGCCGGAGATAAGTCCACTCAAGAAGAGAAACCGTGTAAGGAGTGGTGTTTTGAACCACCAACTTAGGGTGTAAACGAAGACAATGAGAACGAAACAGATAACAGAAATAGACTCGGGATTCTGCCAAGATCCGAAGAAGTTACGAAATGTGACGGGCTGCTGATGAAGCGCAAGGTTTGCACATCGCGATAATCCGCTTACGAGCAGATAGATACTCCCCATTAAACGGTAGAAATTCGGACCCACTAATCCTGTAGGGACTAAGAGGAGGAGCGCAAACCCGCCCACTGCGAGTTGGCTGAAAACAAGATAGAAGACATCAAGGATACTAAACATCCGATGAAGGTCCTATTCCTATATGAAGATAAAAAAATAAATTGGGTAATTGACGGGCGATGAATCGTCCTACTACGAACAGGGTCGCTTGTAGTCGTGCTACTTATAGCACGTTTGGAAGTCCCTGATAAAATCATCAAGTTTCGTCAAAAAACGGTAACCCATTACAGTTCACCGTAGAGCGATGAATTGGAGCATCGCTATGCTCAAGAACCATAATGGGTTTACCTGTCGTGCGCGATTTAAACGCGCGCTGTCTGTGATGTAAGACGGCATACTTCCGTCTATATGATTTCGACTTCGGCACCGAGAGCTTCGAGTTGTTCTTTCGTTTTCTCGGCTTCCTCTTTAGCAATGCCTTCTTGAATGACAACGGGTGCGGATTCGACTTTCTCTTTTGCTTCCTTCAATCCGAGCCCAGTAATCGCGCGAACCTCTTTGATAACTGGAATCTTCTTGGAACCGAAGTCTTTGAGCTGCACGTCGAATTCCGTTTTCTCTTCTTCTTCTTCCTCTGCTGCTGCATCCGCAGCAGCAACTGGCATCATCCCCGGCATAGCCATTGCCGGTGCGGCTGATGCACTGACTCCGAATTTATCCTCTAAGGCTTTGACGAGTTCAGAAAGTTCCAGAACGGTCATATTGCTAATTTCGTCAATCATTTTTTCCAAATCTGCGGCCATGGTTTTATCCTCTCTATAGGTAGTATCAAATTAACTCGATCAGAGATTTCCGAATCAAGTCTCGGGACTTAGTTTCCCTCAATATTTGATATAAGCACTGGAAGTGCTATGGGTTAGGCGTCTTCCGCCTCTTTCTTTTGGTCGGCAACCTGTGTCAGTACGGAGGTTACCTGACGTATTGTTCCACTGAGTACGTTCACCATCCCTGTAACAGGTGAACCCTGACTTAAGGTGTTGACGAGTCCGGTGAGAGGTGCGCCGATAACCCCGACGGTGCGGGCGATCAGAACATCTCGTGATGGCATATCTTTCAGGGCTTCAACGCCTGCTGCATCAATGATTCGTGTCCCGAGAATGCCACCTTTAACCTTAAGCTTTTCGTGTTTCTCGCCAAATTCAAGCAAGATTTTTGAAGATGTCGCCGGATCTGTACCGGTAGCGAGGGCTGTATTTCCTTTGAGATAAGGCGCCAAGCCATCAATCCCTCTTTCTTGAGCGACAACGTTTATCAATGTATTCTTACAGACCTTATAGCGGATATCGGCGGCTCGGAGTTGGTTTCGCAGTTCGTTAACTTCTGCGACGGTCAGCCCCTGAAAGTCTGTTAGCAGCACAACATCGGCATTGTCAAAAATCTCACGAATTTGTTCTGTTTGCTGAACATTTGCCTCATTCGGCATGTTTCAGTTCCTTTCTATATCGGTTGTAGAGTAACCTTGGTTTCGCTATACACCTATCGATTCGGTATACGATTGCATGCAAAAAGCCCCCAGGTGCCTGGAGGCTTAGATCCAAAGAGGCGTGCATACGGAACGACGCGATTTCACGGACGCTTTGGTCACACATCATTCGTTGTATTCCATTCAAGCCTCAGTAGGCAATTAAGCCGGTGGCACCTACGTTCTACGACTTTATTCAACTGTAGGACTATTCCATATCGTATCCTGCGCGGATTTTATGCGAATTGCTGTGGATCTATCCGGACAGCAGCTCCCATTGTTGCTGATATAGCGACACTCCGAATGTATCTACCTTTCACCGCGGACGGACGAGCGGCAACGAGTGCACTCATCACTGCGTTGAGGTTCTGTTTAATACTTTCTTCCTCAAATGAGACCTTGCCGATTGGGACATGAACAATACCGGAAGAGCGTTCTACCCGGTATTCGATCTGTCCTGCTTTGATATCTTGGATGGTTTCGGCGACATCCATTGTGACAGTGCCGGCTTTGGCGTTAGGCATTAAGCCGCGCGGTCCCAAGATTCGCCCAAGTTTAGGCATGATACTTCGCATTAAGTCGGGTGTAGCAATTGTTGCGTCAAAATCAAGCCATCCGTCAACAATTTTATCGACGAGCTCGTCAGTTCCAACGAAATCTGCCCCGGCTTCTTCGGCTTGTCGTGCCGGGTCGCCTTGGGCAAAGACGACAACACGAACAGATTTCCCTGTTCCGTGTGGCAGTGCGACAGTGCCTCGGATATTCTGGTCTGCCTGTCGGGCATCTATGCCCAGACGCGATGCCAAATCCACGGTTTCATCAAACTTTGCGCTGCCTGTTTTTTTCACCAGCGAGACAGCCTCGTCTATCGTGTAAAGTTGCAGTCTGTCTACGTGTTCGTTGATGCCGCGGTATCGCTTCCCTCTTTTCGCCATGTTGTTCTCCATGGGGCATATTTCTATAGCCCCGTTTCAAAGTGAACTTATCCGTATACCCACAATACCGTGTTTCGTCAGATGGATAAGCCTTGCTAATTAACCGTCAGCCCCATGCTACGAGCGGTTCCTTCCACCATTCGCACTGCTGCATCTAAGTCTGTCGTATTTAAGTCAGGTAATTTCGTCTGTGCGATTTCTCGAATTTGCTCCATCGTAACGGAAGCAACCTTGTTTCGATTGGGTTCACCAGAACCTTTGGCAATCTTTGCTGCGGATTTGAGTAAGACTGCGGCAGGTGGTGATTTTACGGCGAAACTAAAGGATCTATCGCTATAACAGGTGATGACGGTCGTCACCACCATTCCGGTTTGATGCTGCGTCTGTGCGTTAAAGGATTTGATAAACTCCTGCAGATTAATCATGTAAGGGGCAAGGCTGGGACCAACGGGGGGTTGTGGTGTCGCCTGTCCGGAGACTAACTGGAGTTTAACTTCGCCTGCTACTTTCTTTGCCATTGTTTTTCCCTATTTTGGGTTGTGAGCGTTCCAAATCGCGTTTTACAGTCAGTAAGACGGCGTGCACTCACAATCACGGTTCTCCACTTAAAAAGTGCGATTTACGTTTAGTTTAATTCTTCTACTTCGAGTAAGCCCAAATCAACGGAGGTAGAGCGACCGAAAAGTGAAATGCTGAGGCGTAATCGTTGGTGTTCCATGTTAATTTCTTCGATGTCCCCGGAGAATCCACTAAACGGCCCGTTTATCACCCTGACCTTATCACCGACTTCATATTCCATTGCGGGTACCGGTGGGGCTTCCTCTTCCTCGGTTGACATCTGGAGCATTGCTTCGACGTCATCAGGACTGAGAGGCGAAGGATGTGAGGTGGGCCCTAAAAAGTTCATGACTCCCGGTGTCTCTTGTATGAGCGTCCAACTCCTTTGCCCAATCGGATTATCGACATGTGGACCGAGTTCATGTGTGGTATTGACAAGAACATAACCCGGATAAGACGGTCGGAGGCTAATTTTACGTTGACTGTCCTTAACCTCTACAACCTCAGTCTCTGGGACATTAACTTGAAGTATCTCGTCCTGTAATTCTTCCCTGGCGATCATGTTGTCAAGGTTAAGTTTAACCTTTTTCTCATGTCCAGTGTATATTTGAACGACGTACCAGTATCCATCCATATTCCGATTCACCAGTGTATGCACATTATGATTAACGAATAAAGAGAGTTCTGAGGAAAGCCATCCCGAAACCTTCAAGGGAATTACTCAGGACATACTGGCTTACAAGTACAGCAATTAAAGGGATACAGGCTACTGCTGCCGCTATCACTTTCCGATTCTCGTCAATACCCTCAGATTCAGCTGCTCTACTACTTTGCGGTTGATTCTCCCAACTTCGCATAATAAAGAAAACAACGATTGGAAGAGCTGCGAGAAAGATCCAACCCAGCGGGTTGTTCCATTTCGGAAAAGCGGAGTTGCCATCGACTAACCCAATAAAAAGCCCTAACACGGCGGAAGCGATGATAACAGTAATGGTGCTGCCTTGGACCTCTTTGGCATCCGGTTTAGACACTCTCTGCCATTCTTGATTAATGCCTTGAACGTAATTTTTCAAACGAGCTATCATAAGATTATTAAAGGCAGGCCAGGAGGGATTCGAACCCCCAACATTCGGTTTTGGAGACCGACGCTCTAGCCGTTGGAGCTACTGGCCTGCAAGTTTTGCGTAGGAGACGGTATACTTCGCGGTGGTGTCTACGTCCCTACCCAAAAAGTTATCGTGTTTCCTTGTGGGATGTATGCTTTCGACAGAAACGACAGTATTTCTTCCGTTCGTACCGATTCTGGTTTGTCCGACGGTTCCGAGTCGTCACATAATTCCGTTGGCTACATGTATCACACGCTAATATCACAATGTCTCTGGGCATAATAAACCCTCTACTTTCGATAAGTGGAGCCGATGACCGGGATTGAACCGGTGACCTCGTCCTTACCAAGGACGCGCTCTACCGACTGAGCTACATCGGCAAAGATAAAAAACACCAACAAGCGGGAGACGGGAATCGAACCCGCGACACATGGCTTGGAAGGCCAATGCTCTACCAGCTGAGCTACTCCCGCAGCATAGAATAAAAAGAGATGGGGGCAGATGGATTCGAACCACCGTAGGCATAGCCAACAGATTTACAGTCTGCCCTATTTGACCGCTCTAGCATACCCCCATTAAAAAAGCTGACGAGAGGAATCGAACCTCCAACCTAGTGATTACAAATCACTTGCTCTACCATTGAGCCACGTCAGCAGCACTTTTAATTATACCCTCTTTATTGGGAATTGTCAAGTGCCTTCAATTTTTTTGACGAGAGGTTGTTTGGGTAGGCGCAATTTTCGGCATCAATGAGATTTAGAGACCTTCCTCACGCTCCTCTGGGTCAGCATCACCTTCGCGTGCGAGAAGTTCTTCATCAAATATATCACTCCCGTCGTCTGAATCCTGCGAGTCGGTAAAAATCGAGGGTGTATTCTGAGCGGGTGCTTTGACCTCGCTTCTTTCAAAGTGAAGTTTCCCCTCAACTAACTCTTGTGTGGCAACGGCGACAGGTTTCTTCTTTTTGTCTGCAGTGCTTGACGGCGCAATCGGCAAACCGTTTGCGTTTATATCTCTGGCGCGCTTTGCGGCAACATTCACTGCAAGGTATTTATTGGATACGCGTTTCACCAAGTCCTCATTGTAAACGACTTCGCTCATTTTCGTCTCTCCTCGTTAAATACAGATTCAGAACAAACGTGTTACAATTATACTGAATTTTCCGCGAAAGTCAAATTAAAATGTCAAAAAAGTTGACAAACAGATTATAAAGTGTTAGAATTGCAACATTAGATTTGGTATCAGTCTGTTTTATAGAATTGAAGGACCCTCGTAAATGGATACAAACATCCAATCTATTCTTGAGAAATCATTTTCGGGCGAACGGTTAGATTTTGATGACTGCCTGACGCTTTTCAAGAGCCACGATCTACTTTCTCTGGGGCACGCTGCAGATATCGCCCGACAACGCAAACATCCCGAAGGCTACGTCACGTATATTGTTGACCGAAATATCAACTATACCAATTGGTGTTATGTGGACTGCGATTTCTGTGCTTTTTACCGCCATCGTCAAGACCCTGACGCTTATGTCATGGAACGGGAAGAACTGGGGAAAAAGATACAAGAAACACTGGATCTTGGCGGTGAGTTGATTCTCATGCAAGGTGGATTGCATCCGAAACTCAAACTTGACTGGTACGAAGATCTCCTGCGTTGGATCAAAGCAAATTACCGCATCCATATCCACGGGTTTTCCCCACCAGAGTTGGATTGGTTTGCCAAGATAAACCGTATGTCGCTGCGAGAGATGCTTATCCGGTTACGAGACGCTGGACTTGATTCGATCCCTGGGGGCGGTGCAGAGATTCTTACTGATCATGCCCGTAATGAGATTAGCCCTAAAAAATGCACGGCTGACGAGTGGCTGGAGGTCATGCGTCAGGGACATTTGGTCGGGCTGAAGTCGAGCGCGACGATGATGTACGGGCATGTAGAGAGTTACGCCGAACGTGTCGAGCACCTCGTCAGATTACGTGATTTGCAAGATGAAACAGGTGGATTCACAGCGTTTATCTGTTGGTCGCTACAACCCGCTAATACCCGCATGGATCATATACCACCGGCGGGGAGTTTTGAATACCTCAAAACACTCGCTATTTCGCGATTGTTTCTGGATAACTTCGACAACTTTCAATCTTCATGGGTAACCCAAGGTCCGAAGATCGGACAATTATCGCTTAAATTCGGTGCGAATGATATGGGCGGCACAATGATAGAGGAGAACGTTGTCAGCAAAGCGGGAACGGTCTATTGCATGCCGATCGAGGAGATCGAACGCACGATAGCCGAGTTAGGTTATATCCCCAAACGCCGCAATTTTTTCTACGAACTCCTGAATTAACGATAATCCGGATGGATCCAGAGTTCACTCGCCTTTTTGCGTGCGGCGAACCAATTCAAATATGTTTCCCGTTTTTTCGCTTGAATGAGAGCTTGACGATGCCGTGCTTTCTCAGCTGGGTCCATTTGGAACGTTTCAATGTCAGGTTCTTCCCTCTCAATGAGTTGGACAATATAGACAGAATTGCTCCCTTTGAAGGGACCCCCAATCTCATCAACTTCCATCTGAAATGCGGCGAACATCGTTTCAGTCGAACTTCCCATACCGGCAATATAATCGCTGTTTGGACTGAGCGCGAACAGGTTGCTTTCTTGGACAGAAAGTCGGTCTGTTGCTAAACTCTCAGGCGCGTCATACTTTTCCAGTAAGGCATCCAGTGATGTGGTGTCTGCCCGTTTATTAAGCAGGTTTTGTGCATCCTCAAAGGCACGTTCCTTGGATTTTTCCGTTTTCAGATCGCTGAGGACCTGCGGTTTGATTTCTGAAAACGCTGGAATAGTTGCCGGTTTTTTTTCAAGAACGGTGGCAACAAAATAGGCTTCTATCTGTTCTCCATTAGATTTTTTCGCCTCAACAACCTTTATTACGTTCACTTCCATATCAAAGAGTTCTTCGATTAACCCTTGATACCCCCATCTTGCACCAATCTGCGGAATAGTTGTAACGTCACGACTGAAGAACCCTGTTTCCAGTGCGATGAAGGAAAGTTCCTTGTATCTTTCAAGTGCAAGCGCCGCGTCATAGTCCTGAATTTCGATTTCATACAGAAGGTCGGACGCAACTTCTTTTGCCTCATCAACACCGCTGACTTGAACGAGTTTTTGCCGGATGTCGTATTGGACCTGGTCGAAAGGTTGCCCCTCTGGTGCTCTCTTTTCCTCCAACTTGATGATGTGGAACCCAAATTGTGTTTCGACTAAACCGCTGACTTCTCCTGGTTCGAGGCTGTCAAAAGCTGTTTCCTCAAAGGGTTTGACCATGTCTCCACGTGCAAAGTAGTCTCCGGGTGGAAGTTTTGGGTTTCCACCCCTTAACGCGCCACCTTGGGCACCGGAAGGTCCCTCTGAATGGGTCCTTGCGAGTTCTGCGAAGTCCGCGCCCGCTGCCAGCGCTGCGTTGATAGTTTTGAGGAGTTCCGCTGCGGCAGTTTTGGTCTCCGTCTTTTGTTCGTCGGTTGCGTTATCAGGAAATTTTTTCAAGATATGGCGTGCTTTAACCACTTCGGGTGTTGTAAACTCCGCTTGATTCTCCTCGTAATGCGCAGCAATGTCTTCGTCTGAAACGAGATCGGCAGGATTTACCCTAATAAACTTTACATTCACCTGTTCTTCCGATTTATAGTTATCCCGATTTTTCTCAAAGTACGCCTCTGCTTCTGCTTCATCTACTTCAGTCGTTGCGGCATAATCACTATGCTTAAACTCAATAAATTTAACTTTTGCCTTGTCTGACTCAAGTCGATATGCTTGTTCTGCTTCAGTATCGGTTATCAACTCAAGTGATTGCACACTATCTCGGAGTGCAGCGGAACTGAGTTGTAAACGAACATTCTCCGTATAGAGGTCTGCTGCTCCTAACTGTTGGTAAAGATTGTACTGCTCGACTCGGGTGGTGTCGCTTCGGATATAGCGTTCTATTTCAGCAGGACCGATATCCACACTTCCAAGTATGGTTTGTTGTATCCATCGCTCAATGACTGACTTCTGCGTTTCCTCTCGATCCAGTGCGCCGAATCTCTGGTTGCGTCTTTGCGTTTCCAAAGCATTAGCGACGGCACTCTCAAACTCTCCTCGCTTGACTTCTGCGTTATTAATTCTGAGAACGACTTCTCCTTCTGGATCTTCACCCCTGCCCTGCGTGTTGCTGTAGAGGAACACCGTCCCTGCGAGGAACACAATGGCGATTATCCACATAAAGAGTTGCGCAATAAATTTTTCGCGTAGAAAGATAATCATGTTTTACAAGGTTTCTCCTGTTTAGTTTCTATTACTCAGGATTTACGCAATTTTCCCATAAAACGCTACATATTGCGCTATTGGCGAGGTTAGGAAACCTCGCCAGCGAGGGAGCTGCGTAAGTCCTGTTACTTTCAGACCAAGGTGTTAATATTATACCCGTAACTGAGCAAAATGTCAAATCAGGTCGCTGAAAATAGAGTGGATTTTGGGACATAGAATAAAAATTTGCTAATTTTTGAAATTTACTATATACTAATTGGTAAATATCAAGGGTATTGCTTACAAGTGCTCACCAAAACTCAACAAAACACACGATGCAGATTCAGGATGCAACAGACTTTAGTTTGAAATATACCTTAGAATCCGGACAGTCGTTTCGATGGAATCGAATAGATGATGCCTATTACGGTGTCGTGGAGGGACGCATCCTCAAAATTTGTCAAGTAGGAACTACCTTGCGTGTGGAGAGTTCTACCACCGAGGATAAAACTACCTTCGTCCCATTTCTCCGACACTATCTTGATCTTGACCGCGATGTTCCAAAGCTCCTCGCTGCAGTTGACAACGATGCGTATATGCATCGGGCGCTTGAGAAACTTTGGGGGATGCGCATTCTGAACCAAGAACTTTGGGAAACGGTGGCATCATTCATTTTATCTCAGAACAACAATATATCCCGGATTCGTGGGATTATCCGCAGGCTCTCCGAGCGTTTTGGTGAACAGCTGACGTTTGGAGGTTACGTGGATTATAGTTTCCCAAGTCCAGAAGCACTCGGGGCTACAACAGAGGCAGAACTTCTCGCGTGTGGCACCGGCTACCGGGCGAGTTATCTTCGAGAAGCTGCGGCAGCAGTTGTGAGTGGTGAATTTGAACTCACGGCGGTGAAGGAGATGTCCTATCCTGAGGCGAAGCGCGAATTAATGCGCAGAAAAGGTATAGGTGAGAAAGTCGCCGATTGTATCTGTCTATTTTCACTTGGGCATCTTGCAGCATTACCGATTGATGTTTGGATAAAACGAATCTTTGAGACACTTTATCTGCGGAGGCGTGCTACGTATCCTGAGATACGCGAGTTCGCGCATGGTTACTTCGGGGATAGCGTAGGGTACGCGCAACAGTACCTTTTTCACTACGTCCATGAATGTCAAGATTGGGCGGATGCTGAGCATCTATCACTGATTGAAACGAGTGTTACCGCTGCGGCGGAGAATCGCAAATCCGTCGCGAATTAATAAACATACCATTTTGGAGGAATTAATATGTCTGACGCATTAGAACAAAGTATTGTATCGCTGCTGGAGGAACGTGTTGAACTTGCGATTTCAACCGTTCAGGAATTAAGAGCAGACAAACTGGAACTGGAGGCTGAAATTGCCCGGCTCAACAGTGATTTACTGCAACGCGATGCACAGATTCAAGATATTGAAAATCGTAATAGTAACCTTAGGGAGGAGCTTGACGCAGAGCGTGCGGCGGTTTCGGATGAACGATCAGAGATCCGCGAAAGACTTGAGGGTTTGATGGATGTTCTCGTTGCTTCAGATGAAAGTTCAGTAGATATAAACGAGGAAATCACTTTTGAGGCAGCCCCTGATGAATCGGATGCGGATGTCTCTGAAGATGAGCCATCAGTGAGCCCGAGAATCTTTGGGAGTGTTTAGGGACTTAATGACCCGTGCGTATCTTAGTCCTTTCTCATTCCTATATTATGAAGCCGTACCGACGAAAGTTCGCTCTCATCGCAGAACGTCCGGATGTCACATTACGGGTTGTCGTTCCTGCACGTTGGTATGAAAGTTTTCAAGAGATTGTCTTTGAACCGGCATTGGACACGCCGTGTGCAGAATTTCCGTGTCCAATACGATTTTCGGGATACGGCAGTCGTTTTTACTACCGCCAGGGTGTGAAGCCCCACTTCCGAGATTTTCAACCGGATATTATCCACTTGGAAGAGGAGGCTTGGAGCCTTAATGCGCTACAGACAGTTCGGTTGAAACGCAAATACTGTCCAAACAGCCGTTTTATCTTTCGGACATCCCTGAGTATACCGACTCAACAGCGGTTTGGCTTTTTACCTGTGTGGATTGAACGCCGTGTTTTTCGAGAAACGGATAGAGCGTTCCCACTGAGTGTGGACGCTGGGAAGATCCTAACGCAACGCGGTTACACCGGACAGCAAACCCCGTTTCCGAACGGTGTGGATGTCCAGCATTTCTATAAAATGGATGTCAGCACGTTGAAGACTTCGTTGCAGCTCAGCGACTGTTTTGTCGTTGGTTACGTAGGGAGATTGCTTCAGATGAAGGGAGTAGACACACTTCTTGAGGCTGTAGCGTCCCTTGTAAACCGAGATACGACGCGCACATATAAACTGCTAATCGTCGGACAAGGTGAAGATAAAGCGCGTTTTCAAGAAACCGCCGAAACGCTTGGCATCTCTGGACATATTGTGTGGATAGACGCGGTGCCGCCTGAAGCGGTAGCCGCCTATATTAATTGTATGGATACACTGGTGTTGCCCTCTCGGACAACACCCGGATGGGTAGAATTCTTCGGTAGGGTGCTTATCGAAGCAATGGCATGCGAAGTGCCGGTCGTCGGTTCAGATTCCGGCGAAATTCCGCATGTGATTGATAACGCCGGACTTACCTTCCCTGAGGGCAATAGGGAGGCTTTGGCAGAACGGATACATCGCATCACACACGATGCCTGTCTTCGGAACGCTTTAGTTGAAGGTGGGCTTAACCGCGTCAAGGATTTCACATGGGAGACGATTGCGGAACAGACTTATCAGGTATATCGGGAGTTGCTTGAGGGTGCCTCGTCCGTCAGCGACTGGAATTAGTATCTGAAATCAAAAAAGGGAAATGCCCCCGACTGGACTCGAACCAGTATGCCAATTAAGGCACAGGCCCTCAACCTGCTGTGTATACCAAATTCCACCACAGGGGCATCGTATGGTTAATTATACTTTACTCGGGTAGCGATGTCAAATTTTTTTGGGGAGGATAAAAAAGGAACGGTCGCGATGACCCCTCGCGATGTTTACAGTTTTTTGGACGACAAATATGGACCCTTCTACATTGGAAACCCTTGAACACCAATTATCCAATACGCTTGCAGGAGAGGTGCGCTTTGATTTGTATTCTAAGGCACTCTATAGCACGGACGCGAGCCTCTACCAAATACAGCCGATAGGTGTTGTCATCCCGAAAGATAGCCAAGATGTTATTAAGACTGTGCAAATCGCGGCAGCACGCAACATTCCAATCCTCCCGCGCGGTGGTGGTACGAGTCTCGCTGGTCAGAGTGTTGGTAAGGCAATCGTGTTGGACATGTCCAAATACATGAACCAACTCCTTGAGGTAAATGTCGCTGAGCGTTGGGCGCGCGTGCAACCCGGTATTGTCTTAGACGAACTGAACCATAAGTTAAAACCTCACGGTTTGATGTATGCGCCTGATGTCGCTACGAGCAGCCGAGCGAACGTCGGTGGCACCATTGGAAACAACTCCGCGGGTTCGCATTCCCTCATCTATGGTAAAACCATTGATCACGTCATGTCGCTTGATTTAGTGCTTTCCAACGCTGATGAAATCACAGCATCCCCCATTTCGATTGCAGAATTAGAGACTAAAAAACAGGGCAACACATTAGAGGCAAACATTTATCGTGAACTTTGCCGAGTGTGTGCGGACAACGAAGCTGAGATTCGTAAACGCTATCCTCGTATCCTGCGTCGCGTTGCGGGTTACAATCTCGATGAGTTTATTCCAGATGCTGGTTCAAAAGAGGTGACGCCTTATCGTCGTGATGGATGTGACGAAGACCATCCGTTTAGCTTGACGAAAATCCTCGTCGGCTCTGAAGGGACACTTGCAACGACGCTTGAGGCGACCATAAACCTCGTGCCGATTCCTAAATTGACGGCTTTATGCGTTGTACATTTCGAGTCACTTGTCGGTTCCATGGAGGCGATGCAACCTATCTTGGAATGTAATCCGACTGCCGTAGAACTTATAGATAAGACTATTCTTGATATGGCGCGGGATTCATTGGAATTTTCGCGGCTTATGACTTTCATACAAGGTGAACCTGCCGCACTGCTTGCTGTTGAATTTTACGGTGAAACTCAAGCGGAATTGGAGTCGCAGTTAGACAGGCTTGAAAAAACGCTGAAAAGTACCGGCTTCGGTTATGCATTCGTGCGCTGTTTTACCGGTGAGGAGAAGTCCCGCGTCTGGGAAACTCGGAAAGCAGGACTTGGTTTGTTAATGGGGATGAAGGGTGATGCGAAGCCGGTTGGTTTCGTCGAAGATGCCGCAGTGCCGATAGAGAATTTACCGGAATACGTCCGCAGATTTGACGAGATTGTTACATCACACGATACGACTGCTGCCTACTACGCGCACGCGAGCGTTGGATTATTGCACAACCGTCCTATCGTCAATCTCAAATCTGAAACCGATATTCAGAAGATGCACGACATCGCCAGCGAGGTCCGAGACCTGCTCATGGAATTAGACGGTGCGATGAGCGGTGAACATGGCGATGGTCTCGTCCGCAGTGAGTGGATAGAGAGCATGTTCGGTCCGCAGATATATCAAGCCCTCGCTGAAGTGAAAAAAGCGTTTGATCCGAACGGGATCATGAATCCGGGTAAAATCGTTGATGCGCCCCTGATGACAGAAAATCTCCGCTTCGGGACAGACTATAACACCATTAAGGTTGATACTTACTTCGATTTTTCCAGCCAAGACGGATTTGGCGGGGCAATCGAAATGTGCAACGGTGTCGGTGCGTGTCGGAAAACACTGACTGGCACGATGTGCCCCTCCTTTATTGGCACACGCGAAGAAGAGCACTCGACACGTGGCCGTGCAAATGCGCTTCGATCAATTATTTCAGGTGCGTTGCCACATACGGAACTCACAAGTGAACGGCTCCAAGAAGTATTAGACTTATGTCTGGGATGCAAAGCGTGTAAGGCGGAATGTCCATCGAATGTAGACATGGCGAAGATTAAGTATGAAGTCCTTGCACATTACCATAAAGCAAACGGTTTACCTTTGCCCCGACGTTTGTTCGGTGAAATCGGGGCACTCGCGCCCTTAGGATCAATGTTCTCACCCTTCTCGAACTGGGCAGTCAATAACGAGTTCTCTAAATGGGTTGCTGAGAAACTCATCGGTGTTGATCGGCGGCGCGATATGCCCACTTTCGTGCGCCCTACCCATGAACAGTGGTTCCGAAAGCGGAAATCCCGACGAAGATCGGACAAAAAGGTGGTTCTTTTTTCGGATACCTTTATGAATTACAGCGAACCCGCTATCGGCAAAGCTGCGGTGGAATTGCTCGAAGCTTGTGGCTTTGAAGTGTTACTGCCGAAAAAAAAGTGTTGTGGACGCCCTCTTATCTCCGAGGGAATGCTTGACCGAGCCGTTGCGAATGCGAGTTACAATATTGACGCACTTCGCGGTTATGCTGACGCGGGAATTCCAATTGTCGGGTGTGAACCGAGTTGTACCTCTGCTATCACTGATGATTACGTCGAGCTGATCGGCACGCCTGCCGCGAAAGGTGTCGCTGAAGCGACCTGTTCGTTCGAGGAATTTCTTGTCCAACTTGCTGACAAGGGTGAATTGCCCTTGGAATTCTCGGCGGAACCGCGTGATGTATTGCTGCATGGACATTGTCATCAGCGAGCACTCGTGGGGACTCAGCCGACTGTGAAGATGTTAAGTTTGCCATCGGAACATAACGTCACTGTGATCGATTCGAGTTGTTGTGGCATGGCGGGTGCATTCGGATACGAAAAGGCACACTATGACCTCTCTATGCAAATTGGCGAATTGAGGCTTTTTGAGGCTGTCCGCGAGAAACCTCCGGGCAGTTTTGCGCTAAGTGCCGCTGGCTTTTCTTGTAGACATCAACTGGAACATGGGACGGGTGTGCAACCGAAGCACCCGATTGAAATCTTACATGAGGCGGTTTTTTAATAATTCGCAAGGCGTTAAATGTTCAAACCCGCCTGACCGAACCGCAAGGTAAAATTAAAATGTCTAAGATTTATCAACCGCTTGATGATTTCAGGATCGTCGAATTGCCAGAGAAACAGTTACCTTTTTGGAAAATTGCGGGTCCCGGTGCTATCTTGGTTGGTCTGTCTATTGGTGCGGGTGAGAGTGTGATTTGGCCTCTCATCGCTGCTGAATATGGCGGGAGCATGATTTGGGCGGCGGTGCTCGGTGTATTCCTTCAACTCTGGATAAACTTTGAAGTCGGACGCTGGACGATCACCACAGGTGAGACGGTGTATACGGGATATAGCCGTATCTGGCGAGGTTTCGCGCCGTTGTTCATCCTACTGACTGTGGTGGGTTGGATAGCTCCCGGATGGGCCCGGACATCGGGACTTGCGCTCAAAGCACTCATACTTGGACCTGGGGGTTGGGGTCCTGATACCTTCTGGACAATGGTGACATTTGCTGGGGTCGCGGCGATCCTTTTTGGACCCAAGATGATTTATCAATCCGTTGAACGAACGGTTGAGGTGCTCGTTGCCATTGTAACGATCGGTTTGATTCTGGTTGCCATCGCTGTCGGCTCAATGGAAACCTGGCAGAAACTCGGTTCTGGTATGATAAATGTTGGATATATAGACCCGGGTATGTCGGTGAAAAAGTTGTTCAGTGCGTTGGTTTTTGCGGGGGCAGGCGGAACAGCAAACCTCTTTTACACGTTCTATCTACGGGATAAAAACATCGGGATGGGTGCGCAGCTGCCAAGCCTACAGAACCCGCTTCGCGGCAGGAGCGAAAAGGTGCCCGCGACAGGGTTTCTTTTTGAGGTGACGGAGGAAAACCGAAAACGTTTTACTGAATGGTGGCAATATGTGAAAAAAGATCAGATACTGTTCTTTTGGGCGCTCAACACTTTCACGATTTTGCTCTTTATTTTCGGTGCGCTCGCGGTTTTACATCCGCAAGGCATTGTCCCTGAACAGGGCAAACTCATCTACGACGAAGCACAGATATTAGGCGAAATCTGGGGCGTAGCGGGGCAGCGGATCTTCTTATTGGTTGGTGTTGCGACGCTTTTCGGCACGCAACTTGCTCTCGTTGATGGGGTGTCACGCTCTATTTCTGATATTATCTACACCAACTTCCGGGGGGCACAGAGACGAGACCTAAATTGGTGGTACCTTCTTATCGCGGGCATCTGGATTGTCGGTGGGTGTGTCATCACCTTCGTTATGGAGCAGTTAAACGTCAGTGAATTAGGATTCCTCTTTAATGCGGCGTATATGGGGGGTTTCGCTATGGCGATCTATGTGCCGCTTACGCTTTACATGAACTACCGCTTTTTACCCGATTTCGCAAAACCGAAACGGCTTTCTACCTTCATGATGGTTATCGCTTCATGTGTCTATATCGGGTTTGCGATTTCAAGTATTGTCTGGGAAGTTAAACAAGTAATTGGAGGTTAGCATGGATTTGAAGGCGCGGAAAGCGTTTTTTGAAAAGGAAGGTTACCTCGTTGTTGAGAATCTGTTATCGGCAGCAGAAGTCGAAACGTGTCAAGCGGAGATCCACTGTTTGCATCAGTTTGCCGCAGGACAGGAGTCTGATCCTGAGAAAGAACGGGCAGCGGTCGCACGCCGGCACGTCCAGCAGGAACCGTTCGCCACAGATGAAACGCAAGGGAATAATTTACCTGTGCTGCGGAAGGCAGAAAACACGCGTCAGTACTCCGAAGTATTTCGGGACCTCGCACAACATCCGAAACTCATTCGCGTTGTTCAAGAACTTATTGGAACAGACGACCTGTTGCTCTTTAGAAGTACACTGATGTTCAAACCGGCGTTTCATGGATCTTCGCACGGGTTACATCAAGATTCGGCGTATTGGCCCATGGAACCACCGAACCTTGTTACCGTGAGTATTGCCCTCAATGACGCCACAGTCGAAAACGGTTGTTTCAAGGTAATTCCGAGAAGCCATTTATGGGGAATGCAGTCGTGGGGCCATATCGCACGTCAGCAGGATGCAGTGCTTACCGATCAGAAGGAGGTCTCGGAACAACAGATGGATGTCCCACTTTCTGCGGGTAGTGCTTTATTTTTTCACAGTTTAATGGTACACGGTTCTGGTCCAAACACGACACCTAACCCTCGGAACACGGCGTTGTATGCCTACTTCTCACCGCAGGTCCGGTATGTGCCGAAAGATGGCAGGCCAGGGGAGAAAACATTTCCCGTTGTTGCGGGTCTCAATGGCAAAACAGAACTGACGCTTGTTGCGCAAACATAGAAGATCTTCCACAAAAAGTTAGTGGAAATTTCATAGTAGATGGAGCAATCATCATGGACGAAATTACCAAAGACGTTTCGGAAGAAAAAAATCGCCAGATGCCTGTTATTAGGAAACAGGACAGAGGGGAAGTCGTGCCTGCGCAACCGAATGCGCTTGTTGTTTATGAGGAACAGGAAGCCTCTCCTGAAAAAAAGGGGTTCTTCGGGAAATCGGGTCGAAAGTCGGTATTGGCCCGTGAACAACTTACGCAGTTACTGCAGGAGAACATTCAGGCGTTTCCTGAACACGAACGCCAATTCTTACGTGGGATCTTCAGTTTGCAAACATTGACAGCGCAGGAGGTGATGCTCCCGTTGTCCGAGATAGTTCCGTTAATCATAAGATCGCCGTGCGCTGAGATTCCACAATACTGTCGTGCTACCAATTACCGTTATATCCCTGTTTATAACGAACGCGTCGATCAGTTGATCGGTGTCGTTGATGCCACAGAAATTGTCACAAGCGAGCAACAGAACCAGGATTTAACAATATTTGTAAGAGAGGTGCTGTATGTGCCCGCGCCGAAGTCCGCCTTGGATTTATTAAACGAGCTGCGGCAATCCGAAATCCCTATAGCGATCGTGGTTAACGAACACGGGAGTTGTATAGGAATTGTAGAACTGATAGATATTTTGGAAAAAATTATCGGTGACATCGCGACCAATCGGAAGCGGGAACTGCCGCGTGTGGAGGAACTCGCGGGAAACGAGTGGTGGATTGATGCGCGCGTGTCAATTTCTGAGGTCAATCGGGTGTTAGGGACCGATATTCCAAGGGATCAGTGTGATACTATCGGTGGCTTTATTTTCATATCGCTCGGGCGGTTGCCAGCACAAGGCGAAAAAATTGAATATGAAGACTTTGAATTCAATGTAGACGATGTCAGTAAATACCGACTTTCTGGGATTCGTGTTCTGAAAAAAACAGGATGACCCCCTCAGTACCGTGTTGATATATACGACAGGACTTACGCAAAATGACCAAATTTCACCCATTTTCACAGGATTCGGTGCGGTTAGAAACCGCACCTACCGGGGTAGTGTGTAAGTCCTATACGATTTTAGGGTGAGGGGGCTTGGGAAAAATAAAAGAGCAATCATGAAACTCAAACGTTCTCGGCGTGACATCTTCAAAAGAACACGTATCCGAGTCTTAATGGTGTGGTATCTCATTCTACTCGGGGCTATTCTCGTTCTTGTCTGGAAAATGCCGGCGATTGTTGCCCATTTGTAAAATAGGGCGGGACTTCTGCAATTTACGTAAGTTTTGCTTACAGTGTGTAGTGACCTGTCACATCTAAACTGATAGGTGGGCTCGTCCGATTTTGTCGGGTTTCACGCAGTTCTACCCGACCTACTGAATCATAAAATCAAAGTTGAAGCAAGAGTAGGTATGTATCGTAAAATTTTTGCACATAAGGATACCGTTATAACGTATTTTAAACGTTTTTTACTTGACTTGGTTACGTTTGCAGGGTAAATTTTAATAATATTATTGGCGAAATCGTTTTGCTTGCTTTCAGATAGTTTTCTACAACAGAACCTATCTCAGGAGCAATACAAGATTCTTAGGACACAATTTTGATCATAGCCAGTGCTATTAAACAAGGATCGGACAAAAACGCAGGCAGTGTGTAGCAGCACCTAATAGGTTATGCTACAAAAGAGCCCTGTGTAAGTCTTGATTCTAAAGTGTAAGGAGAATCCATTAGATGTATACGCTTATCTTAATGTCATCTCGTAAGAATTCGGTCCGCCAGCACACCATTAACCGAGGGCATATATTGCTTTTCTTTTTTTTCTTTCTTCTCCTATTCACAACAGCAATCGGCGGGTTCAATTACGGACTTTCGCAAAAATATCAGAGAATCGATGCCGAAGAGAGATTACAAGCCGATGCGAAGAAGCAAATTGAAGAAATCATGCGGGCAAAAGTCCAAACTGAATCGGAACTTAATGATATTAATGAGGAAATGAAAAGTATCCGCCAGATGACGGAACAGATTCGGCAGACTTTAGGTATCCTCGGTCAAGGAGGCGGAGGAAGTCGCGTTTCTGCGGAATCCGAAGGGACTGATGAGACAGATGATATCCAGCAGGAAAATGTATCAACAGTTAGTGGTATATCAGAGGATACGCACGAAAAACAGGAACCCCTAACGGTTAGCATTTTGAAGGATGAGATTTTGGTTCTCCACGATTATATCAGCAAACATCAAGAACAACTTGATGAATATCCTTCAATTTTACCGGTGGACCTCCAACAAGCAGATGGAGAGGACCACGTTTATTGGTATTCATCTCAGTTTGGATGGCGCATGCATCCGTTGACGCAGCAACGCGAATTCCACCAAGGCCTTGATATTAAAACGCAAGCCGGGGTTCCTGTGATTGCTGCTGCTGCCGGCACAGTTGTGGCAGTTAAACGGAATGGGTATTTAGGAAAAACGGTCGAGATTGAACATGAGACGCTGCTTCTTAAAACGTTGTATGCGCATTTGCAAGACTACGCGGAGGGTTTGAAAGTTGGGGAAGAAGTGACGCGCGGTCAACTGATAGGCTACGTCGGAAATACTGGTCGTAGCACGGGCGCGCACCTTCACTACGGCATTTATAACCAGCAGAAAGAGCAGTGGGTAAACCCAATAAAATATATTTTAGATCGGCAGCCAACACTTTCACCGTAACGATACATTTAAGGAGAATAAAAAACATGTCCTATTTAAAACCCCTCGGACGTTGCAGCGGACATCTTGTGACGTGGGGGATTGTCTTATGTCTTTTGGCACTCCCTGCTGTTCTGTTTGCACAGGACGAACTTATCATTATTTCACCACATCCAGAGGGGATTGAAACGGAGTTTGGAAATAATTTTGAGAAATGGTATGAGGAACAAACCGGTAGAACCGTCAAAACCGACTGGCGAGATGTGGGTGGCACTTCTTCCAACTATCGGTTCATCGAATCGGAGTTTAAGCGCGTGCCAGACGGTATTAGTGTCGATATTTTCTTTGGAGGTGGCACTGACAATTATCTCCGCCTTTCCAACAACGGTTGGTTGAATGCCTACAAGCTCCCTGAGGCACAACTTGCGCAGATGACGCAATCGTTTCAAGGTATCCCGCTCTACGATGCCGAACATCAGTGGTATGGCGCGGCGTTATCGAGTTTCGGCATCATGCACAATGAGGAGCTGCGTGAAATGCTCAGTCTCCCGAAAGTCAAGACATGGCGGGATTTGGGTGATGTCGCATTGCTCGGTAAAATTGGTGCCGCCGACCCAAGAGAGAGTGGCTCAGCACACATGGTGTATGAGATTATCCTTCAAACGCTCGGATGGGACGAAGGGTTCGCACTCCTGACGAAACTTGGGGGTAATGTTCGCGGCTTCTCCGCTGGTGCGAACGCTATTCCTACAGATGTCGTCGCCGGACAGGTCATTTATGGACTCGCAATTGATTTTTATGCATACGGTCAAATTGCTGTTGTCGGCGCGGACAAAATCCAATATGTTGTTCCAGCGGATGGGGCGGTGGTCACTGCGGATCCTATTGCCATCCTCAAAGGTGCCCCGAATCTGTCTGTCGCCCAAAAGTTTCTTGAGTTTGTTTTATCGGAAGACGCACAGAAACTTTGGATGCTCCGCGACACCGACTCGGAGGGACCCAAATGGAAGGGTGGTTTAAACCGCGCGAGTGTGCTACCAGCACTTTACGATAAATTAGGCGAACGCTGTATTGTCCCAAATCCATTTGCGATGGAGGGAACCCCCTTCCAATATAACTCAGATACAGGGGGGACCCGATGGAATATCGTTAACGATCTCTTCGGCGTTTTAATTATTGATTCGCATAAGGATCTCGTTAACGCATGGAAGGCGATCCGGAAGTGTAAGGACCCGGCGAAACGTGACGCAGCAATTGCGGCTTTAACGAAGATGCCGATCACTGAAGAAGAAGCGATGAAACTGGCACGTAGCGACTGGAAGGATCCGACTGTCCGCAACGAAAAAATCAAGGACTGGGGACAATTTGCCAAAGAAAAGTTCAAAGAGGCACGGAATCTGGCAAAATAGTCTTATTGCCCTTTCCTTCATATTGATTTGTGCGGTTGAGAAGAATTGAGACAAGGGATCCTGTATAAGTTCCAACAATTCATCCAACTTAGTGTAAGTCAAAACGTATTTGATGAATAAATTCGGACGTGACTGCAGATGAGACGCGAGTGTCGCCTCCAGCGGAGCTTCCGCGCTGCTGGGTGGACGGTGTAACACTGGGTTCGCTGTGTGGCTCAATCCCCGCGGCAAGGATGGTAACATAAACCGTGCCTTCAGGTTCAGGATCATCGTCTCTGTAGGTCAGTCCAAAGATGATTTGCGCGTCGAATGCCTCCTGTTGGAGCACATTCATCGCTGTATCCAATTCATTCATCATAAAATCCGGGGGCGCGCTAATATTAACAATCAACCCAGTCGCGCTCCCAATGCTTTTCCCACCCAGTAGTGGTGAGGTGATAGCAGTTTCCATAGCGATTCTGGCCCGATTTGTCCCTCTGGCATGCCCCATGCCCATCAGCACGGTGCCAGCATCCATCATGATACTCTCTACATCGGTGAAATCAACGCTAACTTCACCTGAGTCCATAATAATATCGGCGACAGTTTTAATACCGAGTAACAGGGTCTCATCACTCATGCGGAAGACTTCACTCGTTGAGGGTTCTGTGTTCACGGTATCAAGCAGTCGCTGATTCGGGATAACAATGACCGCATCGGTGTTCTCCCGGAGTTCATGGAGTCCGTATTCCGCTTGTTCAGCGCGGTGTTGTCCCTCGGAATCAAGTGGAAGGGTCGCAACACCTATCGTTAAAGCGCGTTGCTCTCGGGCAATGGATGCGATCAAGGGCGCGGCACCCGTTCCTGTTCCGCCCCCCATACCCGCTGTAAGGAACACCATACGGGCGTCCGCAACGATGGCGTTAAGCGTTTCCAAATCCTCTTCAGCTGCTCTCCTACCGATTTCAGGATTCGCATTCGCGCTGAGTCCTTGCGTGGTTTTAGCACCGATCTGCACCTGTGTTGGGCCATCGCACGTGCGGAGTGCTTCCAGATCCGTATTCACGGCGTAAAATTCAATACCCTTGAAACCGGAGGCAATCATCTGTTTGACCACATTGCTGCCTGCGTCGCCGACACCGAAAACCTTAATTTTGTCCCGTGCTGGTCTGGATACCTCTTTTTTCTGTGTCATCGTTCTTCCCCTCTTAATTTCTTCAACGCCAAATTCCTCGCGCAGGAGTGCCCGAATTTGGCTGAGTCTTGTCTTTACGGTTCCAACCGCCAAACCTAACTCGGTCGCAATTTCTTTGATGGTCCACACCTCTAAGTAGTACAACACGGCGACAGCCCGAACTCGTTCGGGTAGGTCCCGTACTGCTTCTGCGACAGCGGCGCGAAGTTCTGTTTCCCGAAACCGGGTAAGCACATCGCGATCAATGGTTTCAGCGAGTTGCTCTGCGCTCTGAAGGATCTCACCCCTTGTGTGCGAGTTGGTGGTGTAGTATCTCCTACAGGCAGTGTATGCGATCTTCCTAAGCCAAGTACCGAAACTGTTGATTTCGCGTAAGCCTTTGATGTTTTCCCAGACTGCTACCCAAATGTCTTGAAAAATCTCTTCAGCGTCGCGGATTTGGCGGGCGTTCAAAACAACGAGTTGCCAAATTCTGGAGCTATGCCGGGCTGCGAGTTGGGCAAACGCCGCTTCATCCCCATCTTGCACAAGCTGAATGAGTTCTTCATCTGTTAGGTCTGTGTAGGTTGATGAATCGTATCGCATGGATAAATTCCCAATAAGATTTGCCTAATAAGATTTGCCTAATAAGGTTTGACTATAAAGAGGGGGATTTTTGGGGAAAAGGTTTAAAAATTTTGTCTGAACAGAGAAATCTTTCATCGCCGCCGTGACGCCATGTCAAATCCGACCGCTGCAACAAGCACGACCCCTTTGATGATGTCTTGCCATGAAGCATCCATGTTTGCCATGCTCATCCCGTTGTTGAGGCTTTCCATGACGAACGCCCCTAAAATTGCACCGAAGATACTCCCACGTCCACCCATTAGACTGGCACCGCCGATAACACAGGCAGCAATAGCATCTAACTCCAGCAACCGTCCGGCTTCGGGACTGGCACTTCCGACCCGTGCCGTCATAACAACACCAGCAATCGCCATCAGCGCACCCATGGTTGCAAACACCCGCAGCGTAATCCCGCGGACATTGATTCCAGAGAGATACGCCGCTTCCGCGTTTCCACCGACCGCATACACATAACGCCCGAAACGCGTATGGTTGGCGATAAAATGAAATATGAACGCTAATCCAAATAGAATACAGACTGGAACGGGAATCCCTTTGTGAGCATTCATCACGGAGATGAACGCTACAATGAGTGCGGATGTCCCGATTACTTTCAATAGGAAAGTCCGCAAAGAGGTTTGCTCAGGACTGTATTGTTGCTGAGCGGTTCGTTGTCGGTAAAAGCGATAGCCGTTGACTCCTAATCCAACGACCATGAGTCCCCATCCGAGTGCTGACGAGAGATACGCGTTCCCAATTGCTTTGAGCCAGTTGTCTGGAAGGAGGATAGTCTCGCCTTTGGTGAAGGCTAACATTAAACCGCGATACGCCAAAAATCCGCCTAATGTGACGATAAACGCTGGGATCCGCTGATACGCCACGAGGTAACCCTGCATCAATCCCATCAGAATCCCGATGCCAATGACAGCGATGAGTGTCACGAGAATCGGTTGTCCCCACCAGACGTGTACAATCGCGGCAATGGCACCGAGCAGTCCGGCACCGTAGCCGACAGAGAGATCAATATTTGCAGAAACGATGACCAAGGTCATACCAACGGCAAGGATGGCGGTGACCGCGGCTTGGCGAGAAAGGTTGGACAGGTTCCGAGTGCTGAGGAAGGTGCCGCCGGTCAGGAGTGTGAAAATCACCCAAACACAGACAAGAGCAAGCACCATCGCATACATGCGGAGACTCAGATGCTTCATAGGTCAGGAATCACTCCTGTCTGGGTGGAAGCCGAATCCATGTTTCAAGGGCGGCGGCATCTTCAAAAAATGACCGGATGAGGGCAAATTCGTCGGGGGTCGAGATAGCACAGCGTAGCAGCCCTTCTTCAAAACCGTAAACCTGCAAATTTTCAAGCCAGATTTTACGAAATACGTCTGTATCCATTGGAGCCATACCACTCGGCACCGCAGCCATCTTCATTACTTCAATCGCATCGGGAGTGGACATTTTTGATGGATATGTATCCATTAACGGATCAATCAGGTGTATCTTTATGAATGCGTCCATCTCCTCTGAATCGGAGGTGATGTCCGGTTCTTTCACGATCAGTTCATGGAATTCAAAATAGAAGTCCATACAGATTCGGATTTGCTCATCCGTTGCCTCTGGAGGAAGAATCTCTTTCAGCGCAAATAGAGTGGTGGATTTCTGTTCAGTGGTGGGGACTGCGGCAAGATAGGCTGGATAATCTTTATGAGCTACACCGACCTGCTCTTCCAGATAAGTCAAATACACTTGACTCGACAAAAGCGTATCCAAACCGTCTTTTTTTTTAAGAAGTTGCGTTAAGAGTGCTTCCTGGCTTTCCGTTAACGGTTTTTCCGCAGCTTCTATCAAGAACGCCTTCCGCTCCTCAAGTTGCGCGAATAGCCCCTTCATGAATCCTACCATTTCAAAGGTATGCTTTACAGCACAACTGGAAAACACAACCAGCATCGGGAGGAACAGGAAAAGACAGAGGAAATAATTTTTCTTTAGGACTCTATGGATTGTAGCAACGAATCGGTTATTTCGTTCCATCGGAGTTCCTCCATGCATGCGGGTTAATGGGCAAAAAGTTCATGGAAATTTCGTGTCGTTATCTCGCCGATTGTCTCTGTAGTGGTGCCGCGGAGTTTCGCAATCTTTTCGGCCACAGCACGCACATAAGCCGGCTCATTCCGTTTGCCGCGCCGAAATTGCGGGGTCAACCACGGGCAATCGGTTTCTATCAGCAGTCTGTCTTCAGGCACTTCCCATGCGACTGATTGGACATCCTTGGCATTCGGGTACGTTACAATTCCTCCGATACCGATGTGAAAACCGATGGCAAGACTCCTGTGCATCAATTCAACATCGCCGGTAAAGCAGTGCAACACGCCTTGGATTTTCCCTTGACGTGCTTCTAAAATGGGGAGGATGTCCATGTAGGCATCGCGATTGTGGATAATAATCGGCATCTGCGTTTCTTCAGCGAGGTCCAACTGTTTTTCAAATGCCTCTTTTTGCACGGGACGCGGCGAGAGGTTGCGGTAATAGTCTAATCCCATTTCGCCGAGTGCGATCACTTTCGGGTGTGCGGCGAGTTCGCGGAAAGTCTTTAGCACATCGGGGGTCAGATCTTTTGCATCGTGCGGATGCATCCCGACAGTGGCATAGATATGCGTATGCTGCTCCGCCAATTCCACAGCACCGAGGCTGGTCTCCATGTCAAACCCTATCACAAGAATATGGGAGACCGAGGCTTCGTGTGCGCGTTTTAGCGTTGCGTCACGATCACGGTTAAATTGGGAGAGTTGGATGTGTGCGTGCGAATCAATAAACATGTTTTTAATTATGCGCAAAGCGTTAAATCAGGTGGTTGGTTTATCAAAGGGATATGCTCATAGCCGCCTGCGTGTTTTTGCCTGGGGTCTTTGCTTGGGTATTTCTGCGTATTTCTGCGTATTGTTGCAAGCGGCTATCTTATACCATTTCTATCAGAAAAGTCGGCTATGCGATATTTATTTTTAGAATTGGTATTACATCAAGGGCGTTCGGATGACAGTTTCAAGCGTATGCGCACGAGGTGGCTGTGTCACCAGAAACAGGATGAGATCTGCGACATCTTCTGGAAGTGTGAGATGTTCGATCACATCGTCTGGATGGTTATCGCGGCGCATCTTGGTATCCACAGGACCGGGACAGACAACCGAGGCTTTTACACCGTGGGGTCTCCCTTCATTGTTCGTTGTCTCGGTGAAACCGACGACGGCGAATTTAGAGGCACAATACGCGCCGCCATTGACGTGCCCAGATTTGCCGGAGACCGAGGAGACATTGACAATGTGTCCATACTTCTGCTCGCACATGTGGCTGAAAACGGCTTGTGTGCCGAGGAATACACCCTTGAGATTGACTGCCATCGTCAGATCCCAATCCTCTTCCCGGATCTTCGGAATCGGGTTGTGGATTGCGATCCCTGCATTGTTGACGAGGATGTCCACCTTACCGAAGGTGTCAAGCGTTTGGGCGACCATGGCATCAACATCCGTTTTCAGTTGGATATCGGTTTTGATGGCGAGCGCACGTCTGCCGAGCTGTTTTACCTCTTCGGCGACAGCGGTTATCTCGGTGTCGGTCCGTGCGGCGAGAACGATGTCTGCGCCTTCTTTGGCAAACGCTAAGGCGGTCGAATGACCGATCCCGCGTCCGCCGCCTGTGATAATTGCAATACGGTTTTCAAGTTTCACAAGTTCTCCTCAAAGTAGCAGTCGGTTATGTGGGAGGGGTTTCTAACCCCGACTTTCCTCAATAGATACACCACCACCGCTGGCGAGGTTTGCAACCTCGCCCACTCTTCAACCAACCGACCAAGATCTGTTTCTATGATATCTGATACGCCCCCAACTTCTCCTTATTGAACAGAATGCCGTGTCCCGGACGTTCAGGCGGCGAAAAATGTCCATCTCTGAGTGTTAAGGTGTCGTCAATAACCGGGTCAAGCGAAGGGATGTATTCAACAAAAAGTGAATGTGGTACAGCAGCAGAGAGATGCACGTGCAAATCCATCAGGAAATGTGGTGAGACGGAAAGCCCGAAGCACTCCGCCATGTGTGCGACCTTCATCCATTCGGAGATACCACCGACGCGGACAGCATCAGCTTGTATAATATCGGCTGCGCCTTGTGCGATGTATTCCTTAAAGACATATTTATTGTAGATGGTCTCGCCAATAGCGATCGGGATAGTTGTTTTCTCGCGCAGGGTCACATGACTGGCAACATCGTCTGCCTCGATGGGTTCTTCAAACCAGAAGAGATCTGCTTCTTCGACGCGACAGGCGAGTTGAATGGCTTCGCGGGCGTTCCACTTCATATTGGCATCAATCATGAGATAGGGTTCCTGCCCGATCGCCTTTCTGACGGCGAAGATGCGTGCCACGTCTTCGTGGAGGCTGTCCCGTCCGACCTTAATCTTGATACCTTTGAAGCCTTGCTCCACAAATTCCACGGATTGCCGAACGAGTTCGTCTTCAGAGAGGTGTAGCCAGCCACCATCCGTATTGTAAACAGGGACAGCGGATCTTGCCCCACCGAGAAGTTGGTAGAGCGGCACGCCTGCGCGCTTTGCCATGAGATCCCAGAGAGCGATATCCACCGCTGCCATACCTAAACCGACGATACCGCCTCTGCCTACCCAGTGGGTCTCCATCCACATCCGATTCCAAATCCGGTCGATGTTGGCAGCATCCTCTTCGAGGAGGATCGGTGTGAGGTAGGCATCCATCGTCTGCTTAATCGCTTCCCCACCCTTACCGATCGTGTAAGAGAACCCTGTTCCTACAACACCATCTGCATCTTCAATCTCGATGAAAGGAAATTCCATGGAGACGAAAGTTTGAATGGCATCGACGCGTTCAACTTCTGGTGGAATGTCGTAAAGGGATGTCCGAACTGCTTTGATTTTCATTAGAGTTTGCTTATTACTCGGTTACGGCACACGGCGTGCGCCTACTACTGCTCTGTTCATTTTCAAATGATAGGGGTCTGTTTTTGTTTGTAGTAGGGCAATTCATTGCCCGTTCTTGACGTGGGAACGTGCGATAAATCGCACTACTACGAACCGACCTTCAAGTTCAGGTTGACAGAACACTACTTTAAGTTCTCAGTCATCGCCAGTAAGTTTTGGATACAGATGCGTGAGGCTTCCTCACCGGCTTCAGAAAACGCTTGCCCTGCTGGACGGTTGAGGATGGCTTCGTCAATTTTCAGTGAGGGTCGCCAATGCGTTTCAAGGGTAAGATGCCCTTCGTAACCGTCGTCAATAAGGGCTTGCAGTTGACCTTGCCAGTCGATGATGCCGTCGCCGACGGGAACGGATTCTATCTCACCGGTATCAGGGTTCGGACCCGCGTCCTTGAGGTGCGCGTGGATCATTGTCGATTTCATGCGATTGTAGGCATCGGGATACGGGGTCTCACCCCCCTTGGCGTGTGCTTCATTGGCAGGATCCCAGATACCGCGGATATTCGGAGAATCAATCTGCTCAATAAATTCCGCAGTGAGTTTAGCGGTGCGGAGCGAGGTGGTAGATTCGTTTTCCATGCCGAGAACGATGCCTTCGCCATCTATCATGCTGCGCGGTTCATCGTAGGAGGCGATAATTTCATCCCATCGCGCCTCGGTTTCACCGGTGTCCCAGAAAACGAAGGTTCGGATGAGATTGGTATCAAACGCCTTTGCCGTCCGGATGGACCCTTTGAGTATATCGAGATGCTCTTTCCGTTCCGCGGCGTTGTCCATATCGCATTTAAAGAATGGGGATGCGACTCCAATAATTTCGATGTCGGTGCCGTCAAGTAAGCGTTTTATCTCATCGATGTCGGCATCGGTGAGTTCATGTGGGAGTTTGTCCCAGGCAGAGCGGATTTCGATAGAGTGTAGGTTGAATTCTTTTACAAAATTGACAACGGTGGCAAAGTCTTGTGAAACTTCGTCGTTGATAACGCCGAGTTTAAACATAGTTATATCTCTCCTTTGAAACTTTCGCGATATGTTAGCATAGCGCGGTGTTAATAGCAAGCAAGATTTTAGGTGGCGGTCAGTAATCAGTAGTCAGTAATCAGCAGTCGGCGGTCAGCAAGAGGGTGTCGTTAAACGCAAACCTCTTCGCCGAGTGCTAATATTGTCGGGAATCGGAGTTCCCTCCTACAGGAGAAGTGTTTAGGAAATTGGCTTGCAACGGCAGGCAAAAGCGTGCTAAAATAAGATTAATCTTAGCGTTGCATAGAGAGGAGAAAAACATAATGAATTACACAGAATTGTCGCTCCCCCAACGTCAGAGAGAAGAAATTCATCAGATTTTATCCAATGCTGCCGATAGAGCCGGTCATATAGACAGTGAATCTATAGTGCGCAGCCTACAAGAACTCACCACTGACGACGCAGACATCCAGACCTGCTTTGCGGACTTCGTCATCCGCTTGTTGAAAACCTCCATAGACGCACCGAACCCTGAAGCCGCTTTAAATCGTTTTTCACGTTTTGCAGAGGCATCCTTTAATCGCAGATCGCTCTATCATCTACTACGAGATGCGCCGCATATCATACGTCCTGTCATCTTAACTTTCGGTGCGTCTACCTATTTGTCTGAAATTTTAATTCGCACACCCGAATATTTCTATGACATCATTGATCCGAATGTGATGGAGACACAGAAAACCTCGGAGATGATGTATCAGGAACTTAAGCAATCCATTTCGCGGTTCGCTTCGGTAGCGCAGAAACTCCGTATCCTGCGACGATACAAACGCAGGGAGACGCTCCGCATCGGATTGCGTGACCTGCTTAAGGTGGCAGATGTTGAAACAACAACTTTAGAGTTGAGCAATTTGGCTGAAGCTGCACTACAACACTGCTACGAAATCGGACGTGACCAAGTGATGAAACCGAAGTTCGGGACACCCCTCGATGAAGAAGGCACTGCACCCTGTCGTTTCGCCATCATCGGGATGGGAAAGCTAGGTGGCTATGAACTCAATTTCAGTTCCGACATTGACCTTATTTTCGTGTATTCGGATGATGCACGGACCGATATGGGGATTGACAATAGCGAGTACTTCTCACGCCTTTGCGAATTTCTCATCAAGGCGATGAGTGAGATAACGCCAGAGGGTTACGTCTTTCGCGTTGACATCCGCTTGCGTCCGGAAAGTAGCGCAGGTGTTATCATCCGTTCGATGGAGAGTTACGAGAGTTACTATGAAGGATGGGGTGACTTGTGGGAACGCCAAGCTTTAATTAAAGCGCGCCCCGTCGCTGGAGATATGGCATTTGGTGATGAGTTCATTCGTATGATCCAGCCGTTTGTCTATCAGCGTTATTTAGATGGCGTGACACTCACCGAGATTAAGGCAGACATCCGACGCACTAAAGCACGGATAGAGGAAAGGCTCGTCAGTGAAGGCTCGCCCCTGGAAAAACATGTAAAACTCGGTCCGGGGGGTATCCGCGACATTGAGTTCACCGTCCAGTGCCTTCAGATGATTCACGGCGCCAAGCGAAAGTCACTGTGTTCACACAATACTTTGGAAGTGCTTGCGGCGTTAAAAGAAAACACACTCCTAAGTGTGGAGGATGCGGACGCGCTTATGGCTGCCTATAGGTTTCTACGCACGGTTGAAAACTGCATCCAACTCGAAGCGGATCAGCAGCGTTATTTAATCCCAGAGAAAGAAACGGAGGAACGGGAACTCGCTCGGCGCGTGGGGTACCCACATACCACAGAAACGGATGCGCTGGCGGCGTTTCGAGAAGATTATCGTGTCCATACCGAACAGGTGCGCGCCATTTTTGAGAAGATCACTACGACTTCAATTCAATCTGCAGATGGGCTTGACATCGCCGTTCTACTCTCCGAAGAGGATCCGCATCAATTAGAAAATTTCTTGAGCACGTTCCGCTTTGAAAACGTCCGAAACGCGCAGCGTCTCTTAAAACAACTTGCGAACGGTGGCGATGGTATTCAATTCTCACCGAGTGTTCGACGGACCTTCTTTAAACTTGCGCCGACACTCCTAAATGTTTTGCGGGACTCCCCTAATCCGGACATGGCACTCCGTTACCTTTCGGCGTTTACAGATAAAGTGGGGGCGCGGAGCAGCTACTACACGATGTTCGCTGAGAAGCCCTCGACACTTGAAGTGCTTACGCGGG
Organism: Candidatus Poribacteria bacterium; assembly: GCA_022821725.1. Classification (GTDB taxonomy): domain Bacteria; phylum Poribacteria; class WGA-4E; order WGA-4E; family WGA-3G; genus WGA-3G. The sequence continues at coordinate 68,530 of JAJEDB010000091.1, read as the reverse complement.
TCTGTGGCACGAGTTTATATCTTGCAGACATGCTCATCGCGAGTCCTGAACTTTTTGATTTGCTGACGGTCCCTACGTTGATAGAACGTTCTAAAACGCTTGCCGAGAAGCAAACGGAGGCGTTGCAAGTGGTCAAGGAGGCACCGGACGGCAGACTGCTGTCTATGTTGAAGCGTTACAAAAACGATGAGATCTGGCGTATCGCCTTGCGAAATATTCTCGGAAACGCGACATTACCGGATACGACGCAAGAACTCTCTGATTTAGCCGAAGCGACGTTGCAAGCCATTTACCCCGAAATTGAGGCGGAACTTCGCGAGGCACACGGCACGCCACTTGCGCCCGATGGAACACCCGTAACGTTCGCGATCATTGCAATGGGTAAGTTTGGTGGACGTGAATTGAATTTCAGTTCAGACTTAGACGTTATGTACGTCTATTCGGCAGATGGTGAGACGACAAAAGGTACACCGAATGTGGAGTATTTTTCAGCTATCGGTTTAGAGTTAGTAAATCGACTTGCTGGGAGTGGCGTGAGTATCTATGAGGTCGATCTGCGGCTCCGTCCACACGGGACAGGGGGTGCGATTGCCCTGCCATTGGCAGGATATCAGAATTATTACGACAACACTGCGGAGGTTTGGGAACGTCAAGCGTTGACACGTGCGCGTGTCGTCGCGGGAGACATAGAACACCTTGGCAACCAATTTTTGGAAATCGCCCACGCTTTCTGTTATGGGGATGCTTTAACGTCTGAGGAGATCGCCGAGATCGTGCATACACGCCAACGGAAAGAAGCACAAGCGACTCGAAAGACATCCACTCGGCGGAGACGGGGTGGCAAAGCACAGACATCCACAGTTAATGTCAAGTCAGGCTACGGCGGACTTGTGGATATAGAATTCGCCGTTCAAACCCTTCAATTGGTGCATGGCGGTGGGGAAACTTCTGTGCGTGTGCAAAACACACCCCTCGCGATTGAGAGATTGCACGAGATTGGAGTGCTGACAGAGGCGCAGTGTGACGGATTCTCGGAAGCGTATCAATTTCTGAGACGCGTCGAGAATGCCCTCCGTATTGTTCACGATCGGGCGTTGGACGCGCTGCCGAAAAATCGCGCGGAACTGGGACAGCTGGCGCGCCGTCTCGGATATACAGGAAGTAACGATAAGCCCGCTGCAGAAGCGTTTTTACAGGATTACGGAAAATGGACCGAGATGACCCGCGCTCTTTTCAATGAGATTCTTGTCGAGTAGATTTTTCTTGAGAAATCGCGATGAACTTGCTAAAATAGCTGCCAATTCATTCTGGAGTAGGGAGAAAATTTATGGTTTTTGGACAAGGTACACATCAATATACCGTGCAAGAAAATTGGTGGACCCTTCCAGAGGGTTGGGAATTTGGTTGGGTTCCCGCTGTTGCTGTCGATTCACAGGATCGCATTTATGTTTACAGTCGCAGCGAGCATCCCATGGTCGTCTTCGATCGGGACGGCAACTTTCTCAATTCTTGGGGAGATGATATTCTTAAGGACGCTCACGGGATTTTCATCGATGCCGACGATAATATCTATTGTACGGAACGGGACACACACGTTATGCGAAAGTTCACTACGGACGGTGAACTGTTGATGACGCTCGGCACACCAGATGTACCCGGTGCGGAAGGCGACCCCTTCAACAAACCGACAGATTTGGCAGTCGGCCCTGAGGGCGAACTGTATATCACCGACGGTTATGGCAACGCCCGCGTCCATAAATACTCACCTGATGGCGAGCTCATTAAATCGTGGGGACAACCCGGCACAGGTCCGAGTGAGTTCGATCTTCCACATTGTGTCAGAGTTGATCCGCGCAATAGGCTCATGGTCGCCGATAGAGAAAACAATCGTATCCAATTCTTTACGCTCGATGGTGAGTACATTGAAGAATGGGGAGGTCTGGCACATCCAGACACGATCTACATCGGCGAAGATGAACTCGTCTATATCGCTGAACTGGATCAACGTATCACGATTATGACCTTGGATGGCGAGGTTGTTTCCCAATGGGGCAGCGAACGCGGCAGTAGCGTCCCGGGTGAATTTATGGCATGCCCACACGGTATCTGGTTGGATTCGCGCGGCGATATCTATGTCGGTGAAGTCCAAGCGGATGCCCGCCTTCAAAAGTTCATCCGACAACGGTAGTAAGCTAAACGGTTATCAGTCGTCGGTTCGGTTGTCAGACAAGAGGTTTTCGTTTAACAACGTCCTCTTGTAACTGATAACCGATAACTGACAACTGAAAACCATTCCTACATTCAGGTTGAGCATCATGGAAACCGAAAGTTTCTCGTTTTTCCAGAAAGTGAATAAGGATTTTGACAAGGCTGCCCGGTTCACCGACTATCCGCGTGGGCTTTTGGAGCAGATAAAGATATGTAATAACTCCTGCCACTTCACATTTCCAATAAAGCGGGACGACGGCACTATTCAAACTATTCATGGATGGCGCGCGGAACATAGCCATCATATCCTTCCGACAAAAGGTGGCATTCGTTACAGTACCCTCGTCAACGAAGACGAGATAATGGCACTTGCGGCATTGATGACCTATAAGTGCGCGCTTGTAGATGTGCCGTTCGGTGGTGCTAAGGGTGGCATCCAACTGGATAGACGCGAGTATTCCGAAAGTGAATTGGAACGCATTACGCGTCGTTATACGTATGAGTTGATCCAGAAGAATTACATCGGACCCGGGGTAGATGTACCGGCACCTGATTTTGGGACCAGCGAAACCGAAATGACGTGGATTTTGGATACGTATATTACAATGGCACCTGACAAACTCAATGCTATTGCGTGCGTAACAGGTAAACCGATCGAACAAAACGGGATCCAAGCGCGGAAAGGGGCTACCGGACGCGGTGTCGTCTTCGGTTTAGAAGAGGCATGCAGCTTCGCAGAGGATATGAAACCGCTTGGGCTCTCCGCCGGTCTACAGGGAAAAAATGTCATTGTCCAAGGGTTTGGTAATGTCGGTTACCATGCTGCGAAGTTTCTGATGGAGGCGGATGCTCGCGTCATTGGGATTATAGAGCGAAATGGTGGCATCTATGACCCACGAGGCTTTGATGTCGAAAAAGTTGCCACACATCGTGCGGAAACCGGATCAATCCGCGGGTATCCGGGTGCTGAACGCATTGAGAACCCGAGCGATGGTCTGGAATTAGCCTGTGATATTCTCATTCCCGCTGCGCTCGAGAATCAACTGACAGCAGAAAACGCGCCCCGAATCAAAGCCGCCATTATCGCTGAGGCTGCAAATGGACCCGCAACACCCGCTGCTGATGAAATTTTCCAAAAACGGGGGATTATGATTATACCGGACACTTTCCTCAACGCGGGGGGTGTCACCGTTTCCTATTTCGAGTGGCTTCGGAATCTGTCGCATGTCCAATTTGGGAGGCTCGGCAAACGGTTTGAGGATCAAACGCAGCACGTGATGCGTCGCGCTGTTGAGAAGGCGACCGGTTATACATTTTCAGACGAGGAGCGAGAATTAATACATGGTGCTGATGAGGAAGATTTAGTGAACTCTGGTCTTCAAGATACGATGATAAACGCCTATCAGGAGATACGCGAAATCTGCATGCAGCACAGAAACAAAAACGATGCCATAGATTACCGAACGGCGGCGTATATCAACGCCATCCACAAAATCGCGAAATCCTATATGCAGTTGGGTATCTTCCCATAAAAGGATCTGATGGAGAAAAAATGATAGCATTAAGTGTCAATGTCAATAAAATTGCAACATTAAGAAACTCCCGAGGGGGTGATATTCCAGATGTTCTCACCGCTGTCGATACCTGTGTCGCCGCTGGTGCGCAAGGCATTACCGTGCACCCGCGCGAGGATCAGCGTCATATCACCCCGGCAGATGTCCAAGACATCGCTGAACGGTTAATAGAAATCAATACCCAAGAATCCCCCAACATTGAATACAACATCGAAGGCGATCCGAGACCTGACCTCATTGATACGGTGCTACGTACAAAACCGACACAATGCACGCTTGTTCCAGTCGTCGTAGGTGAAATAACAAGCCACACCGTCTGGGACATACGCAAAGATGGGGATATGTTGAAACCGATCATTGAAACGTTGAAAAATGCTGATATCCGTGTGAGTCTATTTAGCGGAACAGATATAGAACAGATAGTAAGAACACGCGACGTTGGAGCGGATCGAATCGAACTTTATACCGCACCCTACGCCATGGCACAGACACAGCCGGAAATTGAACATGAATTTGCATTATTGGAAAATGCAGCAATGAAAGCAGTGGATTTAGGGCTTGGCATCAACGCTGGACACGATCTGAATCTTGAGAATCTACCCTTGATGCAGAAATTACCGGGCCTTCTTGAAGTCTCCATCGGACACCATCTCATGGCGGATGCTCTCTATATCGGGATGGAAGCCGCTGTTAAAGCCTATCGACGCGCATTAGGGCAACAGACGACATGACAGCATCTAAAACATGTGCCATTTTCGACTTAGATGGCACGATTATCCGTCTCTCCTCAGAACAGGTTTTTTTGACGTATCTGTTGAACCACGGTGAGATCCCCATACCGAATCTGCTTGCGTGGACCTCCAATTTTCTGCGGGTTAAGTCCTTACCCGTGGCAAAATCCAATAAAATCTATCTCCGCGGTTTAGAACAGAATCACATCCATGAGATTGCACATCGCTGTTTTGTCGAGAAGTTGCGTGCGAGTATCACGCCTCACATTTCCAAATTGATTCATGCCCATCGCACCGACGGACGAACGGTTATTCTCATGTCAGGTTCATTGTCGTTCCTCGTTGAGCCGTTTCATGAGCATTTTCAAACCGATATGATGGTCGCGCACGAATTGGAAGTCGTTGATGGCAGATTTACAGGACAACGTATCGGATTGCACCCTTTTGCGGAAAACAAAGCGAGACTTGCCCACCAACTCGCGACTGAACACGGATTTGACCTGAGCGCTTCCTACGCATACGGAAACCATCACACGGATGCCCATAAACTGGCGTTATTTGGACACCCAGTTGCCGTCAACCCGGACCGAAAATTGCGGCAAATTGCAACGGAAAAGGGTTGGGACATCGAAAAATGAGACTTGAAAAGTATGTTGCTACCTCAGGAATCGCCTCGCGGCGGTCGGTGAAAAAGAGCATCCATGCGGGTTTAGTCACTGTCAACGGCGAACCCGTTTTGGTTCCGGGACACCCGATTGAAGTGGGAATCGATACTATTGAATTTGAGGGGAAACAGGTTGAACCATTAGCAGAACACATCTACCTAATGCTGAACAAACCCGCAGGTTGTCTAACGACGCGCCACGATGAACGCGGGAGACCTACCGTCATGGATCTCGTCTCGGATCTGTCCGACACCATCTATCCTGTCGGACGCTTGGATTTGGAGACCGAAGGACTCCTTCTCTTCACAAACGACGGAAACTTTGCCCATCGGTTGCTACATCCGAGCCATGAAGTAGAGAAAACTTATCTCGCGTGGGTGAAAGGTGTGCCGCGCGACGAAGCGGTTCAACGGTTGCGTGCAGGGATCACAATTCCGAGTGGAAGAACGGCACCGGCGAAGGTCAAGCGTTTAAGCGTCAGTAAAGATGGCGCGACAGCGAAATTTGAGGTCGTGATTCACGAGGGAAAGAAACGGCAGGTCCGTTTAATGTTCAAAGCCGTTGGACACCCAGTCATCCGTTTGAAGCGGGTCCGAATCGGCAATTTGCGGTTAGGGAGTCTCCCGTCTGGGCAGTATCGACTTCTAACCGCAGATGAGATTGCTGCGTTGATGTCGTAGGTGCGGTTGGAATGCAGGTCGCATGAATCAACGGTATGAAGGTTCTCCGTGTGGCATTCCAAATCAACGGTATGAAGCCCGTGTGGGCTTCACCGGGGGCGAGTACGCCGCAAAACCGCACCTACCAGAAATTGTTAGTTGGAACTCGCCAAATCTTTGACCCGTTCCAGCATCGCCTCAGCGTTTTGCCTTATGTTCTTATCCTTAGCATGGTGGGATAACTTCTCAAGCACGGCAATCGCATCTTCAAAATTCCCTTTGATGGCGTATGTTACGCCGAGATAGTACTGGGCGGGTTCATATGCCTTGCTTTTCGGGTAGGTGTCTATGACGATTTTGAAGTGAGAGACAGCCTTTTGAAAGTGCGTCTCCGCTTCTTCGGTGTTCTCAAGCATCGCCTTTTCAACCAGTCCGCCGTAAGCGAGTCCCAACCGGTTGTGTAGGTCCGGGAGGAGTTTCGTACGGTTTCTCGGATCATGCTCAAACGCTTTCTCACTGAACGAGACTGCTTTTTCAAGCTGGTTCCGTTCAATGTAGGTCAGCGCGACTTGAGCGTTGAGTTTTGCATCGTCCGGCTTCTTCTTGAGTTCGTCGAGTTTCTCTGAAAAGACTTCTTCTTTTGCCAAAGCATCTTGCATAATCGGTGAAAACTGTTCCGGTGTGAGAAATCCTGAAGCCCTTTGGATGAGACCTCCATCTGGACTGACGAACAGGACTGCTGGGTAAGCAGTGACCCCGTACCGACTCCGCGTCTCTTCATTGAGTGGATAACTCTTATCTTCGGGATTCACTTTGACGGGAACAAACTTCTCAGAAAGCTCGATAATGCGTGCATCCGTGAACGTTTCGGCATCCAGCCGCTTACAGAACCCTCACCAATCGGTATAGAAGTCCATCATCATCGGTTTGCCGGTCTTTTCGGCTTTTGTCAGACTGTCCTCAAGCGTTTTTTCCCATTTAATTTCGTCGCTCGCGATGAGTACGGGAACAGTGCCGACCATCAGCAGCAGAACACCGAGTGATATGCGGCGAAAAACAGAATTGAACATCAATCTTCTCCTTTTTTGTTTAATAACGTCTTATTTTACAACGATTTCATTCATTTGAGTCGTATTATTGCACATTTGTGCTACTGTTGCGTTGGTGCCCCTTCTTCGCTCTGCTCAAGCGCGGCTGCGCTGGTTGTTTTGCTCGACAGCGTTGTCCGACACTTGAAACAGGTAATAATAATCCTGACGAGCTCTTTCTGTCTGCCAATGTAGGATCGCTTTTGTTCTGTTTGGACGTGCCTTTGACAGCGAGGGCACCACTGTTGTTTTGCTCCCAACATGACTCACTCCTTTGTGATGTTGTGTCCAGAACGCTTCCATCTGCTCGCCTACAGGAAATAGACACACCCAATCACGATAAAAGTTCTCATTTTTTACTTTCCGACGCAGAACTGAGAGAAGATTCTATCCAAAATATCTTCAGTTGTCGTCTTACCAACGATGTCCCCGAGACCGTCCAAACCGATCCGCAGATCAACCGCAACGAGATCAGGAGGCATACCGTTTTCGAGGCTCTCTATCGCATAATTGAGTCCTTCGCTGGCGCGTCGGAGCGCTTCTTGGTGGCGAGCGTTTGTGACAATGGGGGATTCACCGACACTTAATTCGCCTCCCAGTAATTCTTCACAGATCGCAGACTTTAGGGCATCAAGTCCTTTGTCCTCAGGAATCGCTGTCTCAACAATCCGTTTCTTAGGACAGTGCACAAGCAATGCCGTTGCGGGTGTCACAACTGGTAGATCCACCTTGTTGAGAATAAGAATTGCTTTGGCTGACTGCGCTATCTGTAAGAGTTCCAGATCTGCGTTGTTTAGCAGCTGCGAAGCATCGAACATCAACAGTAGCAGCTCCGCCCTGTCAATCACCGCTTTGCTCCGTTCAACACCTTGTTGCTCTACAATGTCATCTGTCTGTCGAATTCCAGCGGTATCAATAAGTTTCAACGGGATACCCTTGACATTAACCGTTTCCTCAATTGTATCGCGTGTTGTGCCGGGTATATCTGTAACGATTGCACGTGTCGCACCAACGAGCACATTGAGCAGACTCGATTTTCCGACGTTGGGTTTTCCAAGTATAGCGACATTAACCCCTTCCGCGATAATTTTACCCTCATCGGCGGTGTCAAGGAGTGTCGTTAAGTCGTTCTGAACAGCACGCGCCGCTTCAAGTTGCGTGTCTACCTTCATGAAATCCAGATCTTCCTCGGGGAAGTCGATGGAAGCTTCAATTTCTGCGAGCAAGTCAGCGAGTCGATCGCTGAGAGAATTGACAGTATCAGAGAGTTTTCCGGCGAGTGCGTCTATAGCGATCTTTCGGCTGAGATCTGTTTTCGAGGCGATGAGTTCGGCAACTGCCTCCGCTTGTGCTAAATCCAGTTTTCCGTTGAGAAAGGCACGTTTTGTAAATTCTCCGGGTTCGGCCACCCGTGCCCCACGCTTTACCACCAGGTCCAGCACTGCTGTGAGTGTCAGGATCCCGCCGTGGCAGTTAAATTCGACGATATCTTCACCGGTATATGTGTTCGGTGCGTGCATGATACCGAGTAGCACTTCGTCGATGACTTCATCGGATGCGTTTGTATCTATGACGTGTCCATAAGTAAGTGTATGCGTTGATAGTTCTGTGGGAGGCACACCGCGCGGTGATTGGAACAATTCAGCAGCAATCGGTCGGGCAAGGTCCCCACTCACTCGGACGATGCCGATGCCGGCTTCACCGCGTGCTGTTGCGATGGCTGCAATCGTATCGTGGAACTTCATAGAATAGTTATCGGTTATCGGTTTTTAGTAACCCTTTTAAGGTTGTTGTGTTGTGACGACGACGCGTCGCATTTCACCCTCGCCTTGGCTGTAGGTAGACACAACCTCGTCTCCTTTTAAGGTAACATGAATGATACGGCGATCGCGTGCGGACATCGGTGCAAGGACGACTTCCCGATCCGTATATCTGACCTTTTCAGCGACTTGGTGTGCCATTTCGACGAGTCGTTCTTCCCGGCGTTCTCGATAGCCCTCCGTGTCGACGAAAACGCGTCTTTTTACAAGGGAGGCTTTGTTGACGATACAATTAAGCAAACGTTCGATTGCATCAAGGGTTTGCCCGTGTTTCCCGATGAGCAGGGCAGGACTGTCGGTGGTAATATTGAGGTGTATGCTTCCGTCAACAAAACTCGATTCAACCTCCGCGTCGATTCCCATCCGGTTGAGCATTTCCTTTAGAATCGTCTCCGGTGCGGAAGAGACATCTTGTTTGAGCGTTGCGCGGACCTTCGCGGGTTTAGCCCCGAAGTTTAAAATCCCTTTCGTAGGTTCGCTGACGATGTCAATTGTGACTTGATCGCGAGTTGCTTCAAGTTCGGTGAGGGCGTGTTCAATTGCTTCTTCCACAGTATCGGCTTCGGTTTCGATGTAATGCTGCATTTTAATTTTTCCTTTTTTTCGTGTCCGCTGGTGTGGATTGATCCTCGTCAGTCTCGGTTCGGTTTTGTAAGTATTGTTGTGCTATCGTGAAAACATTATTACACAACCAATACAACACAAACCCGGATGCCCAGTTATAAAAGATAAAGATAAAAATGAGAGGCATAAACTGCATTAATTTCGCTTGCATGTTGTCCGTTGTTGGTGCCATATTGCCGACGAATTTCTGTTGGAGCCAGGTTGTTAAGCCGTTTATTATAGGTAATAGACGGACGGCATCTATTTGCGTGACAATCAACGGAATCGTGAAAGGCAGTTCGATTAAAGTGTCGGGCGCAGAAAGGTCATCAATCCATAAAAGGAAGGGTGCCCCACGGAGTTCCACTGCGCTTCCAAGAAGTGCGAAGAGTGCCCAAAAAATAGGAATTTGCGGGAGCCATGGTATACAGCCCCCTAACGGATTGACACCGTGTTCCTTGTAGAGTCTCATCGTGGCGCGATTGAGTTTCTGCGGGTCATCCCTGTATTTCTCCTTCAATTCCACCAACTGCGGCTGAAGTCTCTGCATCTCCTTCATAGATTTATGTGCTTTGCGTGTGAAGGGGTAAGAAATAATTTTCACCAAAGCAGTCAGGAGGATAATCGCGATGCCGTAGTTTCCAACGATACTGTGAAATCCTTTAAATATCCAGAGCATTCCCCATGCGAGGGGCCAAAAGAATCCGAAGTCGATGATTTTCGAGAGGCGCACTGGGTTTTCAGGGGCATTCGGTGCCTCTATACTTTTTAGGATTGTATCGTCCTTCGGACCAACGTAGAGCCGAAAAATATGCGTTTTCTTTTCCTGTGGTGCGAGATAAAAACTCGGTACGACGAGTGCGGCGGTCTCTGTTGGCGCGGTGACAGCAATATCGGTTGTAACATCTGCCTGTGGTGTCTCTATAAATTTATAGGTAGCGGCCAGCTGCGGATCCGGAATCATCAATGCGCTGAAGTACTGGCTGTCCATGCCAGCCCAGAGGACCGTGGCTAACGCCCGCTCAGATTTGAGTTCACGCCGCGGTTTGTCTTCACCGATATACGCTTTTGCACCTTCACTGCCGCGTCGCCCACGTTTGCCACTCTTTTTTTCATGTGGAAGCAGATCGGCATTCATACCTCGTCCCCACTGAAGTTGGTATCCATTTGTGGGTTCGGTTCCACCCATAAGCAGCGGTTCACCAGAGACATTTTGGAAGGTTAGCGCCATATCAACGAAGTAGTTGTCCGGATTGAAGGCGAACAGCTTTGCGACCTGTAATTTTTCTCCGATTTGTGTCCTGAAGACAAGGGTCTCAGCAGTTTGCCCATTCGTGATGTTAACTTCGGATTTGTCAGCCTTCCACCTGACACGGAGTGCATCGAGTTGAAGCTGCGAATTACCGAACCGAAGTGCGAGGCAGTTGAGTGCGTCTTCAGGGATCAGGTTCAAAGGGGTTTTGTCGGCGTCCGTCCTGTCTGGAAAATGATTTAATTGCCACTGTTTAGGGATTGCGAGTTTTTCATTAAAAACAATAGTGTAGTTATCGGTTTGGACGTTGACTTTTGCATCGTCTGGACTTTCCTCAACGGGTGTCCAGAGGTCAGAACTCACGGACGCATCGGTTCCATCAAGCGTTTCAGGTATTGCAGTGTCCGACGGTGTTTCACCCGGACTGGACGCTGCCGGTGTCTCGGTAGTTGCGGGGTCCTCGGGTTGCGGGGCAAAACGTTTGCCGAAAAATAGGCTCCATCCGATCATCACTGCAATCATTAGAACCAATGCCAGAATATAACGTACTCCCATTGAGATTAGACGCTCCTCACTTTTTGTGTTTTTTAATTATTCCTTGCGGAGAAACGACGGGGTTTGTACTTTAGCGGTTATTCTTTGGAGTCGTCCTCCATTACATTACGGACTACGGTTTCGTTGCCATTTGGCATACCTACTATTTTAGAGGGTCAAAGCCTCCGGGATGGTAAGGGTGACATTTTGAAAGTCGTTTAATTGTTAGCCAGCACCCTTTGAAAGCACCGTAGCGTTTTAACGCTTGGAGGGCATATTGTGAGCATGTCGGATAGAATCGGCAGGACGGCGGCAAGAACGGGGAAATAAAGCGTCGATAAAAGCGGATGGGTTGTAGAAGTATCACCGTCCCGTCCAATTTACTGTGCCTCCGCTGGCTTCTCTTTTGATTTATATTCTCTTCGCAGTGCTTACAATGTGGCACGCCTCTATCCTTCTATGCATCCGTCGCCTCGCTGGGGTTTAGGTAATTTTCTTATCCGGGGGTCAACTCCTGCGAACATTCGAGGGACTCTCTTTAGGAACTCAGAACGGTAAAAAAAATAACGCCCATGTTTGAAGTAGCAACTTAGATTAAAATAGATGCCTTCCGAAAAAGGTGCAACAATCCATTTTTTGCTTCTTGACACGTGAGTCGACAGGCTGGTGTTCTTCCGACGACTACGATGTCATATTCAGTTTTTATTCGTGGGCGTAACTGCCGAAACGATTCGCGAATGAGCCTTTTGACCCGATTTCGCTGAACGCTTTTTCCGACTTTTTTACTGACGGTTATTCCTAATCGGAGGTTATTGAAATGGTTGTGGAAGACGTATATCACAAAATAGCGATTCCAATACTTATTGCCCTTCTGATAGGCACGCTGGAATTCCCAACGTTTTTTTAGTTTCTTCGGATCGTGCATGATTTAGTTGATATACAGATATTTTCTCCACGATGGGTGGCACCCGCGAAAGTGACGATTGAGTTGCAAATAGGTTAAAATTGACGGTGTTTTCGGCTGACGTTGCAGTTTCCACCGCGTTTCATAGAGCATTTTACTGCCCTTTTTATTATTACACTTTTTGCAGGCCGTCACAACGTTCTCCCATGTCGTTTCTCCGCCGCGAGAGAGGGGTATCACATGGTCCATCGTGAGTTGCGCTGCTGGGAACTCGCTATGACAGTATTGACATGTATACTGGTCACGGACAAGAACATTCCTCCGTGAAAATTTGACGACACTGCGCGGGACGTGGACGTAGTTGACTAACCGAATTACATGTGGGACTTTCATCGCAGCACTGGGTGAATGAATCTCAACATCAGAGACTTCTTCAGTCTGTGCAGTGCCCTTAAAAACCATTTTCATAGCGCGCCTGAGGTTACAAACGTTGATTGCTTCGTAGCTGGCGTTAAGTACCAAAACAGATATTTCCACTTGCATGCCCTCTAACTTAGACAACTAACTTTAACCACATTAACTCTTATGAATTTTAACACATTTTTCGTATAATTGCAACTAAAATCGTAATAGTTATCGGTTATCAGTTGTCAGTTGTCACGGATGAGGTAGAGATTAGTTGTCAGAGTGGCGGAGTTCGGAAACATCACCAATGGCGGTAGCGGAGAAAAAATAAAGATACACCTGACGCACGGTTTTGTGTATAATGCTTATACAACACGAGTTAGGTAGACGAGGGTGGAAACCTCACCAGCGAAAGCGTGGAACAGTTCTCATCTGAGAGGAATTTGAATGCACCATCGGTTGCGAGACGCTATTGTGGTCTTGAGTCTTACGTTTATTTTCAGCAGTTACGGATCTGATATTCGATTTGTGGATGTCACTGAACAAGCGGGCATCCATTTTGAGCACGCCGGTGGTATCGACTTGCGTGTAGTGCCTGCGCTCGTGGGTTCGGGAGCGGCGTGGTGCGACTACGACAGCGATGGGAAGTTAGATCTTTACATAGCCAACAGTGCTTTGGTGCGCCCGGCATCGGACGCGGTGTTACCGAAAAACGCGCTCTATCGGAATAACGGTGATGGCACTTTCAGCGATGTAACGGATGCTGCTGGCGTCGGCGACACCGGTTGGGGGATGGGGTGTGCCTTCGCAGATTATGACAATGATGGTGATGCTGATCTCTATGTCACGAACTATAAGACCAACCTGTTCTATCGGAACAACGGCGACGGGACTTTCAAACGCTTCTCGTCTGGTGCTGGTGGTATTGGTCACGATGGTTTTGGCGCGGGGATCGCTTGGGGTGATTACGACAGCGATGGTTACCTCGACCTTTATGTCGGCAACTATATTGAATATACCAAAGTTCCACAAGGCGATGAAGTCTTCTTCCCGTATGATTTCTTCGGACAGGCAAACGTTCTTTATCTAAATAAGGGAGACGGCGGTTTCATCAACATTACGGATGCCGCCAAAGTGAATGGCGGATTTCACTTGACGCTTGGTGTTGCCGCAGCGGATTACGATGCTGATGGCGATCTGGATCTGTATCTCGCCAATGATACCGACCAGAATATCCTCTATCGCAACGATGGTGAGTTAACGTTCACAAACACAAACCGTCCAGATGCCAGAAGTCGCACCGGTGATATACGGAGTGGGATGGGCATCAGTTGGGGCGATTACGATGCCGATGGTGATTTGGATCTCTTTGTTACAAACTGGTTGGATGAAAACAATGTCCTCTATAAAAATAAGGGTGACGGCACCTTTACCGATGTTTCGGCGAAGAGTGGTGTTTTTGAGTCGGGACTCGGTAAAACATGTTGGGGGACTGCGTTGTTCGACGCGGATAACGATGGGGATCTGGATATCTTCTTCTCGGCGGGACATATCGATCCGGCTTCGTGGGAGGCACACGGGCAAGCGGATGTTTTTCTCCAGAACAATGGTGACGGCACCTTCACTGACATTTCTGAGGCTGTCGGACTTCAGGAATTCAACTCGGACGGGGTTGGTAGAGGGGTCGCCGTTGCGGATTACGATGCCGATGGCGATTTAGATCTATTTATCGTCAATAGTGGTGGGAAACCGATGTTGCTCCGAAATGACGGTGGGAACCAACGGCAGTGGCTTCAGATCCGCACAGTCGGGACAGTGAGTAATCGGGACGGTATTGGTGCACTTGTGAAGGTAAGTGCTGGCGATCTTCATCAGATCCAGCAGGTGACAGCGGGCGACAGTTACCTTTCTCAGAGCAGTATTGATGTCGAGTTTGGACTTGGGCATCACGAAACAGTGGATCGCATCGTTATTCAGTGGCCGAGCGGCATTGTGCAAACCTTGACCGATGTGCGAGCGAACCAGCGGATTGTTGTGATTGAGCGCGCGGAATAATTGCGAAAATCTTGCAATCGCGAGGCGGATGTGTTATTCTTAATTCTAACATATGTCCATTTCTTAATTACAATAAGGAGGAAAACATGCGATACAGCTTATTTTTAATTGTTTTGATTGCCGTATATACTGCGGTAACGATCGTGCCCAATGCGAATTCAGCCGAAGAGATTCGGGTATGGGGTGGCAAATTGGAAGATTTTAAAGATTCCGATGGCCGTATCTGGCACGGTGGACAGAACGAGAAAGAGAAGTGGGGCGGATGGATCGATCTACAGCCTCGCATCGCTGAAGTCCGAAACCTTACGAAAGACGCCCAAAAACTGGCGAAGAAAGAAGGGTATGATGAGGAACTTTTTTATGCTGTCAGTTGGGCAAAGTTCCCTGATGTCGTCAAGGTCGATCTGAATACCGGCAAAGGTATCTTTAATGTTACCTATCTTGTCGGTGAACATTGGTCACCGAACAATCGTGGCTTCGATATTATCATTGAAGACGAGATTGTGGAGCCGCTTTATGTTACCCCGGGTAAAGACGAGATAGATATTAAACGATATGAAGGCATTGAGGTGAAAGATAAAGTGATGAGCCTTGAGTTTGCTGGGAATAATAAGACTGGCAAGGGTGACCTGAACGCCATGTTCAGTGGGATAGAGGTAATCCCCGCATTAGCCGTTGACCCGAAGCAGAAACTCGCCACGACTTGGGGTGCGCTGAAAGGCAACCGTCAGTAGGGAACGCCTTAAACCTTAAAACATTAAAATGCCCGCGGTATTCTTGTTACCGTGGGCATTTTTTGTGCGTAGGGTATATCAAACTTTAGGGGTCGTCAAATCCCCGCTCAGGATTGTGGGACACCAGAATTTCTCAATGTATTCAATAATGAGCTGCGTGCCCTCTTCGTGGCTGACGTAAGGCGGCTTGAACGGGTTGTACATCGCATCGGTGAGGTCGCGTGCCAGAACGGCGTTGCAGCCCCAACGGACCATCTGTTTAATAGCGAAGGAACGTCCGAGAACACACATATTGGTGTGAACGCCCATGAAGATAATATTTTTAATACCTTTGTGATCTAATAGGTTGTAGACCTCCTGCCCGTCGTCACTGATGGCATCTATATCAGAGATTTCAATGGCTGGATGCTGACGGTGCCACGCTTTGTAGCCATCGGTTTCGCCGGTATCTGAGCCGCCATCCGAGGCATCAACGGGTAAGGGTGGATCGGGGAGTTCACGTTCGGGGGGTGTATCAGCGTGCGGTAGTTCTAAAACGGCACGGCGTGCTGGATGCGCCTCGTAGAAGTCCATTGTGTCGGACGGCGCATGGATAATTTGTATGCCGCGTTCTCGCGCTCGACCCAGAACGATGTTCATCCGCGGTGCCATCACGTTCACCCGTTCCGTCGCGCCCCATGACCAGTGTTCGTTCCACATATCAACGACAACGATAGCGGTTTCAGCGGTATTCCAGTTAACCTCGTCTTCAATGACACGCCAACCGTTTCTGCCGACTGTCCGTGCTTCCTGTCGGCGGGTTGAGAGCGATAGGTTCGTCGTTGCTGAAAAGGTTTGGCTTAATACATTAAACAACATGAATTTCTACTCCTTTTCGGAAAACATAAGCGTCTTTATAGCGCCCGTAGTAGTTTTTTCGGATGCCACAGATGCGGAACCCGAACTGTCGGTAGAGATACTGAGCGGGTAGATTGCTAACGGCGACCTCCAGAAAGACCTCGTGCCCATCTTGTGCCTGTATCATTTTTAGGGCTGAAGTGAGCAAGTATTTGGCGATGCCCTGTCGCCGATAGACAATTGGCACTGCAAGGTTCAGGATATGCGCCTCTTCATGAAGGATACTGAATACAATGTAACCGACGATGGTATTCTCGTGACGCGCCACGTAAAAGTGTTCATACGACCGAGGTCGCTTCAGAGACAGCGTGTAGTAGGTTTCGCTCCACGGATTCTCAAAGCACTCGTTCTCGATTTTTAGGACCTCCTGTAGATCACACGAGCCCATCGGTTCAAAGGTGAGGTTTGGAAGCGGGTTTTGGGTTCTCATCTGTACTAATGTGTGTCGGAAAACCGAAGATTATCATAGTTTGTGTCGCCCTCATCAAGATACCAAAGTATAGCACGAGGTGGAATGTGATGTCAATTGAGATGGTTACGCGTCCGTGCGTTTTTGGGTGTTGCCTTTTTTCACGGAGTCTGTTATAATTCATTTATATGGAATCTGCTAAGAACAAGGAGCGTATTATGAAAGATTTTGGTTTTACAGGCGGGCGTCCGGATCCATATACATTCCCGACGGAAGGGTTAATTGCCGCGAGTGAAAAGGCTCTCCGTAAGCTGGGCGGCGATCTGGTTAACTATCCGGGCGAATCGGGCTATCAGGGCTTGCGAGAACTGGCATCAATGCGATTTGAGAGACGTGAAGGTATCCCACTGCCGATAGATAACATCTCAATTACCTCAGGCTCCATGCAGGCACTGGAATTGGTATTAGGGACGTTGATTAATCCTGGGGACACAGTACTAACAGAAGAATATACTTATAGTGGCACGTTGGGTATCATGCGGC
This sequence comes from Candidatus Poribacteria bacterium, assembly GCA_022821725.1. GTDB lineage: Bacteria > Poribacteria > WGA-4E > WGA-4E > WGA-3G > WGA-3G. Next base: position 51,449 of record JAJEDB010000091.1, on the reverse strand, counting down.
ACTTCAAGGCGAATATCGTCGGTGTGCCGATGGATTATACTGATGGCATGAATATGGATGCCCTGGAAGCGAAACTTGCGGAACTCAAACGCCAGAATATCCGCCCATCGTTCATCTATACGACATCGAACCATCAGAACCCGACAGGTGCGATTCTCTCACTTGAGCGTCGTCATCGGATGTTAGCCTTAGCGGAAGAATACGACACACTCATCGTCGAAGATGATTGCTACGGCGACATTGACTTTACATCGACACCGACACCGGCTTCGCTTTTTAAGTTAGATACCGCCAATCGGGTGATCTTCATTGCGACTTTCTCTAAGATTTTAGGGGCGGGTGTTCGTCAAGGATATTTTGTTGCGAGAGAACCCTATTGGGGGCAAATCCACCAGAACCGCTGGGACGGTGGGACGAGTGCGTTGGCGAGTGCAATCGTTGCTGAATTTTTCATGGAGCACTTGGAGGCACACCTCGTGAAAACGAATGCGGCGGTCGGAGCGAAATGCCGCGCAGTGGTGGAGACGCTTGAGAAGCACGTCAGCGACCTCTGTACATGGACACGCCCCCGTGGTGGACTCTTCCTATGGATAGATCTACCGGAGACTACGGATCTCAACAAGTTACAGGAACTTGCCTCGGCAAAAGGGGTCGGATATAGTAACGGAAGTGCTTTCCATTACGCGAGCGATCCCGTAAAATCGATCCGATTGGCGTATGCTTACTGCCATGTGGATGATATTCCTGAAGGGATTACTTATCTGTGTGAGGCGATTCGCGAGGCACAGGTGACCTCAGCGGATGTTGCGGCAGGGGATTAGCGGAAAGGAGTCGAATTTTTGCGTAATATTATCCTTATCTCGTTAGATACGCTACGGGCATCAAGTATGAGTTGTTACGGACATCGTAACCTGACAACGCCGCACCTCGATGCCCTCACAGAGAAGGCGACGCTTTTTGAGAAGTGTATCAGCCCGCATATTCCGACACACCCTGCCCATACGACGATGTTTACGGGCAAGGATGTCTTATCCCACCAAATTATTACGCAGGGCGGGACGTTAAACTTAGCAACGGACCTAAAGACGGCTCCGGAATTGTTAAGTGAGGCGGGCTATTTCACTGTTGCTGCGGACAATTTGGGGCGCTGGTTTCAGCGTGGTTTCCCCGAAGCGCACTATCGCGGCTACCAATGGGAAACGGGTTACCGCAAGGCTCGGAAGGCGGAGGCGGTTAACGAAACGGCGATTGAACTTTTGGACCTCGCGCAGGCACAGGATAAACCCTGGTTCGCCTTTCTTCACTATTGGGATCCACATACCCCGTATCTTCCACCGTTGCCGTTTGAACGGATGTTTTATAGTGGGGACGAGTGTGATCCGAACAATCGAAGCATGGATGCTGTCTACGCATGCGAACCTTTTACCGACTATTTTCGGCAGTGGATGTGTACACCAGACCCATCGGATCCGGACAACATTGCGAAGAAGCGGCTTTGGACGGATAGACAGTATGTGAACGCGCAATACGATGCCTCAATCGCTTACATGGATGCGTGCCTGGCGCAATTGCTCCAATATTTGAAGGATTGCGGGCAACTCGAGGAGACGCTCCTGATTATTACCGCCGATCACGGTGAAGAACTTGACGAACACGAACTCTGGTATGATCATCATGGCCTCTACGAAACTAATTGCCACGTGCCGTTAATCGTTCATTGTCCGGCACTCATTCCTGAAGGACAACGGCTTGAGGGTCTTGTCCGTCTTACTGACATTGCGCCGACACTCCTTGATTATGCCGGATTGACGACTGTGGCGGCGCGTGAAAAGATGGAAGGCACCAGTCTACGAGCCTTGATGGAAAACAGCTCGCACGATGGGACGACGGAAGCGGTCTATCTTACGGAGTGCGGGTGGATGAAAAAGCGTGGGTGGCAAACCCGGAAGTGGAAATTGATTGTTGAAACCGGTGGCACGCCTGCCGTTTACAAGACACCGGATTTGGAACTCTACGATCTTGAAGAGGATCCCGATGAGGTTTATAATCTGGCTGAAGAGGCAGACGATGTCGTTGCGCGTCTGAAAGCAGATATGGAGGCTTTTCTGCAACGCCGACTCGCCGAAACAGGACTGCCCGACCCAACAGTCGAACAGGAGATTACCATGCGTCGCATCGGTGATACGTCTAAAGCAGTGCCGCTTTGAAGAGGACTATCGTGAAATATAGCCGTAGATTGTGCCCTATTGTTCCGATTTTCAATAGCGTGATGCGAATGCAAGTCGTGCTTGTGCCGCTTGCATTAATGTTCGTTTTTAACGGTTGTCGTGCCTTAACTGCGTTAGAAGAAGCGCAGCAACGACGCGAGAAACGGATACTCGAAGAACGCAATGCCACATCGCTCATGCTCAGCCCCTCGAAGGCAACGATTAAAATTACACCGGACGCGCTACGTGGTGAGAGCGATCACTACACCCTCAAATTTGCTGACGATCTGCGAGCACTTGAAGACTTTGACGAAGTTGAGGAACGGAAAATATTCACGGAAAGCGCGCTCGGTTATATGGAAAGTCTTTACGACGCGATGAATCGACTTTTCGGTTTCCAGCCCGAGCATAAGATTCACGTGACGCTGCATCACCTCTATAGGGGCAGTAACCTCTCGGCGGTTACACGCACTGATTACCGTTCCGGGGTTCTGGACGGACGCTATGTGAAGTTTATTAACAGTATTCAGATGGATTTCCCAATACGGATGTATGAAAAACATGGTGTGCGCGTCCATGAACTGACACATGCCTTTACGAATATCTATTTTTTACCGGTATGGTTCTCAGAGGGTATTGCTGTTCTGATCCAGACGGAATATGCGAAAGGTGGCACGCATCCTAAGTTTGACAGTCTTGAGGGGGATCTGCGAGTCGATCTCGATGGCGTGAATCAATTGGAGAGTTGGGGGGGGCATACTGAAACCAATCCCCTGACGCATTGGCGCTATAGATATGCGTATACGCTCGTTGCTGAGTTATGGAAGCGATACGGCAAAGACTTTTATACCCGGGTCTTTAGGTTGATGGAGCGAGATGGTCTGCACCAAAAACTGGAGGGGACCATGAGGACGAGTTTTTTGGTTTATTACTTTAGCGAAGCGGCGGGTGAGGATTTGGTGCCGTTCTTCAGAAAGCTGCATTTCAAGGTGCGTAAATTGACGAAAGAGGACATTCTCAATCAGATTGAGACAAATAGCCCGCGTCGGAGGCAATAATGCGTATTAAATTCAAATCAGGCAGAAGACACGTAGCCGTGTTATTCGGGTTAATGTGTCTATACTACGGTTGCAACCTCGCTCAAAAGTGGAGCGAGAACTATGCGCTCTTGCCCGGTGTAACCGCCAATGATCCAGCAATCATTGACGGAAACACCGAGACTATCGGACAATCCCAACGTAAAAAGGGTTCGGGTAGTGTCGTAACCGACCTTGATATTCCATCGGAAGCGATTATTTATTTGCCGGAGAAGAGATCCGTTTATCGGATTGTGATTCACTCGACGAATTTGGAGGAGTTCGAGTTGATGGCATATAATTCGCGAGGCGAGTGGGATAAAATTTATGACAAGCGGAGTAACAAGGATCTGATCATCGATATCCGACTTAATAAAGTGGTTGCGACAACGGGTATCAAATTGGTCGTGCATCGGACGACGGAGGATGCCGCTCGAAGACGGGAGAACGTTCAGATACGACGCGAAAATGTGGAAATCAAAGAGGGACAGGTGCGGCGTGGACGTTTATTATACCGTATAACAGGACCGACAACGGCTCTTGCGAAGATTGCAGAGATTGAGTTGTACGGTTACGCGAATTAGTTGTCAGTAATTGTCTGAAGTAGGATTTACAGGATTAGCAACACTTCTTGATTTGAGATTCATGCAGTCGACTCGGCTTCAACAGCACTTAGACCGATACCTTGGTATTCCGCTTTGTGTGCTGCTGCGTCTATTCTCTAAGCAGGCACCCACAAAACCCATCCCAAAAAAGATTATCTTCATCCAACTCTCTGCCTTAGGTGACACAATTTTGGCGATCCCCACCATTCGGGCAATTCGATATGCCTTTCCAGATGCCGAAGTCTCAATGTTAGCGTCACCAACAAACCTCAATTATTTAGCGGCGTGTCCTTATATTGATAGGCGTATCCCCTTCCATAAACCGGGAGGTCGATTGATTTCGCTGCTGCGTCGCGAGAGATTTGATTGGGCAATCGACTTAGAGCATTGGCCCCGATTGAGCGCGCTGCTCGCTTACGCAACGGGTGCCCCGATGCGAGTCGGGTTTTCGACGAAAGGACAATATCGTCATTTCCTTTTCACGGAGACGGTGCCGCACGTTCAAGGACGGCATGAGGTCCGCAATTTTTTGAGCCTTGCGGCGCAACTGAACTGTTCAGCCGAAGAATTTGAGCTTGAGGTTTGGTGGCGTGAAAAGGAACGCACGTGGGTGCGCGAAGTTTTGGCAGAAGAAAACATCTCGCTGGAGAAACCACTTATTGTACTACATCCAGAGGCGGGTAGACGCGGCGAACCTCGCAGGCGGTGGCCACAGGGACGCTATGTGGCATTGGCAAATGCTCTCACTGCAAAATATGGTGCACAGATACTTTTGACAGGAACCCCCGGCGAGGCAGCAGTCTCTAAAGAGATCGCAGATCGGACGAAACATCGAGCCGTCGTACTGGCAGGACGGACAGATGTCAACCAACTCGCCGCGCTTTTTGCAGATGCGACGTTAGTAGTGAGCGGCAATTGTGGTCCGATGCACCTCGCTGCGGCAACCGGAACACCGGTCATCGGGTTGCATGGTCCCACGAATTTTGCGCAATGGGGTCCATGGAATCGTAATTCGAGTATCGTGCGTGCGCGGATACCGTGTAGTCCATGTCTCAATTTGGGATTTGAATATGGGTGTCAAGCACTTGCCGATGGGACCTCGCCGTGCATGCACACGGTTTCGGTTGCGGCTGTGCTTCGGGAGTGTGAACGGTTGTTGTCGGCAGTCAGCAGTTCGGAAACAGCAGAATAGAAAAGGCGAGATTCGGAAACCTCGCCTTTTGTGGTACTAAGGGTTTAGTAATGCATATCACCACCCGGCGGCATCGGCGGTGCCGGTGCTTCTGCCTCAGGCAGTTCTGCGATGAGCGTTTCGGTGGTGATCATCAACGCTGCGATACTGGCTGCGTTTTGCAACGCCACCCGCACGACCTTGGTCGGATCGGGAATACCAGCTTCAAACATGTCAATGAAGCGTTCTCGATGGGCATCATAGCCAACGTTTCCGCCTTCGTCCTTGACTTTTGCGATGATGACAGAGTCTTCTTGTCCGGCGTTCTTTGCGATCTGACGCAGCGGATCTTCGAGTGCACGACGAACAATAGAGAGACCAACTTCTTCCGTTGGATCACTGAGTTCGAGTGAATCGAGAGCTTCTTGGGATCTCACAAGTGCGACCCCACCACCGACAACAACACCTTCCTCAACGGCGGCGCGTGTGGCGTGCATAGCGTCTTCAACGCGTGCTTTCTTCTCTTTCATCTCAACTTCTGTAGCGGCCCCGACGTTAATGACGGCAACACCACCGGCGAGTTTTGCGAGGCGTTCCTGCAATTTCTCGCGGTCGTAGTCGGATGTTGTGTCTTCGATCTGTCTACGAATCTGGTCGATACGTCCTTGGATGGCTTCGGTTGTACCTTCACCCTCGACGACGGTTGTGTTATCCTTGTCAATCACAACACGTTTGGCACTGCCGAGGTCGTTCAATGTGATATTTTCGAGGTTAATTCCGAGATCTTCGGAGATGACGCGCCCGTTTGTCAAGACGGCAATGTCTTCGAGCATCGCTTTTCGACGGTCCCCGTAGCCGGGTGCCTTAACGGCGGCACAACGGAGTGTTCCACGAATTTTGTTGACGACAACGGTTGCGAGTGCTTCGCCTTCGACTTCCTCAGCGATGATCAACAGCGGTTTGCCCTGCTGTGCGGTCCGCTCTAAGACCGGAACGAGGTCTTTGAGACTGCTGATTTTCTTTTCGTGGATGAGGATTGCAGCGTCTTCTAAAACGGCCTCCATCCGATCGGCATCGGTGACGAAATAGGGGGATAGATAACCGCGGTCAAACTGCATACCTTCGACGACATCGAGCGTCGTTTCGAGGCTTTTTGCTTCTTCGACGGTGATAACACCATCTTTTCCGACTTTTTCCATAGCATCAGCGATGAGATCACCGATAGCATTGTCGTTGTTTGCGGAAATAGCGGCGACTTGTGCGATCTCGGTTTTCTCGGAGACCTCTTTGCTCAAGTCGTGAATTGCGTTGACGACTGCATCGACGGCTTTTTCAATGCCGCGTTTGAGTGCCATGGGGTTATGCCCTGCGGCGACGTTTTTCAAACCTTCGCGATAGATAGATTGTGCGAGGATGGTTGCGGTGGTGGTTCCGTCTCCAGCGACATCGCTGGTTTTAGATGCGACCTCTTTGACCATCTGTGCGCCCATATTTTCGTAGGCGTCTTCGAGTTCCACCTCTTTTGCGACGGTAACACCATCTTTGGTGATTGTCGGTGCGCCGAATTTCTTATCGAGCACGACGTTCCGTCCTTTGGGACCTAACGTGACTTTTACTGCGTCCGCGAGCTTGTCAACGCCTTGTTTAATGGCGCTCCGTGCTTCTTCATCAAACGCTAGTTGTTTTGCTGCCATGTGTTTAACTCCTTTTCTTAGTTAACCTTGGCTAAGATATCATCTTCGCGCAAGATGAGATATTCAGTGTTGTCATACGTAACTTCGGTGCCGCCGTATTTGGCGAATAGGACGAGGTCGCCTATTGCCACGTCAACGGGCTGTCGGTCTCCGCTATCAAGAAGTCTACCGTTTCCAACGGCAACAACTTCGCCTTCCTGCGGTTTCTCTTTGGCGGTGTCGGGGATGATAATTCCGCCGCTCGTTGTTTGTTCATCGTTATCTGAACGTTTGACGAGAATCCTATCGCCAAGGGGTACAAGTGCCATGTCGCTGAATTCCTCCTGAGTATGGCGTGAAAATTGTGAGGGAAGGGTTCTATACCTTCACTCAGTGCCTCTATATCATCAGACGGCGCGGAAACGCCATCGTGTTTGCAGAATATGTTTAGCAATTTTCGTGCCAATCCCTAAAACTGCCATATTATCAGGGTCGGACGGAAGAACGTGACATTTTGACAGGCTTTTTGTCGTGACAATTTGTCGTATCAAAAAGAGACATGGGAGATACTGTGCCATTTTGGCACACATTAGCCTATAGCGGGACACGGAATCAACTGTCCTGTTTCCCCTGCGCGATATGCGGCGGCAAGAATCTCGTTTGCTCTTAATCCATCATTTCCGGTTGTGATGGGTGTGACACCTTCGTGTACACACGCTGCGAAATGCTCAAATTGATATTGATACAGGTCCTCGTATTGTGAGGGGATCAATTGCTGTTCGCCATCAAAGTAGGTTTTGATTTTCCAACCCTCGTCGTTGTAGACCCAAGTTGTGCCCTCTGTACCGTAGAGTTCTAAAACGATATCGCAGCTGGGCACTGAAAAGCTGAGGTCAGTGAAAGCTTGTGCACCGTTCTCAAAGCGCATGAAGATGCCCCCGGTTTCTTCAACAGTGGTGTCTTGCGGGGCGGTGTTGTAAAACGCGCTGACGGCATTCACCTCGCCGATGAGGTAGCGAAGTAGATCTACACTATGCGGACCGAGGTCCATGAAGCATCCGCCGCCACTCTTTTCGGGGTGGGCGCGCCATTCGTCTGGCGTGAGTTGATACTGTTTGAGAAATGGCATACGTCCATGGACGATGGTGCCGAAACGTCCCTCCTCTACCCACGTTCGGATCCGCTGGAAGCAGGAGTGAAATCGGAAGAGGAAGCAGACTTGCAGATGGACGCCGTTTGTTTCGCAGGCGGCGATCATTTCTGTACATTCTTGTGGTGTAAGTGCCATCGGTTTGTCGCAGAGTACATGCAAGCCGCGTTCTGCGGCGGCGATTACCTGCCGACAGTGTAGGTGAACAGGCGTTGAGATGTAGATTGCGTCAAGTGTATTGTCCGCAAGGAGCGCCTCAACGGTAGTGTAGGCATGGGTTGCCCCGTATTCCCGCGCCAATCGTTCTGCCCGCGTCGCGTCGCGTGAGAGCAAAGCATGGAGTTCTGCACCTTCTGCTTTGTTAATAGCCGGCATTGCTCTGCGTTGTGCGACGCTGCCTGCGCCTAATACCCCCCATTTTAAACTCATTGTTTTAAAACCTCATCTGTTTTTTTGTTGTTTAGAAGATAGACGAGATTACAAACCTCGCCAGTGTTGGGAAACTGGTCCCTTTGTTTTTAGACCTCGCTTGTTTTGTTGCCCTGTATATTATAGGGGATATTTAGACATATTTCAAGTTGGCTTTCAGCTTTAGCGTATCGCGAGCACAGCTCGTTCCTACAGAGGGAAGGATATGTCAACTGAACAAGAGATGCACACCGGTCGCGAATAGGAAGAAAAGGACGATCCTTGAAAAGAGAAGTTCCGGCACGCGATTGTTGAGCGAGATACCTATTAGCACACCTAATCCGATGAACGGAAGCAGCACGAGTGCTTCAATCAGAATCTCGACAGAGAAAAGTTGCAACTGGAGATAGAACGGAATTTTGATGAAGTTGAGCAGGAAATAGGTGGCAGTTGTAGTTGCAACAAAGGCGTTGTTACCCAAGCGTTGTGGGAGTAGGTACATAACGACAACGAGTCCGCCCATGTGTGCAAGAGTTGAGAATGCCCCAGCGAATATTCCGGCAAGTAATCCATGCCACGTCTTGAATTGGAGTGCTGTTTGGACAGGTTGCCCAGAATTTCCGAGGAGTGGCTGCCAATACGGCCGCAGAAATTCTAATATCGCAAATAGGCAGGCGATACCACCGATGACCTTTTTTAGATGGACATCAGAGATGTCTTTCAAAATCAGGCTGGCGACGGTAATACCGAGTAGGGAGCCGAGGATCAGTCGTGTAACACTTTGGCGATGCCACTGCTTCCAGTAGTGAAAAAGCGAGAAAATGTCTGTTGAAAACAGGAGTGGAAGCATCAATCCGATGACGTTTCGAGCGCTACGGAAATGCGTGAACATAGGGACGACGATCATCCCAATGCCGCCGCCGAAACCGGCTTTGCTGACCCCAGTGAGCCATGCCCCAAAGCAGAGGATGATGATTTCGTAAATGGTGCTGCCTCCTTCTTGGTGAGGTAAGTATAGCAGGTTGTCAGCAAATTGTCAAAGGGTTATTGGGATTGGCAAGAAATACTTGACATCCGGTGCGAGATATGATATAATTTACGAAGTGTTTTTGTAACTTTAAATTCCAATGGAGGCTAAAAAAATGGTTCAAGTAGAAGTGAGTGTCGATTCAGGTGAGGCGTTTGACCGCGCCCTGGCACGTTTTAAGAAGATGTGTGGAAAAGCTGGTATCGTCACAGAAATAAAAAAACGGAGTTTCTACGAGAAGCCGAGCGAAAAACGCCGTAGAATTGAGATGAAGCGGCAGCGGAAGGTGAAACCTCGTAGAATGGGCGGTGAACGTCCGCAATTTTACAATAGTGGCGGTGGTAATACTCGGTAAATCGCTTGAGGAGGGATACATGACAGATTTGGCGACTGGCGAGGCTGTGGAAAATTATAAAGGGCTTTTGATTCAATATTGCCAGGAACGCGGGCTACGCCACCCGACTTACACGGAGACGCAGCACGGACCGGCGGACTCTCCACAATGGCAGGTAACCGTGTCTTACGGAGATTGGGTCCATGAGACACCGGAGCCGATTCCTGGTTCAAAAAGATTTGCGCACCAAGTAGCCGCACAACAAGTGTTAGACGAAATTAATTCGCGGCGCGAAAGTTTTTTAGCAGGTGACACAGTAGATACACCCCCTGCGCCAATTTCGGAACCTGTTCCAGATACATCTATCCCTCTTGAAGTACCTATACCTCTCGTGTCAAGCGCACTGACGATCGCCAACGAACGGCTTACCGCATCGCAACCTTCACGGTACCGGACACTTACAGATGCTGAATTTTCGCAAAAACTCTCCAAATTGACGTTAGAGATTGTTCGGAGTTTGTTTGAGAAAGCAAAAGCGGATAAGATTACGTTCCAATAGAGCAAGACTCCGATTGTACCTTTTTCGCTGGCGAGGTTTCTTAACCTCGCCTTTTTTTATCAGTATTCGGTGTAAAACCCCCGAATTCATTCGGGGGTCTATCACAATACGAAAAACATATAGGCTCACGGCTTCCTTCCGACGAAATAGACGGCGGATGCCAAAATATGGGCATCTTTATGTAGGGAGAGTGGCACATCTAAGAGCAGGATTGGAAATGTCAGCCACCCAACAATAAGAGAGATTGTTTTCGCGAGGAGTAGACTGCCGAACGAACAGACCAACCCGATATATTCTCGGAAAATCCAGTGCAAAGAGGTCGTTGGACCTGCGCAGGGACCACTCTCAAGTTCGGAGAAGGCGGCACAAAGTTGAACAATACCCGGAACTGTCCACCGTTGATAATCATGCGGAGAAGCGTGGTAGCCTTGTAGGAACGGGACAGCGAGGCAAATATAACCACCGGGTTTCAGCACACGATAGATCTCCTCGACAACGAGATTCGGTGATCGGACGTGTTCAAGGACGGCTTCAGAGACCACGGCATCAAAGGTCCGGTCGCTGAACGGCAAAAAGTGCCCATCTGCGACAATATCGACTTCAGGCGTTACTTCGATTTCAAGATTGATGACATTTGGGGCGCGGCGGCGGTTACCAGCACCGAGATCCAAGATTTTCGCCTCGGGACCGAGTCGCTGGAGTCGTTTTTTGACACATCGATTCCATCGTGGGGCGGGATACGGGCATCCGATGAGGTAAGATAAGAACGGGTTTTGTCTAAGTTTGCGTTTTATGCGTGAAATCAAATCCGGTTTCGAGTCTGTCATAAGATACGATGATACATAACCTTTCCGAAACATACAAGGGATATTTCCGCGATGCTCGAGTGTCTGTTTTGCGTCTCGGCGTGAACGTCTGGCATCAATTCATGGGGCATAAATGTCTTCAGCAGGCATCGTCGTTGGCGTTTAATACGTTGTTATGTCTTGTGCCGTTGTCTGCGGTTGCGCTGTTTTTGCTGAAAACGTTTGGTCTTGTGGAAGATGATAATTCGCCGTTAATCGTAGTGCTCCGTGATAACTTCCTGCCCCGCTATAGTGCTGAGGAAATTGTATCAGAACTTTCAGGATTTGCCAATAGAAATCTTGGTGGACTGAGCGTTGGCGGGTTTCTCCTATTCCTACTGGTCTCGACGATGCTATTCATGTCGGTGGAGCAGCATTTTAACGATATTTGGGGGGCGCGGCGGCGGTTGCCGGTGGTGCAAGCGTTCCAGAAATACGCCGTTTTCTATACACTGCTCTCCGTGGGACCGCTGTTGATTTGGCTTTTCTTCTCGACAGCTACCAACTGGGTATTCGGTCATGTGTTCCCATGGGTGTTGGTCTACTGTCTGTTTTTCCTGATGTATATTGCAATGCCGAATACGTTTGTGAAGTGGAGTGCGGCACTGCTGGGTACACTTGTTGCCGGGACGTTTTTCCAGATCGCCAGGATCGCCTTTGGGCGTTATCTTGAGTTGCTGTGGCAGAACTATAGCGACATCTATGGTGCGATGGCGATGTTGATTACCTTCGCTATTTGGACATACGTGGCGTGGGTGGTGACTCTGCTTGGTGCGGAGGTCTCGAATTCTGTTCAGCATTTCCGTCAGCAGGACACCAGGAGCCGTCAGTTTCGCTATGCGGCCAACGGTTATTTGAACGCTTCGGGTGTTATTACGTTGTTTCTGATTGTAGCGGAGCGTTTTGCTAAAGGCGAGGGAGCGTGTTTGGCAGAAGATATTGTTGCGCGTTCGGGTGTTTCGGAGGAGGTTGTGCACCAGAGTTTTGAACGGTTTAAGGCGGCGGGGTTAATCTATGAGATTGAAGGGGACACGAACGGGTATCTCCCGGCGCGTGCGTTAGAGAATATTACGGTGGCAACGCTTGTGGATGCGGTTGAGGGTGAGATGACGACGCATTTTGTGCGCGGAATATCGTCTGAGTCGGGCGCACGTGTGTTAGGGAGGCTTCAGGAGTCTCAGCGTGAGTGTTTGGATCAGGTTACGGTAGCGTCGTTGTTGTGAGACCCGGTGAAAATTCGCTGGCTTTGACGTAATATAGAAATCCGATACACATCTCGTCTGTCGTTTTTTCACCCCAACCAACAGGGACCGGTGGATCATGGGGGTTGGCTGGGTTTTCCGCGGAATTATCGAAATGCGCAACGAGATCAACACGGGTGCCAGCAGGTAAGAAAAGCGGCTCGCGATAGTGGTAGACGTCCTGCCAATTGAAATCCCAATCCTGGATCCAGATGAGATCATGTTTATCCCCGGATGGCGTTATGGCAACAAGCCGCATGTCGCGTCCGAGGAGGTGCATGTGCGGCATCGTTGCTAAGAGGTAAACGTCTTTTTTAAACGTTTCCGATGCCAAAACCTCATACCAATTTTCACCGGCAGGGATAACGAAATCGCTGTTAATTGCGTCTCCGATACGCAATTTGGCGGTTTCTGCGGTTTTGGAGAAATATAACCCCAACCGCGAACGATCGCGTTCCAGATGCCCAGTGCGATAGTAATGCACTTGCATGACGATATCGGCCCCTTTCGGTAGAAGATAACCGACCCCTTCCGGTAGGACCAACGGTGTAACACCGGGTGCCCAACCACCAACTGTCCCTTCACTATCAAACCCAGGTCCTGTCCCCTCTGTAACATAACCCGGTTTGGGGTCCTGCGCGTCGAGTTTACGCGCTTCGCCGTTCACGTCTAAATAGGCGATGACGTGATGTACGGTTTTGCGGTTGCCGGGTTGGACATCAACGGCTTGGACGTACATGTCCGTCTCGAAGTTAGTGGGTATAATGAACTGCCGATATTCGTCTTCGCCTTCGGGTTCAATTTCATATTCGACTGGCATTTCAGCGATCCAATCGGGTTCACCGAGTGCCCAACTGTCAGGAAACTCCGGTGCCGGTGGGATAGAATCAAGATCCCCTGCGGGTGCGCCGGCTTCCACCCAGTGTGCGATCATCTGGATCTCGGCGTCTGTGAGTTGCCGTTCATTTTTGAAGTCGCCGTAGCCGGGTGCGGGTTTCCACGGTGGCATGAGACGTGCCTGTGTGTATTCAGCGATTTCGGTTGCCCACGCCTTTGCGTCGCTGTAATCGGTGAGTGTGAAGGGGGCGACTTCGCCGTGTCGATGGCACGTCTGGCAATTCTTCTGGAGAATCGATGCGATGTGCTGACTATAGGTAATCTCTGTGGAGAGATCGGTTTCGGGGAGATGGATCGTGCATCCGAACGCCGGTATCTCTTGCACGGGGATAAGGGTATCGGTGTGCGTCGCGACAAGGGCGTCTTGTAGGTAGTGGTGCTTGACGCGTGGCTCGTAGCGGTTATCATCAATGGCACCACGGTAGGTGATCCTACGGGTTGTATCAACGAGAACAGCCTGCGGTGTCATGGTTGCGCCGAGAGCACGTGCGATTTTGCCGGTTGTGTCCTTTACGACAGAGAAGGGATAATCTGCTTTGGTGATGTAGTTCTTTACATCGTCTTCGGAATCGTTTTCGTTGGCGTAGACTGCGATGAAAGTGATATTTCGAGGTGCGAATTCAGCATGTAACCGTTTCAGACGCATCGTATAGCGTTGTGCGACTGGGCATTCGGTTGCGAGGAACGCGAAGACAACGGGTCCCTGTGCGGTGAGGGTATCTAAATTATGTGTCTCGCTGTGGAGTGTCGTGAAGGTGAGACGCGAAATTTCTGTGCCGATGGGAACGTTGCTCGGTTGTAAGGATGCCTCTTGGATAACGCGATGTTTTTTTGTGATTTTGTATTCGGACGCGGTGTGTCCCGCGAAAGGGAGTACAAGAACAAGAAAAAGCGTTAGTAGATACGGCTTCATACAGAACTCTTGCTATTTCAGGAGCGGTAGCATCAGCAGGAGCGATAATTAAGGGACGGCACAGGCGAGCGCCAAGATTACAATTAAACTTGTTCAGGAAAATGTCCACTTATTAGACAACATTACTAATTTTCCTCCATTTAAATCAAACTAAAAAACATTCGTACCAAACACCGTGGGGCAGTAGGGATGCGTGCCCCTGCACACTTCACATCGTGTGCTTTCTTGTCAAACAGCAAGAACAGATTTTCAGGGATGAAATCTATTCTGAACTAACCTTTGGTGCGTGTTATTGAAGGCTGTGAGGTTAGGGAGCCTCGTCTACCAGTAAAGGTAGGTGTCTTCGGCACACGCTTGGAAATTTAGGTTTGGAGTATCTTTTATAGATTATGCCAAACCACTTGTATAAACGTTGTTAATTGTAAACGAGTTACGAAAAAAGTCAAGTCTTTTTTAGCGGGACCGGAAATCGCTCAAATTAGAATTCAGGAAGTCCGTTCTACCGCAGTTATGTAATTATTATACTACATTTGTAATGCAGTGTCAAATTTTTCTTCAAAAAAATGTGTAGTGGGTTTTGTTGGGTTTCACTGACACCCTACCCAACCTACGTTACACGTTATTAATTATACCGTAGGCTGTATTTTTTGTCAAATTTTTTTGAAAAAATGTTTTCAGAAGTGGAGCGTTCGGATTCTCGGTTTTGGCGAGGATTCGGTCTCCATGCCTTCTATGCCCTTTATTAACACCCATAATTGTAAAATAGTTACGAAAAAAAGTCAATACTATTTTTCGTATATTTGAAATTCTACAGAAATTGGGTATTTTTGTCAAGTATTTTTTTTCAACAGGGTGCGAAAAACGCGTATTTCGGTGTTTTTAGGGTTGAATTGATATTAATTATAGCGTAATGGATGTTTTTTGTCAAATTTTTTGTCTGAATCGTGGATTACGCGGGCTATCGCGAGCATAGTTCGTTCCCACAAGTTAGCAATCAGCAGGCAGCCGTCAACAATCCCCTGTCCTGAAAATCCTGATTCTGACGACCGAATTTGCGAAGTCTCTACACCTATGCTATAATGTCTTGTAGGAGGCACTCATCATGACAGCAGATCTTGCTATCGCACAGTTACTTTTAAGCATACTCCTTGTCGGTGTTACCTTAATATGGGGTATCCTTCGGTACCGACGGAGCGGTTACTGGCGGCGCGGCGTTCATAACAAATGGCAGGCGTATCTGCTCTGGACGTTGAGCGTGCTGATTGCGATGAGCTGCTTCTTCCCCTTGGCGCATCTCTATACAGAACACCTCTGGTTTGAACACATCGGATACGCTGCTGTGTTCTGGGGACTCCAGAAGGTTCGGTGGGGCATTTTCGGTGTCTGTTTCATTGTCGCTGCTGGATTTATGAATGCCAACACGGCGATCGCTAACATGTTGTGTCCAGAATCCCGCGAGTTTCGGCGCTGGACACATACGCAGACCTTCTCTTTTCATCGGATGGTCATCTGTATCACGTTGATTGCGGCACTTCTGCTCGCAGGACCGATGCTTCTATTGGACGATATAATGCTTCGGTACCTGAATCAATCAGATGTGGTAGCAGTAGAGAGCTCTCTCCATTTCGGAATGGATCGGAATTTCTACCTCTTTAGTTTCCCGCTCCACCGATGGGTGAGTCTCTGGGTAGAGATAACGCTGTGGGTAACGTGTATTGTCGTTGGGTTGTTATATAATTTCTATTACCGTCGGGACGCCCACACGATGGCTCGTGTGAAACGACATATTATCTTCCACGGCTCGGCTTTATGGATATTGCTACTGATCGTCAGCGGGTGGCGGAGCTATGTGAACCTCTGGGACAAGGTATATACAAAGCCCTTGACGAACGGGTTACGGACCCTCCACGGGTTATTTTACGTGGACTTTCACCTTGCAGGTGCCACGAAAATTTATTGCGGCGCGCTGATCGGGATCGCAATCGTTATTGTGATTAACATCTTCTGGCGGAAACGACTGTTGTGGTATGTGTCTGGGGCGATATGGGGATTGAGTTACGTGCTGTTGATCCAAGCATACCCGTTGGGTCTCCACGTGGCACGTATGCGTGTGGAACCTTTTCTCAAGGAGGGTCGGTACCTGCAGAGGCACATCGAAGAGACACGCCGCGCCTTTGATCTCGATGAGATCGTGAGGGTTGACCGCGAGCCTGGGACCGCAACACTGGAAATGATAACGGAAAATGCCGAGGTCAAGAAGAATATCCAGATTTGGGATCGACGCGTACTGTATGAGGCCCTCCGAGAGACACAGATTAAACCGCATTACAACTTCCATCCGTATACTGATGTCGACAGATATACAGTAGAGGGTGAATATCGGCAGGTCCTGATAGCCGCCCGTGAAATTGATCCTGGTACCGAGATTACGGGATGGGATCGCCTGAAAACGGATCTCCGCTCTTTTACGCACGGCTATGGCGTGTGTGTCGCCCCCGTGAACGAGTTCGTTGGCGAGGGTTTACCGAAACTCTGGGTCAAGGATACACCGATCGATAGTGCTTACAAGGAACTGACAGTAGAATATCCGCAGATTTACTACGGTGAGATGATCCGCAACTACATGATTGTGAACACCGATCGCGATGCAAATAGTGCTGAACGCAGACTGGACCCCGAAAGGGACGAGGGTGTTACGGAAACTCCAGAAATACCTGAATGGATGCAGCATACATACACTGGGGACGGAGGCGTGTCTTTAGGGGGTTGGGTCCGTCGACTCTGTTTCGCGCTTCGATTCGATTTCATCCCCATTCTCATCTCAGAGAAACTGACACCAGAGAGTCGAATCATGTTCCGGCGGAGGATCGGCACCCGTCGCAATGACCGCCTCGTCAAAGACCGTGTTTCATACATAGCACCCTTCCTGAATTACGACCCCGACCCGTATATTGTGATTAACAATAAACAGTTGTATTGGATCATCGACTTCTATGTGACAAGCCGGTATTATCCGAACGCACAGATGTATGTGGACGATAAAACGCAACTCACAGACAGTGAGCTATATGAGGAGCCGGATTTTGATACGTTCAACTACATCCGAAATGCCGGTGTCGCTGTTGTTAACGCTTACACCGGTGCGGTGGATTTCTATGCCATCAAGAAAGATGAAGAAGACGAAACCGTGATGCGGACGTACCAGAAAGCGTTTCCGAATCTCTTTAAATCACTCTCGGAGATGCCGGACGGGTTGGCGGCGCACTTGCGGTACCCGGATTACCTGACCCGGATTCAAGCGAGACTTTACGGCGATTATTACCGGCAAGCGAGCGGGTTCTATGATAATACGAACCCCTGGTCGATACCGAAAGAGGCATACTACTCCTCACAAGCCGATCAGGAAATGATGCCCTATTACGCTATGTTGAAGTTGCCGGGTGAGGAAAAAGTTGAGTTCGTGAATGTGATTCCATTCGCGCCGCGAGATCGCGAGAAACAGTTGAAGGCATGGATGGTGGCACGCTGCGATCAACCGCATTACGGTGAGCGTATCGTTTATGTGCTTCCTGAGAACGCAGGGATCGCTGGACCGACACAGGTGGAAGACGATATTAATAAGAAGACCGGAGATCAACAACGCGGTTGGCAAGCGGCAAACGATGTGATTCGGGGCAATCTACTGATTATTCCGATTGAGGACGCGCTGTTCTATCTTGAGGCGATTTACCTGCAAGCGAAAAAGCCGGAGGGTGAAGATGACGACAAGCCGCGGCGTCCGAAGTTAGAGATGGTGGTCTTGAAGGCAGGATCAAATGAACTTGAGGCGGTGCAGGCGCAGACATTTGATGAGGCATTGAATATGCTGCTGTTGGGAATCCCAGCGAATGGTGAAACACTCACGAAAGGTGAAAAACCGTCAACGTTAGCGGAGTTGGTCCAACAATATCGGGAGCGGGAAGCCGATAGCGATCAGCTCCTTGAGCAGATCCTTGAGAAGATGGTAGAATAGTAATTAACCATCAGCAATCAGCAATTATTGCTAATGACCAATCGCCTCTTTACGCAGGGCACTGTAATACGCCACACACACCGCTAACACCGCCTCCAATTCTGTAGGAAACGGTTCCGATTTCGGACGGTACGGCGCAAACCCTGTGCTCCGATGGACGTTCTGATACCAATACGGTGCCCATACGCCGTCCGCAGGATTCCCACCTATCTCCCAAGACAACATTGAACACTCAAATTGCAGCTCGAGCCGCTCACATAGCTGCGATAAAACATTGGACGGGTTTTCCAATAGGAGTCGCGCGTCAAGAATCGGAAGGGTTTGTCCCGCGGCGCGTAGGTCGTTTAAGAGATCGTACTGTGTTTTGAGTCCGGTGTCGGCGAGTGTTGGTGTCCCGATGACCTTGGCAAGAGAGGGAAGCATCTCTCGTGGGTCGCGGATGAGTAGAACGTTGTGGATGTGTTGAAGGAAGCTGAGGTCGATGTTGAGGAGATGATGCGCCATCTGTTTCATGAAAAGCACAGGCTTCTCACAGGCCCCGAGGATCACCTGTTCAATCACCTGTTCGCCGTCTGTTGACATAGATGCCAGCACCTCTGCTGTGCCGGGATGTGTACTCTTGAAAGCCTGTGCGCCGTATTTCGTGTAGAGGTAGTGTGCGTAGAGGGGTTCATCAATGACCTCGGTATCACTGCGTTGTGCGAAGGCGTACATCAGGGCGGTTGAGACGTTCCGCGGTCCCGACCAGAGACAGATACGTTTTGTGTCCAAGTTGTGTGTCCTTTAAAACATTACCGCCGTTGGCGGTGTCTACCCCGCCTATTCCGTCGACGCGCCTTCCTATCTTCGCCTTCTCCCGTTTCGCCAGCGAGGTCGCTCACTTCAACTTGCGCTATGTGAGGACGGTTGTGCATCCAGAGAATGAGCCCAATGCCGATAATGAACGCCGCGATACTGAAAAGTTGCGCTGCGGACATCCACCCAAGTACGCGCGGTGTGATCCGCCAAAACTCGGCAATAAACCGCTCTACCCCCAACGCGACAAGACTCGCACCAAACAGAACACCAGGTGTCCCCTCAAATCTACGGCGTTGCGGCCAGAGAATACCGAAAAATGCGAATGACATTAGGGACTCGTATATAGGGGTTGGATGGACAGGAACATCGGTTGGGACAGTACCGTTAGGGAACGCCATGGCCCACGGTAGATCTGACGGGGGTCCATAATCACCATCACCAGCGAGGAGACATCCGATCCGACCAATGCCGTATCCAAGGATGACTGTCGGACCGACAATGTCGATTGTAGGTAGGAATGGGTTCGGAGAGCGGAGAACGACGATAATAACGCCGAGACATCCACCGATGAAACCGCCATACCAGACTAATCCGCTCGTTGAGAAGAGTTCGTGAAAAGTGATTTGACCGTCGAGTAATGCAGAATAGAGTTTTGCACCGACAATGCCGCCGATTGCTGCAGCCATGACGATCGTCGAAGCGAGTTCTGGGACAAAACCCCTTTGCTTCAACCCAGATTGTATAACAAAGACGACAGTAATAAACGCGGTGGCTAACATCAACCCGTAAGAATGGATACCCACGGGACCGAAATCAATGATCGTTGGATACATTAATATTTATTCTCCGAGGTAAGCCTGTCGCACGCGTTCGTCGGCTAACAGGTCGGCAGAGGTGCCTTCAATTGTAATTTCACCGGTTTCCATGACGTAGCCTCTATCGGTTACTTGCAGTGCGATTTGTGCGTTCTGCTCGACGAGGAGGATAGTTGTGCCATCGGCGTTAATCTGCTGGATGATCTCGAAAATCTGTTTTACGATCAGAGGTGCGAGTCCTAAGGAGGGTTCGTCTAATAAGAGAAGTTTCGGTCTGGACATCAGGGCGCGTCCGATTGCGAGCATCTGTTGTTCGCCACCGCTGAGACTGCCCCCCCGCTGTTTCTGCCGGTTCTGTAGGACGGGAAAAAACTGAAAGATTCTATCTAAATCGTCTTTGATGGCACTTTTGTCGCTCCTTGAATAGGCACCGAGTTCGAGGTTTTCAAGGACACTCATATCCGGAAAGATGAGTCGTCCCTCTGGGACCTGTGAGATACCGAGGATGACGCGTTCTTCTGCGGATGTTGTTGTGATGTCGTTACCATCAAAGTGTACACTGCCTTCAACGGGAGTATGTATCCCGGATGTCGTCATGAGCGTTGTCGATTTTCCGGCACCGTTGGCACCGATCAAACAGACCATCTCGCTCTCATTGATAGTGATAGAGATGCCGCGAACGGCGCGTATATTTCCGTAATAGGTATGAATATTTTGAAGTTCAAGCATCGTCAGAAGCCCCCAAATATGCCTCAATGACGCGTTGGTCGTTCTGTACGTCCGTGGGTATCCCCTCGCTGATTTTCTCACCATGGTCTAATACGGTAACCCAATCGGAGATTTGCATCACCAACTTTACGTCGTGTTCGATGAGAAGCACGGTGATTCCCTGTTCTCGTATGGCGTAGATCAGGTCAATAAGTTCCTGCGTCTCTTGAGGGTTCATTCCGGCGGCAGGTTCATCGAGGAGCAGGAGTTTCGGTTCAGTTGCTAAAGCTCTGGCGATTTCAACGCGGCGTTGGTCGCCATAGGAGAGGTTTCCTGCTGTCTGGTCGCTGATGTCGTCTAACCCGACAAACTCAAGCATATCACGTGCGCGTGCGGCGATCTCCTCTTCCTCACTTTTCTGCCGATCTGTGCGGAAGACTGCGCCTACAAACGTGCTGGTCGTGCGGGGATGCCTCCCGATTTTAACATTATCAAGCACTGTGAGTTCTGCGAAGAGTCGGATGTTCTGAAAGGTCCTACCAATGCCGAGTTTCGTAACTTGGTCTGGACGGAGATCTGTAATGGCTTCTCCTAAGAAATTAACGGTGCCGAATGTTGGTTTATCCAAACCCGTAACACAGTTGAAGAGTGTCGTTTTTCCTGCACCGTTCGGTCCAATTAAGCTGAAGATTTGTCCAGGGTGTACAGCCATTGTCACTTCGGACAACGCGATGACACCACCATAATGTCGACTGAGTCCAGTTGTTGAAAGCAAGCGTATGGAGGTATTTTGCATTTTTCTCCCCTCGTTCGATTGTCTGCACTTACAAGTATACCTTTAATTAAAAGGAGATGTCAATTTGTTTTTCGGGCTTATTCCTGTAGGAACAGCACAACACAGATTTGACATCCATCCTCATACTATGTTATACTTTCCTATATATTAAGGTATAGAGGAAAGATTTTCTCGAACTGTAAATGGATATGACGCATTCAAAAAAGAACACCACTCTTGAATATTGGTTGGCACTTGCCTCCGTTGAGGGACTCGGTAGCGTGCGGATTAGACGACTGATAGCACGTTTCGGTAGTGTGCAGGCAATTTTTGAAGCGGAACTCCCCGAAATTGCGCGGTTGCCCTCCTTCAACCCTGTTCTCGCATCTCGGATACTCACAGTATCCGGTAACTTTCCGACCTTTCGTGAGAGACTCGATGCTCTCGAAAATCAGGATGTCAGGGTAATGTGCCTTGAAGATCCAGACTATCCAGCCCCTCTCAAAAATCTGCCCGATGCTCCGGGAATCCTCTGTAGGGTCGGCACTTTAACAGACATCGGTGATCGATGTGTGTCGATTGTGGGGAGTCAGAAACCGAGCATAGAAGGGATTGAACTGACGCTTTCGCTGGCGACACAACTCGCCCTTGCCGGATTCACGGTTGTCAGTGGATTAGCAACGGGTATCGATACGTATGCCCACTCGGGTGCGCTCGCGGGTATGGGAAAGACGATTGGCGTTGTCGGAACGGATCTGTCTTCTATCTATCCCGGACGGAACAACCCACTCGCAATGAAGATTTATGAGCATGGTTGTCTGTTTTCAGAGCATCCATTCCCGACTGCCCCGTCACCGGGCAACCTTGTGCAGAGAAACCGTATTATCAGCGGGCTTTCCATAGCAACCATTGTAATTGAAGCGCGAAAGACCGGAGGTGCAATGCATACAGCACGGTATGCGCAGCGTCAGGACAGATCGGTTCTCGCCTGTCGCTGGGATACAGGGCACACGCAACGGGAAGGTCCCCAAGAGTTGATAAGAACAGGCGCGTTTCCTTTCGCACCGACCGAAGCTGACAAGGTGATTGATGTGCTAACGCATCCAGAACGGCTTGAAACGTATGTGAGTGGAACAACCAGCGAACAGATGGGATTGTTTGAAGAGTAGCGGTCAGAAGTTGGGAACCGGAGTTCCTTGAAGAAAAAAATTGCTTTTTTTTTCAATGTGTGATATACTATATAATGTCCTTAAACTTGATGATGCGAGTACATGTATCAATTTTTTCTTGACACCGTTAAAATTTATGGTAAATTTACGTAAAAATGAAGTTTTCTCTTGACAAAAGAGACTAATTTTCATATAATTTTGAGAAAATCCGTAATTTACCTTTACAAAGTTTGCAATTTTTGCTAAACTTTAAGGTACTCGTTTAGATATTGACTTTCGGGCGAGGGGTGCAACAATCCAATGGTGTTTTACTCTGTTAACTGTCCTCGCGGAATTCTGTTCTCAACGTGTCGGTTTGTTCTTTACGCACTGCGGAGAGGACAATAAACGAAATAGCCTTACGTTACTTGACTTAACGAGAATATGATCATAGGTTTTGAAACGTTGCTGAATTGTACAAGCAGCAGCGGCATCGAAACCGACTTTCCCCGATGCTTTCGCGAGTATCTATGGGAAAGGACCGAAAGTTGTTAGGACACCCTATCCAAAGGGTGTATTTTGATAAACTTTACAATTTAAGGAGTTAACTCTAATGACAAAATTGTTTAGAACCTTCGCTTTATTGCTGGCAGGCTTGCTCGCCCTTTCGCTGATAGTCGGCTGCGGTGGCGATGATGGTGATGACAGTGGTGAACCTGTACCAGCTAACTTCGTAAGTGCTACCCCACCAGGCGGTGAGATTGCCGCGAATGGAAGTATTACGGTTACCTTTGACAACGCACCCGCCGATGTCACGGTAAGTGCCGGTACTGTCACAGTTGCCGGTAAAACAGCGACTATCGCGGGTCCTTTCACCCCTGGTCCGCTCGCGTTGACGGTCACATGGGCTGATGGAACGCAAGCACTGAACTATACGGTCACCGCACCGGATACCGATCCACCGGCAGTCACTGGCGGCACCGTCAAAGATGGTGACAAGGATGTTGATCCTGAAGCTATCAACACCGCCGCAGCGATTGAAATCGAGTTCAGTGAAGACGTTTCTGGTAACGTCGCGCTGCAAACCGAAGGCGGCGATGATGTTGGTTGGCTTGGTAAAGTCGAAGGCAACAAAGCGACGCTCGAGCTTGTCAAAGGTAAAGAGATTGGCAACGAGACGACTTATGTTATCGCAGGTAAAGTCTCAGACGCTGCTGGCAATTCCACTGATGTCAGTGTAACCTTTGTAACCAAGGGTAAAGAGTAAAATTGAGGCTATTTCGACAAAGAGGGCGGCGTATTTTCAATACGTTGCCCTTTTTTAATGGCTGACTGCTAAATATTTTTTATTTACACAATTTTTGGAGTCATGCTATAATAAAATCGTAGAAAGGACTTCCGAACATCCTGATTCGGATGATTCTGGACTTCTGATAACTAACAACCATTTTTTTTGAACGGTTTTCAAAAAGGCGTTGTCTAACCCATTAATCCGTTAGAAACCTGAAGGAGAAAGTTCGGTGGAAAGAACTGAAGCCTTGCTCATTGCCGATCTTTGTGAAGGTGACGAGACAGCATTGGCACCGTTGGTGGAAAAATATAAGCGGATGGTCTACCGTCTCGCGATGCAGATCACCAAGAACCACGCGGATGCCGATGATGTCATGCAAGAGACCTTTATTAAGGTGTACCGCTCAATTCGGACGTTTCGGAAGGATGCAGCTTTCGAGACGTGGCTCTACCGAATAACGGTCAATGAAGCACTGAACTTTGTCAAACGTAGAGAACGGCAGCGAGTGTCTACACTTGAGACGGCATCGGAATCGGAGTATGAGGCGGTCACGCGATACCGCGCCCAGGTCGCCAATGACCCGCATGCCCATGCTGAAAAAGCTGAATTGCGACATCACGTCACAAAGGCAGTCAATAGTCTCTCACTGAAACATCGGACAGTTGTTATTCTTCATGAATTTGAAGGGTTAACGCACGCCGAGATCGCTGCAATCCTCAATTGCTCTGAAGGCACAGTCCGCTCCCGCTTGCACTATGCGCGCAAAAAACTCCGAACCTTGCTCAAACCCTACGTAGATGCAAGCAATATTTAGGTTTCGATTCAAAGGAAAATTTCGGTAACCGAAATTAGTTAAGTTTCGTGGGTTTATAGACGTGTGGAACACACTTTCTCGAGGAGAATATCAATGAGATTGAAGTGTGAAAAAATAGGACGCCTTTTATCCGACTATATAGATGGAACGCTTTCCGAACGGCAGAACAGCAGCGTCGCATTGCATCTCCGCTCCTGCGGAGTGTGTAAACGAGAAGTCGTCGCCCTGAAGAAAACGAACCACCTCCTCGAAAACTTTTACGTTGAACCGGAGGCATCCGATGCCTATTACGCCCGGTTTACAACGCAACTCCAGCATCGTATTGAACAGAGCGCGCCAACTGCGCTTCATCAACGCCTCTTCGCAGTTGCTACGCGTCTGGGGTGGCATCTACTCACCCAGCTTCATCGTGGTATTGATCATTCGCGTTTAGGCGGACTTTTCTCTATAAGGCAACACGTTTTTCCGTATTACATTTTCGGGTTAACACTGACGATGTTAGTTGTTGCGCCGCTTCTGCTTATCCAAGTATCAACACACGATGACGGTAGCCATGTGCTGAGTCGCTTATATGCAGCGGCGAAAATTCGGTTCTTCTCTGTCGATTCACCTATCTCCGTCCAACCTACCGCAGCACTTGCTATCAAACAGGATACGACTGGTACTCAACCGACTGGCATTCGTCGCAATGTCAATAGTGGGCATCCGACAGAACCCCCTGCTATCGATTCAGGTTCTGATGTCTGGGTATTCACCGATGAACCGATGACAGAAGGATACATCTTCACTACACTTCAAGAAGATGATTCTGATACAATACCGAGTGTCGCGTTAGACATTGACTCGGAATTGCTCGCTTATGCCGAAATTCCGGCGCAGGGTGCGTTCTGGGCACGTCTCACGGGTCGCGATGTATTAACTGAAAGTAGGTATGCACTGCTCTTATTGCAGGGTATGGATGAACAGCATGCACTCCAACAGTATGAACGGAAGTGGAATGGATCCAAAGGTTTTTCACAGAAATTGTTGGATGTGCCGTTGGAAACATTGTCTATTTCAGAAGTCTACGATTCCAGAGAGTTGTAGATAGGCGTTATTATAGTATAGTTTAAAGTCGATAATTAAATATCTTATCGAAAGCGTTTGAAGTTAGTTTAGTATTTAATCTCGTGGGCGCGTTCCGAGCGTGCACGACGTAAACAAGGAGAATACGAATGAACCCAAGGATTTTGGGCATTATTGGTGGTCTCGCTTTAATAGTTGCGCTCCTTTCACCTTTCATGATGGGTAGCTCGAAAAAGGTGGAGCAACTCTTCCAATCCGCTGAAGATCTGTATGGACAGGCGGATTATGAAGGCGCAATTGGAAAGTATACCGAGGCACTCGAAGAATCAACAAAGCGGGGTGTGAAAACCGAAGTCATTGACAAGGATTTCCCCACCCTCGCCAATTATAAGATCGCGGTTAGCTACTCGCGTCTCGCTGAACAATCAGGCGATGTAAATCACTACGACACTGCGATCGAATACATTGAAAAGGTTGCTCCGACGGCAACCATTCCCAAACATCAAGAGGGGTTAACCTACCTCTGGGGACACATCCTCTATCGGACAGAGCAATTTGAATTGGCGGAACCGAAGTTCACACAGCTCATTGAGAACTTCCCGAACAGCCTTTTCGTCGAAAACGCTTGGTACGCTATCGGGCAGTTGAACTATAAACTGCAGAACTATGAGGACTCCCGACAGGCATTTAAAGCGGTTCTTGATGGTTTCCCAAACTCCGATTTTAAAGATGATGCACAGCACCTGATCGCGCAATCGTTCCTCAATGAATCCAACTACGAGCAAGCGTATCAGGAATTCGATAAAATCGCTACAGAGGAATTCAAGAACTACCCGGATCTGCAAGCCGAAGCGATGTATAAAGCGGCTTATAGTTTGAACCAACTCGGTAGAGATGATGAATCGATCGGTCGGTATACGAACTTCATCACGCAGTTCCCGGAAAGCCAATACGTCACGGCGGCATACTTCGATCAAGGTGCGATTTACGCCCGTCAGAAGGACTATGACAACGCGCGTGTGAACTACGAGTTGGCACTGCAAAACACTGCAGACCGCACACTTCAATCGGAGATTCAGTCTGCCATCGGACGTACCTACTTCGATCAAGGAGACTATGAAAACGCCATTGTTTCCTATAAGACACTCCTTGAAGAATACCCGGAGAGCGACTTCATCGCGGAAGCGAAACTTGGTATTGCCGATAGCCATTTCCGCTTAGAGAATTGGAGTGAGGCAACCTTAGCGTATCAACGTGTTATCAATGAACACGAAGAAGCCACCGATTTTATTCCCTACTGCTCTTATCAGATTGGGGAAGCTTACTACAAACTCGGCAGCGATCAAGTAAAGGCTGGGGACGCTGAAACCGGAATGGGAACGCTTGAACTCGCGCTCCAATGGTATCAAAAAACGGTTGACGACTATCCGCAGGATCCAGTTGCTCCGCACGCGCTCTACGGCGCAATTTGGGCACTCAACGATCTCGGACGCAAAGATGAGTTGGAAACAATCGCCCGCGAGTTTATCGAGAAGAACAAAAACGATAACGAGTTCGATATCCTCGCAGCTGAGGTGCAACTCCGTTTCGCCGACATCAAACGGACTGAATTTAAACAGTACATTGAAGCAGCGGAAGAATATGCGAAATTGTGGGATTACCGTCCACTACCGAAGTTCCATCTCGTCAAGTTGATGGGTAAATTCTTTGAAGGACGTTCCTACTATGAAGCCGCCAAACCTGAAGGTTATCAGGAAGGCGATACAGACGCGAACTTCAATGCGGGTTACCTCGGGAAGTCTGTTTCGGCGTATCAGGAAGCGATCGCCATGTTTACTGACGATGCCTTCCTCCCAGGGGTCGCCGAGGAACGTTACGATGACTTCAGTGAGCGTATTGCTCAAGTGGAAGCGTGTATCATGAACGAAGCACTTTCTCATGAAATGCTTGGTGACTGGACGCAAGCACGCGACCGTTACGCATCTATTCCTGAAACGAGTGAATACTACGAACGCGCACTCCTTCTCGTTGCAAACAGTCATGTCAAGGAAGGCGATAAAGAGGGTGCGATTAGTTACTACAACAGTATTTTAGACAAGCTTGCCGATGCTGACAACCGTTCGTTGGCAGAGATTAAACTCGCTGACCTGCTCCGTGCAGAGGAACGGTTTGAAGAAGCCGCCGTTCAGTATCAAGCTGTGGTTGATGGGAATCCGACTGGTGAATACGCAGACGATGCGCTCTATCTCGTCGGACTTTGCTATTACCAAGCCGCTTCTGAAAATCCGGCACTCTTGGAATCTTCCGAAGCAGCGTTCAAACGGGTAATCGCCGATTATACCGATAGCCCTAACGCTGTTGAAGCGTATTACGGCTTGGCACTCGCCTATCGCGATGCAGCACAGAAACAGGATGATACGGCAAAATGGCCCCTCATCCTACAACTCGCCGACGAAGCAAACGATAAATATGCTTCCAGTGACAATGAGCTCGTTCTCAAGACACTCGGACATATCGACCTGATTAAAGCCACTGCTATCGAAAACACCGGTGAAGAGGTCGATGTTGATGCGCTCGTGGCTTCGCTGAAGCGGATTGTTGATAACACAGGTGCGCCAGAAGAGGCACGCAGCCGTTCGCAACTGAAGATCGGGCATACTTACTATAGTGCGAAACGCTATGATGAGGCACTGGCGGAGTATCTCCTCTTTGTGCAAACTTTCCCGAAGAGTGAACTCGCACCGAACGCGCAGTATCAAGCAGCAGTCTGTCATTATCAGATCGCGCAATCCGCGACGGATGCAGGCAGCAAGCAGTTGAGTCTGCAGAACGCTGTAAGTGCGGCGGAAAAAGTATCAACGCTGACAGAGGATGCGAACAACCTCATCAGTGCTAACTACACTGCGGGTTTAGCGTTGCTCGGCCTCGAGGACAACAAAGGTGCTGCAGACGCATTCAAAGGGGTTACAGCATTAGAGGGACAGACCGAAGACGAGGCGCGCAAGTCGCTTATTTTCCAAGCACACTCCCGTCTTGCTGAACTCAACGGAACCCTCGGCGACCACGCCGGCGCGGTTCAAGAGTATCAATACATTATTGAGAACACCGAAGAGGCAGACATGAAGGGACGTTCCTACTTCGCAATGGCATTTGCACAAGAGGAGCAACTGAAAACTTATCAGGACGCATTGATGAGTTACCAGAACGCCATTGAATTAGTAGAAGACGATCTCGTCAAAGCGCAATCCTACTATCGGATTGGCCTGATTTATCAAGACCAGTTGAAACAACCGTCTAAGGCGTTGGAAACCTTCCAAACCCTCATCGGAGAATATAGCGGTTCAGCCAACACAAATGTAGCCTCAATGGTGGCAGACGCTGGCATTCGTCGTTCAACCCTCTACGTTGAATTGGGACGCTTAGATGAAGCAATCACCGAAGCGGTCGAAGCCCTTGATCGGACGAAAGGGAATCCGAACGCGAGTGTGGCAGAGAAAGCCGCTGCGCAATACAACCTCGGTTTCCTCTACTCCGACAAAGCGCGTTCCCTCTTCTCCACAGAGGCAGGCACAGACCTGAAACCCTACATTGACGCGAGCCGCAACGCGGCAGGTGCATTCTTCGAAGTCGCTTCGATCGCAGCACCGGTTGAAAAGGCGGACAAACAGACGGTCATCCCGTATGTTCAGAATTCACTGTTCCAATCCGGTCAGATTTACTATTCTGTCGGTATTGGCGTGAAACTTCCGCAAGACCTCGTGAGTGCGCTGAGTCCGCTCACGACGTTCGTGAGTTACGTCGATAAGGGACTCTTCCCGAAATCGGATGCACTCCGTAAGAACACGGAAACCGCGCTGAACTATACAGCCGCTTCGAACTTTGAACTCGGACGGATGCAAGTAGGCATGGACGGAGAGATGTCTGAAAAAGCGGTCAGTTACTTCACTGCCGCTGGTGATGTCTTCCGTGATATGGTGCGTCGTTATCCGAGTGCTAACGATGCTGCTTTCTGGCAGTATCACGTCGGCGAATCCTACTACGCCGCGCAACAGTTTGAGAAAGCGATTACCGAATACGAGAAGGTGCGCACTGTGAATAAGACCCACAAGAGTGCTGCTGAATCGTTGTATGCTATCTCGACATGTGCGCAACTTCTCAGTGAAGCCGCTGAAAAGGCTGGCGATGAGGATGCGAAACAGCGCTGGTATGATCGACTCTTTGAGGCGAACGAAGTTCTCGCCGCTGAGTATCCGAATAGTCAGTACACTGCTGATGCGCTTATTAATATTGGCAACAAGTACTACAACGCAGGCTCCGAAACTGAGCTGGAGCAAGCGGAACGGATCCGTCTCTATCAGATGGCGATAGAAAACTATCAGAAAGCGATCAATACGCCCGGTATCGGTGGGGAGTCAAAATCGACTGCACAAGGCTATCTCAACGACACTGCGAACGCGCTTGCTTTCTACGAGTATGAAGTCGCAACGGATCTGCTGAATGAATCGAAACTCGCGAGGGGTGAAGAGCAGAAACCTGCTGTCGAAGCCGCCATTGCTGAGTATCAGAAGATCATTGAAGCGTATCCGGGAACCAAGTATGCAGACCTCGGTCTCGTGCAGATTGGTGAGGCATACATGGTGTTAGCCGATAGCGACGATGCGTATTTCAACGATGCGTTGGATTACTTCAACCGTTTGTGGGCAAAATATGAAACAACGCCGCCTGTAGACACGAAGGTCAACCAGGCACTCACCTATGCAATCAGCCAAGTCCAGACGATTATAAGCTACATGCAGTCGAATAATCTGGAAATTCGTGGTGGTGCTGGTGCTGGTGCTGGTGGCGGTGGTGGTGAGTAATCACTACATCCTGTTCCTATAGCCTCGCTCGCCTGAGCGGGGCTTCCCTGAAAGGAGGGTGCGGCATAGCACCCTCCCCTTTTTATGACTTATTCCCCTAATTCTGAGAAATTGCGATTTAGACGATGTCTAAGGAGCCTGCGAAAACAGTGTATGATGAATTAATAGTGTCACCGCGCGTGCTGCTCGGTCCGGGACCGAGTGAAGCCAATGCGCGGGTTCTTAAAGCGATGACAACCCCGATGTTGGGGTATTTAGATACCGAATTTGTCCAGGTGATGGATGACACGGTTGGCTTACTCCGCCGAGTCTTTGGCACTGAAAATAGGCTGACGCTCCCGGTCTCCGGCACGGGTACCGCCGGCATGGAAGCCGCGCTTGCTAATGTTGTTGAACCCGGTGATGGTGTCGTTGTTGGTGTCAACGGGTATTTCGGCGAGCGAATAGCCGATATCGCCACTCGGTGCGGCGGCGTGGTGACAAGAGTAGAAGCGGAATGGGGCACACATATCCCTGCCGAAAAAATTGCTGAAGCCGTTGCGAAAGGGTCTACCCCAAAATTGGTTGCGTTGGTACACGGGGAGACCTCTACCGGTATCCTGCAACCCCTGAAAGATGCCGTTGAGATTGCTCACCAAAGCGGTGCCCTTTTCCTTGCAGACTGTGTGACCAGTCTCGGAGGACAACCCGTAGATATAGATGCTCTCGGTATTGACATTGCGTATAGTTGTACCCAAAAATGTCTCGCCGGTCCGCCCGGACTCTCACCTATCAGTTTCAGTGATCGTGCCGTTGAGGTCATTCGGAACCGAAAAACGCCTATCCAGAGTTTCTATCTCGATATGACACTCCTCGAGAACTATTGGCACGGTGAGCAGCGGAGTTATCATCACACTGTTTCGATATCCCTTATCTATGCCTTGCGGGAAGCATTGCGCGTCGTCTTGGAAGAGGAGTTGGATGTCCGCTACAAACGGCATGTGCACAATGCCCGCGCACTCCTCGCGGGGGCAAAAGCGATCGGTCTGCAACCTGCAGCCGAAAAGGGCTACCGCGCCCCGATGCTCACTACCTTAAGCATTCCTGACGGTATTGACGATGTGACGATTCGGAAACGCCTCATCTCGGACTACGGCATAGAAATCGGTGCGGGTTTGGGTATCTTTGCTGGAAAGGCGTGGCGGATTGGGCTGATGGGTGAATCTTCAAACGAACGGAATGTTATGCTCGTCCTGAGTGCGTTAGAGAAACTTCTCATTGAGTGGGGACATAACGTGGAGCGTGGTGCGGCTGTTCACGCCGCGGCGCAAGTCTATTCAGGATAACTATTCCCATTCAATCGTGCTGGGTGGTTTTGAACTAATATCGTAGACGACACGGTTGATGCCCTGCACTTCATTGATGATACGGTTGGAGATTTTGGCGAGTACATCGGCCGGTATGCGTGCCCAATCCGCCGTCATCGCATCACTACTTGTGACGGCGCGGAGTGCGACTGCATTTTCATACGTCCGCGCGTCGCCCATCACGCCAACACTTTTGACGGGC
The DNA here is from genome assembly GCA_022821725.1 of Candidatus Poribacteria bacterium. Lineage (GTDB taxonomy): Bacteria > Poribacteria > WGA-4E > WGA-4E > WGA-3G > WGA-3G. Next base: position 19,510 of record JAJEDB010000091.1, on the reverse strand, counting down.
AAAAGAACAACCAAAGCCTGCCAAATTTCGTCGTACAACCCCGCTTTCCTGATTTCAGCGATAAAGATAGCATCCGCTGAACGGAGCACCTCTAAACGTTCGTGTGTAACCTCGCCCAGAATGCGGACAGCAAGTCCTGGTCCCGGAAATGGGTGGCGCCCAAGGACCTGCGCTGGCACGTTTAGTTCTGCGCCAACCGCCCGCACCTCGTCCTTGAACAGTTCCCTGAAAGGTTCGAGTAGTTCAAACGGCATGTCGGATGGAAGCCCGCCGACATTATGGTGGGTTTTAATCGTAGCGGACGGTCCCTTCACAGAGACACTCTCTATAACATCGGGATAGAGAGTGCCTTGCGCGAGGAATCGGAAACTGTGTCCTAATTCTTGCACCGTCGCTTTGAAAGTTTCGATGAACTGTGCCCCAATCACCTTTCGCTTCTTTTCCGGATCCGTCACTCCCGCCAAACCGTTAAGAAACGGCTCCACCGCATCAACAGTGACGAGTGGGATTCCGAGTCGCTCACAGGTTTTAACCACTTCAGCGGCTTCGTTTTTCCGGAGGAGACCATTGTCAACAAATACGGGTACAAGCGCGTCTCCGATCGCCTGATGTAAAAGCGTCGCCAGCACCATTGAATCAATACCTCCGCTAACAGCACAGAGGACGCGTTCATTTCCGACTTGCTCCTGTATTTGTGCTGTAGCACGGGCGATGAAGGCACGCATTGTCCAAGCGTTACGACATCCACAGATGCGCCGCGTGAAATTCCCCAAAATTTGATCGGCATCCTCGGTATGTTCAACCTCAGGATGGAATTGCAATCCGTAAAACGCGCGTGCGGGATCCGCCATAGCAGCGATGGGTGCGTTCTGTGTTTGTGCAATTGTCTGGAATCCAACGGGGGGTGCCTCAATACGATCGCCGTGGCTCATCCAAGCGGAAAACCGTGAGGAAAGTCCTGCGAAGAGTGGATCGGTGGCGTCAAGCACTTGGAGGGGTGCGTGCCCGTATTCTCGTTGTGTCGCTGGATGGACCTTTCCACCTGCTAACAGCGCCGCCATGAGTTGCATACCATAACAGATACCCAATATGGGTGTTTCCAACTCGAAGAGTTTTGGATCAATTTTTGGGGCATCAGCCTCGTAGACGCTTGCGGGTCCGCCGCTGAGAATAATTCCCTTTGGGGCAATGGCTTCTATCTGCAAAAGGGGTAGCGTGTGTGGATAAATTTCGCAGTAGATATTTTGCTCACGGATGCGTCGGGCAATAAGCTGCGTGTACTGCGACCCGAAATCCAAAATGAGGATAGTCTCTTGCTGTGTGGATGCTGTGTTTGTATCGTTGGTGTTCGTCATAGACTTGCGACTTTCACTGAAAATAAGGGACGGTTTCGCAATCAATAATATCCCCTGTCTGCGGCTCGAAAATCGCGCCGTATGCGCCAGGGGGTGCGAAATCGACATCGGTTGACATAGCCAAACCGGTGTTCGCGTCTTCTAAGTAGTAGCACCCGCAGTGCGGATGTCCCGGCGTATTGATGGACCGCAGATGGTAACAGTGGTTGTGGAACTGAATTGTATTCCCATAAATGATAATATATCTATCTCCAAACAGGCTCATCGCGACCTGATTGACGAGATAAGGGTCTTTGTGTTGCACGAGTTTTTAGTTTGTCTTGACAATTATATCAATTCTACGGTTCTGTTCCTCTTTGTTGGGACCGGCTTCGATAAGAGGCACGGTTTCTCCCAAGCCTACAGCGGTGAGGCGTTCTGGGTTGACCCGTTCTTCAACGAGGGACCTCTTGATTGCGTCTGCACGCCCCATACTTACATTTCGATTGACGTTCGCATTTCCCAAGGCACTTGTGTGTACCTCGATTCGAATCGGATAACTGCTGAAACTATCCCGACGCAAGACTTTTGCGAGTTGCTCAAACGTCGCGAAAAATTCTCTTTGAAGTTGGGTGCTGCCGTGGGCAAACACGTTTCCTCTGATACGGATGAGGATACTATCGCTCTGCTCTATAACGGTCGCTTTAGGGATCTGCCTTGCTGCGTTTAGTAAATCTGACTTTGCCGATGTTATTCGTTGTGCGTTTGCAACGGCGCGTTCCAGATAATCACCACCCTCCGCGGAAGCTGCAACTGCCGTCTCATATTCCTTGTCTGCTAATGCGGTTTTTGCCTTTGTATACGCCGTATTGGCAAGTTCATAGAGTCGTGATTCTAACTGTGGGACCTGTGTCTTTGCTTGTGCTGCGAGATTTCGTTTCAGTGTATCAACGGCTCGTTGTGCTTCCGCCGCCCGCCGATCTAACTCTTTCTGTGCGCGTTGTCTAAATTCCGCCGCTTCCGCGACTACGACTGTCTCATCGGCGATTTGTTGCGCCTGTTGCGCAAATTGTTGTGCTTGCTCGTAGCGATGGTTGGCTAATTCCTGCTTTGCACGTTTCAATTGTGCTGTTGCCTTTTGGAATTGCTCCGTTGCGTGTTGGTTGGCATTGAGATATTGCGCACGCTGAATGATTACTTCCGCCTTCGTGATTGCGATGTGCGCGCTTGTCCTCGCTACTGCGTCCGCCTCCTGTTTTTCCTGCGCTAACTGGTAAAGGTTGTCGGCGAGTTTCTGTACAGCCGAGATAGCATCCGCTGCTTCAACGAACGCCTCTTGCTCAATAAGGTTCACTATCGAAGCGATTGATGCTTGGGCACGTTCGTAGCCTGCAGTTGTTTCGATCGCTGGATAGGTGTATTTTGAAACATTAACGAGTGATTCTACACCCGTGAGCAACAAGCGAAGTTCCGTCTGACGTAGCGATGTTTTTAAATGGGCGAGTTCCGTCGAAAGCCGCTCTGTTTGCAGTTGCCCTTCGTCGCGAGCGCTCAACGCACCGGCGAGTTGTTCCTCAAGGATCGCCTCACGGATACGGGCGATTTCGAGTTCGTGCTCGTGTGCCTTTATAATTTGCTGGTATATCTGTTCTCGGATGGCAACGACTTTTTGTCGAGCGTGATGCTGCCGTGCCTTTGCACTGGCGATCTGTGCAACCAATTCTGCCTGATACGCAAATTCAGCACTTTGGGGGATGTCTCCCTTTTCTCGCGAGTTCCGAGCGAAATTCAGAAGTTTCACTGCCCGCCCGAATTCCTCTGGCACCAAGGGTTCAGCATCCAACGCGGCTGCATCATTGATCGCCTGCTGCGCGTCTTGGAATTGTGTCGCAAGTATGACTTCATCGATCTCTGGTCCAGGACATCCAGATGCGATAAAGCATGTAACCAGAAGTAGCAGTCCGTAATATTTCATCGGTTTCCCTCGTGTCGCGTACACCTAAGATTCCTGATGGCATATCCATCGAGTCGTTCTACAGTTACAACACTTGATCCTCTTAGAATTTCTTTAAGGCTTCAAGTTCAACTTTCATCGCCTCAAGTCTCTGGAGCACTTCATCGACGTTCTGCTGGGTAAGCGTGAGCTGCGCTTGTACCTCTTGAACGTTTGCTTCCTCGCGAATTGCGATGGCGATCTCAGTTGCGATTCGCGCGTGAAGATATGAGCGGAGTGCGAGTCGATACGCCTGCTCTACATCACCCGCACTCATTGCGTTTTCAGCCGTGACGAGCATCTCTTGAGCGGTGCGTAACGGCGTATCGGCAGCCTCCTGTGCCCCCATCGCGTTGGCAGAAGTCAGAGCGACCTGAGCGTTCTCCATCGTTTCGAGGGCGAGTTGCTGTAATTGTCCACCACACCCGAGTACGACTATCAGCGTTATAAACCAGACTGCCCGTTTCATCTTTTAGTCTTCCTTGCGGTTAAACATCGTGGGTTTGAATTTGATACGCCTTTTTCATACTAAAGCCCGAAAAATAAGTGGGTACTCTCTCCAACACAAAAAACACCCCCGCGGCTTTGGAGTAAAAAAGCCTCGCTTGGGGTGGTGCGGACTGCAACACCCTAAGGCGAGGCTTCTGGTCGTTGATTCCTGAGACGGATAAATCCGCTAAAATTCAGGACGCTCTGTATAGACGCTCACCTTTCGGCGATATTTGTCTTTCCGCTCAAACCATACATATCCATCAATTTTCGAGAAGAGCGTATAGTCTTTTCCGACCCCAACGTTGTTTCCGGGGTGGATGTGCGTTCCACGCTGTCGGGTGAGAATGCTCCCCGCACTGACATAATTTCCGGAAAATCTTTTGACACCGAGTCGTTTTCCGATACTGTCGCGTCCGTTCCGGGTGCTTCCGCCGCCTTTCTTATGAGCCATCAGATTGTTCCTCCACCGCGCCAATAGCGGTAATTTTCACGCGTGTAAATGATTGACGATGCCCTAACTTGCGTTTGTAACCTTTACGGCGTTTCGATTTGAATACAACCATCTTTTTTCCGCGTGCCTGTTGAACCACTTCGGCTGTAACTGAAGTATTGTCAAGATAGGGCGAGCCGGCTTGTAACTGACCTTCATCGTCAGCAACAGCCAGAACGGATGAGAAGGTGACACTGTCACCGACCGCTGCATCGAGTTTTTCAACATCAATTAGGCTGCCTACCTCCACCCGATGCTGTTTCCCTCCGCTCGCAAAGACTGCATACATTTTTACAACTCCTTTTTAATTCTGATTAAATTATACCCTAAAAACGTGTCAATGTCAATTCAGATCTGCAATTCGTTATAACTCATACCTTAGAAGGTGCATTCGATTGCGTTAATTGAGAAACACCTCTTCACCTTTCCCGACAAAGATTCGGTAATCTTCAAGGTGCAAGTCGGCATCAGGTTCCAGAATGAGATCTAACTTTAATGACTTCCTGAGTTCTCGCAATTTATTCGACATCTTCGACTTTATATGCGAGACGACATAGTCATTCGCGATAACCCGTAATTGGGGCTGCCGCGTTTGTTTATGCGCCATCTTTATCGCACGTAGCAGCTGAATGACAACGGTTTCGACGGATAGAATCGTGCCATGTCCACCGCAGTAAGGACACTCCTCCATCAGTAGGGTAGAGAGGCTTGGACGGGTACGCTGGCGTGTCATCTCAACGAGCCCTAAATCTGAGAAATGAAGGATATTTGTGCGGGCACGGTCCTTTCGGAGTGCTTCCTGTAGCATTTTAAAGACACGTTTCCGGTGCGCGGCCTCTTCCATATCAATAAAATCAACGACGATAATCCCACCTAAATCTCGCAATTGAATTTGGCGGACGACTTCCTCAACAGCCTCAAGATTAGCACTGAGAATCGTGTTATCTGGGTCAGACTTTCCAACGAATCGACCGGTGTTAACATCAATCGAGACCATGGCTTCAGTCTGTTGGATGATAATATGCCCTCCACACTTGAGCCAAATTTTCTCGCTGAGGGCTTCCTTGAGTGCGCGTTCAACCCCGTAAGCGTCAAAGAGTGTCGAATCTTCCCGATAGAGCGAGACGCGCGTTTTCAGATCGGGCATGACAGAGGAGACGTATTCCATCGTCTCCTGGTACCCTGCGTCTGAATCGATAAGGAGTTGCTTGACCTCCTTCGTGAGCATATCCCGGACGATCCTGTTGGTAAAACTGAGATCTCTACTGACGAGACTGGGTGCGGATTTTTTGTCTGCGCGGGCGCAGACCTGTTTCCATTGATCAATAAGGTATCGGATTTCGGCTGCGAACTCGGTCTCGTTCAAACCTTCAGCGGCAGTACGGATGATAAATCCGCCTTCAACGTCGGCTTTCACTGCCTTTGCCATACTGCGAAGTCTGTCTCTTTCAGAAGCAGACTCAATGCGTCGCGATACCCCGATATTCGAGGAATTGGGCATGTAGACGACATAACGTCCAGGGAGCGTGATGTTACTGGTAACCCGCGCCCCCTTTGTGCCGATAGGCTCCTTGCCGACCTGAACGAGGAGTTCCTGCTTCTTTGAAATGAGGTCACTTATGAGAAATGGGAACCCGCGTCCACCGCGCGTCTGTTTGGTTTGCTTTCCCTTCAGGTCCAATACTGCGGTGTTTTTGCTGGATTTTCGGTCTCCGTTGCGTTTCCCATTTTCGTCTTCATCTTCGTCAGCATGCTCATATTTGAGGTCAGAAATATGTAGAAAGGCATGCCGTTCCAATCCAATATCAACGAATGCTACTTGCATTCCGGGTAGTACGTTCTCAACGCGTCCTTTGTAGAGGTTCCCCAATGTTTGCGTTGCTGCTTTCCGTTCAATGTAAATTTCATTCAGCACTCCCTCCTCAAGTACCGCACAGCGCGTTTCATACTCATCATCAGAAATAAGTATCTCCTTTTCCATTAAATACTCGAGAAACCTGAGCCCGCTATCTTTAGGTAGGGACGGAAGGTTTCCCCCTCCTTTTTGTTTCTATAGCATATATCTATTGTTGATTTATGCTATAATATTCTTAGAGAAGTTCGATCACACAGCAGTTGTGAGGGTGTGGATGCCTTGACTATTACCTCCTACCGTACCTTTTTTCAAATCGAGAGCAGAGCTCGCTTCTACAGAAGAATTCTCTATTTCATCTGGACTTGCAAGCTGCGCTTTACAGCCGCGGTGTTAGTGTTACGACAGGCGTTATGAGTTCACCCATCGAAATACCGCCGTGCTGGAACCCTCCTTGAAACTGCCGTTTATACTTATAAAAATCGTTCGGATAGACGAAATAATAATCGTCTTTCGCGAGAATGTAGTCCTTGCTTGCATTTTCCGCCGGTAGTCGATACTCCTTTGGGTTTCGGAGATACACCGCCTCACGTTCTTCGCATCCCAAGTTAGAGCCGATTTTAAATCGGAGGCTGGTGGTCGTATCACGATTACCGTAAGCGCGGGTTGCTCTGTTACAGAAGACAGAGCCGTGATCACTGGTGAGGACTACAGTTGCGTTTTGTGCTGCAATAATGCGTAAAATATCGAAAAATACCGAATGCGAGAACCACGAGCGTGCCAAAGCCCGAAAAGCGGATTCATCAGGCGCAAGCTGTTGTAGGACATCGGATTGTGAGCGCTGATGGGTCAAGATATCAATGAAATTGACGACCAGTGCTGAGAGGCTCACGCGCGTGTTCGCGGCAACCCGTTTTTTGTAGGTGTTGCCCCCGCGAGTATCAAAAATCTTGAAGTACTGGACGCCGGGCTTCAGTTTGATACCTCTGCGCTTCAGATGTGCTTCGAGGAGCTGGCGTTCGTAGCGGTTTGTACTTGTGTCCCCATCAGATTCTTCCTGCCAGTATTGTGGATAGCGTTCGGCAATCTCTATTGGAAACAAGCCGCTGAAGAGGGCATTTCGTGCGTACATTGTCGCACTCGGTAGGATTGAAAAACTATATTGACGTTCGATAGAGAAATAAGGGTACAACAGTGATTCAACTGCCAGCCAATGGTCTAAGCGGAAGCAGTCAACCACAATAAAATAAACAGATTTTCCAGCTTGAAGTTGAGGGATCACATGCTGATCGAGAACGTTGACCGATAAGGGCGGTGCGTCAGAACTCCCCGCAACCCACTCAGGGTAATGTGTTGCGACAAAGTCAGAGAATTCGGTATTGCACTCTTTCTTCTGTGCGAGATGTGTTTCCTCTAATCCCCCCTCGGCTAATTTCTCAGACACCAGATCCCATTGTAATAATTTCACATAGATATTGATCCAGTCTTGCCAATTCGGGGACGAATCCTTCATTGCTCGAATAGCGTTGAAATCACTGGTGTAGCGACTCGGAATCTGATCTATGACTATCTGCGGCTGATCGAGGACGCGCTTCAGTGTTGAGACGATCTGGGCTACACCGATCGGTTTTACCAAGAAATCGGTTACCTGCTTGCCAAGAGCGACCTCAATGAATTGTTCATCACTGGACTGGGTGACGAGGATAACTGGGATTTGTGTATTGATGGTGCGAATTGCATCGAGCGTTGCCATTCCATCTTTACCGGGCATCACCTGGTCAAGTAGGATAGCACTGTACTGCGTATCACCGCGCGCTAAAAGCGCGATGCCGTCTTCGCCATTTGTCACGGGCGTGACTGCGTAGCCTCGGTCGCGTAGCACAAGAATATGCGGTTGCAACGCTTCTATTTCATCATCAATCCATAAGATTTGGTGTGTTTGTGACATACGTAAGTTTTCAAAATCTGCTCAGGTGCGGTCCGGTGCCCAATTAATGAGAGTGAACGTTTTCACCTCGGCGGCAGTAGGGAAAATGCCCAGGCAATCATTTTGCCTATACCGTCCGTTAATGTGGGTTACGCGACTGGCAGTCGAATTTCAAAAGTTGTTCCGTCAGGACTCGTTTTAACCATGCGGATGCTTCCGTGATGGTACTCACGGATGATCCGTTGAACGACTGTTAACCCAAGTCCCCACCCGTGTGCCTTAGTAGACATCCCCGGTTCAAAGATCTTTTGCTGATTTTCGCGAGTGATTCCGCTTCCATTGTCCGCATATCGGATAACAATATCGCCGCGTCGTTTGTCATGCCTTGGTTCAATCTGGATCCACCCATCCGTCTTGTCCATTGCATCCAACGAATTACGAATTAAGTTTTCAAATACCCAGTGCAGTAATTGCGCGTTTGCGAGTATAGGCGGTATTTTATGCAATTTCAATCGGATTTCAACGCGTCGACTAATATGTGGCAGCCGTTTTTCAAAATATGCTCGGACTTCTTCAAATACTTCATCCGTATTCACTTCGGTAAGAGGGGGCTGCGTGCCAATCATACCGAAGCGCGCCGTTGTCTTCTGCAAACGCTCCAGATCGTTCCTCATGCTTTCGGAGAGTTCAGCGAGTGCTGGGTCCTCTTTCTCCTTACCGCGTTCATGCAGCAGTTCTGTCCACGCCAACAGCGACGAGATAGGTGTTCCGAGTTGATGTGCGGTCTCTTTGGCTAAGCCTCCCCAAATTGCCGAGTGTTCATAAGACTTTATCCGCTGATAGACGAGGAAACAGACAGTTCCAAATGCGAACAGAACCACCGGTGCTATGAGAGGCACGACTAATCCATAGTATGGCTTACTCTCGTAATAAAAGTAGCCCTTGTGCCATTGGGGTGTCGTTTCAATTACAGAGGATGCTGGTGCATTCTGAATAAAAATTTTCGCTCGTTCCTGTTCCTCCGCAGTTGCCTGATCCGCAGTAATAACATCGCCCCATATCTGCCATTTCTGCGGTGTGCCAATGGTATCAGTTATCACAAAAGGCAGATGTACCATTTCACTGGGTGCGGCATCGCCATAGTAAATATACCCCTTTAACTTCCTGTCTTCAAGGAGCATATGTATTTCACGAGGTAGATGCTTTTTTTTCATGCGCGCTAATGTTGACTGTAGTAAAGCGCGCTCATCTTGTGTTAACGAGATATCCTCACTTTCGTTTACCTTGATATCCAAACTGTCGATTTTTGCGTCTAATTGTAGGTCAACGCCTCGCGTAATTAAGACGTTTTCCTGTGCATCGGTGATGATAAACGAGAATGTGCGTGCTCTGTCCTGAGCGAATGACTTTTTGACGATCGTAATTAACTTCTGTTGCAACCCTCGGTTTTCCACGCCCGGGAGTTCCGCTGCGAGATCCGCGAAAAGGTCTATTTGGGCTTCTATATCCGTGTTCAGTCGAGAAATCTGTTGGGTATAATGGAAGAACCCAAATATTAGTGTGCCTAATCCGACGATGAAGTAAACGAGTATTAAACGGGTGGTCGTATACCCAGGGATAATTCGACGATTCAACCGCAACTTCGTATTCCTCCCTACACATCGGACACAACCTATTTGCCTATTGATTGTCTACCTATAATTATGGTATCACTTTTGAAAGGAAATTGCAAGTCTATTTTGATTCTTTCATTATTCCTTGCGGTTACACAACGGGCGTTTGGACCTCAATATGGTTTTCTTATACCTGAAGAAATACCCCTCCACTACGCTACGGACTACACACTTTGGACTACTTTTTTTATTTTTGATCGCGATTAGACACGGCGTTATTCTCTCTTGATTTTTTCGACTAAATCGGGTAAAATGGAATTATGCTTTGTAATATATGAGTCGCTTCTACCGTGAACTGGAAACACAAATTAGAAATGGAAACAATTGATGCTTAAGGCTATTACATTCGATTTTTGGCAAACCCTTTATGCAGATTCCGATATCAACTGGCAAAAGCGTCAGGCGATACGTGTCAAGCACTGTCATACGTATCTTGGCAGCCGCGACTATACTTGCACATTGGAGGACGTGGAATTCGGACTTGAAGAGGCATACAATTTGGTGGCATCCCTATGGCATCAACATAAGGGGATCTCAGTGAAGCGGTGCATGCATCGATTTGCTGAGGTACTTCACCTTCAGCTGGAGGCGGAAGACTTTGACCAGTTAATTGCGTGTCTTGGCGCAGCTTTCTTGGAAGCCCCGCCGATTATGATGCCACACCTCAAACCCGTCATTTCTCGGTTGAGTGAAAATTATCCACTTGGAATCATATCAGATTCGGCACTAACGCCCGGCAGTTTTGCTCGAAAACTGATGGCGCGGGACGGCATCTTACAATACTTTACAGCTTTCACATTCTCCGACGAAACGGACTATACAAAACCTCAAGTGGTGCAATTCCATTCAACGTTAGCACAACTGAACGCTGAACCCGCGACAGCGGTGCACGTCGGCGATATTTTCCGAACGGATATTGTCGGCGCGAAAAATGCGGGGATGAAAGCGATTCGTTTCGCAGGCTTCAACAAAGGAGAAGGAGACGACACGCTGAGCGATGCTGTTGTCGACGACTATCGGAAATTAGAGACCGTTATCACTGAATTGTCAAAATAGGAAACGCAAGGAGAAAAAATGGCAAATGTACTGGTCTCCGGTGGTACCGGATTCATTGGGAGCCGAGTTTGCGCTGCCCTTCACGAACAGGGTGATACTGTGCATGTGTTATCTCGCAATCCGACACGCGCAGAAACGAAATTGAAGTCCGCAAGAGCGGTTTACGGTTGGAATCCTGAAACCGAAAAACTCCCTTCAGAAGCCACATCAGACGTGAAAGCGGTTGTTCATCTGGCGGGTGAAACCATCGCCGGTAGATGGAACGCCGAAAAAAAACGACGGATACGGGATAGCCGAATTCTCTCGACCCGAAACCTCGTTGAATCGTTTGACGGGTTGCCCACAAAACCCGATGTGCTCGTCTGTGCTTCCGCAATCGGATACTATGGTGATAGTGGCGATGAGCATTTTACGGAGGTGTCACCCGCCGGGACCGACTTTCTCGCCAAAGTCTGTCAAGAATGGGAGACAGAGGCACAGAAAGCGGATGCGTTTGGGATTCGGGTGGTCATAGTCCGTATTGGGCTTGTGCTTGGATTAGGCGGTGGGTTGTTAACACAGGTTCTCCCACCTTTTAAAATGGGAATTGGTGGCATACTTGGCAGCGGGCAGCAATGGATGTCTTGGATTCATGTCGACGATGTGGTTGGTATTGTGACACACGCTTTAGAGAATGCAGAGATTCGTGGTCCCCTGAACGCGACGGCACCTGTCCCTGTCAGAAATGTGGAATTCACGAAGACGCTCGGTAGTGTGCTACGGCGGCCCACCCTGTTTCCCGTCCCGACGTTCGGCTTGCGGTTACTGATGGGAGAATTTGCGGATTTTGTTGTGTTGAGTCAGAATGTCCTTCCAGAGAAAACGGAAGTCAGCGGCTACGAATTTCACCACCGAACGCTTGAATCCGCATTGAGAGACCTGCTATAAACGCGCAGAATTCCAACGAAATATGAAGATCCAAGACGTTCTACTTTCTGATTACGGAAAAGCCTCAAGTATACCCTCTCCTGTTAATCAACTGATGACCGATTTTGCTGTCGGTTTTCGAGACGGACGCGACATCAATCTCGGTGTCGGATACGTCAATGAACGGACGATTCCGCATCAGCAGATTCAACACGCCTGCGAAGCGGTCCTCGCGCACCCTAAAAAATACCGCGCATCCCTCAATTACGGTGGGGCACAAGGTTCACCGAACCTGATTGCGTCACTCAGAAGGTTTCACATCGAGAATCGGATCGGTGGCATCACTGAACAGACCTTAAACAGTCGGGACATTGTTATCGGTGCGAACGGGGCGACGAGTTTGTTAGAGAGCATCACCCACCTACTTCCTGCCGGTATTGTGCTGACCGCGGACCCGATGTATTATATCTACTGCAATGATTTGGGGAGGAAAGGTTTTCGCGTTCTCGCGATACCTGAAGATGACGAAGGACTTGATGCTGAACGTTTGCGGACCAAACTAACAGGACTCGGCGATAAAAAAGAGGCTATCCGCTTTTTCTATGTTGTAACGGTTAACAATCCGACCTGCACAATTTTATCTAACAACCGTAAACGAGAACTCGTTGATATTGTTACTCGACTTTCATACGAAGTTGGACGAAAAATCCCTATTTTTTTCGACAACGCCTATAGCGACCTCGTGCATGATAGTGCCATTGAACCCTTGGTGTCTGCGCTCTGCTACGATACACTCGGCATTGTCTATGAAATTGGCACATTGTCAAAAATCCTTGCCCCTGGGTTACGTATCGGTTACCTCATCGGTCCGAAAGGTCGGTTGCTCGACAGCGTTATCCAACGCACAAGTGACATTGGGTTCAGCACTCCGCTCATCAATCAAGAAATCGCCAGCTACCTGCTCGACCACGGTATTGAAGCACAGATTCAAAAAGTTAATAACGGATATCATCAGAAGGCAAAACAGGTCAAAGCATGGATAGCAGAATTACTGGGTGATAACGTTCAGGAGTGCCGGGGTGGGAGTGCTGGCTTCTACTACTACTTAACGCTGGCGAGTGTCACAACAGATATGACCTCTGATTTTTTCAAGTTTTTGACGCGAACAACTGGGCGGAAAGAGGTCGATGGACCGCCGGGTTCTCAGCATCCGAAGGTAATTTATATTCCGGGTGAACATTGCGTCCATCCAGATGGCGACATGGTCGAGGTTGGGAAGCGACAGTTCCGTATATCCTACGGATTTGAGGAACTCCCGCAGATTCACGCGGCGTTGAAACACATGAAATCCGCGATAGCCTATAGCCATGAAAATTCGTTGGACTACCAACGCACCTCACAGAATTCCTCGTAATCAATCAATTCATGGATGGTGGGATTTTCACCACACACCGGGCAATCGCAATTTTGACGGAGTTTTAGTTTGTTGAAATCCATGGATAACGCGTCGAAAAGCAGAAGGCTCCCGATAAGCGATTCACCGATGTCCAGCAGGACTTTAAGGGCTTCAACGGCTTGGATTGTGCCGATAATGCCGGGTAACACACCAAAGACCCCGGCTTCTTGGCAACTCGGTGCCATCCCTGGCGGCGGCGGTTCGGGAAAGATACACCGATAACACGGTCCTTTGCCCGGGTAAAGGACGGTGACCTGTCCTTCAAACTGGGAAATGCTGCCGTGCACAATCGGCTTGCCAAGCATAACACATGCGTCGTTGATGAGATAGCGGGTCGGGAAGTTGTCGCACCCATCAACGATGAGGTCATACTGCTCTAATATCTCAAAAGCGTTTTCTGAAGTGATACGCTCGTTGTAGGGAATCACCTTGACATCTGGGTTCATCTCTGCGATAGTGGCTTCTGCGGATTTCGTCTTCAAAACGCCGATGTCGTTGACGCCGTGCAATATTTGACGTTGCAAATTACTGAGATCAACGGCATCGTCGTCAACGATGCCGAGCGTGCCGACCCCTGCCGCTGCAAGGTACATTCCAATAGGGGAACCGAGTCCGCCTGCCCCGATGAGTAGCACTTTCGATTCAAGCAACCGCGTCTGCCCCATCCCACCGACTTCGTTGAGAATAATATGTCGGCTGTAGCGTTCAATCTGTTCGTTGCTGAAGTTAAACATCTTAGGCTCCCAGATTAGAGAGGAGTTCTGAAATCGGCTTATCCGAATTCGCCGAGACTCGCACAGCGAACCGTTCGCGTGCGTCTTCGGAGGTACGTTCCACCGTGAAATCGTCACCGCCGTACATCTGTTGTAGGACAGGCGTTAGGTCTGCCGCAACGGACGCTGCTGTTTCCGATGTATTCGGCGCGATATGCCGATTGTTTATCATGAACAGGAGATTTGCGCCGTTGAAATGCACTGCGTTTTCCAACTCCGCTGCTGCTTCAAGTTGTTCACATTTGGAGAGCACTTCTGCGAGTGCTTGGCGAATCTTGTCAGCATTGTCGCCTTCGACTGCATGTTTCCGATTATAGAGGAACCCATCCTCATGGTAAGCACTGTCGATGCTATAATTGGCTTGTTTCAAAATCAACAGTACACCCGGTCCTGCATCAACGTGCGAATAGTCGGCGTAGTTCAAATAATCTTCTGAATCCGCCTCCTCCATCCAACGGTTGAAGACCTTGATGAAGTTGGTATGGTTGATTTTGCTATCTTCGGTTGTAAAAACCTTAATGTTAATCTGTTGTAGATCCATTCTGGTAAAAAATTTCCTATAAACATAACGCCCAGATGGGCTTTTCGTGTAAGAGCAGGGTTCACCTGCGATATTTTAATTACCAGCACACTATTCCTGCTGGATTCATTCCAATCCGCTGTCTTTATTATACTGTAATTTGTTCGGAAAGTCAATTTATTGTAATGAGGTAGGGCTTTCGGCGACATGTGCTGTTGTGTTTTGTACCTCTAAATCATCCGTATCTGCTTCAATATTCCGGTTTTCACATTCCAGCGGTTTGATTGAAAGTTGATAACCCAACACACCAAGCACAATGCCGAGGGCATCAATCAAGGGTGTATCATCGTTAGATAGCACTTTTGAAAATGTTTCAGGGTCCATATCTGCCTGTTTTGCCAGTTCCGAAACCCCACCTTGTGCAGCAACAACGATCCGGAGTGAGTCTCTAACGACCGCAGGATTTTGGAAGATTTGATAGTTCTCAAGAATTGCTTCGAGATGACCAATCGCTCTATCTCGGTTAGCAAGCACTTCTATGAGGTACTCGTCCAATGTTCTCATTTTTCTCATAGAATAAACCCTTGGTTCTATCGAGCGTGAACTTTGAAAAAAATTAGGGCGTTTGCCTACCCACACCCGTTTTGGGCGCGGGCGGCAATCGCCTGTGTGAAATTCGGTTCTGAGGAACCACAACCTTAGACTTTACTCACCTTTCCGAACGGTGAGACGGTAGTGCTGTCCAACCTTCTTGGTGTCAACAATCTCATGCCCATCGTTGGTGAGGCTCTTCGGGACGTTCTCAATCGGTTCGCCATCGTCGATGGTGACTTCAAGAAGCTGACCGAGGTCCATCGTTTCCAACCGAATCTTCGCTTGGACATAGTTGAACGGGCAGGCAACACCCTTCAGATCAAGGCTATCCACGATTTCCTCAACCGGCTTCGTTTCCTTGACAACCCTCGGTTTCCGGGCAGGTCGTTTACGACGTCGTTTACGACGACTCTCTTCTTCTTCTTCCTGCTTGATGCGCATACGGTTATAGACGTTATGCGATTCTTCAACGAAGAGTGTCGCTTCTTCAACGCGGCGGTGTGACAATTCGTGGTCAAACGTAGAAGCATCTTCCTCTGTTGCTTTGAAGATATGCGCGCCGTAACCGGGGAAGAAGTTACCGGGTTCAAAGAAGTGGGTGCGGAATTCGTTGACGGTGGTCGCGTCGTCAATATATTGCAAGCCGACCGTCGTCAAGAGTCCGTCTGCGGCTCTGATCATCGCGTTAAAAGCCAATTCCGCGGAATCTTGATATACACCCTTTTCCAAGTCCAAACCGGATTCATAGATAAGCCGATCTGCCTCTTCCAGCTTCATGGAGACGAGTGCGACGACCTCTCCTGCACATTCACCAACACCCGTTTTGAGTTGGTAATCTTTCGTGTCGCCGGTGTCTACATAGAACTCTGGTGCCTCCTCATAAGACGGGATCTTATCGTACTTGGATAAGATTTGCTTGATCTCCGCCTTACCGAGTCGTGCGACGTAATCGGTGAAGGATTCTTCCTCATTCCGTTCCGCCGTATACTTACCGGTCAACTCCTCAATGAACGTCGGAATATATTTGCCGTGGATTTTTCCAGTGGCAAGTCCATAAGAACTGGCGTTTTCCACCATGTGTCCACCGAGCAGCACCTGATAGTAAGGCGCAATATGCGCGCCCATCCGGCGCGAGGAACCGAAGAAACCAATATTCGCGATATGATGCTGTCCACAAGAGTTGGGACATCCGCTAATCTTAATCCGAAAGTCTTTGATCTCATTCTGCACACCGGCTTCAATGAAATAGTTTCGCAAGTGCGCTGCCAGACCCCGTGAGGAAGAAACACCGAGTTTGCACGAGTCAGTACCCGGGCAAGCGGTAATATCAACCATGGATTCTGCACCTGGGTCCCCGAGACCGATCGCCGTCAGTTCGCGATAGAGCGCGGGGAGATCCGTCATTGTCACCCAGCGGAGAACGATGTTCTGTTCGACTGTAGCACGGATGGTGTCTTTCACATATTTCCGAGAAATATCTGCCAAAGCACGCGTCTGATCTGCAGTAATATCACCCAAAGGCAACGTAATCGTCACAAAAGCATAGCCGGGTTGACTCTGTAACCGCACGTTGGATTGATACCACTGTTCAAACCCTTCAGGTCTTGAAGCACCATTGAGCTGCGTCGGTGCCTTGAGAGGACTTTCGTTGTAAGCGTCGAGATTGTCCAGATACGCTGTCCATTCCGGATCGTGACGTAGCGTAGCCCGATCTTCAAGTACTTGTCTACGGAATTCCTCAATGCCGTACTTGGCGATCACAAACTTTAAGCGTGCCTTATTCCGATTCCGGCGTTCCCCTAAACGGGTGAAGACTCTGCAAATCGACTGTGAAATCGGGAGCAGTTCTTCTGCGGAGACGAAATCATCAAACACTTTCGCTTGATGCGGTACTGCACCGAGTCCACCGCCAACATAAAGTTTAAAGCCGCGTTTGACCTCACCATCGACCTCTTTAACGGCGGCAACTGCCCCGATGTCGTGCATGTT
The DNA here is from genome assembly GCA_022821725.1 of Candidatus Poribacteria bacterium. GTDB lineage: Bacteria > Poribacteria > WGA-4E > WGA-4E > WGA-3G > WGA-3G. The sequence goes on along the minus strand of JAJEDB010000091.1, from coordinate 2,455 downwards.
TGCCAAACCACAGGCATGTTCTTCACATCCAGAAAACGCGATTTTGAACTTGCGACCAAAATCTTGGGCATCCGGGTGTCCCAGAAGGAATGCAGACAACGCCTTAGAATAGGGTGTTATGTCAAACGTCTCATCTTGGCAGACCCCGCTGAGGGGGCATGCTGTGACGTTTCGCACGACATTACCACACGCCTCCTTTGTTGTGATGTCTACGCTCGCGAGACGGCGCATCAACTCAGGGGTGTTGTTGATGTCTACATAGTGGTATTGGACATCTTGACGTGTCGTAATGTGAATGATGTTGTCCGAGAATTCTTCGGCGACATCTGCTAACATTTCAAGTTGTACGGCTGTGAGTCCGCCGAACGGAATTTTAACACGGATCATCTGCGATCTATCATCGCGCTGCCCGTAAACCCCATGCCGAAGTCTAAATTCGGTAAAGAGCGTTTCTTCGACTTGGCCGGCTTGAACCCGACCGAGCTGAATTTCATAAATTTCAATTTCGCGGGCAACATCAGACGGGATTGCCGACGTATCATAGGCTCCCGCGTATTCAGTAGCCATTCTAAACTCCTTATTGACCTCAGATTCTTAGTGTGCGTTGATTAATGTCCGATTGCTTTCTATTTAGCCGAAGGTTACGCGCCGATTTGCATGGTATCCAGCCATTAGAAATCCTTTAAAGAGTATAGTATACCGTAAAATGCAATAAAAATCAAGGATAATCTTCTATTCTAAGTTTCTGGCGCGTCTCCCCAATCCGGAATTGGGAGTAATTCTCCGTCTCGCAAAGCAGATTCATGTGCGACAAACCCGGGTGCACAATACCGAACCGCCTCCCAAACGTTGACGCGTGGCAATCGTTGACGATTGACGGCATCTACGAATTCGTGTACGATATAGGCGTGTGAACCCCCATGTCCGCCGAGATCCGCGGCGAGGGCATCCGGAAGCTCTTCGTGCGATCTTGAAGGCTCGACGATTTCTCTGGCGTGTTTGTCTGCCCAAACGCATCCTGCGAGACTTTGTTCGTAACTGCCTTCTGTCCCATAAATACCACTGACGCGTTCAGATCCGGGGTGTCCAACCCGTCGGAACTCACAGATTTGCATTGTTGCTCCGTTGCTCATCGTGAAAAGTCCGACTTCGTTGGAGTAGGGATTTTTGTGAATGGTGTCGGTTCGAAACCAATCGTCGTTTGGATAGATATATCCCTGTGCGGAAACCGATGTTGCGTGCGCCTTCATTACGGAGATCGGAAAACAGGTTGAGTGGGTTGGATAATACATCGGGATACCGCCCATCTTGTCGCGTCCCCACTGCGCCCCCCACCGATTTTTCGCCACATCGTAGAGTCCGTGGTCCATGTCATGAAAATACTCGGCACGGCAATGAACGAACTCCCCGAACGCACCTTCCGCTGCTTTCTGACGACAGAAGGCGGTTTCTGGACGGAAATAACTCGTTTCTCCGTTCATGTATATCATTCCGGTTCGCGCAACGGTTCTGACGAGTGCCTCGCATTCATCTAACGATGCAGCGGCGGGGACAGCTGTATAGACGTGCTTTCCTGATTCCATCGCTTGAATCGCCTGCGGTGCGTGCATCCAGTGCTGTGTGATAATCACAAGGGCATCTAAATCCGATTTGCAGATGTCGTCAAGGCTTGCGTAGGTTTCAGAAATTCCAAACTGCTTTGCATACTTCGTCAACCGGTCTTCGCGTAAATCGCAGAGCGCGAGACGGTGTACATCTGGATGCGACTGATACGATTGGATAAACGCGGGTCCGAACATCCCTAAGCCTACCATCCCAACACTGATACTCATCTGTCGTTTCCTCCTTCGAGCGATAGCGTGTTCCTACGGAGATTGAGGTGCGTTGATTCTCTTATGAGAAGATAGCACGTAACGGAATTGCTGTCAAGTGCATTTCAAAGATATTTGTTGACAAAACCGCGAACAGTCTTATAATAAGTGCAAAGGCTGCTGCAGGACGTTGCTTGCGAAAGCAAATTTGGGCTGCAAGACAGCGTCTATGCGCAAGATTACACTTCATCATTGGAAGGAATTGACAAAAAATGACATTAAAAGTTGGCGTTGTCGGCATGAGTGGGATTGGTAATAACCATGCGAATTGCCACGCGAATGACGACTTGGCGGAACTCGTTGCGGTGTGTGATATTGTGAAAGAGCGTGCGGACACCGCAGCGGAACGTCTCGGTGTAAAGGCATACTATAACTTAGCCGATATGATTGATGGCGAACCTGACTTGGACATCGTCGATGTCGGTACCGGTGGCAATGAGAATGGGAGTTGGCACTACGAACCGACAATGGAGGCGCTTGATAAGGGAAAACACGTGCTCGTTGAGAAACCGCTCTCTAACGATATCGGACAGGCACGAGAGATGGTAGCGAAAGCCACGGAAGAGGACCTCTATCTCGGTTGT
>JAJEDB010000148.1 GCA_022821725.1 Candidatus Poribacteria bacterium | reverse complement strand
CGCAATAAGTAGTTTTGGGATTCCGAAAAAGTTGGGAAAAACCCCGTTGAACCCGCATAAATAAAGGGTTTTCGCTTGATTAAGTTCTTTGAAATATGCTATAATATGGGTAGTTAAGAAGGGGAGTTGGTAGCTCCCCTTGACCGAAAACCTATTGCTTTTTTCTGGTTTTCAGCATCACTGCTGCTATTATAGCAAGATTTATCAGAAAAAAGCAACGCGAAACGGAGTATTTTCTGATGAATCTCATAGAGGTTATGGAGGCTTTTCCTGACCAAGAGTCTTGCATTGAACGATTAGAGCGTATCCGATGGCGAGGAACGCCAGTGTGTCCGTTCTGTGAGTGTAAGGACATCAAACGAAAGAAAGAGCCATCTGTAGGGCGTGTAGGACGCTGGCACTGTTCCGATTGTAAAGCATCCTTCAAGGTTACGCACGGCACGGTTTTTCATGGCACGAAGATACCGCTTCAGAAGTGGTTTATGGCAATTGCGTTGATACTCAATGCCAAAAAAGGCATATCCAGTTATGAACTCCAGCGAGATTTGAATTTGAATCAAAAGACCGCTTGGTATATTCTCACACGGATACGGGCTGAAATGGCAAACAAGACCAATCCGATTGTCCTACAGGGTATCATAGAGGCGGATGAGACTTACATAGGTGGTAAACCTCGGAAGGAGAACAAGAAAGAGGACAGAGAACCCGCCAAGCGCGGACGTGGCACGAGTAAAACTGCCGTGATCGGTGCGGTAGAACGTGGCGGTCAAGTTGTTGCAGAGGTTGCGAAAGGACTCACCGGACGGCATATCCTTGAGTTTGTCCGTCGGGTTGTGAACATCAAGGAATCGGAACTGATGACCGATGAATATCACGCCTATAATGCCCTGAGTGATCAACTCAAGCACGAGGTTATCAACCATCAAGAGCAATACGTTGATGGCGATAAGCATACCAACACAATAGAGGGGTTTTGGTCCCTACTCAAGCGGGCATGGTATGGACAGCATCACCATTACAGTGTCGGATACACACCACTTTATGTGGCAGAACGGTGTTACGTCTACAATCACCGACACCGCGAAGATGATGGCAGCGTCTTTTGGAAGTTCTTGCGAGGGAGTATGGACGTTAAGCAACTTGTGGATTACTAACAACTCTAATTTTTTCGCGCAATAAGGCGTTCTGTTGCTCAAGTTGTTGGTAAAGGTATTCTTGTGGACGATCGCCTTTCGTGGAGTTGCACGCGCCACAAAGTAGCTGTAGGTTCTCTATATGGTCAGTACCGCCTTTAGATTGTGGTACGATATGGTCAATCGTTAGATTCCTAATGCGAAAATGGAGACGACATCCGTTGCAATGTCCCTCTTGTAAGCCGTAGAGTTCGTGCTTGTGCTGATAGGCACTCGGTAATCGCCTTTGGACAGCAGTTTCAGTATTAACAGTTCGGAGGGGGGGGCGTTACTGACTGTAACATCTGACATTTGAATCGAGGATAGAAGATCACCTTGTTGACTTGCTTCCTCAAGACGGAGTTTTGTAATATCTTCTGCAGAGGGAGATATGTCAATACCTATCCATTGACGTTGAAGTTTCTCCGCTGCTACACAAGCTGTAGCACACCCACAGAACGGATCTAAGACGACATCACCTTTATTGCTACTTGCAGATATAATACGCTCCAGCAATTTTAAAGGTTTTTGAGTAGGATAACCTGTGCGTTCTTTGCCACGTAAATATGGAATGTGAGTTATCCAATCTTCGGGAAATTTACCCAGTGGATTTAGCACAGTTTTTCCCTCTTTTGAATATCCACTTCCGAGACGATTTAAGGTATGTCCTTCGCGTTTTTTGCTACCCTCGGCATAAGGAAGCCGAATTGGATCTACATTGAAAGTCCATTTTGAAGTCTTAGAATACCAAAAAATCAAGTCGTGTGCCTGCGATAATTTTCGTTGCCCCTTTGCGGACATACGGGTATAGCACCAAACAACTTCGTTCCGAAAGTTGTTTTTTCCAAACAGTGCATCCATTACAAATTTCAAGTAATGGCTGGCAGTTGGATCACAATGCAAGTAAATGCTTCCAGTCGGCTTAAGGATACGATGCATTTCAAAGAGACGCACAGCCATTGCCATGAGGTAAATCTTCATGGATTTATCGTAAATGATTTCAGAGGCTTGGATAACCTGATAGAGGTCTTCATGAGTTTCGGCAATTTCACCGTGCCACTGATGTTCAATATCCGCATCTCTCCAGATGTCTTTGAATTCCGCACCCTCGGCAGGTGAACCAATTGGAGCTTTGTAATTGCGATTGGTATTAAAAGGTGGGTCCAGGTAAATCAGATCAATACATTCGGAATCTATACCGCGTAGGATTGGTAAGTTGTCTGCGATAAACAGCGTACGATTAGAGACGTTCATTTCATATAGCAACCTCCTATAAAGATTCCTATTACTATAAAACAACGAAAATAATTGTCAAGTATTTTAGCAACAAAAAGCGTGAAACGATTTTTAACCAATCCCAAAACTACTTATTGCGTATATTTATTTGGATCTTATGGCAGAAATGATATAACATTCTTCAGAGGGTGTGATATATTAGACGATCAGGATAGGGAACTTCTCAAAGGCTTTTTTGACGAAGAATTAGAACGTTCGGAATCTTTCAATAGTATGTACATGTCTGATCAAGAATTTGGCTTTTCTACCTATGCGAGAAAAGCATACCAGCAGACACGAAAACATAATTCTGATGCAATTACTAACTTCTTTGATAACCCATTAAGATTAAGATTGGAGAGGTCTGTGTTGGACTATCTCATGAGTATTAGATAATGTGAGTTTGAAAAAATTAAGGGTAATCAGCATAGGTAAATCATTGATTTCCTGAAGTGCTCACAGGTTCACCAAGGGTTCATTTTTCAATAATCAGAGACTTTCTCAACCATACCTAATATGATGACAATTCAAAACACAATGAATCTTCTTAAATATCACTTTTCTTATAAGTATCATGTTGCTGGTGTCTCACGACTTCCTGTGTTGGCCTTCTACTCTATTTATGAAGTGTTCATGTCGATTGACCGATATAAAGGCAAGACGCTTTCTCCATTGAAGAGTCATACGACATCAGACACCAAGTCTGGTGGAATCGGAGATATTGAAGTGTTGGATGAAAATGAGGAGTTTTTCGAGGGGGTTGAAATTAAACATAACATTCCAATTTCATCAGACCTTGTTCGAGATGCATATCAGAAATTTTCGGTGACTCCTGTCCGGCGTTATTATCTACTCACCACAGCAGAGCCAAATGTTGATGATGCACAGGCTGTAGGCGCATTCGTGAACGAAATTCGTCGGAGGCACGGTTGCGAAGTTATCGTCAACGGTATCCTTCCTTCTTTAAAGTATTACCTGCGGTTATTGAGTAACCCTAAACTCTTTTTAGACTGCTACTCGAAAAATCTTCAGTCGGATTTTCAACAAAACACAGATGTTAAGGAGATTCATTTACGGTATTGGAATGAATTGTTGGCATCTCTGTTGTGAAAAATTGGTTCTGAACAGTGGCGTTAATCGGCAAGTTGTATAATCGCAATACCTTGTTCGCCGGCAACCGAATAGAGCAGCCATGTTTTTCCATCCTCACAATAGATCGCTGGATCGCGGAGTTCATGGACGCGTTCGCGATCCAACCCACCTGTCGAGGGTCTAATCGGTAAATCCACACCCTCAAAATCATATTTTGGCGCGATGACCTCTATTGGCGCAGATGGACACCAATCGTTCCAGTTATCTGTCAACTGCACGGTGCTTTTACGGATCCGTTCTGGACTATCGCCGTAAAGTGAGTAATAGACCGTCAGAGTATCGCCTTCAAGGTGGTTTGCTGTGTGTCGCGGGAAACCCGTGTTGTCCTCAGCCGATTTACGTGGAAAGAGGGGGGTATCCCGCTGAATGAAGCCTGTTGTCCATTCCGGTGTTTCCGCACGGCTTATCCAGCCATGATACGTCGCGTAGGGCTGTCCCTTCCACCAAAAGACGCGAAAATAGGCACTGTTTCGCCTGTCCATTGTATCCGCGGCTGTGTAATTCACACCGTCGGTAGAGGTTGCCCAACTACTGACTTGTCCACCCCGGGGATTGCCGTGGAAGTACATGAAAAAGCGTCGATGCGCTGCGTCTATGTGTACATCCGGCGAAGCGATGTGGTCACACCCCCGAAAAACAGTGTCATCACGATGCAACGCACCGGGGCGATAGATGGTGTAAGGCCCTTCAATCGCATCGGCATACGCCAGGCGGATATAAGCCCCACGATGGTGGGCGAAGTAGAGATAGTATTTTCCCAGCGGATTTTTTACCCATTCTGGCACGCGAACCAGTGAGGGACCATTGATGTTCGAGAAACCGTGTTCCCTATCAATCTCAGGCATGTCGGGATGGATGAGCAGTGTTCGTTCCATAGTTCTCCTATTTAATCGTGGCTCTGAAACCGGTATATCTCTTGTGCGTCTTCAGACATGTCGTTCCATATCTCTTTTGGAATCCGGGCACCGAAGATTCCTGGAGCGTTGGGGGAATGATGAAACCTTCGAAAATAGACGAGGGCAAGCATGTGCCGGACAGTATCCTTTGTCCGATTCGGCATTGCCCGATGCCAACAGCGCATATCCCGCACAACGACTGAACCGGCAGGCATCTCTAACTGAAATGATGGGTAATGTGCCGCCCGCTCTTCCTCACACACATTGTAAGGTGTATTGCGTACCGCCTCATCATCAACGATAAGATGGGAACCCGGCCACACCTCTGTTGCGCCGTTCTCTACTGTGAAATCAACAAGCGGAATGTTAACGACAATCGTTGAAACCGGTAGAGCAAACGGCAGTTCAGGGAAGAGTTGTCCCGAATCCCGATGAATCCATTGGATGTCGTTACCCGGACGAGTTGAATTACAACCGTAAGGCAGATACGCGAACACTTGTTCGCCCATTGCCGCTTTCAGAATCGGCATTGCGAACGGATTATCAATGATACGGGCATCCATGAACGGCATTTTCAGCATCGGGTTTTCGCCGTTCTGTCCCTCTTCTTTGTTCTGGAGGACGTTTTCCATAGCAACATTGAGATCCGCTATCCAATCGCGTGGAAGAACGCTTTCGATGACGACCAATCCTGCCTCGCGTAACAGACGCTCACCTGCCTCGACGCTCTCTGGCGTGAGTTTGTTTTCAGCACGTTCCTGATCGGAGATTTCCAGCTTCGGAATGTTTATTGTTCGTCCTGTGGTTTCCATGTGCTACACCTGCCTTTCTGATGGGTTTTGAGGGAGTTTCAGTTCGGCTCGAATCGCTTGACGCACCTCGTTACATACATGTACCGCGTGTTGTGCCTCAGGGGCAGTGGCGAACTTACCCGGATAGCGGAGATCCACTGCATGATCGGAAATCTTTGCAAATTCAGTTTGCCAAGTCCGCCAAGCGGGAACAGTAGGTGCTATTAAATCCAGTAATGTTTCCAAATCATGTGTTTTTGAGAAAGGGATGTTCGCCTCTTGAAGCCACGCTTTGAGGTATTTTTCAATACACTGCTGGGCATGGAAACAGAGCATATCGAAATTCGGTGATGCGACTTGTTGATGCAATGCTATCGCTGCATAATCGCCTTCAGCCTTCTGTACCCATTCCAACGCTAACGGATTCATCATCGCTCTTTCCTTTTCCCAGATTTTCTTGAAAAGACCTCTGGATTCATAAAGCACTTCTCCTTTTTCCGTGATTTCTCGGAGAAACCAATCGTTGTATGAAATACGATAAGCGAGTTCCTCTGGTGACCGCACCAGCAAATCCATAGGGAAACGGCGTGGGATACGCTGCCGAATTTCCACGGTTCGACGGCGCGTCTCCGACTCAGGAACCTCCATGACGACCAGCAGATCGACATCTGAATCTTCAGTTGGCGTGCCATACGCATACGACCCAAACAGAATAACCTGTAGGGGTTCGAATTCACGCACGATGTCATCACACGTTGCTTGAATGTCCTCACGACTAACCATCTGCCCTGCCTCCTATTTTCTCAAAGTATAGCATAAAATGGGAAGTCAGTCAAGATTCATCGCTACAGCGAACAGAGTCATTCAATTGTCCTGAATCGCGTTTGTGGGAGGGGCGCGTTTGTGGGAGGGGTTTGTAACCCCGATTCTTGCAAAGGATAACAGAGCCAACTGAAAAAAAATGTTGTCTTCTCCCGCAAATTCGTATAAAATAAAGCAAACTTTCAAGCTACACCTGATTAGAGTTAGTTTCAGAATCACATTTATAGGTAAAGGAGCGTGTGATGACACCTGAAGTCGCTATACAAAAGCGGGAACAAATGATCGAAGAGGGGTTCTGTGTTGTTGATGATGTTCTGTCAGAGGAATTTCTACAGGAACTCCGAGACGAATCGGAACGACTGATCGCAGGACACGTAGAACCGGAGGATGTTATCTATCAAGGACAGCACGTCAATGTCCGCGGTGAGGATAACACGCATATTCAAAAATTGCTGGAGTGGCAACCTTCACGTGACGCACTCGAACAGATCGGATTTGGCGATTTTGTATCATCGGGTGGAATCATTATTCTGACGAAGGAATCCGGGGGACCCCCGCTCTATTGGCATCAAGATTGGATGCGCTGGAACGATCCACTGAGTTGCGCACCGTGGCCACAGACGATTTTCCTTAACTATTATCTGACAGATACGAATCGAGAAAATGGCTGTTTAAAGGTCATTCCCGGAACGCATCGCAAGCGCATCGATTTACACGACATATTGGTGCCGGCGCATGAGCAGGGGGCGCGGTTCATTGATGAAGATCATCCCATCATGTTCAGTGATCACCCGGCTCAAGTGGATATCTGTGCGAAAGCAGGGTCGTTGGTGATGGCGGACGCGCGTATCCTACACTCCGCCCACAGAAACTTTACCGACGTTCGACGCACCCTAATCCTCGCATGGCATAGCCGTCCGAATACTGTGCCAGACTATTGGGATAGAGAAATACCGGAAGTCGTTGCGAGTCGCGACGAAGACGCAAATTATCCGATGTCTCGTATTCCCGGTGATTTCTTGCAGCCATAACACGGCGCGGTATCTTTAAAATAGGGAGCGGTAATGATTCCGATTGACCTTTCCAATAGAGTAGCAGTAATTACAGGCGGTTCAGGCGCATTAGGACGCGTGATGGTGAGGACCTTGGCGGAAGCGGGCGCCGATATTGCGATCTGCTACTACCGGGACCAAGCAACGGCACGACTTCTGCACGACGAAATCATCGCCAGAGGTGTCCGAGCCGCCGTCGTCCAGGCGGATGTCACGGATCAGGAGTCGATAAACGCTATGCGTGATGCTGTCTCAGAGCAACTCGGTGCGGCAGACATCATCGTCAATAATGCCGTCATTCAGTATAACTGGACTTCCGTTTTAGAACAGCCCGCCGAAGACTACGAAAGCCAGTTCCAGTCTTGCGTTCTGCACAATGTATACATGGCACAAGCCTTTGTCCCCGCGATGATCGAATCCGGATGGGGACGGGTTGTCAGCATTAATACAGAATGTTCAATGCAAAACTTTGAGAGGCAGAGTGCCTACACATCGGGAAAGCGAGGTATGGACGGCGTCTTGCGAGTGCTCGCTAAAGAGGTCGGTGCGCACGGTGTTACTGTCAACCAAGTTGCCCCCGGATGGACTGTCAGTGAAAAAAGTGAAGCCAGCGCGTCCGACGCACATTATTGGCGTAAAGTCCCGATGCAACGGCGTGGAACTGCCCAAGAAATTGCCAACACCGTGCTTTTCCTCGCGTCAGACCTCGCGAGTTACATCACAGGGGCGTATATCCCTGTGTGCGGTGGGAATGTGATGCCGACAATTTGACGCATTCATAGAGAAAAGGGGATTTGTAAAATGAAACTGAATTTACTTTTTTCACTGTTTTTTCTTATCGGTACTTTGTCTTTTTTCGTGGTTTCTACACCGGTGCACGGACAGCATCCCGATGCGGTTGGCATCTGGTTTTTCGATGAAGGACAAGGCGACGTAGCCGAGGACAGTTCTGGAAATGGACACACTGCCAAGGTCGCTGCTGGAAAACTGGAATGGGACACGGGAAAGTTCGGCAAGGCGGTTGGTTTTAAGCCCGGTACTTATCTTGAGGTTGAACATACGGACACGTTGAACTTAGAGACATTCACAGTTGCCGCGTGGGTTAAATTCTTGAACGATACGGGGGGGGTGAGCAGAACATCGCCTATAAACAGATTGGAAATGACCGAGCAACACGAAATTATACACTGAAAATGTGGGGCGGCAAAATATACGGCATTTTTGCGAGTGGTGGAAACACAGATGCCGTTGAATTGGAAAGTGCCACCAATGTCGTTGATGAAAAATGGCATCACGTTGCACTCACCTACGACAAGAAAGCTCTCCGATTATATGTCAATAGCAAAGAGGAAGGTTCCGGCGATTTTACGAAAAATCCCGAAACAAACGACGCACCGCTCCGTATTGGAAACGGTATTGATGGATTCATTGATGAGCTTCAAATTTTGAGTGTTGCGCTTTCTGCCGACGAAATTAAACGTGATATGAGTGATGGCATACAACTCGCAGTGGATGCCGCACGGAAGGCAACTACCACATGGGCATATCTAAAAGCCGGACGATAGGCACATGAAAGTACATGCGAAATACGCCTACTATATTTCTATATGTTCCAGACTGTTCTCTATGCAAGGATAAACTGTGGAATTAAAAGTTTGTGCTCTCGGAATCTTGTTCAGGAACAGAAAAATTCTGTTGGGCAAAAGGTCTAAACACCGAACTTCCTATCCGAATGTCTGGGACATGATTGGTGGACACTGCGAAAATGATGAAACACTCGGACAGACACTCATCAGGGAACTGCAAGAAGAAATTGGTGTTACGCCAATTCAGTTTGAACACATTTCAACCCTATTTGATGCTAATAATGATCACACCTACCATGTATTTGTCGTGACGGATTGGAAAGGTAAACCAGAGTGTCTACAACCAGAGGAGCACTCGGTGATCGGATGGTTTGGAATTAAGGAAGCATTAAAATTGGATCTTGCTTTACCTGTATATCGAGAGTTATTCGGAAGTCTTGAGGACCGTTGATTAATTGCGTATTTTAAAACCCGCGATTACTTGAACATTAATACTTAAGAGGGAAATATGGAACGACATAAACTCGAGTACGAAGTGCTAAACGAGCACAATCCAGATGCGGAATCCGGGGGACACTGGGAAATTGACGTGCACGCGAACCCCGAAGAATTGCAGGCGTTCGCCGAAACCGGGTATCTCGTTCGTGAGGGACTCTTTCAAGGCGAAGCACTCCAAAAACTAAGGGATGCTCTGGATCGCTTGGAGGAACATGAGTGGGAAAAACGAGATAATGCGATGGCGGGTAAGCGGGGGTGGGGCTTCATTCCACGTCATCTCATGGACAAAGATGAAGCATTCCTTGATCTCTTAAAATTTCAACCGACTTTAACAATTGCCCGTGCGATGATGGGACCGCTTGTCCGGTTGCGAGGCCTGAGCGCACGCATTACTTACCCAGGTGAGGATCGGGAGCATCAAACGCCGTGGCATCAACATTTACGTGTTGTATCTAACCCATTACCGCCGTGGTTTTCACGTCCGCACTGTATTGATTGCCTCATCTATCTGGATGATCTGAACGAAGATACCGGCGCCGTCGCAGTCGTCCCTGGATCGCATGACTGGTTAGACAAGGCAACACCGAATAGTTACCAATCCGTGGAAGGTGAAGTCGAACTACGAGTGAAAGCGGGGGGCGGCGTGCTGATCCACGGCAATCTCTGGCATCGGGGCTTACCGACGCTAAACGCCAAACGGAGAATGTTAATTTTAAGCTATACGCCGACATGGCTCCGGAAATCGCCCCACGGTGGCGCACAACCCGAAGATGGGTTAACCCACACCTTCCTGAAAGAGGCAGATTTGGAAGAACGGATGCTGTTAGGGGTCGGGGGATATTCCTAAAGACAGGAAAAAATTGTTGTTTTTTTATGTTTTTTGTTATATATTGCAATCAGCTTGAGATTAAATGAACATCTCAAATTGTATAGGAGCGGACAATATTAGGTCCATGAGAACCCCTTTTTAGCACTTTGATCTGTGGCAGGATAGAAGCACTCTAAAGATGTTCCCATGGTTTTGGAAGCAACTTATAGGCGTTTATACCCTTTTAGGAGCAACTTGGGTTATTGCAACCGTAACTTGGTGCGTTCCCAAGGAGGCATTCCTATGTCGCTTTCACTTATTTGGTCAAATCTATTCGAGAAAAGTTCGCCATTTCCGCCTTTTGGAACATGAACGGTTTTAACAGCATACACTCATGACGTGTACCTCTTATTACAAAAGGAGACTTCCAATGAAAACTGCTCTTACGTTCAGCTTAGTGATGTCAATCCTAATTTTGATGGGACCGGTGTTGATGACCCATGCCCAAGTGGTCAAAGAGGATGATCTCATCATCTACTACAGTTTCAACAAAGACACCCTCAAGGGGGACGATGTGCTTGATGTGTCCGGGAACGGGAATGACGGGCTTATCAAAAACAACGATGTCGAATCGGTGAAAGGCAAAGTCGGGGAAGGCATGGAGTTTCCCGGCGTCGCAACGAGTTACATTTCAGTCCGAGAGCACCAATATGTCGATCCGATTAAAGAGTTTAGTATCGTCGCATGGGCTAAGGCGGATCAGAGAGGCATGATTGCGTCCTGGGATCGAAGCGAATTCTTCCGTTTCGCTGTCGGTGATGACGTCGGTGGCAATGCAGGCACAACCTTTGTTGCTTTCGACACCTGTTGTCCGTGTTGCCACGATTGGTTCGGTGAGACGGATGTCGCCGATGATAAATGGCACCATCTCGCAGCAACGTTCGACGGGAAAAAGAAGCGGATATACGTTGATGGGGAATTAGATCAAGAGGAAGATGCACCCGCAAAAGTCATCGGCGCAGGACAAGCACGGTATGGATTCATCGGGATTGGGTCAGAGGCAGGCGCATTCGATGCAGCCACAGGACCAACATGGGCATACAAAGGAATTTTGGATGAGTTTATGTTGTTCCACCGTCCGCTGTCTGAAAAAGAGATTGAACATCTTGCCAGTGGACCCGAGAACCCCTTTGACGTTGATCCCAAGGGCAAATTAAGCACAACTTGGGGATACATTAAGGACCTTCAGTAGAGGTAGAAAGTGAATGGGTGGCATGACAAATGCCGCCCATTTTTTTTGCTTTCCGAACAGGAGTTTAGGCATCAACGCCAGCGATTGCTTCTTGAACACCGGGCCATTCGTTCCAGATATCCGTGTAAGCATCATACCCGTTTTTGTCACAATCAATGTGTCGCAGCCGGAAGATAACAGCGTAGCGGATATCCGCTGCAGCGTTTGGTGCCGCCGTGTGAACGAGTTGGTGATGTGTGAGGACCACATCGCCTGCTTTGCCAACGATCTGTGTGGGGCCCTCCGGTAGTTCCGGTTTCGGCATCCCATTCGCCAAAATCTCATGTCCTTCTTTTTTGAAATAGTCAGCAAAGAAACTGTGCGATTTCGGCCAAACAGTGAAGTTCCCGCTATACGGTTCGGGGACATCCGCGAGATAAACCACAGCGAGTGCGGTAAATCCACGCCGATACACCCCTTTTGCCATTCCGTTTGTACCGCTCCCTAACCCGTCAAGGTGTCCGTGCGGTTCGTTTGGATCCACGTGCAACGGACCCGGGAAACGCAGGGCAATCTGTCCTGAACTCGGCGTTTGAACGTTGCCTTCTCCCATCAATGACTCTGACAGTTTCAGGATAGGCGTTTTATTGAAAAGATCGACGATCTCAGAGGCTTCACGAATTTCGCTGCAGTAGGATTGCGCTCGGTAGCGCTCTAAGTCTCCTTCGTTCATACCGACAGCACCGATGGAGTGATTAATCGCCTGCCGCGCTGCGTCTATCATCAGTCGCGGGACAACACCGGGGATAGAGAGATAGCCGTTCTCATAAAACTCTAATTTCTGTTTACGACTGAGCATATATGCTTCTCCATTTTGCGGGTATGCAAGCGTGCTACCCATTCAAAGTTTATGATGCGTTCATTATAACATATCCAAAAGATTTTTTTCAAATATCAGCGTCTCTACGATCAGCACGCGTTAGTGTGTGAGGGCATAGACAACCGCATTGATACCCATCTGCAATGCCGCATTTGAATACTCCCGTGGGTATAAATCTTCTGCGGCATGTTCCCAGGCGTCTCCAAGGTCGGTATTGAAGTTAATCATCATCATCAGCCGTCCATTGTCGTCATAAACCCCGCGACAGTAGGCAGGATAACCGTCGTATCTCTCATAGGTGCGTCCACTAAAAAGTGAACGGAGTCCCGGAATCTGGATGAGTTTTTCGATTTTGAAGAAGCATCGGAAAATCGGATGGGATATCGGAATGTCCACCGGTTCTCGTTCTGGGAAAATCTTCTTGAATTCCTTGTAAAACCATGCCCATTCACGTTCCCCGTGGAAATCGTCAATGAAGATAAAACCCCCGCGTAAAAGATATCCGCGTAAATTCTGTGCCTCTTTGTAGCTCAACCTGAGACTTCCGACCTCCAGCATGTAAGCGAACGGATATTCAAACAACTCCGTCGCACCAACGTCAATAATCTTTTCACGCGGGTCGGCATCAATATTCGTCTGTTTGCGGAGTTGCCAGATAAAATTCCGGTCGGAGGCAGGCCAATCCACTCGCCAACTGCTGCGCCTCGTGAGTTGACCCCCATATCTTAGGCGGACGAAGGTGAATCTGTCCGAATCACCCTCTGAATTCGGTAGGATAACGGATAGAGCCGTCACAATGAAAATGGCTAACAACTGGATGGTTCGCATTTTTTTTCGGCTTGAAGGTCGGTCCAACGTCTCGGTAAAATTGAGGTCCCTGCTCTGAGCAAGAGTGTACCACAAAGGACGAATTTCGTCTACTCTTAAAAACTTTTGGACCAAACTGTCGTGACGTGGACACCTTTGCCAGATTCAAAGGCTCTTGCGATGTTGAGTCGGAAAATGGAGCTATCTTCCCCAACTTGTAAACCGATGCCGATATTTCCTTTCGGATCGAAGGTATATGCTGGACCGGATACATTCCAGACCTGCCCCTCATCAAAGAAAATAATCGCAAATGCGTTTTTGAAAAAAAACCAACTCGATAGGTTGGGCAAACGATAATGGTATTCGACGTTGAGTAGAAACCCCCGGTCTCCTGCGAACGTGTATGGAGAAGAGGTATGTCCGCTCTTGTAAGTGAGTGGACCTTCAGATTCACCCTCCTGTTTTCTCCAAGAATACCCTCGGAGTCCTTCTATCCCATCAATGATAAATTGGCGTTGAATTGGGAGCGTTGAATCGGAAAACCCAAACAGGAACCGAGTTCGGATTCGGTTATTCTGTAGTCGGAAAGCATACCGAAGGTGCAACAGCAGGCGTGTGAAATCGAAATCGGAGCCTACGGCGGCGTTGCTATGTTCGACGAGAAGTGTATTGTGCCATCCCAAGGCATTTGTTCGCGTCCTGAAATCGTATTGGAAGGTGAGGCTTCGCATCTGACCGGGGAGTATGGGTGGATTTTCCCTGACCCGAAGGTGCGAGCCCCAATTGGCGATAAACCAATCCGTGCTTTTCTGCAGACTCGCATGGGATTCTGTAACCAGTGCCAATTTGAACGCGTGGGTCGGCATCACCGGGGCCCATCGCACGGCGAGCTCAGCCCCTTGTCGCAGATAGTAATTTTGAAGGTCGGGTATCCCAACAACACGCTGAACAATAGATTCATTCTCATTGTAGTTCGGAAACATTTCAGGAGCAACCGCATCTGTGAGGCGGTGAATTTGCGCTGTGAGTCCGAGATTCCAGATATAGGGTTTTCCCCAATTCGCAGTCCCCCCCATGCGATAATGGATGTGTGGATTGCCGAACGCATAACTCGCCTTCCCAAAGAGATTTGAATTTTGATCGGTCGTTGAATTTCTGACACTCCACGCCCAGAGGGGCCCGATATCCTTTCGTTTGCCAAGTTCAAAACCCGTTCCGATTTCCCATCCCGTCACTCGATTGAATCCGAGACGTAGGGGCGGATTGAGACCGAGATACGTATTTGAAAGCGGTTTCTCATCAACAGTAATCGTCGCGATGTATTTGGAATTTTCTTCATTGATTTGTAGGTTGACCTCCTCAAAATAAGGCATCGCTTTATACAGGGTTTTGAGGGCTTGTTCGATATCTTCAGAACTGTTTTCGAGCGTCTGTTGAATTTGGGCATCCGATATCTTCTGATTCCCTTGGATACGTATTTCGTGGATAGGCACATCCCCCGCTAAAAACCGTGTGCCTACGGCTGGAATTTGAGAGGCTGATCCTTGGGAAACCAACGTGCTAAATGTATTATGGACGCGATTAACATCAGAACCAGAAATCTTCAGAGATTTCAGCACTGACAGGGTGCGTGTCATAGGAATATCTTCCACGGTGATTATCCCAAGGCGTTTGGCACCCTTTTCTTCGACGCGTAGAGATGCCTTTTTAGAACTGTTCAGGAGAACGCTGGTCAGAATAGGCATGAGCTCCGTGACATCGCCAGATCCATTTTCAAGGATTTTCATAATGTTGGAACTATCAATCCCCTCGACCCCTTGGATTTGAATGTCGTGAATTTGCTCACCATCAAACATCCAATTCCATGACTTTGCTAGTTCTTGGATTTCTTGTAGCGATGGGGATCCCTCTTCAGAAGTATCAGTTGTAACGGGAGGTTCTGGCGTTGGATCCACAACTTCCGGTGTCGGGAGCGGTGGAGGGGGCGCGACTTCCAGATCGCGCGGTTTCAGCGACATCAGTTCAGGAATCTCAATGCCGAGTTGGTGGAGATTGAGGAGCAGCGCACCAAGCTGCTTTTTCGGGATTTCACCAACGATATTTATCAGATACACATCATCGCCACTTTTAACGATAACGAAGATCCCCTGAAGGGGCGCATTTACTTGGAGGGTATAGAGATGAAAATTGTCGTCTTCGATGTTATCTTGAGGGGGGTGTCCTAATACCTTCCAACCGCGCCCTTTTAGAACTTCTCCGTAATATTGAACGACTTCCTTAAGATTGACAGATCGACCTCGGTAACTGCGGAGACGTAAGGTGTCTATAGTGTTAAACAAGGGTGCGATAGTGGAAGTCGGATCCTCCATCACGAGGGCAATCACACGCCTGTCCAAATTAAACTGGAATTCAGAGGGTGGCAGATGCGGACAATTAAAGGCAACAGTGCCGTTAGTGGACTGTGAGTGTGCTGCGAGATTAATGAGAAGCAGAAATGCTATCGATATTTTTGTAATCGTATATTTCATCTTTTTAATTTTACCTTGCGGAGAAACGACGTGCATTTGAAACTTTGATGTCCCTTCCTTAAATCCGCTCTGCACTTCGTTACGAACTACGGTTTTGGGTTTCATTTTCTAATTTACCTTGCTGGGGTGCATTCCTCAAGAGTCCCTTCACTACTTATGGGAAGCTTGGTTTTCGCGTTGGATGCCTTCAATGTGCGTTGTCAATATCTTTCAGGCGTTGTTGGAGTTTTCTCAATGCTTCTGGAACGCGCGGTTTGCCGGGGCGATAGATAACTTCCGGTGGCACAATCCTGCCGAGTATATATTCCTCCGAGTGCAAACGCCATGCCGGGAGTGTTATTGAAACGGAACGCTTGCTCTCAGAATAAGGTTCATTCGGGGGGGCATAGTACCACTGTAGCGCGATAGAGTATCGGGGTCCCTGGAAATATTGAATCTCAACGGGATATATACCTTTGGAGAGCGTTATGCGCTTACTCTTTCCGCTACCCTCGTGAATTCCATCGTTGTCCACAACAAGCGCCCCATCGATATATAGTTTCGCACCGTCATCTGAGTAAAGCCCGAAGTGGTACACCCCGGGTGTGTCAATCGCTAACTCCCCTCGGAATCGGATTGCAAAATTCTCAACAATATGTTGCCTTTCTGATGTCGGAAATCCCTCGGTGTAGTCTCGTTTAGCGATATCTAAGTTTGGTGTGACGAAGGTATAGATAGGGGTCAAAAGGTCGAAATTCGGCATCCGATAGATCGGGCCACCCGGGACGTAAACTTCACCGATTAATCCATGTCCAGTTATCACATTTGTGTCAAAAATACCGAGTCCTGTACCTATGCCCTCAAGCGTTGCGAGTCCAACATCCGCTGCGCCTGTCCCTTTGGCAAAGTGTGTTCCGTTCCCATATCCCCCGGTCCCACGTCCACGGTGCCCAGGTCCCCCAACCCCGGTGCCCCGCTGTCCTTCAGGGACAACGGGACCTGCAAGTGTTCCATCCTCACCAAGACTGGCGTTAGCGACAGGACTCGGAGTCTCTGATTGTGGAAGATCGGCGTGCGTGACGACATCGGGAATTACATCGGCATGAACGAGGGCTTTCGGGACGGTCACCTCTGGGGCATACGTCGGTGAAGCCGGAGAAGCGGGGGCTGATTCCGTCTCACTCACCTGTGGCACCACCGGGGTGCGTGGCGGCAAAACCCGTTGTCTCACGAGCTGCTCGGATTCCGGTTCTAATATTTCGACCGATATGCTCTCTGTCTCCGCAGTGAAATGATTCACAAGAAACGGCGAGAGCGCCAACAGCAATCCTATGTGGAGCGCAAGTGATATTAATAAAGCACGATTGGTATACCTTCGCATTTTACTCTACCTTTTCAATGTGCTCAAGCCGTTGCTGTAGTTTCTTCAGGGCATCTGGCACGCGCGCCTTACCAGGACGATAGATAACTTCAGCGGGGACGATCTGTCTATGGGAATTTGGCGGTTGGTAGAACCATTGAAGCGCGATTTCAGTAGCCGGACCTTGGAAGTATTGAAGTTCAAACGGATGTGTGCCTGCCGTTAACTCCATACTTCCGCGTTTACCCATATCCATGAAGTCGTATCCACTGATTTCCCACGATACCTTGGTATTTGCTGACAGATTCTTCTGTCCCTTGCTACGCCTTATGCTGTGAACTCCATCGTTATCAATAACGAGGGCGTCGTCAATGTATAACTTCGAGCCATCATCCGATAAGAGCCAGAATGTGTATCTCCCGGGCGTATCTACAGCCAATACGCCGCGGAAACGAATCGCGAAATCCTCAACAACAGTCTGCATCTCTGGTGTAGGAAACCCTTTGGTATATTCTCTTACAGGGACATCTAAATTTGCCGCAATAAAGGTATAGATCGGTGTGAAATCCCCGAAATCCGGCATCCGCTCAATCGTGATACCGGGGACATAAACCTGCCCGATTAATCCGTGTCCGGGCATCACGCCTGTGTCGAAAATACCGAGTCCTGCTACAGTATCAAGCGATTCAAGTCCGACCTCCGATACGCCTGTTCCGTGGCCGAAGTGTTTTCCGTTCCCATATCCGCCGTGTCCGAGTCCACCAACCCCGATACCTCGCTGTCCCGCAATCACAACGGGACCCGCGAGTGTTCCATCTTTCCCAAAACTGGCGTTGGAGACAGGACTCGGGGCATCTGCTTCGGGAAGGTCGGTGTGCGTAACGATGTCAGGAGTTACATCGGCGTGAACGGGTGCCTCAGGAACGCTCACCTCTGGCGCATACGTCGGCGAAGCCGGAGAAGCGGGGGATGATTCGCTGTCGCTCACTTGTGGCACTACAGGCGAACGCGTCGGTAAAACCCGTCGTCTCACAGGCTTCTCGGATTCCGGTTCCAATATCTCAGCCGATATACGCTCTTTCTCTGCAGTGAAATGATTCACGAGAAAAGGTGAGATCGCTAACATCGCCACGACATGGAGCGCGAAGGATATCAATAAAGCTCGATTTGTGTGTCTTCGCATTGGGTATCCTCATGTGTTTGAGATGGGTGCATCTAAAAAGAGGTCGGGATTCGGAGATCCCGCCTACAAATATATCCCTTATATTACTACAAACGAGTTCCCAAAAAGTTGCATCTTTTTTTCAAACTACCTTATATTACCGGGACATGAATTTGATAAAAAACAGATTTTTGTAGGTTGGGTTGAACGAAAAATTACTAAGAACGACACAAAGCAGAGAAATTACAACTGACAAATAGAAACCTGAGATTACCAAACCCCGAGTGAAACCCAACGCATTTTTGCCCCAGAGCGTTTGGCTTCACTAAAAAATTTAACCGCCTATGATTAGGGTGACGAGACTTAGGTCCCCAAAGGTTGCATTTTTTTTCAAAAACGCCCTATGGAACTCACTGTATTTAGTGCGTGAGCGAATAGATGACAGCGTTGATTCCCATTTTGAATGCCATATCCGATTAAAAACTATAGAACCAGAGAACGTTGAATTGCACACCTTGTTCCGATTCAAAAGCCTTCGCAACATTAAACCGCAAAAAAGAATCACTTTCACCGAAATGGAAACCGATGCCCACATCGCTCTTCGGCACAAGCGTGGACGTTTCGTTATCTATGTCCCACGCTCGACCTGCATCGAGGAAAAACACCAGAAAGAGATTAAAATCAACATCGAAGGGCATGTTTCGCCAGACGGGCAGCTCCGGGAAAGGATAGAAATATTCGAGGTTGAAGAGATAACCACGGTCGCCAGCAAAAGCGTAGAGCGGGTAGCCGTTCAAGACCCCTGGACCCCCGATGGTAAATTGGCGTTGAATCGGTAGGGATGCGGTTGAAAAACTGCCGACTGCACGCGTCCGTATCTCATGTTTACCGAGTGGATGGGCATAGCGAAGATGGAGCTGATACCGCGTAAAATCGAAATCCGAACCGAAGGCAGGACTGCTATATTCAACCGAAAGTGTGTTATGCCAACCGAGATAGTTCCGGCGGATGTTAAAATCGTATTCAAACATAACGCTCCGCATTCGACCATGCGTTATCGCCGGATTTTCTCGTGCCTTTGAGGTTGAACGCCAATTGAAAAGATGCCAATCTGTGCTTTTTTCCAGACTCTCATGGTTTTCAACAAGAAACGTCAACGTTGCCAAGTGCGTCGGGCTGGAAGTAGGCACCGGTCGTAATAACGTTTCCCACCGCAAGCCAATTTCAAATCCCCTTCTGGAATAATAATTATGGATATCCGATCCACCGAAAAGGCTATACAACAGCCGAAAAGGGGAACCATAATAAGCGGAACCATAGTCATCAACGACAGTAAGAATCGGTGTCGTGATGTCTGTGATACGGTAGACTTTGGCATCCATTCTGAATCCGAGATACCATTTGCCAGATGGATCTCCATGACCCGTTGTTCCCGATCGGTATGTATATGCCAAAAAAGGCAGTGTTGTTCCGCCAATCTCGTAATTGATGAGCCTATTCCCAAATCCGTAACCTATATTTCCAAAAAGTTTTGAAGCCAAAGTGCCATCTGAAAGACGCGCACCCGGAAACCTATTTTCGATCTCAGCACCGAGTTCCCAACCTGTGACACGGTTAAACTGAATAATGGGTCCCCCTCCAGAAAAGCCGGCAGACTGCGAAGGACGTTCCTTCACAGTAATGACCGCAATCTGTTTGCCATCTTCCTGTTTAACCGATGTTTCTACGCCTTCTAACCTGTACCCCATTTTTTTTCGCAGTGCTTCCACCGCTTTATTGATGTCCTCGTCACCTGCTTCAAGCGTTTCAAGAATCTCCGCCCGATCAATTTTCTGATTGCCTTTAATCTGAACTTCATGGATTGGGGAACCATCGGCAGTGCGGAACCCCGTCGAGGAAGGTAAAGATCGTTTATCAATCTCCAACGCGGGTAACGATTTCAATTCAGAGACCTCAATACCCAGTTTGCCGAGATCCGTCAGAAGCTGCCCCGCCTGTTGTGCTGGAACATTCCCAACGATGTTGAGCAAATAGATTTCGTGATTGCCTTTTACGACTGCAAAGATGCCCGTAAAGGTATTATCCGCACCTGTGCCTTGCATAGCGGCTCCGTTGAGAACATAGAGTCCGACCCTATCATCTGCCTGGATGCCGTGCCAGTTTTTTGCTTTCAAGGTTTCGCCGTAGTATTGCGCGAGTGTATCATAAATACCTGCTGCATCATCGTAAATTTGGATGTAAAGATCGTCCACTGTAGTGAAGGGAATTGTCCTAACGGCGAGGGCAATCAGTTCACGGGTGAAGTGGAATTGAAACTTGGGGATTGGTATATCCGGGCAATCGAAAGGAATTGTGCCGTCTGGCGTTTCAGCGGACGTTGGCACGGATACAATAATAAACAGCAGTAAGACTATGAGATATAATATGTATTTCATGTTTATCTTCTGGGCATATATGGTTTTTGGGGTTTCAAAGACTATTATAATAATTTAAGTGGGCATTGTCAAATTGCGTATGAAAGTTTTAACGATGGGTTTACAAAGCACGTTTACAGAACGAAAAAGGCGTGCTTCTGTAAGCACGCCTACGGTAGACATAGTTGAATTAAAACTAAAACGACTCATCAAGCGTGAAACGCAGGATCCCACGATTCGCGGTTCCGACATACAGTGTGTTCCCATCAACAGCAAACGAGAGAACAGAGCCTGGAATTTCCGGTGTCGCCTGTTTCCATATATGAGTTCCTTCTTTCAACTGATACACGTATTGGTCGGTGTGCCCATATACAGTTGTGCCTTCCACGGCCAGTCGAGAGACGACGAGTGGACTCCCTTTAGCATCGGTTACCGCGTGCCAGTGCGTGCCATCGCTCGAATATGCAACACCTTTGTCGGTTGCTACATAGACGGTGGGACCCGCGAAGGTTACGGCGTTAAAGGATGCTACGGGAAATGGAAGGTTCTCTGTGACACCGTTCCAAGTATCTCCTTCATCAAACGATTGAAAGAGGTGCCCATCCTGTTTGCCAACGTAAACGGTTTTACCAGATACCGCGAGTTTGAAATTGAAAGTATCAAAGAGATCATGCCCCTCAGAAACGCTAGCAGAATAATCGAGAACACTGAAAAAAGAAGGAGGCTCAGTTTTATCTACTAAACCCGTATTGTGCCACTCGCTCATGCCGGGTTTCCATCTGTAAAGTATCTGCCCGTACTCGACATAGTACGTCTCATTGCTAACAGCAAAACTTCCAAGAAACGACATCATGCCAGCTGAGGCTTGTTCTTGCATGACCTTATTCATGGCTTCATTTAACTGGTTAAAATCAATATCTTCGGGATTTGGTGGCACACCTTCTTCAAGGTTTTGCTTAGCCTTGTTGGTAAGTGCTTCCATCATAATTCTGCTCATTTCTTCGTCCGTTTTATGTCCTTCGACTCTTTTAAAAGCAGGCATACCGTCTATAAATTTTAGGCTGTGGTCCTCGATAGATAGATGACATAGCGGCGAAGGGTCATTCATGTGATTCCCTCTCTTTACATACAAAGTATTGTCAAATGCCTCAATAAAGACCCCGTGATCAATACCACGGGGAAGTGGGGTCCACGATTCACCCTCGTCTATTGAGGTGACAAACCCATTCGCTTGATCAGGTGTGTAGAGTTTACCCTCAACAGCGATGAGCGTCTGAACTGGCGTTCCCACGATACCCGTGTTCAACCAGTGCCACGATTTGCCACCATCGATTGTGTGTTGAACCCCGCCAGGTGTCCCTTTATAGAAAGTGTTCGCGTCCATCATCAGCACAGGCGGAGGTACGTTGTACTCTGACCCACTTTTTACCTCTAAGGCAGTCCAAGTTTCCCCAGTGTTCGTGGAGTAGAAAAGTTCTCCAAACGCATCTACGACTGTAACCCTTCCTTGCCCCGCGAAGACCTTGAGACTCGGCATATAGATCTCTGTTGACTCCGCACCAGGGAATGGGAAACTCATCCCAAATTGTCCCGGCTGCTGTCTCTCTTCCTCATGCTCCTGTCTCTTCCGTGGATCTATGGAGTACCATGTATCCCCTTGATCGGTTGAACGGTAAAGCGACCACTGGTCACTTCCTGTCAGCGAAGATCTAAGTTGCATCCCGATCTGATTCTGGTTTGTAACTTCGTCCCCCGCGGCAACATAGAGACGGTGTTCATCGACCGCTAAGGCATGGATAGCTAATTGATTTTCGGACATTTCTGCGGGACGAATGGTCAACTTTTCCCATGTATTAGCACTGAGACGATAGAGCCCACTGTCGGTGCCAGCAAACAGGGCGTTTTCAACGGCGGCAATTGCACGAATTTTTCGACCCGCGAGGTTCTCATCGTTCAGAGGTATCCACGATTTGCCAGCGTCTACCGAACGGAACACACCTTCAACGAACGCAAGGTTTATTGCCATATCGGATTCCGTTCCAGAGCCTCCATCCGTGATGACCATCCCGACCGACCGCCCTTTTGGATGTTCACCCAGCGAAGTCCATGTCTCACCGTGATCTGTAGAAGTTAATACCGCCCCATCGGTAGTGATGTAGAGCGTATCGTCCCGCTCTGCCATTTGTTGTGTGCCGCCCATCATCCAATCTTTCAGACTGAGTGAGGTGGGACCTCCAGCGATGGTAAGTTTCCATGAATGTCCATCGTCTGCCATCTTGTAAAGGTTCGTGGCAGTTCCGGCGAAAATGTCTCCACGCCTTGTCGTGAAGAGGGTATTGACAAGTCCTCCTGCAGGTCCCTTTGTTTGTATCCACTGCGGTTTCGGTGTCGAAACCTCGGTTTCATCAGCAAGTGCTGCGGCGAAGAGCCGAGCGTCAGGCGTCTGACCTGCCCCTGGATTTCTACCGGGAGTGGTTGTACTTCCTGCCTGATTCCGCACTGCGGGTTTCGTCGGTGAATCTAAGACCAAAACCGCCTCAATGAGTTCAACCGTCCGTTCTGAGGTGGCGTTTAGGTCGTAAGGTTTCTGAAAACGGGAGAGATATTGCGTCCCAACCCCCATCAATAGGAAAATCAACACAGCCGAAGCAGCAGAAAGCACCCAAGGCACTACAGGTTTATTCGCACCGGGAGTTGTGGGAGTGATACGTGAGATTTCTTGCATAATGTTCTGTGTTAGGTTCGCAGGCAGTTGGAAACTGCCGAGATTTTGTCGAAGCATGTCTTCCTCCTTCTTGAGACGATTGCGAGCGCGGCTGAGTCGACTTTTAACAGTATTTGGAGATACACCGAGAAACTTGCTGATGGTTTTGATGGTCATTTCACCGAGGTAATAGAGGGTTATCACGGTGCGTTCGCTTTCCGGTAGTTTTTGGAGCAGCTTCTTGACGATCTCACGACGCGTTTCATCTGTTTCCGCTGCTTGTTTTTCTGAAACGTATTGAGAGTATGACACTTGATTCACCTCACTCATAGCCGTAACTTCTAAGGATTGTTCCGGTGGAGAATTCTTTTGGAACCAGTCAGCACACAAGCGTGACGCGATGACATAAAGCCATCCCATAAACATGTCGTGATTTTTGAGGGTTCCGAGTTTCTGATATGCCCTGAGAAACGCATCCTGCGTGATTTCCTCCGCGATGTGAAAATCGCCGATCTTCCGCCACACCAGCGCGTGAACCCCCTTCTGGTACTTTTTGACGAGAAACCCGAATGCGTCCTGATCGCCTTGGAGTACCCGTTGAATGAGTTCAGCATCTTTCTGTTTCATCAAAAACCTCTTCGGAATCGTAACGCCTTTTAACTTAAATGACAGGTTTTAACTCGCAAAAGGTTGCATTATTTTCAAAAAAATGGGATCAGGATGCGGAAATTGATGGCCCGGTAGGTGCGGTTTCATGGAGTTTGAAAAAATAATTCGGTAATGCTATGTTCCCCCAGGCCCGGTAGGTGCGGTTTCTAACCGCACTCTTCTCTGCCCTTGTAGGTGCTTTCACCCAACCGTACCATAGGTGTCAATTTAAGGAACTCATTCCTTGTAGGTTGGGTAGAACGGATAGGACAAGGAGACCCTCCCTTCAAGAACAATACTTCACCTGCCCAAGTGCTTACCCTCCCAAAGATAGAGAGTGAAACCCAACGATTCCTGCTGACGCTTGCGAACATCTTGGCATACAAAGTTGGGTTTCGCTCCATTTTTGAAGTTATATGTCGGTGTATAGTCTTGAGGTGTGCTGGGGTGTCGCCATTGCCTTTGTTGATTCGCTTTACCCAACCTACGGGACTACACTATGTTCCCCCAGGCCCGGTAGGTGCGGTTTCCCAACCGCACTCTTCTCTTCCTTGGTAGGTGCGGTTTCATGAAGTTTCAAAAAATATTTCGGTAATCGACGGACAATGAATTGTCCTACTACAAACAGAGCCCGTTCGTAGTAGTGCGATTTATCGCACGTTCAGAAATTGCCGAATTAATAAATTAATCTTCATCTAACCGCACCGATGCCGAGTGTCCAAAGTAAATCGAAAAAATAAATGGACATTCGCCCCCTGGTAGGTGCGGTTTCCCAACCGCACCGATGCCGAGTGTCCAATTAATTCTAAACTATACTATAAACGAAGGTTGGAAATGGACAGAATCGGATGTGGAATTTATTTCATTCCGTCCGCAACGCCTCGATCGGAGAGATGTGTGAGGCTCTTAAAGCCGGATAGAGACCGAAGACGATACCGATGCCGGCTGAAATGCTAACAGAAACCGCCATCCAGTGGAGCGAGATGACGACGGGCCACTCTGGAATCACTTTGACGATTGTAACGGCGATATGTGAACAGACATATCCGGTGCCTATACCCAACCCAATACCGAAGAAGCCGCCGACCCCGCACATCACGATCGCCTCAATCAGAAACTGCAAGAAAATATCGCGTCGTTTCGCACCGAGGGCGCGGCGGATCCCGATCTCACGGGTACGTTGGTTCACTGAAACAAGCATCATATTCATAATACCCACACTCCCGACAAACAGTGAAAACGTGGCAATGCTGCTCAGCATAATTGTGATGATCCGACTGATTTTATCCAGTTCTTTGACAGCCGTGATATGAAAACTAATATCAAAAAAATCGTCTTGATTCCGATGCCGTTTCCTTAAAACAGACCTGACTTCCGCAGCGGCTTTTTCGATGGAAGCTGTATCCATCGCTCTGACGCTGATATAGTTGACATAGTGTGTCCCTTTAAATCTATCTTGCGCGGTCGTCAAAGGGATGAACACGATGTCGTCCCAACTGAATCCGTATTGAAGGCTTGTGCCGCGTGTCTCCATAACGCCTAAAACCCGGAAACGGTCGGGTTTTCCGCCTTGACGTGAAAGCTTGATCTCCGTGCCGATCGGGTTCTCATTTCCAAAGAGTTCTGTTGCGACCTCCATGCCGAGTATACAGACTTTTCGTCGGTTGTTGAATTCATCTTCCGAAAAGAAACGTCCCTGCTGTATCTGCCACTGCATCCCTGTCGGGAAGTAAGAATTGACACCATCATACTCCGTCCATTTTGCCGCGCCGCCTTCAGCCTGCGCGAGCAATTCACCCGCAATACTCGGTATCACACATTCAACAGCAGGACATTCGGCTTCAATCGCCAAAACATCTTCGTATTTCAAGTGTTCGCCGCTGCGATTTGGAAACACACGATCCCCACGCCAAATCCACGGATTCCGCGAAACCGTAAAATGACTGCCATACTTTTCAAACTCTCGCATGACGATCCGCTTCGCACCATCACCGATAGCAAGCATGGCGAGGACGGCAGCGACACCGATAACGATACCCAGCATTGTGAGCGCAGAACGCAGTCTCTCCTGTAAAATGGCAGAGAGACCTGTTGAGATGCCTTCGTAAAGTTTCAATGCTGTGTCCTCCCCGCAATGCGTAGCAGCTCAAGAGACTGGATGGATATATGTGAGTTGTGCGCGTATCGGTTAAACCTTAAACATACCATTGCGCTTGTGCTCTGAAAAACTGGGCATACAGTCCATCTTTTGCCAATAACGTTTCGTGGTCACCGTCCTCAACGATGCTTCCGTTGTCAAGGACAAGAATCCGGTCACACGTGCGGACAGAAGAGAGACGGTGTGAGATTAGCACGGATGTCCGTCCCGCACTCCGTTCAATAAATCGTTCATAAACCGCCTGTTCAGCGAGCGGATCGAGCGCAGCAGTCGGTTCATCCAAGACAACGAGCCACGGGGTTTCCCGCATGAAACTCCGAGCCGTTGCGAGCCGTTGCCATTCACCACCGGAGAGATCGCGTCCACCGAAGGTAGGACCGAGGACCGTCTCGTAACCCTCTGTGAGTCCGTCAACAACCGAAGCGGCACCCCCCGCAATTGATGCCGTTTCCATGCGTTCAGGATGTTCCAGGTCGCCGAAGGTAATATTCTCACGTGCGGTAAGATGATACTGCGTAAAGTCCTGAAACACGGCACTGCAGTGTGTTAGCCACGCTCGACGATTCTCGTCGGTTAAGGGGATCTCTCCGACACGAATGCTGCCGGTGTGTGGCTGATAGAGTCCCAATAATACACGTGCCAGTGTGGTTTTCCCCGCGCCATTGGGTCCCACGATTGCGACACGTTCGCCTTTTCTGAATGTGAGTGTTATATCCGCTAACGCTGGTTTTTGCGCATTTGGATAAAAAAACGAGAGGTCTGCTACTGCAATATCTTCAACCGTCCTGTTTCCCTCGAATTCATCTGTTTTTCCATCGGCTGTGTCAGCGGATTGGGTATCCGACTGTCTGTTAAGGAACTGATACAGATCCCCAAACAGTGGACGCATCTCTTCAACGATCGCTTGGAATTGAAAGGCGACAGCGTCCCAGATACCGTCTAATTGGACCAAGGCGGCGGCAGCGGCAATATATGTGCCGACGGTCAACCCGCCACGAAAGACCTCTAACAACAAAAGGATCAGCGAACCGGCGTATAACACGCCGCGGGTGGTATCGAGGGCGAGACAGGCTGAGAATTTCCGCCGTCGTATTCCCATCTGTCCGTCTATGAGCGATTGTCCTAATTGATGCCAGTGCTCTATCCATAGGTTTTGGGTTTGGTATACCCGAACCTCTTTGCCTGCGCCGCGATCCGTTAGGATTCCTTCCAAGGCATCCTGTTCGCGTCGTTGGGGTGTCTGCTCCACATCAAAACCGTAAAGATCCGCTGAAAAACGCGTGTCGCTCCACCAAGATGCGATGCCTGTCAATGCGGGTAGGAGTGCCAACAGTGGATGATACTGCCAAAGGACGATCCCGAGTGTAACAACGCTAATGAGTTGTTGAAGACTGTCAACGAGATGCCAGAGGATATTCTGGAGCGCGAGTCCGGAGACAGCGCGTGCGCGTTCCAGTGAATCTTGAAATTCTGCGGTTTGTATTTCGATTAACGCTGTTGTATCGACTTTCCGGGCAATGCCCTCGTTAATCCAGATTTCAATGTTTTCACCTAAGTGAGTATACAGGGGTTCGCGCAAGAGATCGGCACCCGTGTTAAGAATACGTAAACCCAGCAATCCGATGAGCCACGGTAAAACCGCATGCCACCAGTTCGCGTCGCCGACCGCATCGATGATTGCATTGACCAAGCGTTCCGTCACGAAAAACTGTAAAGCAGGCACGACACCCGGCAATAAGGTGAGCAGGAACATGCCCAAGACAGCCAGTGCGCCGCTCTGCCAAATCACAACCAAAGTCCGAGCATAAGCCACGAAACTTTCCTTTAGCGTTTGCATCTTTTAATTATTCCTTGCGGTTCGATCAAGTCGCAACGGTTTCTACTGATACCAGCGTGCCTGTGCCCTGAAGAATTGGGCGTAACGTCCATTGTGAGCGAGGAGTGCGTCATGGGTGCCATCTTCAACGATACGACCCGCGTCTAATACTAAAATACGGTCCGCGAGACGGGCGGATCCGATCCGGTGTGAGATCAGGAACGTCATCCGTCCTGAGGCGAGTTCAACGAACTGTTGGTAAAGTTCGACTTCGGCTTGTGGGTCTAAGGCGGCGGTCGGTTCATCGAGGACGAGGACTTGTGGGTTTCGGACCAAAGCCCGTGCCAGTGCGACCTTTTGCCATTCTCCGCCAGATAACTCGACACCCTCTCCCTCCTCACCAAGCGACGGATCGAGAAATGTATCTAAACCGTGTGGAAAGGTCTGAAAACGCTCTGCAAGACCGACTTCGTTGATGACACGCCACAAGGTCTCGTCGTCAATATGGTAGTTCGGTGGACCTGGCACCAATTCCTCGCGCACCGGTCGACGGAACCGCGCAAAATCCTGAAAAACGGCGGCACAGTTAAGGGCGATCTGTTCAGGCGCGATTGACTTCACGTTCATACCGTCATAGCGGATTGTGCCATCATCGGGCTGATAGAGACCGAGCAGCAATTTGATGAGTGTTGACTTCCCTGCACCGTTGACCCCGACGATGCTGATGACCTCTCCGGGACGCACATGGAAATTTATATCTTGTAGCACGTCCTCGGTTGCCTCTGGATACCGGAAGCGGAGATTTCGGACCTCTAATCCGTCTTGTAGGGGTTGTGGAAACCGCTGTGTGCCTGCTTGGCGCTGATCCCGTTTCGCGCGTTCTAAGAAAAAGTGTAAATCTTGCAGCAACGGCAGGTCTTCAAAGATGTCTTGTATGGCACTCAGTAAACTCTCAAGGTTCGCTTGAAACGTCCCCGCTGCGCCGATGAGAACGACGTAATCTCCAAGCGTGAGTTCGCCATCTACGATCCGCGCTGCAAGTATGAAAATTGCGACAGAATAGGCGAGCACTTCAACAAGCGTTGTGCCGATAGAGCCTTTCGCTTGGAGCCAGACTTTCGCAAGCGATTCTTCCCGCCATTTTTGATGGTTCGTTCGCCAGCGTCCGAAAAGTGGATCGAAAAGACCGTAAACCCGGACCTCCTGTCCAGACGATGAACCGAGCAGTAAACTCAGCATATACGCCATCATGCGACGGACGGGTGTGGCATCATAATCGTGGATGTATCCACGTTGGGCGGTCTTAATTTTCAGCCACGCCGACGGGAGCGCGGGCAAGACGACCACGAGCACCAGCAGCGGATCTGCGATCCAGAGGAGGACCCCGTATCCCACAAGGGTTACGCAGAGTTGTCCAATTTCGGTAAGGAATCGCAGGACATTGACGAGCCGATGCCCCAGTGCCTGTCGCGCCCGTTGAATCAAATCGTAAGTCTGTGGCTGATCGAAGACAGCGAAGTCGATATGCGTCGCGGCTTCGATCAAGAGACGCTGCTGGTAGAGTCTAATCCGGTTCTGCATCTTCCATCGCAAGTAGCTATCATACGTGCCTGTTACATTTCTGAGGATCGCCAGAAGCACTAAAGCAATCACCCACGGTGCTGCCGTCTGCAGGTTAGCCTCGGCTTCATTGGCAAGGATAGCCGCAATAAGATTCACAAGACCTCGACTTGCCCAAAGTATACCGACAGGAATGCATCCGTGGACGAGTGTCAGGAGTGCCTGAACAATCGCGCCAAACGGGCTGACGTGCCATGCGACGAAGCAAAAACGACGGAGCGTCTTTAGTGCCGATGGACGCGATACTGATTCTGTGTTGGGAGCGTGAGAATTATCGGAAGCCATTTACGGGGATACCTCGTTTACCGCCGCACACTAACGTGAGTGCTATAAACGGATATTATAGCACAAGCGATATAAAGTTTCATGGAATATTTCAGAAACTTTGTGGCCACGTTTGTAATACTCACAACCCCTCTTGTCCGAAAACCGAGAACCGAAGACCGATAACCGCTTGCATCAAATATCGGAACGGAAGAATTTCAAAAACGCTACCGCCGTAAACGCTAAAGCGAAAAAACAGAGTAAGAGCACATCCACTGCCGAGCGACGCACTGTATCCGATAAAGAAGGCTCTGTCAGAGTTGGGGGGGGCGGGAGTTTCTCTGTTTCGGATTCAGAAGACTCATTCATCCGACTCGCCAACTGCATTATCTGTGCCAGGGCATCGTCTGAAACTTGGCTGAAATACGCATCATCGAGTTGATCGTAGTACCGCTCACCCGTTTGAAAGTAGATATCCCTTTTTAACTTGCCGGTTTGGGTGAGGTTCATCGCGAAATAGGTGAGTGAGGCGGTGGGTGCGATCCGGGAAAGCATCTCGCCAACCTGTTCTTGCCGATCCTTTTCGCGTTGATAGTCCCTATCAATCTTGTCCGCTCGATTCTGGAACGTCTGTCGAAACTCTTCCTCAATCGGTCCTCTAAGTTTATCCAACCGTTTTTGCGTCTCTGGATCGCTTGTGTCTATACCAATAGAACTCCCACTCTTGAAAGCCAGAGCCATTTTTTGCCAAATCTTCTCGTCCTTATCCTTCGTCAGGTTATTGTGAAGTGCGCTTTTTTCCATATAAACCGCTTGCTGTGTCCGGGTGGGTGCGACAAGTTTGGCGACGACAAATGCACCGCGGGGCGCGATCAACACCGCAAATACCCAAAACGTAAAAGCGATGATCAATGCAGTTTTTGAATTGTCCAGATACGTTGAAATGGCGACACCTATCGCAAAA
This sequence comes from Candidatus Poribacteria bacterium, assembly GCA_022821725.1. Taxonomy (GTDB): domain Bacteria; phylum Poribacteria; class WGA-4E; order WGA-4E; family WGA-3G; genus WGA-3G. The sequence continues at coordinate 7,997 of JAJEDB010000148.1, read as the reverse complement.
AACACAGCAATATAGAGGAGCGAGACGAGCGTCAGACCGAGCACGGGCAGCGCAACAGTGAGCTCACCGAGTGGAAACCCTTGCCCGACGAGTATGAGTAATCCCAAGAGGAAAGACACCAGAAATGGAACGACGAACACAATGTATCCGCCAATCAGCTTGCTCCACAAAAACACATCTCGGGGCAGGGGGTTTGACAGGTTTACCCGAAGCGTGCCTGCCTCTTTCTCCCCGGCAATCGCATCACACGTAAACAGGAGTGCCAACAAACTGAAAACGATCCCGACGATAAATAGGAAATCCAGGTTCCCAAGGGCATACGCCACGGAGGCTTGAGAAACCCCTGCTGACCCTTGTCGCACGCCATTCCGTGTCATCCCAAGATAGGTCGGCAGCGCCTCCTCTAAACCGCTCGCGAAGACGCTCAACGGCGTGGGTTTGAGGAAGAATTTAGAAACTTCCGTGTTTGGGTCTGGGGTATTCGGTGGATTTTCCGCCGCTTCTGTCCGTTCGCGTTTTACCGACTCTTGATAATCTGTTAAGTTCTGGCTATATCTACGATAATTGATCGAAAGCGTGAGTGGGATGAGTAAAGCACACATCAGCAGGAGCGCGATAAACCGGACGCTGAGAATGTGATGCATAATCTCTTTTTGAATCAATGTCGTTAACATGATAATTTCTCCTGCGTTTTTTACGTGCGTTCGGTTGCGTCTCTGTTACCGAACTCACGTTATTATAGAGTGAAGTCAATGAACGGATAACACGTCAGCGGACAACAATACCGATAGTTGCTCAAGGATGTCCCGCCCTTCTTCCGATTTCAGAAATTCCGCGCCGAGTTGCGATTCGAGTTGCACCTGTAGCTGCTCCTTAATTTGGCTTCCCACCTGTGGGAGTGCTTGTTTGAAGATATCCATCCCCATTGGCGTTTTGAGAAAGTCTTTTCCCAATTGTGCTTCGACTTGAGAAGCAATTTCTTTCTCCAAGGCACCCAGCATTTTCGGCACGAATTGTTTGATGATCAGTTTTTCAGTTGCCTGCTTGAGGTGCTGTCTGCCTGCTTGTGTCTTGAGAAATGCCTTTCCGTGTTGTGTGTGTAAGTCCCGCACAACGTCAGCGAGCGCGGAGAACCCCGTCTTGTTGCTATTATAAATGTCTCTTTGCGGACCGTTACGATAGAGTTTTCCACCGAGACTGAGATTGAGACGATAGTGTTCACAGCGAACGATAGGTGTCATATCGCCTTCCTGTGTCCATAGCATCTGTTGCGCCTCTTTCTCAGAAGGTCGGATCTCATAGAGATAACTGCACGGCAGTGTCGGATCCGACGCATCTTCGGTGAGAACACCAGGGACGCCTGCTGTCGGATCTGCCGGACACAGGAGAGCTTTTGCGTCCAGATACTTAGGAGAAAGATCGGAAAGCCACTGCGGATATGCATCGGCGTTGGCAGCCCTGTATTCATCAAGGGCGCGTTTTATTTTTCTCAAATTTTCTCTGCACGTCTCAATCCCTTTGGAAACCTCAGTACTTGGTTGCGCTGAGAGTGAGGCGAGTTCGTAAGGATAGACATCTGCCAAGAGACACCGGTTGAGGCGCACCAATGCTTCCCCACCTTTCGGGTTTTCTGCGATGCGTGCCTGCGTCTGTTCACTGAGTTCAATATTGGCGAACCGTTGCGCATCGTAGAGAGAATCCCCTTGAAGCAGTCGATTGAGGTCTGAAAGCAGTACTTCCTGCTGCTGAGGGGATGGGGTGCTTACGCCATTGTATCCGAATAACACCCACTGCATATCTTCCGACAATTGCGATGCGATAAATTCGGACACCGGCGCACGCGTGTCTTGGAGTTTCACGATCAAACTGCCGGGATCTTTAACCGCAGCCCTATCAAAGAGGAGTTGATCTGTGCCTGCCTGTAGCGGCAGTTGGGTTACCATCGTCATGAATAGAGTCGTGAGCAGGGCTATCGCGTAAACCGTTAATTTGTGTAGTCCGGGTCGCAAGACAGAAGGTTGTGCGACAATGGTTCTGGATTTTCTAATCATTTTTAACATTTTCAAAATCTCCTTTTTTGTTTTTGATTTTTTGCTAATTAAACCTAAATTGCTACTAATAGTCGTTCAATATTGAGTTTGTGGTTGATTTGCTTCGTTTGTAGTAGGGCAATTCATTGCCCGTCTTTGACGTGTCAACGTGCGATAAATCGCACTACTACGAACCTGCTCCTAAAGTCAAAGTTGAAGCAATACTAATACCATTTCTGATTGAAAATGCTTCAATAAATGAGTTCTTTGTAGCATAGGAAACCGTTGGTCTCCTGTGCAGTCTAGGTTAATCCAGCGTAAAGCGAAGCACACCGCTGCCACGCGTCCCGACATACAGCACATTACCCTCAACAGCAAGCGAGGTAATAGGCATCGGGATTTCCGGGGCAACCTGTTGCCACACCCCAGTCCCCTCTTTGAATTGATACACCTGTCGTTCGCTTGTCCCATACAGCGTTGTCCCGTCTACCGCGAACCTTTCTATAACGACAGGGATGCCTTCTGTATCCGTTGTCGTGTGCCAGTCGAGGTCTCCGTCGTTTGCATAAACGACCCCACTATCGGTTGCGACATAAAGGGTAGTGCCTGCAAAGGTGACTGCGTTAAAATCCGCAACAGGAAATGGGAGGCTCTCCGTAACATCGTTCCACGTGTTTCCTTCGTCAAACGATTGAAAGAGGCGTCCGTCCCATGTACCGATGTAGACGGTATTCCCTGAAGCCGCCAGGTTAGAAGGCAGGGAATCAGCGGTGTCAGCACTGTCAATTATATCGGCAGGAAGTTTATTGATGAGTCCAGTATCCACCCATTCAGTTGTGCCGGGCTTCCATCTGAAAAGTCTCTGTTCAAACTCCATATAGTAAGCGTCACCACCGACAGCGAAATTCCCGACAAGCGAGGTCAAAATCTCAACAATGAGTTCCTCTAAAACCGGACTATAGTCTTCAACAAATGCCTCTGCATCTAAATCTTCAAGAGTATTTTTTTCTCCCTCTGCCTCGCCTGGGAAAATTTCCATGAAACGTTCTTCCAGCAGTTTGGTATAGTTTCTCCCGACTAAAAATGGCATATCTGGAACAGGTGTTAACCGATTATCCTCGGTAGATAAGTGAAAGAGGCGGGGGTGCGGTGTCGTTTCGTCTACACCTCTGGCGTAGAGCAGATCGTTGAATCTCACCAGATTTATGATGTTTCCGAGGCTGCTTGGGACAGGGGTCCACGACTCACCCGCATCGGATGAGGCGAGGAGGATGCCTTCCACGTTGGCATAGAGCACGTTCTGCACAGAAACTAAATGCATCACAGCTGTCTTTACCAATCCAGGGTTAAACGGATGCCACGTTTTGCCGGCATCGGTTGTGCGATAAATCCCGGACTCTCCGTTCCGATAGAAGGTATTCGCATCCGAAGACACAAGCGTCGAAACATCTGCTATATTCGGTATGCTTGAATTCAAAGCAACCCAGGTGTCCCCCGCGTCCCTTGAGTAATAACTGTTTCTGTCGTCTAATATCAAAAGGTTATCTTCCACTGCTATCATTTTAAAGATTAAAGTCGGTTTCGTTTCTGCGTTCTTAGGAGGCTCCTTCCCATTTGGGTCGGCGTTCGGATCTGCAGCGCCAACCCGAATCGTCATGCTAACTGGGGTGGAAGGCTCTGTTTCTACTTTTCCATGGTCTAATGTCTGCCACGTATCTCCCAAATCTGTTGAACGATACAGAGACAGAGATGTCTCCCATATCATTTTCGATGGCACCATGAGCCCAAAATCTTTGTTCACCACTTTTTCACCCACGGCAACATAGAGTCGATGCCCGGCATTTGCCAGCGCGCGGACATTGCGGGTCTCATGGTCTTCATCTACCGGTAATAACGTCCAGCCTTCAGAATTGAGGCGATAAAGTCCAGAATCCGTTCCAACGAACACGACATCTTCAATAGCAGTGATTACGCGAATTTCTGTGTCCATCAACGGATCGCTGGCAGGCGTCCACGATTTCCCAGTGTCCACGGAGCTGAATACGCCATTAGTGAGTCCCAAGTACATGACAATATCAGTGTGCGTCCCAGGAGACCCATCTGTTATGACGAGATCAACCAGCTGTCCTTCGGGACGCGCACCGAGTGCATGCCACGTCTCGCCTCTATCTATTGAAGTGAGGACTTCCGTATCGGAGACAACGTAGAGGGTCTTCTCATGTTCTGTCATCTGCCATGATCCGCTAACAGGCATGTTGGTGTTGACAATGCTCCACCGACTTCCATCGTCTGCCAATCTATAGAGATCGGTCCCTGTTCTGGCGTAAGAATCCCCGTTAGATGTGATAGATAGGTTCTGCACGCTACCACCTTCAGGTCCCCGAGTTTGGCGCCATTGTGGTTTCGGGGTTGAGACGTCTATCGTATCGACGGATAGCGTAGCAACAACGGAATCGTCGGGTTTCTGACCCGCGCCGGGACTTTTACCCGGGAGTGCCGAACTTCCTGCCTGACTCCGAACTGCGGGTTTCGCAGGGGAATCGTAAACGAAAACCGCGTCAATAATCTCAACCGTGGGTTCCGATGTCGCATCTAAATTGTAAGGTCTCTGAAAACGGGAGAGATACTGCGTGCCAACACCCATCATTAAAAAAATGAGAATAGCGGAAGCGGCAGAAATTGCTAAAGGTGCCACGGGTTTACTCACCGCAGGGGGAACGGGAGCGATACGTGAAACTTCCTGCATAATGTTATCGGCGAAGGTATCGGGGAGTTGGAAGCTGCCGAGATTCTGCTGAATCACGTCTTCCTCTTTCCGTAGACGGTTGCGGGCGCGACTGAGCCTGCTTTTGACGGTATTCGGAGAGACACCGAGAAACTCGGAAATCGCTTGGATCGTCATCTCGCCGAGATAGTGGAGCGTCATCACCGTCCGTTCGCTTTCCGGTAATTTTTTGAGCAGTTCCTTGACGGTTTCACGCCGTGTTTCATCCGCATCGGTTTTCTGCTTATCTGCTACATATTGAGAATATGACACTTTGTCCACCTCATTCGTATTGTCAGCGTCTAAGGTTTCCATCGGCAAACGCTTCCTTCGGAGATAGTCGCGACACAGGTTTGCCGCGATAACGTAGAGCCACCCGGAAAACTGGTTATGGTTTTTCAAGGTTCTGAGCTTTTGATACGCAGTGAGAAACGCGTCCTGCGTGATCTCTTGCGCAATATGGAAGTCCCCTATCTTCCGCCATACCAGCGCGTGAACCCCCTTCTGATATTTTCTCACCAAGGGACTGAATGACTCCTGGTCACCTTGGAGGACCCTCTGGATGAGCTGAGCATCTTTCTGTTCCATTACAAACTACCTCCGGAATCGTGTATTATCTGTTGATTGAAGTGACGTAACCTGCGTGCCGAAAGGTTGCATTATTTTATCAAAAAGGGAAATGTTCGACAAAGAGATTCACCGAACAGATTTTTGACAGCCCTCATTTGGTAAACCTGAAAAATAAACAGACATTCTACCCCAACCCGGTAGGGTCTTTCACCTAACCGCACCGGTAAAGTCTACTAACTACCCCAACCCGATAGGGTCTTTCACCTAACCGCACCGGTGCTGACTGTCTAATTAATTCTAAAGTCTACCAATTGATTGAGGTGACGTAACTTAGATATCCAAAGGTTGCATTATTTTGTAATTTTCGTTTATACTTCTTGAAATATATGTTATACTTGTAGAATATAGACTTTTTCGGAACCACGACATGCGCAACTGGGAGGCTTAGCATGGAACACCATATAACAGATGAACAGTGGGAACATTTTTGGGAAAACGGTTACGTGCGCATCGGACAAGTCGCGACGGACACAGAACTCGCAAGACTGCAGCAGCAGATGGACGACATCATGCTCGGGAAAGCATCACTGGATTACGACCAAATCATGATGCAACTGGATCGGGAACCTGGAAAGAACTCTCCCGGACCGCAGTCTAAGGGACATAAAGGTGCCACGTTGTTGTATCGGAAAATTCAGAACCTCGAACTGGATCCGGTTTTCTTGGCGTATCTCCAGAAACCGGTTTTCCAGGAGGTATGCGCGAAAATCTACGGAGGTGACACCCCTGTTGCCTGTTTTCGGGCGATGTTTATGAACAAACCCGCACACGAGGGCACGCAGCTGACATGGCATCAGGACAGATGGCGAGACCTCGATCGGGACCCGCAGATCACGATTTATACCGCTCTGGATCCCGCAACGATTGAGAATGGGTGTGTACATATCATTCCGAAGTCGCATAGCAGGCTCATCAATCCTGAAAACGGATCCGGGTTTCTCACACAGGAACACATCGACGACATCGTTGCGAAGGCAACACCGCTCCCGATGGAGTTGAAGGCAGGAGAGGTCGTCTTACTCCACAATTGGATGCTACACAGTTCCGGGACGAACGATACCGATATTCCGCGGCGGGCGTTCAGTGTCTGCTACATGCATGGGGAGACGAAGTCGCATCACGGGCATGCCTTTACGCGGGTGTTCGGCGATGACGCCATCCGTGTCGAGGATTTATCGAAGTTTAAGTACGAAAGCCCAATCGTTTAATCCTTAATTTATGGGGCATCTGGACTGCTCTCCATTTCATTACGAGTAGGTTTTCGGTGAATCCGAAATCGAAATAAGGACTGGTCCAGTATAATACCGAATCCTAAGCCTGCAACAACGGCGCAGGCAACTCGAACACGGAAACTGTTAGATACCAGAAGGCTATAACTTATCCGCAAGGTAAAATTAAAAAAGGAGAACAATATGGCGAAAATTCGACTTGCCATGATTGGGTGTGGCGGAAACTCCTCAGGTCACGCCAGACGCATGAACGCAAATCCTGACGTGCAAATCGTCGGCACCTGCGATGTGAATACCGACATTGCTAACGGTTATATTGATCGAAACCTGTCCGATCTGAGTCCACGTCCGGGGGCTTATGACGACATCGGCACGCTACTGAAAGAGACATCGCCAGATGCCGTCGTCATTTCTACACCGCACACGCTCCATTTCGAGCAGGGCATGCAGGCACTTGAGGCGGGCTGCCACGTTTTAATGGAAAAACCGATGGTCACGGCTTCCAGAGACGCGTATACCCTCGCAGAGAAGGTGGAAGAAACCGGACTTACCCTCACCATCGGCTACAATACGCCGTGCACACCCAATTTCTATTATACCCGAGAGGTTATCCGTAGCGGGGAATTTGGCAAGCTGGAATTGGTCATTGGCTATATTACGCAGGGCTGGAAAGGTGGCACAACAGGGACGTGGCGACAGAACCCGAAACTCTCTGGCGGTGGACAAGCCTACGATAGCGGCGCACATCTCCTCAACAGTCTCTGCTGGGCGGTCGAGTCAAAAGTCGCTGAAGTCTATGCCTATACAGACAACCAAGACCGAGACGTTGACATCAACTCCTCGATTAACGTCAAGTTTGAAAACGGTGTGCTCGCGGCGATGGCGGTAAGTGGCAATTGCCCAAGTCCTGGCGGCACGCACATGGCGTTAGTGTTTGAAAACGGCAGGATCGAAGTTGACGGCTGGAGTGGCGGTTGGATTCGCGTCTGGAAAGGTGGAGAAGCGTTAGATCCGCCTCCAATTACAGACGACATGTCCGCCGGTTCGCCCGACGACAACTTCATCGACGCTGTTTTGGGGAGAGCAGAATCACGCACGAGTCCCATGAACGGGATTATCCAATCCGAATTGATGGATCTCATCTACGAATCTGCGGAAACGGGCGTCCCAGCACGTCCAGAACGCTAAGACGACTTTCCCCGACCCGGTAGGTGCGGTTTCATGAAGTTTCAGAAAATAATTCGGTAATGCTATGTTCTCCCAGGCCCGGTAGGTGCGGTTTCCTAACCGCACCGGACTTCGCCAATAAATTACCGAATTAATAAATTAATCTTCATCTAACCG
>JAJEDB010000041.1 GCA_022821725.1 Candidatus Poribacteria bacterium | reverse complement strand
TACCGCATCCGTAAAAAGACTGGTTTTAAAGATGGTGTTAATGGCGTAAAGCGATTTGCTGTCAGTATGGATTACAGAATTACAATCCTGTTAACCTGACCATAACCTAAATAACTTCAAGTATTCAACGACTTATTCCGTAAATTAATCTTCATCAAACCCACTATCCACTATCCCCATCGCTGTTCTGGTGGATCGAAGACAAATCCGTGAAAGAATTTCCGCTGTTCGGGTGAGAGTTGCGTGTTGTAAAAGTCTTTGGGATACCCCCAATGTTCCTCAGAGGCAATCATCCACGGGTGCTCATAGGCGTAATAGAGCATTTCACGAGAACCCTCCGATTTTGTGAAGATGCCAGCGGAATGCCAGACAGCGTTATGAAAGAGAATCGCACTCCCCGGTGGGGCGCATACCTCCAAAGCACCCGGATATTCATAAGGATACCGCAGGTCTTCATGGCTCGGATCATACATCGCTGTGTGGCTCCCCGGTATGAGCCACAGATTGCCTTGACCGCCTTCTGTCATATCGGTCAGATAATATCCGATTTTGAGTTGCAAAAACGGGATCGGACGTAGGTTACGGTAGCCTTCATCGTGTCCATCGATGTGCCACCCCATCGAACGTTCCATTAAATCGGAAGCGTGCTCAACAATGGCATCCGAAGCGTGATGGTGCGGCATTTTATTCAGCAACCCCGTGACGTATGGTAGGATCGGTTGCCAATCCAGGAGTTCCAAAAACGCCGGATGGTCTCCGAGAATGTAGAAGATGCGAGTGCTTTTCTCGCCATGGATGTGTGTCATTCCGGTTTCGGTTAACCCTTTCTCCTCGCATTCCCGTCGCTTCTCAATGACTTCAGCGAGGGCACTCCTGAGTGTTTCAACGTGGGAGGCGGCAAGGAAGTTGTCCAAGACGAGATAGCCGTTATTTTCAAAGAAAAACTTTTCAGCATCAGTCAATTCGTATGGCATGTCGTAAACCCTCTTCTCTGTCCCTATTTTCAAGGGTCTTGCTTCTCAATCTCTCATATTGTACTATAAATCGAACAATTTTATAGCGTTTTCACTGAAAATTCGCGCTTTATCTGTTTCAGGGATCGGCATCTTCTCAATTAAACCGACAAAGCGTGGCATATCCACCCACGGATGGTCTGTGCCAAACAGTAGGCGATCCGCCCCGGAATACGCATAAGCGTACTGTATGGATTCCACCGATGGCGATACAATATCGAGATAGATACGTCGCAGATACGCACTCGGGGGCTGTGTTATATTCTCTCTGGCTCTCCCTAAGACTTCCGTCTGGTGGTCAATCCTACCGCTCATATAGGGGAGGATACCGCCAACGTGCGGCATCACGATTTGCAGATCAGGATGGCGTTCGAGAATCCCGCTCAGAATCAGTCGCAACAGTGCGAAACTGTTGTCCACCTGTAACCCCATCATACCGATCATCCAGTGGTCTTTGATGGCTTCACCCCACGTCGGAACCGTCGGATGCATCACAATCGGCATCTGCAATGTTTCGGCGTGTGTATAGACGGGTTCAAATTGTGGGGCATCAACAGGTTTCCCACCGATATGGGAATAGAGCATAATCCCGCGAAAACCGAGTTCCTTCACCCGATCCATTTCTGTGATTGCTTCATCTATGTTCTGCCACGGCAGGCACGCCAATCCCGCGAATCGGTGTGGATGTGCGTCCACCAGTTCAACGATAGCATCGTTGATCGCTTGCGCGCCCTTATTCCCTAATTCGGGTGCGAGCATACAGGGTGGGGGTATATTGGTACTGAGCAGCGCCATATCGACCCCTGCCGCATCCATATCCTTGAGTTTTCGCTTCGGATCGTAGGCTTCGTCTTGGAGGCGAAATGTTTGGACATCGCCGTATGTAACGACAAATTCCGTCCCGCGTCGAATCACTTGCGGTGGGTGTGGGTTCTGCGCCAGGATTTCGGTATAGGCGTTTGGAAATATATGGCTCTGACAATCGATTCGCATTTTTTGAGTCAAAGATGGTTCATTTTTCTCAGGACTTACGCACTTCGGCGGGAGGTGCGGTTTCATGAAGTTTCAGAAAATAAATCGGTAATTTGAGAGTTCCCCCAGGCCCGGTAGGTGCGGTTTGCAACCGCACCGGACTTCGCCAATAAATTACCGAATTAATAAATTAATCTTCATCTAACCGCACGGAGTCCTGTAAAAATAGGTGAAATTTGGTCATTTTGCGTAAGTCCTGTGTTTTTAAGACTGTCTGAGTTTTTCGATGTCTGTTTCTGGGATGCCTGTTGCTCTTGCGATGATTTCAGTGCTTACGCCTTCGCTCATCAGGGCGCGTGCAATTGTTTCTTTTTCTTTCTGCCTCCCCAGATTGTGTTCATCTATTAAGGTATCTTCCCAAGACTCTTCATCCTTAAGGACCCTGCGCTCCGCAGGCGAGATGTTGTCCAGTTTAACCGCATCAATCACTCTCTCAAAAATCGCGGAGTTATAGAGACTTTCGTCTATTTCTCCATCCAGAGAATCCAAAACGAGTTCCAACCACGTTTTGATGCCCGGTGGTGTCTTATCGTTGACCATCCGCGGCACCACAAACACGAGTTGATGCGGGTAGACATTGACTTTCCTGCTAAATTCGTTGACCGGGTTGAAATCCGCGATAGCCACACTGAAGTCGATGTCGCCCTCGCTATACGGACTCGTTAGGACAACAATCGTGTAAACCGTCCGATTGAACTGATACGCCTTGCTGTTTTTCACCTGTTCGACGAGGTTGATGAGATGATGATGTAGGGAATGGTCGTAGAAATGGCGTTCTTTAACGTGTTGTATCTCAACCACAATCCGGGATTCCGTATCCTCAGCGAATAGATCGTATTCAATATCAACTTGTCCGATGGGTTCAAGGAATTTGTAGCCGCGATGCACCTCATCGGTATGGAATTGGATACCTAACACATCTTCGGCAAATTGACAGAAGATATCCGGTTGACCGAACGCTTTCTTAAAAGCCGTGTCGTATCGTAAAGGGACAACTCGCGCCATTTTTTACTCCTTTTCAGTATCAATATCCTATGAGAATAATACCTTTTAGTGGCAGTACCAGTCGACTGCTGATGTATAGCGTCTCCAAAAACGTGTAAACTTTCTGGAAGTCATCTCCGCCTCTGTAATCATTTCTAACAGCCAAGATTAAAAAATCAACGCCGTGCATCATAGATGCTTGAAAAATATCTTTCAAAAACGCAAAATTGGCGGTTGCTCTGCCTGCTTCAACTTCAAGGACTGTTTTCCCATCATTACTTATACCATCGGCATTGAAAGATTGATCAACGGTATTATTCAAACCAAAGAGAACAGGCACCGGAATTTTTTGTCCCTTCGCTTTTCCAGTTTCGACTATGAATCCGATCTGTTCAAGTTCAGGTCTTAATATGTCCAAAACTTCGTCACTTTTCAGCTCGTTTTCGGGAGATTTTATCTGTTCATACGTTTGGTCAAAGCATTCAATAACGCGTTGAATTTGCTCAGTTATTCCTACTGATCTTGGAAAGAGTTGATATTTTAGCATCTTGATGGTTCGCTTAGATCCCGTAGGAACGTTTTCGAGGTATCAATAAGCTTCTTGTCCGAAATATGCAAAGCTTATACGGATACCGGCCACAGGCGAATTGTGCTCCCATAATTACTATCCTCTTTTAAGCAGCGCGCGTTAAAAAAGACTGGAAGGTTTGTATTCCAGTTTCAGTCTTCCTCTAAGAATTCGGCGCAGATAGTTGGAAACTGGTTAAGTAATTCTTTGGTGTTAATCGCTAACCTTTCGGCAGCACTTTGTATTGCTGAAGAGTCCTTGTAACGGTGTATGTGCCTTAAGACAATGGCAATGTCATTGCGTGCTTCATTGATTAACTGAATGATTTCTTCATCACCGTAAGCTAGTTGCCAAGCGACATCAAAACGTGCATGCTTATTATTTTCGAGGTATTGGACGGCCTGGGGGTTTTCAAGAAGCCTACCGAAGTCGGCAACATTTCGTAAGCCCATCACGAGTGATGGCTGTTGTGGGCTTCCAGATAACCAGCGCGTGAAATGCGCGAGTGCATCCAAACGGTTTTTGGGAACCGGTATTCTTGCGTCGCCCGGATCGGCAGAAATGTCAAGACCAAGATACTTCTGCACTCCTAATGTTTGAAGGCAGAAGAACATGGTGCTAAATCTAAATTCGGCATCTTCAGCTGAAAAATTCTCTAATATATCTTTCATCTGTAGAAAAAGTCGATAGGAGATATAGTAGTATCGAACGGTGGAAATGTCAGTTCCGATCTTTCGTATTACCTCTTCATAACTCATACCTCGGTCATCAATTAATTTAGCAATATATTCTGCTTTCTGTTCAGGGAACCATCCCTTTATACCTGTAACACTATGATGAAAACCGAGGAATGCCTCAACTTCCTGACGAGAATTGGTCTGTAGGTACGGAATTTCATTAAAGAGTTCTGCGGGAATGACTCTATTTTCGACGAGTAAACTCCATTTTTTTGAAACTTGTTCCCCGATGATTGCCCGATAAAGATAGATCAGAGCCGCGAGCCGTCGATTCCCGTCTATGACAACAAGGCAGTGCTGTCCCTCTAATTCTTCCTCCACAACCAATAATGCCTCATGTTGCCAAAAACCATTTTCCAGATAAGATTCAGCCAACTCATCAAGATCCGAGGCGTTCATCATGTCAAGAATCTCTTCTTGAGAAAGAGGCGCATTCGTCTGATGACGGCCGAGTCTCGAATTCTTCGCGTCAAGATAAAGTTCGTCGAGTTTCGCGTATTGAAGTTCTGTGTTTACATTCATATTTCACCTGAGTCTGTCACTTCCATGTTTGCAAGGCGTGTTCTTTAAAAAAAATACCTAAAACCCGACACGATGGATGCCAGTAAAACGCCTTACAAAGAGGTTAAGGGGAACTCATATATATTGACAATTTTCGTTGGCTGAAGAGTGCCACTCTTGTAGATACGTCAGTGCCAGTCTACCGATAGCATTCGGTGGACAGGACACGTGCAAGGATGCACGCGATGCTATTCCTGTCCAACTGACGCTTTAATTAGACCACATTTTTGAGAAAATGTCAAGTCTTTTCTTCCATTTTTTTTAGCAACACCTGTTACAAAAAATATGGACGAAATCGCATCAACACCGTTGATTTGATATAACCGTATTTGTTAGAATTCCTCAGTAGCAACAAGGGAAACATCTGGAACTTTTCGTATATTTACTGTGACTTTTTCGCGTCTTGGACTGCCATCAGCATTTCTAAAGCCTTTCTGGAATGAACCGCCACATTGACTCAGTGTTTTGGTATCAAAACAGACAAAGTGGATTTCCGATAAAACAAACTCTGTTTTGCGTCTTCTCGACATTGCCCCTCTGTTTATCCTGTTCACCTCGTATTTGCTGATTCCTTCTTTCAGTTCATCATGCCATCTTTTAAAGGTTCTTTCTTCATCGTTGTATTCCACCTCACCTATTGCGAGAATCACTCCGTAGAGCCCATAATCACTTATCGTATTTGCTATCGCTTCAGCATCATTTGTAATAACAGTATGATTTGTGGTATTCGCCGCATGTGCCTTAAAGTCCCAAGAGATTTCACAAAATGCATCAAACTCTGTATTGCCATATTTTTTTCCGGGCATATCAATTATCGTGGCAAAATGTCTTTGACACAAAAACTCGAAGTAAAATCCCATCCATTCCATCTGCCGCCACTGTGTTGAGCCTCCTTCTTTCATTTCAAGAATGGCACTCCTACCATCCCAAACTTTTGGAATGTTTTGAGAGGCGTTTCGCAGTTTTTCAACTGTGTCAATGATTCTTTTGTTTATCATAATATAATTACGCTTCCTTGCTGAATAAATCCCATACAGGTTCTTCTTCTGTTTTCTGAATCAAGTATTTCCCTGACTCAAGCCTGTCGCTGGCGAATTCATAATATGCTGGAACAATCTCGAAGCCTATGTAATGCCGTCCCTTCATTTTGCTGACGACGGCAACCTGTCCTGAACCTAAAAACGGATCCAAAACGACATCACCTTTTTCACTGGAATAATCAAGGATTTTGTCAATGAGTTCAGCGGGCAATTTTGTCGGTGTTTTGACTGCACCTTGCCAGTATTCTCTCTTGATTTCCCAAACGTCCTCTTTATCTTTGTAGTGTGCCGACCCACCGTTTGCAGTCTTTGCATCCTTATCAAATCGGCGATAGGGATAAAATTTTCGTTTCTTATCGTTTTTGCATAAGAAAAGACAATGGTAATGGGAGGTTACGTATTTACGCTTGGTAACAACGCCAAACTGATATTTCCAAATTAGGTGATTGACAGTCGTCAACTGACATTCGTCGATGGCTATCAGGAGGTCCTTTAGATGATTCCAACCGGAGAAGATATACATGCTTCCAGAATCCTTTAGCACTCGCGTCGCAGCAGAGAGCCAATCAAGCGTAAAAGCAAGATAATCGCTGCCTTCAATTTCATTGTAACCTTGAAGGACTCGATTCTCTTTCCGATTGTAATTGTGACGAGTCGCTTTGAAGTCAATCGCGAAGGGCGGATCCGTTATGACGAGATCGACACATTCCTCCGGCATTTCGGACATCAGTTGAATACAATCCCCCTGTTTAATTGTGTCAATCCATTCAGATTGTTTCATTTCTCGACCGCCATTAAAATTTCAAGGAATGCTGTCATATACCCGATGGCATACGCTCTGCCGCGGTGTCCCCAGTCTGTGTCATCAACGATATGTGGCACATGGTCGGTAATCATGAAGCCTGTAAAACCGACCGCTTTCAACGTGCGCATCACGTCAAACATATCGCAGTTGCCGTTGTTAACGAAGGATTCCGCGAATTTCGGGACATGCCCTTGCACATCTCGGAAATGCACGTAAAAAATCTTGTCGCGTTCTCCGAAATAACGGATCGCATCCGTGACACCCGGTCCCATTTCCGACCAGGAACCGACACAAAAATCGAGTCCGTGTATGGGGCTGTCGGCGATTTCCATCCCGCGTTTGAAACCCTCAAAGTTACGGAACAAGCGCGGCACACCCGCAAGGGATTCGACAGGCGGATCGTCTGGATGGAGCGCGAGCTTAACGCCTGCCGCTTCTGCGACGGGCAGAATGGCGTTCATGTAGTACTCGTAATTCTCCCATATCTCGTCTTCCGTGTAAACACGACCGTGCGTTAAAGGCGCGTCTTTAACCTGCTCCATATCGAAACTGGTAACAGCGGCACCGCCTCTGCCGAGTGTCGTTCGGGAGGTCCGCCAGACTTCATTGGGCATCCAGTGGTACCCGAAGATTTCAACACCCGCCTTGCCAAGGTTGCGGATCGTCGTTGCCATGTTCTCAATCTGGGCATCGCGTCCGGGCAAACCGAGCATCGCTTTGTCGTAGAACGAGACAGGCACGTTCTCCAGTGCGGCTAACCGTAGTCCAGCATTTTCTATCTCTGTCCGGAGATGAAGAATGTCCATGAATTCCCAGCGTTCTGTGCCGGGGAGTTGGGGTGTATTCAGCAGCACATCTTCAACCCCAAGTTGCTTGATGAATTTCAGCCGTTCTTCACTGAGGGCATTGAACTGACCTAAGCCGAGACGCATTTTCTGTGCCATAGTGCTCTCCTTTGTGAGTCCAAATTCGCTAAGTTTTTCCTGAAGAATAAACTATTAAACCAAAAACGCAGCCTGCAACAACGGCGCAGGGTGTTTTTGCTTGGGTATTTCTGCGGATTTCCACTAGATATACGGAGAAACGCATAAAAGCACAAACCCACCTGACCGAACCGCAAGGAAAATTAAAATTGTTTGGCGCTATCCAGTAAAATAGTGACGGGGCCGTCGTTAATGAGTTGAACATCCATCATCGCTTGAAAGGTGCCGCCTTGCGTGGGGACGTTGCATTTCTCTAAAGCGGTGATAAATTCTTCATAAAGCGCATTCGCGACTTCGGGACGCGCGGCATTGATAAAACTGGGACGTCGTCCTTTGCGGCAATCCCCGTAGAGGGTGAATTGCGAGACGACAAGTGCAGCCCCTCCCGTTTCAAGGAGCGAACAATTCATTTTACCCGCTGCGTCCTCGAAGATACGTAGATTGGCGACCTTGTTGGCGATATATTCTAATTCTTTTGTCGTATCCTCGTGGGCAACGCCGAGGAAAATGAGAACGCCTGCCCCTATTTCAGAGACGCGTTCCCCATCGACCGTAACACTCGCGGATTTGACACGTTGAACAACTGCTCGCATCTTTTTAATTTTTCCTTATAGGACTTACGCACTCTCCAGGTAGGTGCGGTTTCTAACCGCACCGAATCCCGTGAAAATAGGTGACATTTGGTCATTTTGCGTAAGTCCTGTCCTTAATAATTCTTTCAGTCTTTATGCTAAAAGAGCAAATTTTCACCTTCAAATGCTTGTGTCTCCTCGCCGCCGAACGTTAGGTTAAACTGAAATCCGGGTTGGCTGTTGAATCCGAGTTGGAACGCAAGCGTATTCGATAGTTCATAGCGGAATCCCATCCCGATGAGGTTTGTCACGTGTATACCGGCATACGGGAGTTCGCGCGAGAAGTCGGCTATCAACCACATATTGTCTGAGACAGCGATCTCACCACCGACTTGCCAATTGAGTGTAAAAAAGTCAGTCGTTTTAAGTGCCTTTGAGGTTAAGAAGACGCCGACACCGGCATGGAGTTTAAAGAGGCTGCCGAATCTTTGGGTGCCTACGAGATAGGTGTTGATACCGACAAACGGAAATCCATCGGCAGGGCTGTGGTCGAGGAATTCGTTGTCTGTGTTGAGACGATCATCTGCGGTGAACCCGAAATGCGCGTCGCCACCCACAGAAATACTGGGTAGATTGTCGTTCCGGTCGGGTTTGATGTTATATTTCAGTCCAAGGCTGCCGTCGAAGAGCGGCTGGTCGTAGACGCGACGGTTGATGTCTGGGTCGTCAGCGGTCTCAGTAGCGGTGTTGTAGAAGTCGTGGACGATTTTCCGCACGCCGCCTGTCGAGAAGGTGCCGCCGAGCACGAGGTCGAGTTCGTCGCTTAACCCGTAAGCGAATTTAACAGGGATCAGGAAGGTCTCGATTTCCAGGCTTACACGATGGGTTTCCTCGAATCCACCGATATCAACCATCTGCCCGAAGTCCGGGAGCAGATCCACTTTGGGGTATTGAAAGAGTCCGAACGTGGTACTGGAGCCTCCCTTACCCACTGGCTCCGCAGTTTGGATAGTGCTGAGGTGTGAGATGGGAGGCAACTGTGCCCATAGGGGGGTCGTTATGCCTGTGAGTAGCAATAAAGTACAGATGATGAGAATGAAGGCTTGCGTGTTGTGCTGTCTCTTTTTCGGCGCATAACGGGTAAGCCCGGAATTTAATTTAGAAAAATTGGCGTGCATGATGTATCCTTTAGTGTTATGTCGTTATTCGAGATGTTTGGCAGAGGCACTGCACCTATCGCGATTTCGCCTCCACAAGCGCGCTTTCGTCGCGGCGTCCGTCAGGTCCGGGTGTATTGTCATAGGCGGTGATGTAGTACTTCTTGAATTCTAATGCTTGACCTACGAGAATCGGGTCTTCACCGGGGATCGTGAAAGTGCGCTCCTTGGGTCCGACTGCGGGGCGCGGGAGGAGTTTCCCTGCTGCATCTCTCGTATAGAGTTGGTACCCAGCAAGATCGGGCTCCGTGTTCGGGGTCCATGAGATAACCGCATCATATTTTGTATTAAAGAGAGAACGCGCCAGATAACGCACCCGAACGTCTTTTGGAGAGGCAGGCGGTACATTTGGGACTGCTGCTGTAATCGTCGTGATTGCCTCTGCGCCGAATTCATCAACGCCCGCGACGCGATAGACCTTGCGAGTGCCATCGACTTCAAAATCGTGGTCGAAATAGTAGAGTCGATCTCGCTTTGGCTCGGCAATAAGCTCGAAACGTAACGGTTTGTCATCTTCGGTGTCGAGGGCAGCGTAGACGCGGAAGATAGAAAAGTCGTAAGGGAATTCATAGCCGTCCCAAAAGAGTTTGATGGTAAGGTCGGTCGGATCGCCCAATGTTACGTTCGGGGCAGGCGGTGGCACGCTTGGGGTCGCTAAAGCGGTTATCCAGATGCGGCGTGGATCTTCAGTCTCAGCGGGCGGATTTGCTGGGTCCGGCGTTTCAACACCGTTGGCATCGAGGTAACTGATGCGATATTCGTAAGCGAGAAGCCGTCCAGACGCATCGCGGCGGTCGTTTTCGAGGTTTTGGGTGTCAATAAATTCGTTTGTGGGGGCATCGACAGATCCGACTTGCTGGAATTCTGTATCTGCACCCCCCGTGGAACGTCTGTAGATGCGGTATGCTTTGATGCCCGCCTGTCCAGTGTCGTTCCATGTGACCCGGACCTGCTGGTCGCCTGCGTAAAGCGTGAGACCATCCGGCGCGCCGGATGTCCGTAGGTTCTCAGGGTCGAGCGGGTTCGCAAAGTCTTCGTTACTCGTGCAAGCATAAAAGAAAACCAACGCAAACAGCATCGGAAAGCCTAACGCGACAATTTTTAATTTTATCTTGCGGTTAAATAGTATGCGTTTTAAGTTTGACGTGCCTTTCGTAAATCTGAAGAAATACCCCATCAAAAACCCCTCCATTTCATTTTTTTTAGGACTTACGCACTCCCCCGGTAGGTGCGGTTTCATGAAGTTTCAGAAAATAATTCGGTAATGCTATGTTCTCCCAGGCCCGGTAGGTGCGGTTTCCTAACCGCACCGGATTCGTTAGGAAATTACCGAATTAATAAATTAATCTTCATCTAACCG
>JAJEDB010000019.1 GCA_022821725.1 Candidatus Poribacteria bacterium | reverse complement strand
GTTTCTGTCTCGCGCTGCTCCGATACGTAACCCGTGTAAGTCGCTTCTGCTACTTCTTCCATAGGTGTGTCCTCCAAGGATTGCCATTGCTCCGCAGATTTCTGTTTGCTTAGCCACTTCAGACACAGATTATTCGCAATGACGTAAAACCAGCTAAGAAACCGGCTCGGATCTCTCAGCATTGGCAACTTTTGATAGGCACTGAAGAAGGCATCTTGTGTAATTTCCTCCGCATAGTGAAAATCACCGATTTTGTTCCACACGAAGGCGTGAACACTTTTTTCGTGCTTTTCAACTAAAATACCAAAGGCTGCGTCGTCGCCTGACAAAATAGCCTCAATCAACTGAGCATCGTCTGTTCTTTCCATGGAACCCCCTTATTTCGCTCTTTTGCACATTTTGCGTAAGTCCTGCTTCCTAAAAATCACGTTTTTCAATGTGCGTCTGTTTTGGGCTTATCGATCTTGTTTCGGGGGAAGATCGGGACGTATAGAAAACCGAACTTCATGTCCATAGACGTTTACGCGATAATCACCGGGTTCAAATAGACCGAGGTCGATTTCAGTGTCATACCAGTGAGACAGATCTTGCAGACAGTTGATAATTTGGACTTCACCGGGTATTTTCACCGTCATCTCTTCGGTGACTCGTTTTATGGACGTTATTTTCGACAGATCTTCAATTTCAGAAACATCAAAGATTCCTTTCACACCCATTGTAACCTGAACAGGTCCATCGGTCTCTATCAAAGGATCTGGCACAGCAATCAAAGGTCTTGGGTAAGCCTCAAAGCGTTTTATCCCCTCGGACGTTTTCACCTCAAGCGTAATTTCTTTTATGCGGACGCTTCGGCGAACAAAGGCTGATCTCTCTTCGATACGTAGCCACACGGATGCACCACTTGTACCCCTAATTTCATATTCACCGACATCGAGATCCTTGAGGGTGATGTCTCCGTAATACGTGATGAAAGATGAGCATGTATATCCCCCCGTATAATGGCTCGCGATGGCCGTTGGTTCCAGGATGATCCTATTTCCGACCCGATCGACATATATATTTTTGAAAGGTCTCCTGCCACATCCGTCGCCACCCATTCCAGAAAGATGTATTTGAACTTCAACCGGACTCTTTTCGGAAATACAGACGTTTTTAATCCATGCGTCGATGTAAACTTCATCACTTTCACCGCACCCTATGCATAAAACAATAACACATAAGACGAAGAGGAAAGATACAGAAAAAATACGGGTATTTTTCATAGTTTCACCGAAAAATAAAGAAACTGTAGGCGATTCTCGAAAGAAATTATTCCCCCAAGAATGTAAAAAACCCCAAATCCTGTTGACAAAAACTGCCAAAAATATTATACTTTTTCTATCATACTATCAGACAGTTTCGGCATCACAACTCCTTCCCAGTAACAGGTGGGGACCCCGGTGGCGGGTCGGTTCCCGACCCACTAAAACCGGAGTAAAGGTGTGATGTGTGAGAACCCATGCGAACTACGAACCCTAAAACTTTTTGAGGGGACCACAATGAGTGGACATTTTATACAAGCCTTACAAGCGATTGCTACCATCCTCGCCGTTTTCGCGATGCTATGGAAATTTCGTAAAGACATTCTCACAGAAGTTGACAAACGTTTCGATGCGATTGATAAACGTTTCGATGCGATTGATAAGCGTTTCGAGAAAATTGAAGCGACACTTGAAACCATGCAACAGAACCATCTCGATCACATCATACAGTTGCATGTTAATCCTCATGTCGCTCCATCAACGTCCAACAAGGAGAAATCTTCATAGCACAGGACTTACGCAATTTTTGAGCATTGCCTTGTCCTGAAAGAGAGATCGTATAAAAGACGCAGCTGGTTTTTTGACACAACCTCACAGGTTATGCTACAAAAGAGCAACAGGCGTAAGTCCTAATAGGAAATAAATACCCGATGAAAACTATTCTCCCTCTCTTGATAATCTCTTGTGTGATAGCGTCGCCAGTACTTGTCGAGATCACGGATGCGGACCTTGACAAAATTCGGTTATAGTAGAACCTACAATTAAGTTTACACTGACTGATATGGCGAGGTTAGGAAACCTCGCCTACCAAGGGGTGGAAGTGTATAATTATTTTTAGAATTCACTATAATTATTTCCTGATGAGCATCTTACGGGTCGCGGTAAACCTTCCTGCCGTAAAGGTATAGAAATACAAACCACTCGCCACGGGTTCACCAACAGTATTACGACCATCCCAATACGCTGCACGCGCCCGACCTGTGTAATATCCCGCCGACTGATGCCCAAGTGTCAACGTCTGAACAACAACGCCTTGCGTGTTGTATATCGTGATCTTCACATCCGTATCCCTCGCCAACTCATAGGGAATCCACGTTTCTGGGTTGAATGGGTTCGGATAGTTGGCAAGTAACACGGTTGCATTGGGTGGAATGTCAGCGATTGCAGGCGCAGCCGGAGCGACAGCTGGCACAGTCCCCAAGACGATGCCTGTGGGTGCTCCTAAACCCGTGACGACATCCTCGATATTTTCACCGTTGAGGTCTGCCCGCCAGATGCCGTCCTGCTCCGTCCAGTAGATTTTTCTACCTACCACGTCTACGGACACTCCCTCAGGCGCGTCTAAATCCGTGATAAGGTTGGGTTGGAAATTTGAACCGTTAAGGTTGAGACGTTGAACTTTCCCGTAAGCGTTGGTGAGATAAAGTTTCTTATTGACAGCATCAAGCGCGAGCCCGCGAGGTGAACTCGTCAGGTCCTTCACCAATCGCAGATTTGAACCATCAAGGTTGGCGGAACGGATTTTCCCAGTTGTGTCACTTGTCTGTTGTATCCAATAGATCTGACCGCCTGCGACATCCAAGGTGATGTGTTTGGGGGCTTCTAAGCCTGTGATGAGATTGGATTGGAAATTGGAGCCATCCACGTTAAGCCGTTGGATTTTCCCCCAGGCGTTGGTTAGATAGAGTTTTCCCGCGGCGGTATCAAGATCGAGGTCGAGAGGGACACTCGTTAGCTCTTTGACAAGTTTCACATTTGATCCATCGAGATTCGCACGTTTGATTCTACCACGATTGTTGCCTGATATTTCTGTCCAGTAGAGTTTGTCGCCTCCCATATCCACTACAAGGCTCGTGGCATTTTGAACGCTTGGCAGAAGGTCTTCCACTTTGGCGTTGATGAGACGGTGGAGCGTGCCTGCTTCCGCGTCTATCCAATACATCGGAGGCCTCTGAGATGCTTCAACCAGCACAACCGGTGCTGGCGGTAAATGTTTCACGCCTGGGGTGCCGAAACTCGGGGCAGGTAGGTTGACACGTCCGGTTGATGCTTTCCAACTGCTTGCAAGGGAGCCGTCTGGCATGTCTTCCGTTGTATAATCAATCGTTCGATACATGGAGATGAGCGGTTTATTCTCCGATGTGTTGCCGCTTCTCCCAGGAACCTTCCATCCGTTGTTGCTCACGCGATCAATGACTTTTAAACGGACCTCAGGATTGTGAAGAGGTGGGAAAGCACCATCTGGCAGTGGTTCCTCGGAAACTGTAGAAAATCGGAGACTCACATCTGCGTCCGCGAAAGAATAGGCATGCGCTGAGGCATTGTAAAGTTCAATGTACTGCTTTGCAGGCGAAGTGCCATCAAGCCCCCACATGATTTCACTGATGACGATGTCCCCGAATTCGGCTTCACTCGAATGAGGGGGTAAAGGGTTGGCAGTGATATGGGATATGAGTTCAATCCGGCCTCCATTCTGGAAAAATTGAGCCAAGTTCGGGAAATTAGGTTGAGGATCGGTCTTTCCGAAATAGAAGTAGTCATTATATTCTGTTCCACTTGTGCCCACTCGTTTATCGCGGTGTGCAAGAATGACAAACTCCCTGGGTTTAATAGTAAAGTTGGCTGGTGACAAACCAGAGGGTTTTCCTATGCCGAGCCAAGTGCCGGTTGCGGGTACAGACTGTTGATGGATATCAATATCTACATCACGCAATTTTGTGAGGCTGGCAAGCACAGATGTATCCTGAATCGGATTTCCCTTGAGATGTAAGACTTCAAGATTCACTAATCCTGTCAATGGAGACACATCGCTAATTTTATTACCCCTCAGCATCAGAGTCGTTAAATTCGTAAATGCTGCGAGTCGGCTGACATCCCGAATGTGGTTATAGTTGAGGTCTAAAAGTTCTAACTTGGGCAATAGGGGAAGCACACTGAGATCGCTAATATTGTTAGTCCAGAGATATAGCGTCGTTAAGTTCGGCAATTCTGCGAGTCGGTCATAGTTCTTGATTTGATTCCGACCCATAAACACCTCTCGTAACTGTGTCGCATATTCCAACCCTGCAATATTTGCTATCTTGCGATCATCAACATTTAACGATTCTAATTTTTTCATCGCTTGGTCTGTGAGGGTATCACCTGACGCTAATCTTAATTGGGAACGTATCGCTTGCTTTAAATTTGGGTCTGGTATTGACACAACTTTGGGCGGCGGCAGCAAGGAAGCAATATCAACAAGAAAAGTCGCCCAAGTGATGTTCCCCAGATCGTCCATAAATTGAAGCATGACTCTCTCAGGGGCTGAGGTCAATTCTAAGGAAAGGAATTCAACCCGTTGCGTTTGTCCGTCTAACGCTTGACAACCAATCAACTTCCAAGGTCCCCAAGAACCGTCTTCTGGCACCAACAACTGTGCTTGATGGAGCCCATCAGTATCAGTCACTTCAAAGTGGAGGGCTATTCCTTCAGCACTGTAGGTTGGGGCAGATATAAGTTGGATGTTCCCTGATGCGTTTTCGGAAACTGCGCTATTAA
Organism: Candidatus Poribacteria bacterium; assembly: GCA_022821725.1. Classification (GTDB taxonomy): domain Bacteria; phylum Poribacteria; class WGA-4E; order WGA-4E; family WGA-3G; genus WGA-3G. The sequence continues at coordinate 3,022 of JAJEDB010000019.1, read as the reverse complement.
AAAACCGACTGACAGAGAACCACTCTGTATCGCACTCAGAGAATCGGAATCCTCTTCCGCCAACAGCAGAGTCGGGGGTACTAAAATCGTGGTCCAATCCAAAGGCGTGTGCAAGTTCATGTGTTATCACCCTCAAAGGGTGTAGAAAGCCACGCGTGTCGTAAAAAATGTCCCCCGACGCTGGCATAATGGCGGAGCCTCCAAGGACTTCTTCCCTTGGTGTTATATCTCTATGTCTTACAGCCGTTGAGCCAAAGACAAATGAAGCACCCGCATTTGCAGGGGAAAATACGACACCCCCTAAACCGCCTGACTCACCTTCGTTAAGAAGTTCATAACTCAGATCAATGGCAATCAAATAGACGTGTTGAAGATCGTTAACCTGTTGAAAAAATTCATCCCAGACCTTGAAATCAGTGAGGCGCTCGTAATAATGGCGTTCATTGAACTGACCGTTAAACCGATGCACGATCGGTTCTCCGCTTCTATCGGTTTCAACACGAAACGTCTGTCTACCGTATCCGTGGCGTTGCATTTCATCTGCGTAAAACTCTTGGGTATCTTTAATCAACTGACGGAGCGCTTCTATTCTGTCTGGACGGGCAGGACGATCACTGGGTAGAAAGTAAACCAATCGCACACTGGGCTGTGCCAAAGTGCCTTGTGCGAAACTATTGGATGAAACGATCCATGTAAAAATCATCAAAGCCGTGAGAATGGAACATATTTTCGTTATTCTCATATATCCTCCTGAGCGTGGTAAAGGTCGGGGCTATTATCTTTTCTAAGACCCATCTAAATTGAAACAACAGTAAACGTGAGTTTGATAAAGACTTAGGACAGCCATATTTTCTCGTAACGCCCCCTGATCAAGGGGATTGAGGGGGGGGGAACTTCCTAAAAAACGCTTCTTTTGTTGACTGTGCGTCTGTTCTGGCTTCTCGATCTTTTTTCAACGAACAGGCAGACGTATAGAAAACCAAACTTTATCTCCATTGACGTTCACGCGATAATCACCTGCTGTAAAGAGACCGAGGTCGATTTCAGTCTCGCCCCACGGTCGCTCGGTAAAACTTGTATCTTGCAGGCAGTCGTCAATTCTGACTTCACCGAAGAGATCCACCTTAATCTCTTCGGCTTCCCGCTCGATGCACGTTATTTTCGACACAGCTTCAATGTGAGATCCGAAGGCAAAGTATCCTTCGACACCAATTGTAACCTGAACAGGTTCAGTTGTCTCTATCCAAGGCTCTGGGAAAGAATCAAAGCGTTGAATCCCCTCGGACGTTTTCATCTGAACTGTCGTAAATTCTCTTATGCGCGGTCTTAGGAGGACAGAGGCTTTTTCCGCTTCGATATGTAGCCGCAAGGCTTCGGAATCGCCAGCCCAAATTGAATATTCACCGACTTCGAGCGTCTTGAGAATGGTTTCTCCTCGATACTCGATTTCAGCTGAGCATGTTGAGATCCCTATCTGAAGTCCCTCGGTTATCGTGGGTGTGAGGAAGATCGTATTTCCTACCCGATCGACATATACATTTTTGAAAGATTTGTCTCCGCATCCGCTTCCCTTGAACCCAAAGACACTCATGACAACTTCAGTCGGTCTATCTTCGGAAATGCAGAGGGCCTCAATCTGTATTGGCGCATCGAAGTAAACTTCATCCTCGAAAATGTTATCGCATCCTATGCAGGAAACAATAACAAATAAACAGAAAATATAAAGACAAACATTAGTCACGTATGAGTTCCTCCAAACGTCCCTCAGGGGTATCCGGTAAGTTCTTGGTTTCCATGTCACGCTCTGCCAAAAAGGCCCCAGGAAGTTTTCGTATGCCATAGGGAAATCTATCGGTTTTAGGGACAAGTGCGCAAGTCCTGCTCTTTATTTCGGAAGAACGAATGCAAAACGACCTCTGTGGTCACGCTCCTCAGGATCGGAGGCATTAAACAATCTGTCAGGACGTTCGGCATCTCCAGCATTAAGGGTCCCATTTGCAATCAGCCAGAGACCGGTACCCGTGTCAGGGTGTGGGTATCTATCATCCGACACGACACTGAAAAGCTTCGGCAAGCCCTCACGCGTCAGAACAAACGGTTCACTCGCGACGAAAAACGCTGCCAGCCGCTCACCTGTTGTCCAATCTGGCTGGTCGAGAAATTGCAGACGCAGCTGCGCCGCAGTCTCAACTGGACACGTTTCAAGCCCCATCTGTTTCGCTCGATCATAAATGGTTCTAAGGGAGGCGAGCTCATCCTCAGCAAACCCCAACTCCGGCATAGAAACAACGACAATATCAACCGTTACTTCCGCTGCCGCCACCGGAAAAGCCGGATTTTCAAGAGCCTGCTCCGACCATACACTGACCCTGCATTTTTTTTCACGTAGTGCCTCTAACAGATCCCGGCCACTCCTATGAGTGCCGAGTGTTATGCGAAAATCAGCAGTGAAACCCTCAGTCTCTTTTGTATCTTCAGCATCGCGCGCAACGTAGAGACTGTAAAGTTTCTGAAAACGGGCACGGTATGGCGTGCTGACACTGAAAAACAATACGGTTGCGACAACCAAAACAGTGCCAATAGCCACCCACGGCACGAACGGTGCCATTCTCGGAGAAGGTGTCGGCTTCAGGTCAACAATTCTTTGCATGATGTTCTGCTTGAGACGCGACGGTATCTGCACGCCACCCAGAACCTCTTGGATCAAGAGTTCCTCTTCTTCGCGTAACCGTTCTCTGGCACGAGACAGCCGAGTCCTTACCGCTTCCACCGACACCCCCAATGCCTCGCTAATTTCCTGTGTCGTCATTTCACCGAAATAAAAAAGCACCATCACTGTCCGATGAGTCTCCGACAATTTTTCCAAAAGCTGCTTGACGATCTCAATACGATGTTCGGTTGTTTCTGTCTCGCGCTGCTCCGATACGTAACCCGTGTAAGTCGCTTCTGCTACTTCTTCCATAGGTGTGTCCTCCAAGGATTGCCATTGCTCCGCAGATTTCTGTTTGCTTAGCCACTTCAG
>JAJEDB010000082.1 GCA_022821725.1 Candidatus Poribacteria bacterium | reverse complement strand
TCGGGAGGCTTCTGCTTTACTGCCCCCCTTGTCAATGAACTCAAGCACGCATTTGCGTAAATCTGATGAATAACTCATAATACCGAAGTATCCCATAAATATCAGAATCTGTCAACTTATTTACGGGCTTTACTATAAGATAAAAAGAAAAGGACGCAGCCAATACGTATCGGCTGCGTCCTTTCTTTTTTACTATGTATGGTGAACCTAAACCTTACTTGGCTTTCAGGCTTCCCCAAGTTGTGAAGAGTTTACCAGCGGGTTCGACCGAAACGAAACCAGGTCCGATAGACCATACGCCGCCGACACCAGCAAACATGCTCCAACCGCCGCCACGTTCGCTGACCTTCACGAGCAGGACATTAGGACCCGCCATCAAGTTAACTTTGAAATCGTCTTGGAAATCGCCAGCACCGCGGTTGACAGCATTTGTGTGGACCACTTCACCGTTGAGCCAGACCTTGACGGAGTCATCGCTACCGACTTTCGCCGGAACGCCACTCTGATCTTCGGGAGCGTTAAGGATGATCAATGCATAAGACGAATGGTCATTGACATCACCTTCACCCAAGCCAATCTCATTGACGAGGTCGTTGACGTTGTTACCGCCGGTTTCAGAGATTTCACCGACTGTCCATACCAAATCACCGACAGCATCGCCTTCGCTGGCACCGTTTATAGCAACCATCTCTTCGGTAACGGCACCACCACTGGCTTCAGCGAGCGAATCGATATCGGTCGAATTCGCGCCGCCTTGACCGGCTTCAGTCGCAGCAATCATCCAGAGCCATGGACCCGTAATTTTCCCAGCGACACCGGGAGTCGCGGGTTTAAAGACAGCGTTCACATCGGCATCGACACCGACGAACATACTCCAACCGCCACCACGTTCACTGACCTTCACGAGCAACAGGTTATCGCCTTGCTTTATATCAACCTGAAATGTGTCCTGAAAGTCGCCAGCACCACGGTTAACAGGGTTGTTGTGAACCTCTTCACCGTTGAGCCAGACCTTGACGGAGTCATCACTGCCGACTCTCATATCCACGCCATCCTGATCTGAATCGGATTCAAGCGTGATGAGCGCGTAAGACGAATGGTCGTTGACATCGCCTTCACCCAAGCCTATTTCAGTGACCGTATCGTTGACGTTGTTACCGCCGGTTTCGGAAATCTCACCGAGCGTCCATACCAAATCGCCAACAGCATCGCCTTCGTTGGCACCGTTATTGGCGATCATCTCTTCGGTTACATCACCACCACTGGCTTCAGCAAGCGAATCGACATCGGTAGCAGCTGCGCCGCCTTGACCGGCTTCGGTCGGGGCGATCATCCAGAGCCACGGACCCGTAATTTTATCTTGGGCATCGGCAGTTTGTGCCATAACGAAAAGTGCTATGAGACATGCGAACCCTATTGTGAACAATTTTCTATACATGAAAATCCTCCAATTAGTTTTATTTTTTTATCAAACGAAGTGAAATTGGTGGTGCCCATCCTTGCGGGTCCGGTCGCACCTCAATCAATAGATCAAGGTTACAATATTGACCGACATGAATGAAAGGGTAGGACAACCACTTTAGATTAGTTTAACAAATATACCGCGATTAAATCAAGGATAAAAAATTTAACCAGTTTTAACCGATAAAAACGGTTCCGAATCGTGAAAACCCAGAACGCTGATACCGGCTAAAAATACCAACTTAGTAGGAACGTTTAATCTCTGCCCACTGCGTCGCTAATTTACCAGCAGGCTCAACAGGAAGTCCCTTAAACTCCAGATTGTATTCCAAAGGCGCATCGATACCGGCGAACATGCTCCAGCCACCGCCGCGTTCGCACACTTTAACCATGAACACGTTATCGCCTTTCTTGATATCAACCTCGAATGTGTCCTGAAAATCGCCAGCACCGCGGTTGACAGCGTTTTTGTGCACCTCTTCACCGTTCATCCAGACCTTAACGGAATCATCACTGCCGACACGGGCTTCAGCGCCTTTTTTCGTAGTTTTTGATACAGCGTTGATGACAGCGTAGGAGCAGTGGTCATTGACATCGCCACCGGGGCCCAACTTAATCTTTATGAGCATGTCGTTGATGTTGTTACCCCCGACTGCCGAGATTTCTCCCTCAGTCCATTTGTAATTTTCGGCAAATTTAACCTTCAAAATCTCTTTTGTAATGCCCTGTTCTGCGACATCTTCCTCGGTCAATTTACCTTTTGTTGCCTCGTCAATACCGTCTTCATCTGTTACGGCGGCACCACCACCACCAGCAGGACTTTCGGTGATCATCCAATACCAAGGACCTTCAATTTTATCAAGGGCAGCAGCGAATTGTGCCATAAGAAGAACTCCGACAGCACACACTGCCAAAAGCGTAAATCTGCTTTTCATTTTTTTTTAGCCTCCGTGTTTTAATTATCGTTTCTATTCAACCAACGAAAATAGTTTAGCACAGGTTACCGGAGAAGTCCAATTAATTTTTTTCAATTGCCTTTTAAATATCCCCATCGATCATTCCGCCTTTAACTGCTTTTCGACGCTGCTCACCTTATCATCCATTGTTTGTGTCCTATCGACCCGAGTGCCAAATTTAAGCGTCGTTGTGATTCGCGGGGCACCCATCTCATGGACGACTTCGTGACACCGCCGAATCGCTGCAAATACAACGTCCCATTCGCCTTCAATGTTAGTGCCATAGGCGTGCAGTTTTGTCTCCAAACCTGCTTCCTTCAGCACTTTTTCACACGCCGTGACATATTTCGAGACCGATACCCCGACACCTATTGGAACAACACACAGATCCGCGATAACCTTCATAGAGCCTCCTTCAATCGTTGCGGAGTTGTTCCAAAATGCCCGCCGGTAAAGGCGCGGCACCCGAAGTCGCAACGCCGTCGTCAACTTGCGCTGGGGTCATCATCCCCGGAACAACACAGGAGACCGCCGGATGCGCTAAAATGAATTTGAGGGCGGCTTGTGGGAGACTGCGCGCTTTGTTTCCAACGATTGACTTAACCTGTTCCACACGCTCCAGATCGGAGAGGAATTTCTCACGGGACCACGTCTTCCGATAATCGTTCTCCGCAAAGACGGTATCCGGGCCGAGGTGTCCAGAGAGTAAACCGGACGACAACGGCTGTCGGACAGTAACGGCAATCCCCTTCTCGGCAGCGGTTTCCATCACAGGTGTCGCCATCTCTTGGGTGAGAATATTATAGGTGAGCATCATCGAAGAGATACCGGTTTCTGCTATTGCCTTTAAGGCGTCTGCCTCACTCCCGAGGCACAATCCATAAAAGCGGATTTTGCCTTCGGTTTTGAGTTCCGCCATTGTCCCGAATGCGTCGTCCCAAGCATCCGCAGGGGGCGGCGAGTGAAATTGGTAGATGTCTATAACATCTCGCTTCAAGCGCGTGAGACTCCCCTCAACTGCCAGACGGATATAATCCGGTGAGACGTTGAACGATGGATGCTCCCAGCCATGGCTAATCCAGCCATCGGAATCCAATTCATAGCCGAGTTTCGTGGCAATGATAACTCTATTACCGAGAGCTGAGAAGGCTTCACCCAGTAACCGTTCCGCGCGACCCCCACCATACTGGTCTGCTGTATCGTAATAGGTGACACCACTTTCAAAGGCGTATCGGAGGAGATCCACGGCATCGGTTTCACCGATGTCTCCCCATTCACGACCTCCGAGTTCCCATGTTCCCATGCCGATTTCAGAAACGGTTAACCCTGTATTCCCTAATTTGCGTTGGCGCATTGTTCTCCCTTTCGCAAGGCACGGGACCCTGCACTATTATAGTGGATCCTAAAAATAAATGGGCATCTTTGTAGCATAGGCTGTTAGCCTGTGCCAGCGCGAGACGCAGCCTCATAATTTACCCTATGATTCGAGTGTCCAAGTAATTACGGGATCTACTATAAAAAGTAGTATTGAAATTTAGATGCGTCATCCATTTTATGATATTCACGACTCCTTGTCAACAAATTTTATGCTGCTGCGTGGCTCAGAATTTCCGTTCATTACCGCTACATAAAAACGAATTTAGATTGACAGACCCCACTCATTTTTGATAAGATAGAATTATTCATTTAAGAAGGAGAGGTTGATGGGTAAAAAACGCGGTAAATTTCGTTTGAATGGCATCGGCACAAACATAGACTCTATAATTGGATGTATCAGAGTTGAAATAGTAACGAGAACCGAGTCCGAAACGAAGTGGAGGACGGCTCGAACGCGTGAATCTCCAAGTTTCAAATCGTGCCATTTCTCCGCAAGGAAAAATTAAAACATGAAATTATTGGTCACGGGTGGTGCTGGGTTTATCGGTACCAACTTCATCCGATACTATCTGCAACGCCATTCGGACGATGTTATTGTCAATTTTGATCGACTGACGTATGCTGGAAATCTCTCCAATCTGACGGACATAGCGGAAACCCACGCTCCAGAGCGGTATAGATTTGTGCACGGTGATATTCTGGATGCCGCGCTTGTGGAAAGTGTACTGAACAGAGAGCGACCGGATGTTATCGTCAATTTCGCTGCAGAATCACACAACAGTCGAGCGATTCTGCAGCCGCGGCGGTTCTTTGAAACGAACGTCATGGGGACGCAGGTATTACTGGAGGCATCTCGGAAATACGACGTGCAACGATTTCATCACATCTCCACATGCGAGGTATATGGTGAACTCCCCTTAGATTCACCCGATAGGTTCAGTGAAAACGCACCGTATCGGCCGCAGACCCCCTACAACGCCTCTAAAGCAGCGGCGGATCATCTCGTGAACGCCTATTTCCATAGTTTCAGTATGCCGATAACGATTTCCAATTGCGCCAACAACTACGGTCCCTATCAGCATCCAGAAAAACTCATTCCGCTCTTTACAACAAATGCAATCCAGGATTTACCCTTAACACTTTACCGTAGCAGTCATAACCGACGAGAATGGTTGCACGTTGAGGATCATTCCCGCGCAATCGCGGCAGTCCTCGAACACGGCAAAATCGGTGAAACTTACAACGTCGGCAGTGGCGTGGAGAAAAGCATTGAGGAAATTAGCAATTTCATATTGGATGTTCTTAACAAACCGCAACACTTGAAAACTTATGTGCCGGATCGACCCGGGCACGATTGCCGGTATCTCTTGGATTCAAGCAAGATCGCCCGTGATGTCGGTTGGAAACCGAGAATTGCATTTGAAGATGGAATGCGCGAAACGATCCAGTGGTACATCGAAAATCGGAAATGGTGGCAAACAATTCAACAAAAGATAGATGCTGAAGCCGTCCAAGAGGACAAATGGGAAACGTTTTCAGAGAGGTAACACTATGCAACTGACAACGGAACAATTGGCAGCATGGAAACGAGATGGAATTATCGTGGTCCCCAACGTGTTTTCTCCGGATACAATTGCACCTGCATTAGAAGGGATGGAGCACAATGCTTACGATGGCTTGACTTACGCCGAATATCGAGCAAAATGGGATCCACAACCGGATGCACTGAAAAGTGCCTATGAGAAGAACAGCGATCTGCAACTGCTTGCCGGTCCGTTCGGTAAAGCAGTGCATTTTCCGACAGGCTTGGAAGCGTTGGATGCGCTCATCGAAAACGAGACGTATCTCACAATCGCACAACAACTCTTAGGCACGGAAGAAATTCGACTCGGGTATGGACAAATCTTCCTTCGAGAGGGGCTCACCGATAGTCGTCATAGTGAACACCCGTGGCAAGGTTACCACATCGACAACGCGACGAACTCGCCCTTACCCCCGCACCCAGATTGGCAACGCTACGGATATGTTCTGACCGCTATCTTCCTACACGACATCGAATTGGACGGCGGCCCGATGCTCGTCTGCCCCGGTTCACAGAACCAGTTGGATAAAATATGGGAGAAGTATCCAGGTAGAGCGGGTGGCATGGGTATTCCTGACCTACGTGAATTTAAAGGTGAACTCGCGGATCCGGTTCCCCTTACAGCGAAAGCGGGGAGTGTGTCGTTCCGCTCCAGTTACTTGGTTCATGCCGCACAACCGTTTGAGAACAAAAGCAGACAACGCGGGTGGATGGGCTTTCACTTCCATCGCGCCGACAATGACGATTGGTGTAAAACAACGCGTCCGGTGCCGGGGTGGGGCACCCCGCAGTATATGAAATTTGTCGCGCAAACAACCCCTGCCGTGCGACGCGTTTTGGGCTGGCCCACGCCTGGCGATGCTTACTATACACCGGAGGCACTCGCGCGTCTTGAGCAGGCGTATCCAGGCATTGATTTAGAACCTTACCGGTAGGGGCTCCTGAAATCATAATGGACGTTCAGTATTAGGATGTGGTTTTCGTAGGTTGGGTTGAGCGGCAAAAGACGAAGCCTTATAGTCCTTTACAGAAGTCCTGCTTTTCAGCGTGTCAGGGGTGTAGAGGAATATAGCGAAACCCAACGTTCCAACTGCTTTCGGTGTAAGAATGTGTTGGGTTTCACTCGGTTTTTGGTAGTATGAGGTTTCCTAAGTGCTTCCAGTCAGTTGTTCTCAGCGATTTTTGATGTGTTCCGGTTCAACCCAACCTACGGTTACATTTGATTTTTTATTATCCACATTCAAAAGTATGGAGAATTTTTATGAGCAAAACCAGAAAAGTTGTGATGATGAACGAAGCCGGACGTATCTGGACAGAAGAGCAGGAAACGCCTGCACCGAAACCCGGACAACTCTTAATTGAAGTTCACGCCTCAATGGTAAGTCCCGGCACCGAGCTGGGAGGGGTCAAAAGGCGACGTGAGAATCCAGGTTCCGAAGCGCGGCAACGTCCGTTCGGTTATACAAACGCTGGCGTGGTCGTCGGTAAAGAGGGGGACTGCGACGAATTTGAGATCGGGGACAGGGTGGCTGGCATGGGGGGCGGATACGCACTTCACGCCACGTCCGCCTGTATCCCTCACAATCTGTGCGCGAAGGTTCCCGATAACGTCAGTGCTGAAGACGCCGCATCTATTCATCTCGCGGCAACCGCACTCCACGCAGTGCAACGCGGACGCATCCGTATCGGCGAGAATGTCGTCGTTGCTGGATTGGGCATCGTTGGGCAATTCGCGTGCCAGATCGCCAGAGTCGCAGGTGCCTATGTTATTGGATTGGACAGGTTACCGCTACGGATAGGCATTGCAGAGACCGCCGGGATACATCGCGCCATAAACGTCTCCGACACAGATCCGACTCCGATCGCGCAGGAATTCACCAACGGTTACGGTATGGATTGCGGAATCATCGCCTTCGGGGGCGACGCGACGGGTGCGTTTCAACAGATCCGCGCCATGCTCAAGACGGCACCCGATACGCATAAGGTTGGACGGATTGTCATCGTCGGGGGTGCGAACATTACGCACGGTTTCGCGGCAGGTCTCGGCAACGTTGATGTTATCAGTGCCGCGCGCACTGGACCCGGTTACCACGACGAGGATTATGAACACGGCGCCGACTACCCACCCGTGTTTGTTCCGTGGCCCACGCAACGCAATTTAGAATTATCGCTGCGGTTGATGTCGGAAGGAAAAATCCAGGTACAACCGTTGATTACAGATATTATCCCCATCGATCAAGCCCCTGAGGGGTGTGAAAAATTGATCCAAACCCCGAATGAGGCGTTAGGGGTTGTTTTCACGATGCAGTCGTAACCAGAAGCAGGACTTACACAATGCGCAAATAAATTGCGCTACTACGAACCTAACTCCCTTTGAAAAACATACATTTGCGAGGTATATCTGTTTGTAGTGATGCGATTTATCGCATCTCTGCGTAAGTCCTATAGAAGGCAAGCCCGTAATGAAATTATGCCTAAATGGCATAATTTGTCTTTGCTTTACATTTGGAGGGCGACTCGAGAGCAGGAAGTGTCAAGGTTCAACTGGACTTCATTTCTCCGCAAGGTAAAATTAAAAAATGGAAATTAGAGCAGTTCGCAAGTCAGAATTAGAGCAGGTCGTTGAACTGTGTTGCGTGGCGTTTAATCCCGACGGACATGAACGCTATTGGCAGTATATACACGGTGACAGCAGTTACAGACTGCCCCAGACCCGGGTTGTCGTCGTAAACGACACCGTTGTGTCGACCCTACGCGTGTGGGAGCGTCGGTTGCGGGTCGGTGCGTCTCTCGTAACAATGGGCGGCATTGGCGGGGTCTGCACACACCCGAACTATCGTGGCGTTGGGTATGCATCTGCCCTCATGCAAGATACCGTTGACTATCTACGGACGACGGGGTGTGACATCGGTGCCCTGTTTAGTATCATTCCAGAAGGGTTTTACCGACGGCTCAGATGGACCTCTTTTCCTTTATATGGATTCCAACTGACGCTTGACTCGGTAACGCCTGCAGAAGCACCATTGGGATGGCAGGTAACCGATTTTAATCCGGAAACGGATTTAGACGCTGTGGCAGCGCTACATGATCGCGCCAACGCCCAGCAGAGCGGAACGATTGCACGGACGCGTGCTTACTGGGATATGGCACCCTCCCGTATTCGTGGTGTTCTGCCGACCGTCGTCGCACGCCGAGATGGACCCATCGGCGGGTATCTCAACTATGAGATAGAAGAAAAGACCGCAGAAGTGCGTGAGGTAGGATGCATCCCAAATAATCCAGAAGTCTTGGAGGCACTCGTATCCCATTTTCTGAGAGTGTGTGAAGCGCAGGGAGTTGAAAAAATAGAAGGCACGTTCTCTGCTCAACATCCGTTTGCAGAACACCTCATGGCGAGATGCAACGGTGAACTAACACCTATGAAGGATGCCGCTTGCTGCATAGATGCCGGAATGATGTTCTATGCTGTGAACCTACCGGTGCTTTTGCGGCGCCTGGTCGTCGGATGGGAATCGCGAATTGCCGATGCCGAAGAGACGTTTCCACCCCTCACGGTCAAATTGCCTGCCCTCAACAATCAGCAAGCAGCCCTACGACACAATGCCGACGGCACGCTCCAAATCGTTCCTGAAGATGCCGACGCTGTTGACTTCGGAGTAGACTTAACCGAAGCAGATTTCTGGCAACTGCTGTTCGGCGAGATAGGGTGGGAGCAGGTAAGTCCCGAAGGCTCACTATCGTCGGAAGTATCGGCGTTTTTAGGCACACTGTTTCCGAAACGCGATGTCATCTTCTGGTCCCCGGATCGGTATTAAGGTGTAGAATTTGCAACACAATGCATGTATTTTTATTATCGACATTTTACGAGGAGAAGAGAATGCATAACTTATGGAATCAAGAAGTTGAAAAGAGTTTTTTTGAAAAGTCAATAAACAGTTTTGCTTCTCCCGAACAACTTTTTTATCTCACAGATGATAATAGATTTCTTGCGTACTGGCCTAAAGGCTATAAAGGTAAAAAGTCAACGCTGCAAAGTAGGAATACCCTCATAGGACAATTTACTGAAGCTTGGATAAGTGGACTGATCCAAAGTTGCGTGGAAGTCCAAAATCTATTTGCGGTACAAGGCGCGGTATGTGAGGAAATTGGACTAACAGGAAAATCACCAGCGGATGTTGTTATTGCTCGAAAAAAGAATACTCGCTTAAATCCAGAAGATATCATAGTTATTTTTGAGGTGAAGATGTCTGTCGTCTGGAATTGGGAGTTAAAGAATGGTGAGTTAATATGTTTGGGAGATTATAGAACTCATCAAGGAAACCCGGGACTTTTACGTTCTGATTCGATGTTGAAAGCGATCGGTAAAGCAATTAACATCCGGGTGTCAAGTCCTCGCGCTTCTACTATACCTATCATTGTGATCGGTAATACTCCTATTACAGATAGTTATCATGGTAAAGTTGACCATTTAAAAACGTCTGGAATTACTCAGGGCTTTTGGTCAATAAATCCTAAACCTCTGGATAAGCAAGAAACTTTAAAAACTACAAATGGAAAAGGATTTATGAGGTTTGATACTTATGAGTCTTTTCAGCATTCTGTAATCGAATTACTCTCAATGTCAACCCATTTCTTCTCTGGTATGAAAAGCAAAGAAGAACTCGGTAGGCTTATTGAATCTGCAAATGATGCATCAACATATCAACAAAAGGCGGAAAGATTCCTCAAATTATTGCAGGACGGAAAATATGAATAAAAACAATTCAAAATCTCGAAAAGGTGGGACTAAAACCAGTGCATTCGGAACCCCTGGCAGAATCAATCACGACGCAAGTGCATTTTATGGGAGCAAACTCTACGCCGATCAGGAACCTCCAGCCCCCGATACATGGGTGGAAAACCCTGTTCCCCCCGAAAGTCTCAATCAACTCCATTGCGTTTCCAGCACAGACATGTCCGCAATTCCCGATGATAGTGTTCATCTGATGGTTACATCTCCGCCGTATAATGCAAAAAAGGAGTATGACGAGGATCTGTCGCTCGCGGAATACAGAGAACTCCTCTACGCTGTTTTCGTTGAAACCTATAAAAAATTGGTTACCGGTGGCAGGGCGTGCATTAATATCGCTAACTTGGGACGGAAACCCTATATCCCGTTGCATAGCTACATCATAGAGGACATGCTATCAATAGGGTACTACATGCGGGGTGAGATTATTTGGGACAAGGCTTCGAGTGCTGGGTCTTCAACGGCGTGGGGAAGTTGGCAATCCGCGGCGAACCCCGTGCTGAGAGACGTTCATGAATATATCCTTGTCTTCTCAAAGGGTTCATTTTCTCGGAAACGCAACGGGAAAGAGAATTCGATTCGTAAAGAGAATTTCTTAGAATGGACAAAAAGCGTCTGGACGTTTCCGTCCGTCTCAGCGAAACGGATCGGACACCCCGCACCCTTTCCTGAGGAATTGCCACATCGGTTAATTCAACTCTATACCTTCGTAGGGGATGTCGTCCTGGATCCATTCTGTGGAAGCGGGACCACGTGTCTGAGTGCTTTGAAATCAGGAAGACACTATATTGGATACGACGTTGAGGAGAAATATATCGAACTCGCAAATGAGCGGATCCTGCAGTATACAGGTCAAACGCGTTTACCAATATAGGTAGGCTTAAGTCGAGACTGATATTTCGTAGGTTCGGCCCGCCTCTGTTCCAAACGTAACAACCAACTCCGATTGTTCCGTTTCAACCGGCGCACCCTCGCACGTCACCGAAACGGGGGTGCCTGTTCGGACGGTGCAGTCCTCTCCCAATGTGGAATGGAGGCGTGCCTCGGTAAGGCATCCATTCTCCCATGCCATTGCCACCTCAAATCCGCCACGGGCGCGCAAACCACTCGTACTTCCTGTATGCCACGCCTTTGGAAGTGCAGGCAATAGGTGAATCTCACCCGCATGACTCTGAAGCAGCATCTCTGCGATGCCGGAGGTTCCCCCGAAATTTCCATCAATCTGGAACGGTGGATGTGTATCGAAGAGGTTCGTTAAAGTGCATGTCGCCAGCAGTGCCTGGAAATGCGTGTATGCCGCCTCGGCATCCTCAAGCCGTACCCAGAAGTTGACGAGCCACGCGCGACTCCAACCCGTATGTCCACCCCCGTGCGCCAAACGATATTCCAACGATTTCTTTGCTGCAGCTGCCAATTCCGGTGTCCCGCGCAGTGTGATCTGGCAACTTGGGTGGAGCGCATACATGTGCGACATGTGCCGGTGTCCGGGTTCCGGTTCGTCGTAGTCAAAAACCCATTCTTGCAACCGACCCGTTTTCTCGCTAATCTGGAGCGGTGCGAGTCGGTCCAGAGCAGAGACCAATTCAGCACGGAATTCGGCATCCGCCCCGAGAACATCAATACAGGCGATACAGTTGCTAAAGAGTTCATGAATGATTTCCAAGTCCATCGTCGCAGCGTAGGTGAAAAGAGAGCGTGTGCCATCAGGCTTTAGGAAGCTATTTTCGGGGGAGTGGGACGGATTCGTGACAAGTTTACCGGCAAGAGGCGTGCCTTCGGGTGCCGCAACGAGAAAATCCAGTATAAAGCGGGCGGCACCTTTCATGAGTGGGTAGCCCTGCCCTATGAGAAAATCTGTATCGCCACTAAAAAGATAGTGTTCCCACACATGTTCACACAGCCACGCCGCACCCACGGGCCAGATACCCCAAATGCCATCAGCAGGCGTTGTGAAACCCCATACGTCAGAAAGATGATGGACAACCCAACCGTTGGCACCGTAATGGCACTTCGCCGTGCGACGCCCGGGTTCAACAAGTGTATCCATATAATCGAATAAGGGGATATGGCACTCCGCAAGGTTACAGATTTCAGGGACCCAATAGTTCATCTGGAGGTTGATATTGGTATGAAAATCGCTATTCCAAGGGGCATTCATGTGCTCGTTCCAGATGCCCTGTAGATTCGCAGGTAGGCATCCGGGTCTCGAACTTCCCATCATCAAATAGCGTCCGTATTGGAAGTAGAGGGCAGCAAGTCCCGGGTCCGAGGCACCTGTCTTTACAGCTTCCAAGCGTGCGTCGGTTGGGAGATGCGCAGCCTCGGTAGTGCCGAGATCCAGATGCACGCGTTGAAAAAGGTCCTGATGATCGGTAATGTGATCTGCCCGGATCCGTGTATACGATTTTGCATCTATATCCGCGAGATGTCCCTCGCACAGCGAATGTGGGTTTCCACTCATATCATTCTGATTAATGTAACTGGTCGCAGCGGCGAGAAGAAGGGTCACGGCATTTGCATCCCGCACAGCAAGTTGAGCGTTCTCCGACTCGATCTGCCCACCCTCAATGTGCGCCTGTAGATACACTGAAAAACGCATCCCATCCGTGCCGCACTGCCCGTCCAATCTCAGGATATTGGCAGCAATCGCTTCAACAGTGGCATCTTGTTCCCGGGTAATTCCAACATCAAAAGCGAGTTCGCCTGCCGTGTCAGATTCAATTCTGAGGACAATCAGGTTATCTACTGCTGTCGCAAAAACTTCTCTGCTAAAAATCACGGTTCCGCAGCGATAGGTTGTCTTCGCAATGCCTGTATCCAAATTTAACGCTCGGTGATACTCGGTCGGATTACCCGCATGGGAGAATTCAAGGAATAGATCGCCTAAGGATTGATAGGACTTGATACGTTCTGGAACACCAAGCATCGTCTCGCCAGCGAGTTGAGTCGCGGCTTCGTTTTTATCCTCAAAGAGCAACTGCTGCACCTTCGGCAGGGCTTCCAAAGCCTTTGGGTTGTTTGTGTCGCCGGGACCCCCGTCCCAAAGACTTTCTTCGTTGACCTGAATGCGCTCTCGTTTCACACCCCCGAATACCATAGCACCAAGCCGTCCGTTTCCAATGGGGAGTGCGTCTGTCCATACCTCCGCTGGTTTCTGATACCATAAAACAAGATTATTTGTATCCGTGTTTGTCATTGGCTATCCATAATTCTTTGACGCTCACATATTGAACGACGCTCACCATGACCATCCCCTACGTTCTCGGTGACGGCATAACACTTTCACTGCCTCATGCGCTTTTTGCTCTGCCGCAATGTGTAGCGGCGTATGACCTTGATCGTCTTCAGCGTTAGCATCCGCGCCACTGTCTAACAATACCAATGCCGTTTCATACGCATTGTGCTGCGCTGCAACGTGCAAAGGGGTATCGCCATTTATGTCCCTCGCGTTGATATTCGCACCGTTTTTTACCAATACTGTTGCTACTTCAGAGGTATCGTCTTCCGCCGCAATGTGCAGAGGCGTACAGCCATTTTTGTCTTTCGCGCTGACATTCGCGCCATTCTCCAACAATACGACTGCTGTTTTATGCGCATTACGCCAGACTGCCCAGTGTAGGAGCGTATAACCAGATTTGTTTCTCGGATTGACCTCCGCTTGGTCTTCAAGCGAGGTTCCTTCTGCTTCATAAACATTGCGCCATGCTGCCCAGTGTAACGGCGTGTCGCCGTCTTCATTCTCTGCATTGACATCTGCGCCATTTTCCAACAGTATTGTTGCTGTTTCATGCCCATTGTTCCACGCTGCCCAGTGTAACGGCGTAAAATCCTTATCGTTCTTCGCGTTGACATCTGCGCCATTTTCCAGCAATACCCCTACTGCATTATAAGCATTGTGCCACGCCGCCCAGTGCAGAGGCGGATAACCATATTGGTCTTTTGCGTTGACATCTGCGCCATTTTCCAACAATACTGCTACTGCATCATAAGCGTTGTCCCGTGCCGCATCATGCAAGGAACTGTAACCAGGCTTTTCCGTCCATCCGACTGAATGTCCATCGCATTTGGATGTTGATACACTTGCTGTCTTTCCGGTATCTGTGTCTAAAGTAACGTCCATCGCATCATTGCGATCTTCCGTCCGCGAATCAGGAGTCGCGTCGCGAGTATCCTCAGTTTCTGATGTAGCCGATAAATTGCGTCCGTAAAACAAAACAGGAACCCCCTTTTCTATGTGAATTTTAGTTTTACCGCTGCCACGGGACACACCCTGCCTTTTGCGTTTCTGCTTGAAATAACTGACTCATTTCTCTAAAGAGGTCCGTCTGGGTCTGTGAACCATTCGTCGTCTCCAGTGGATCACTTGACAAATCGTACAGCTCTAATGCCTCAAACGGACTGTTGTGCAACAATTTAATGTCCCCATGCCTTATGGCGTGCTGACACTGCCCAAGAAACCGCTGTCCTCCCTCTCTACGCAGCCAATAGAGGATACGATCAGAGAAATCTTGCTGTTCCCCTTGAAGCGTTTGCCAAATTGAACGTCCTTCGATTTCATGAGGGATCGGGGCACCCGCTACCTCACAGACTGTCGGGAAAAGATCCATCAGCAACCCAACCTGATCGGTGACATGTCCCTCTGGAACATGCCCCGGCCACATGGCACACGTTGGGACTCGGATCCCACCTTCATACATCTCGCCCTTTTGCCCCCGCAACGGACCGTTGTGCGCCCCAACGTCCATCGACCCACCGTTGTCAGAGGTATAAATAACCAGTGTATTGGACAACTGATCTGTTTCAGCGAGCGTATCGAGAACGCGTCCAATACCGGCATCCATGTGCTCAACAAGCGCGATGTATTTAGCGCGCTGCAGGGAAATATCCGGCTCGCGTTCTCTCACCCGTTCCACCCAATCATCAGGCGGTTGAATCGGCGTATGGGGTGCATTATATGCAAGATAGAGGAAAAAAGGCTCTGGCGACTGTGCCTGCGCACGAATGAAATCCACACTCCAGTCTGTGAACAGATCTGTGGCATGCCCCTGCGGATTGATCGTATCGGAACCCTGTCGCATGTAGTTGATGTCGTGTCGGAGATGCGTGTAGTAGTCATCCATCATATCCCCGAGAAAGCCATGAAAATGGTCGAAGCCCCGCTTACATGGATGATTCTCCGGTTCAAGTCCAAGGTGCCATTTCCCGATAAGTGCCGTCCGATAATCCTTCTGTTTCAAAACTGAGGGAAGTGTGGCTGCGTCCTGTCGAAAGTAGCCCCAACTGTTTTCTGGATGCGTGCGAATAACCCCTGGCACTCCGGCGCGATCCGGGTAGCGTCCTGTCATAAGAGCCGCTCTACTCGGAGAACACACAGAGGAATTGGCATAAAATTTAGTAAATCGCACACCGTTTGCCGCAATTCTGTCAATATTGGGGGTCTGGAGTGAAGGACCGTTGTGAACTGAAATATCACCATAGCCGTGGTCATCGGCGAGAATGAGAAGCACGTTCGGGGGCTTCGGCATATTAATCTCCATATTAACCTAAGTTACTACCTACAAATCTTAGACATAGAAATCCCGTTTTTGATGAAAAAAGTTAATGAGTGCAGCCGGTCGTTTAGAAAACGCACCCGCTGCACTCGGTGTGCCTTGGCTATTGCCGAGATTTGATGTTTCCCCATGTGGTTGCGAGTTTACCAGCGGGTTCAACAGGCAATAGCGTCTTCATCCCTTCCTCCATCAACTCTTTTATGTCCGCTTCTTCCAGGACGGAAGCGAAAATTGCGACCTCATAGAGTATACCATCAAGGGTCTCAGTGGTATTGTTCGTCCAACCGCCGATGTTGGTGTCGGTATCGTTCTTAGGGGCCGGTTTACCCATCCCGCCAACAGAAGCGATCTCCTCGGCATTTTCATAAATCTTGATGGTATCCTTCGCGTCGTAAGTTGCGGTCATGTACAACCATTCATCTTTCTTCACTTGACTTTGATTCCAAGCACCTTTCCAACCGCCGTTCGCAAAGTATGCTTCCCAGCCAGTGCCGCTGGAGCTGGTCCTGAAGGCGTAATTTGCAACTGTACCCGCCGCGGGTCTTTTGCCGAGAATATGTCCATAACCGTTCTCGGATTTGTTGACATACACCCATGAAGTGATTGACCACGCCTCTTCCAGATACATACTTTTGGAGTCGGCGATGATAACCCGATCGTCTTGTCCATTTAAACTGAGGGCGGGACCATCCGGACCTTTGACCCATTTTCCGCCCTGAAGTTCGCCGTGGTTCTCGTTTCCTGAGAGATCCTCAATTTTATCGCCTTTCCCTTCGTCGAGGAGCCAAATGCCTCTCGCGGTTTCGAAGTCTATCTCCGCATAGGTATAAACTGTGAAACTCAGACTCATGGCGATGATCGCCAAGCAAACTATAATGGATTTCATTTTTACCTCCTAAAGGTTGAATTTACCATTACGGGACGTTTTGAAAGAGACTGTGTCTTTCTGAGTGAAACGCATTAATCTACGCTTCTGAATTGACCGCCTGAATCAGGGCGATGATATATCCGAACTGGAATGCCCACGCCTGTCGAACTCTACCAGAAACACCCGGCGGCGATGGATCATCGGAATGCCCGGGGGCGTGGTCGGGCATCAGCATATACGGATATTCCACATCTCGAAGCGTCTGTGCAACTTTGTGCATGTCCAGATGCCCTTCATCCGGCCACACCTCTTGGAAGTTGTGCAACCCGCCACGAATGTTGCGAAAGTGAATGTTGAAAAGTTTCTGCTGCTCACCAAAATAGCGCAGGATTTCGTAGAACTCGGTCCCCGGATCGTCTAAACCTTCCGACACTGTGCCGCAACAGAAATTAAAGCCGTGATACGGACTCTCCACAATTTCAGCGAAGCGTTTCAAGCCGTCAAAGATCGGATAATTCCACCGTTCAACGCCTCTCAACACAGGCGCGGGTGGATCGTTTGGGTGACATGCCATCTGGACTCGGTTCGCTTCAGCGACTGGGATCACACGCTCAAGAAAATACGCGATCCGATCAAACGCTTCTTCGCGACTCACCTCACCCGCTTCTGAGAGTGTTTCGTTATCGTACTTAGAGAAATCGAAGGTGCTGTAACTGGAGCCACCACGTCCGGGTGTGCTCTCCGTCCGCTGATGGTTTAGAATGCAAAAATTATAATTTAAGCCTCGCAACCCAGCCGCCGCAGCGTTCTCGATCATTTCGCAAACGGCATCAAGATCCCGATCGCGCTGCGGATCTTCGGCGAGCGTAATGCTCCTCGGCAGCCCGATATGAATCATCTCAAGACTCACACCCGCTTCCGCCGCTTCCGCTTTGTGTCGAATCAGCGTTTCGGTTTCGGTATTCTCGACGGAGGCATCCATGTGTGTTACCCCGTGGCGCACGAGGAATGCCAACTCTTTCGGAGATGTTCCGATGCCTTGAACACCGACGTGCATCGCTGCCTTTTTATCTGAGTGCTTCTCAGGTCTATCCATCGTCCTGCCCTCCTTTGACAATTGAATATAATGTATCAACTGTCGGATTCAAACGGTATTCGCGCATTGTAGCATACTTAAAAAACTTAAGTCAAATTCAAAATAAGAACACAGTAGGGCTATTTAGTTTTCCGTTTTTTTACGCGTTTTTGATCCCCGGCCCGGTAGGTGCGGTTGGATGAACATTAATTTATTAATTCGGTAATTTCTGAACGTGCGATAAATCCCACGACTACAAGCAGACCCGTTCGTAGTAGGGCAATTTATTGCCCGTCTATTACTGATTTATTTTCTGAAACTTCATCTAACCCCACCGGTTCTGGATGTCTAATTAATTCCAAACTTGACTATAAGTATTGACAATTTCTGAGCAGGGTGTTAAGTTAACGCCAATCTTTTAGACCCAATTCTGTGTGACGAACGCAATTGAAGAGGAGACATATCCATGGAAAAAGAGATCAGAAACGACATCAAAGGCATTGATCGGTTTGTATTTGAAGCCGGGTCAGACAGGGAACAACTCCACCTTCATATCTCTGAGGTGGGACCTGGACAGCGAGCGCATCCACCGCATACACACGAAGGTCAGGAAATCTTCTATGTATTTTCCGGTGAAGGCGAAGTCTTGTTTGGGGAGCAGACGCACCGTGTCAGCGACAACGAAGCCGTCCATGTCGATTGTCAGGTTTTACACGGCATACGCAATGTCGGCGAGACACCCCTCCGTTATGCCGTGATTATCGCAAAATAAACGTGACACACTCACGCACCGGTATTCACCGCGCGTGGCACAGTGCAATTAACGGGAACGCTATTCCGGGGACTCTACAGGCACTCCCTCCGAGAATAATTTATAAATCCCATAGACCCCGACAACGATCAGGACAATCCCGACAGTCGCTAAACCGCGTCGCACCCAAATCGGTTGTAAAAAAATCGGCAAATTAACAGTGAACCAACGCGGTTGTAAGAGTTTGGACATAGCGATACTAAAATACAAGGCGCCATAAGCGATAAGACCAATGTCGCTCGCTAATTCCTGCTTTCGAGGCGTGACGGGCAGCTTGAGCGGGTTCACGAGATAATCACCAGAGAAGATGAGAGCGATGCCTACAACCAGAAAAATGGAGAGAATCGCAGCTGGATAC
The DNA here is from genome assembly GCA_022821725.1 of Candidatus Poribacteria bacterium. Taxonomy (GTDB): domain Bacteria; phylum Poribacteria; class WGA-4E; order WGA-4E; family WGA-3G; genus WGA-3G. The sequence continues at coordinate 5,749 of JAJEDB010000082.1, read as the reverse complement.
CCTGAACCCCGGAGTGTCATCAACAAACCGATACTGAAACACCCCAATATGAGGCTCATTACCCCTTGCATAATTTGATAGTTTCTATTTCGTGAGACCATGTTTGCCCCAACTGCGGAATGAACGTATCTATTCGGTAATAGAACTTACGCACTCCCCCGGTAGGTGCGGTTTTGCGGCGTACTCGCCCAAATGCGAGGTGCATTCTAACCGCACCGAATTCTGTGAAAATAGGTGAATTCGTAAGTCCTCGTAATTTACGCCGCAGAAGAACCAAGTCGAATGCGTGGATCAACCAGCGTATAACTGATGTCGGTCAGTAAGAGACCGACAATGTAAAGCACGGAACCAATATAAACCATACTCCGCACAATCGCGAAATCCTGTGCGTGGATGGCTTCTATCGTAAAGCCGCCAAGCCCCGGAATCGCAAAAAATGCTTCCATCACCAAGCTTCCCATAAAAAGCAACGGAATTACCAAGACCACATTCGTCAGAATCGGGATCATTGCGTTCTTCAGGATGTGTTTAAAGAGAACAACCGCTTCACTCAACCCTTTCGCGCGTGCTGTCCGCACATAGTCCCGATTCACCTCTTCAAGGAATATCGTTCGGTAAAAACGGATACCGATGCCGACACCCCCAATAATGCCGATAACCACGGGTAGAATAACGAACTTCAACATGTCCACACCCGTATCATATCCAGAGATGGGAAAGAGTCGCAATATCTTTCCGAAAACCCATTGTCCACCGATAATATAGAAGAGGGTTGAAACAGACATGAGAATAACAGCAACGATGGTGCCCCAGAAATCCACGTAGGTTGCCCGGTAATAAGCGACAATCATCGAAACGGTGATATTTACCAGAACGCCAATCAGAAAGGTCGGGAGCGCAATCGCCAGACTTGCCCACATGCGTTGTGAAATCTGGGATGTGATGTCAATGTTGTTGGCATCCGATGTTCCAAAATCGAAGAAAAAGAGTTTAACCGATTTCTGAAAGAAAATCGTCTGCGTCAAAGACTCGCTCCCAGATGCCTTGGTATTGAACCAGAGCGGCAGATGATAGCCGTTTTGTCGCTTCCAATTGTCAATATCTTCCTGCGTAATGTTCTTCTCACCGAGAATGCGTTGTGCCATCTGGTCAGGAGAACTGACGACAAAGAACAGCAGAAATACGGTGATATTCACACCGATCAAGATTGGGATTGCGTAAAGCGTCCGTCGGATAATATAAGTTATCATTTTTTAATTATCCCATGTTCCCGTCTCCAAATTGTGATGACAGCCGGAATAGTGCCTAAAATGAGCAAAGCTGCGCCTACCCATAGGGGCCAGACAATCGGTTGATTCCACGCCTTCCGATGTTCCGACCGCTCACCAGCGTCAATCCGAAGATATTTGAGCGAGCCATATCCCATCGTACTCGGCTTGCTGTTCTTCACCCATTGATGCGATAAACCGAAAGTAACAGGATGGTAGGTGAAGACCCACGGTGCATCTCGTTGCAGCAGATGCTTCATCTTGCGAATGAGTGCCAACCGTTCTGGCGAGTTCTCCATATTTTTCATCTGATCGAAGAGTTGATTGTATTCCACGTTATCGTAGTTAGCCGTATTTTCACCGCCGTGAACGGCTCTGGCATTCGGTCCGTAGAGGAGAAATAGGAAATTTTCCGCATCCGGGTAATCCGCATGCCATCCCCAGGAGATGATTTGGAAATTCCCGTTCTTCACTTTGTCGCGAAATCGGTTGTAATCCGTGGTGCGGTTCTCCATTGTAATGCCGAGTTGCTCTAACTTATTCCGTATCCACATGATGCGTGGTGTAGCACCTGCCGAGGTCCAGGCATTGTCAAAAGTGACAACAAGCGGGTTTCCCTGACTATCCTGTCCACCGGGGTAACCGGCTTCTGCGAGGAGGCGTCTGGCTTCTTCAATGGATTTGCGAACCGGACGCTGCTGCGCTGCATCCCAATTATAGACATAAGCGTTCATACCGCTCTCGCCGCCTTCGTGACCAAAGATACCCGGCGGAATAGGACTGTGCGAGTTAACACCGCGTCCATTGCGGAAAATCTCAATAAACTCCTCATAATCTAAAACGATCGAAATCGCTTGACGGAGTTTCTGTTTTTCCACTGAGTTTCCACCCACGGTGTCGTCCAACATATTAAAAGCAAGGTAGAGCGTCGTCGGTTCAACACTCGTGCGTAGCACGATTTCCTTCGCTCGCATCTCCTCACTTATTCTCGGATCGCCTGTATCGTTAAACGTGACGGCACTGTCAAACGTATCCGAAGAGATGCCAGAACTGTCATAGTAGCCTTGTAAGAATTTATTCCAGCGCGGAATGTATTCCTTTTCCAATTTATAGACGATTCTTGGAATAAAGGGAATTATTTCCCACGCGTCATCTAAAAGCCCGGCTTCCCTATCCCCAGGTTCGCCGCTTGATGGGTAACGCACCACCCGAAAATTCTCATTTTTCACGAGAACGATCTCTTTGTATGCGAGAAGGGTTTCTATCCGATACGCGCCCGTGCCGACAGGGAACCTGTCAATCGTGATGTTCCGATCCGCGACAGCAGGCTGACTGTAAAAATCAATTGCCTCTTTTGGCATTGGCGAAAAGAAGGGCATCGCTAACCAATAGATAAACTGCGGATACTTCGTCTTGAGGGTAATCCGATAGGTGTACCGATCTACGACCTCGACACCCGGAAAAGGCGCATCCGACTGTCCCTTCGCAATAGCCGCTGAATACGCTTCCATGCCGAGGATGTAATCCTTTAAAGTGCTGAGAATAGGGCAAGAGACGCTCGGATCCGCCATCCGTTTGATCTGATAGACATAATCCGCAGCGATGAGCTCACGCGTGCCTGTCATTGAGAAATCTTTGACCTCATCAAATCCCTTGACCTCTGATTTCGTTAAGTTACGGTAACGCCATTCTCCGTTTTCAGTCTTCGCAAAACACGGATGTTGCTGATACATAATTCCCTGACGGATGCGGACTTCATAAACCGTGCGCGCCACTGATGCCGCAGGCGCATTTGGCGGTAACGCCTTCCCATCGGCATCAAAGTAGCGGGGTTGTGGAATTGCCTCTGCTGTCAACGGGGTGAGTTCGTAGGGTCTTTTCAAGTAATGATATTGCAACGGTGGCTCATAAATCTGCTGGATGAGCCTGTATTCGTCTGAACTGTAGGAGATCGCCGGATCGAAGTGCTTCGGCTCTGCAACGAACGTGCTGTAGTAAATTTCTTGATCGTGTTCAGATTTCGGATATGGATTATTCGGCACACCACAACTAAACAAAAAGGCAACTACCGTTAAGATTAAACCATATCGGGGACCTGAAAATTTTAGCAGGGTCATTTGCATCTTTCTTTACCTACGATGTTTAGGCATTCATAGTGGATTATCGTCTGTTTCTAAGTTGAGCCACGCCATTTCGGCATCGGAAAGTTCAAGTCCCATTGCCCCGAGCGAGGAATCCATCTCCGGTAAGGTTATAGGTCCAACAATTGGGAGCACTGGAAATGAAATATTGAAGCAGTATGCGAGGGAGACCTGAATCGCGGAATAGCCATATTTTTCGCCTAATTTCTTAGCACGCTCGAGTCTTTCAAAGTTGCCATCGTTGTAATAAACGCGCACCATGTCTCTGTTTTCGCGGTTCTCCGGTGTAAATGCCCCGCTAAAGAAGCCGCGGGCTTGCGATGACCAAGGCATCAACGGGAACTGGCTCTCTTCATGCCATTCGCGTGCTGCATCGTCAACGCAGACACACCCACCCCACATCGGTTCCATCGGCACTGCGAGACTGATGTTATTGCTACAGGAAACAAAGCCTGCCAATCCGTTTTCGGCGGCGTAGGTGTTGGCATCAATAATACGCTGCGGGTGCCAGTTAGAAGCCGCAGCCGATCGGATACGTCCCGCGCCGATCTCATCGTTCAGGTAATCAATAATCGTTTCAACGGGGATCACCGGATCGTCGCGATGGAGCATATAAAGGTCGATATAATCCGTGCGGAGCCGGATGAGACTCTCATCGAGATCGCTTTTGAGTTCTTCGGGGGAGAGACGGGGACGCGGCACTCTGCCTTGTGGATGTCCACCCTTGTCAATGAGAAAAACGTCGTCTCGGTTACCGCGTTGCCGCATCCAGAGACCGATAAGCATTTCACTATCACCGCCACCGTAACCGTGTGCCGTGTCAAGGGCATTTCCACCAGCCTCAAGGAATGCGTCAAGCATTTCGGTGCTATAGTCAAATTTTACAGGTGAAAATACCATGGTACCCAGAATCATCTGCGAGATGTCTTTGCTGACCCCGGGAATTTTTATATGCTTCATTTGTTATTGTACCTTTTCTATGTGGGCAGGCAGAACGCGCCCTTTGTAATTACAAGATATAAGGAAATTGTAGCAGATTTCCAATCCAAAATCCACAAGAAAATGTGCTAAGATCACTTGAAACCGAAATCTGTAGTCTAACGTTTTTATGTTTGTAAAAGCGAAAAATGTTTTCCATTTTCTCAAGCACAAACTACCAATAGCGTAAGGAGAAACACAATGGCTTCGGAAGCGTATTGGAAAGTACTACAGAAATCTAACCGTATGCTGGCGTTAAACTGGGAAACACTTGTAGCAGCGCGCACTGAAGGCGATAAGAAGCGGATCAGAAGAGCAGAACGGAATTATTTCCAATCCCTGCGGAGCGCTATGTTAGCGACGCAAAATGCAGTTTCAGAGCGGATAACTGCCCGGTGAACAACATTATGAACCCCTCCCATCTACGGTATCTACACGTTGCACAAGACGTTCTAAAACAAATTGAAGCGACACAAACCGAGGCGATTGCACAAGCCTCTGAGATGTGCGCAGAAACTATCGCAGCAGATGGCCTCGTCTACCTATTCGGATCTGGGCATTCCCGGATGCCAGTCGAGGAAATTTTTCCGCGTTACGGCAGCTTTCCGGGTTTCTTTCCCATCGTCGAATTAGCAGTTACCTTCCACAACCAGGTCGTCGGGTGTAACGGTCAACGGCAAGCACTCTTTCTGGAAAACATCTCAGGGTATGCAGAGGTAATCCTACGCAATTTCACCTTCGGACCCCACGACTGCATGATGGTGTTTTCCAACTCCGGTACAAACATCTTACCGATCGAAATGGCGATGGGAGCCAAAGCGCGAAACCTTCCTGTCATCGCTGTAAGCTCGGTCGCACACAGCCGGGCATCGACCTCAAAACACGCCTCCGGCGAACGCCTGTTTGAAATCGCCGATCTAACCATCGACAACTGTAATCCGCCCGGAGATGCCGTCGTAGATATTCCGAATTTGGCATATCCTGTGGGACCTACGTCCAGCATCGGGACGCTCGCGATTGTCAATGCCATTAAATGCCGAGTCGCAGAACGCCTGACAGAACGCGGAAAACCGCCCGTCGTGTTGACCGGTGCGCATTTCCTCGGACCGGAAGAATCAGCAAAGCAGATTGAAAGGGCTTATGACGATTATAAAGCCCGAGTTCAACGTAGTTAGCACACCACGATTTTTCCGTTGACTTTTCTCCCACAAATCTATATACTCTTAGGACTTACGCAATATTTTAGAAAAGTGTTATACTCTTGAATTATGAACACCTTATCCCTGTCAGAAAAGAAGCAACCGTTATTTTCCGATTACTGTCAGTTTCTGTTAGCGAGTTTTCATAACTTCACGCAGACGT
>JAJEDB010000064.1 GCA_022821725.1 Candidatus Poribacteria bacterium | reverse complement strand
ACGTCTGCGTGAAGTTATGAAAACTCGCTAACAGAAACTGACAGTAATCGGAAAATAACGGTTGCTTCTTTTCTGACAGGGATAAGGTGTTCATAATTCAAGAGTATAACACTTTTCTAAAATATTGCGTAAGTCCTAATTAAGTAAAAAATAAAAATCATAAGCGGATGTCTAATTCAAAAAGCTGCCAATGCACAATTTTCCAGTCCCTTTCTTCACGACGGAATTCAAACTTGCAGCTGGCTTTGAGCTCCCTTAAGTCACGTTCCTCCCCTTTTTCAGCGTCAACATCCAACCGAAGCGTCGCTGCCGCCTTTCGTGCATGCGTTATATCCATCTCTATATCTTGGAAGAGGAATTGCAGCGAGACGTATTCCTCAAAAAGTTGTGTCATTGCCGGAATCACATCTGCATAATTTTCAGGAATAATCCCAGATGCCACCCCGAAAAGTGTGGCTGGATCGTCCGCGGCCACGTAAGTTTCCGAGAAGAGTGCTTCAATTGCCTCAATGTTTTTGAAATCTACCGACTCCAGCAGGGCTGCAAAATTGTCAAAAAAATCTCGTAGTTCCACCACCGGATCTTTTAGGGGTGTCAACATAATATCCACAACCAACCGTTCCTGTTTAAGGACAACCGGCTGGCTATACGGCTTATAATCTGGATCGATAACGGTCAGGGTATGAACATCGTCGTAAAGAACACCTTGAAACGTGTAATTGCCGTCTACGCCAGTTTCAACGGACTGTCCGAGCAGCGTCACAGTTGACCCAGGAATACGATTTCCGGTTCCAGTATCGATAATGGATCCAGAGACTGTGCCGTATTGGAGCATTACCGGTTTTTCAGCTTCGGGTTCAGTTGTCTCTTCCGCCTCTCCACACGCGAAAATGCAAGCCACCAGCAGGAAAAGCGATATATTTATTTTTTGCGTCACGGTTTATTTACCATCCTTAATTTTAATTTTGCTTGCGCGCGGTCAAAGTATTTTGGTCAAGAGGGCGTTTTGTGGGTGCCGCACGCGTGTTTTTGCTTGGGTGTTTCTGCGTATTGTTGCGTGCTACGCGCTTTGGAAATTTTTAATGATATGCCTCTGAATTGCCGCGACCCTTGAAGGGTCGAGATCGGAGATCGCTCCGACAGCAAAAAGAGGGTGGCACCAAGCCTTCATGCTTCGTTAGTCAGATCCTCATTGATTAAAAAACTTTTCAAGTGTTTGTAATTTCGGAGGTTTTGTGAACAAAGATACAATTATCAATACCACAGACGAAATAGCGACCAGAATCGCAGCAGGCATAATCCCGATACCACCGACACTATACCCCGGTGTCTGCCAGTTTTGGAGAAAGAAATAGAGCCATAACAGAATTACACTTAGGATTGCGGCGAACACACCCTGCTTCGTGCTACGCTGCCAGAACAACGCCGCAACGACAATCGGAAAAAGACCCGCAAACCCGGTGAACGACCAAACAGCAAGTCTAAAAATACTCGGTGTCGCGATGAGCGAGATGAGATAGGTAACACAAAGCACGCCGCTCACAAATAGGCGGCCTACCCACACCCGTTGCCGCTCCGAAAACGCCTCCCGCCGGTAATGTCCGACAATATCGTGTGTGAACATACTCCCGATAGCAAGCGATTGCGAATCCAACGACGACATAATCGCCGCGAAGACCCCTGCACCTAAAAACCCAGCTAAAACCCCGGGGGCGTGTATATGGATCATCTGAATCAGCACATTGTTCGCCTGTGCCCCCTGCAAACCTGGGACATCTACGTTGCCGAGTATTCCGAGCAACACACTCGGAATCCATACAACCGCAATACACAACGGATACAAAATGATCGCATACCGGAATGTCCCGACATCCTTCGCCGTTAGGAAATGTGAAAAGATATGTGGAAACATACCAACACAGAGCGGAACACAGAGATACGTCAAGAGTTCCAACGGCTTGATATGCTCCGCTTGCATCAATAAACCCGTGTCCACCTTAGCGATAGCATTTGAAAACCCGCCCATCCGATGCGTGATGACGAAAAAGGTGATGCCGCCGAGGATCATGAAAACGAGCGTTTGGAATGTGTTCACCCACGCAGTGCCTCGCATACCGCTGTAGGTAACATAACACAAAACGACCGCACATATGAGTAAGCCACCGAGCCATTGTGGGATTTGACCCTCTGTGAGTGTCGCTAATGTCCCACCACCACCCATCACACCGATCAGCAGATACGGAATGAGCAGCAACACAAACACGATGAAGAGGAGCAGCCCTAAACCATCGGATTCCCACCGATCGCGGAAGTACTGGACCTGTGTTACATAGCCAAACCGCTTTCCAAGTCGCCACAGACGCGTCCCAATAAAGAGGAACACACACGGCACAACTATCGCCGAGGAAGAAGCCATCAGTGCAAAAACACCGATACCCCTATGGTAGGCTTCACCCGAGGCGCCGAGGATCGAGAACGCCGTCATGTTCGTGCCGAACAGCGTCATCAACAGGATAAACCAATTGATCGTCCGACTCGCGACGAAGTAATCTTCTCCGGTATTTCGGAAAAGTTTATGGCTCAACGCACCGAGAACCAAGACCATCATGAGGTATATAGAAATGACTGCAAGGCTCATCGTTCACCCCAATCCCCTCGCGCTTTGACGAGAGCCGCCATCAGCAACGTTGCGGCAACGCAGTACCCTATATGATAGAGCAACCCTACCGGCACTCCGAAAACAAGCTGCGGGGTTCCCCAGAGCCAAAAATCATTATGAAGTAGGAATAATAGCACAAGCAAAAAGTACAATTTTTTAATTTTTCCTTGCGGATCAGTCAGGCGAGTCTGAATCTTTGATGTTCCTTTCCGTAGATCTGAAGAAATCCGCAGAAATGCACAAGCAATACGCAGAAATACGCAGAAACACCCTATCAAAAACCCCAAGCAAAAATCCCTCCATTTCATTAAGTGAAAAAAGCGGTAGACTTTCTATCGCCTTTGGAATGCTGAACGATTTTGTGGATAATAGTAAGTTGTTCATCGTTCAGATATAGCCATTCTCCCTTCATCAAAACAGCATTACTGTCTTCACGATAGAATCCAGGTACATCCAGACTGTATCCTTCTCGTGCCAGTTGTTCTGCCCGTTCAAAATCGTTATCAGCCATTTTATTTCTCCCCAAATCCAAAACTACTTATTGCGTTTTTTAAGGTAAAATTAAAATAAAAAATGGCAATACTTGCGAGGATTACTATCGCATGAATCCACATAAATTGTAGACCCGTCGGGGCAAAAAAGAGAATGAGTGCTGCAACAAACAGAATGCCTCGCGCCCAAAGCGACAATCTGTTAAAGACATAACCCGCGATAGCAGTTGCCAAGATAACCGTCCCGATGAGCGTCAGTGAAAAATTCAGGAAAACTGTCCATACCCCCGGTGTCCCACCACTCTCACTCAGCCAGAGCAGTGCGGGTCTCAAAACAAAGGCGTAAGGCAGCGCAAAACCGACGAGCGCGAACCTGAACGCCGCGAACCCCGTCGCCATGATCCCTGAACCCGCGATGGCAGCCGCAGCATACGCCGCCAATGCGACAGGTGGGGTCACCATCGACATCATCCCAAAATAGAAAATAAAAAAGTGCGCCGCAAGCGGAACGACTCCCAAGTCGAGTAGCACAGGACCTACTAAGATCGCCATCAGTAGATAACAGACAGATGAAGGCAATCCCATCCCCAAAATAATCGTTGAAACCATGAGGAAGAACAGTGCCAATATCAGGTTCGTAGACGCAAGCGGTAAGATCGCCGACGGCAACTTGCCACCGATGCCCGTCAGTGTCACCACACCTAAGATGATACCGACACACGCGGCAGCCGCAATCAATGACACACCGCTCTGTGCTGCCCGTTCACAAGGCGATATTAAGAAGTTTATTCCTTTCCGAAAATCCGAAATACCAACGCCAGCTTGTAGGGACGAGGTCTCCTCGCCCTCTGTAGAGTGCCGTCCACGGATTCGGCGGATTAAGAAGTCCAACAGACTTATCGCGACGACTACCAACAGACTCCAACTCACCGCTCGGAACGCCGTAGTCCCCATCAACAGGACCCCGATGAGCGTAACAAACGCTGCGAGAAAGATCCCCCCTTGTAGCGTCAGAAGTTTTCCGTGTCTTTCTTCCTGTGTGGGAGGGGTTTCCAACCCCGAATCCGACTCTTCAGGACTGTGAAGGGAAACCTCCGGCGCATGCCTACGACTTCTCGCGACAAAGTGGACCATACAGAGCATCCCTGTATAGTATAGAACCGCTGGGAGCAGTGCCGCCTTGATAATTTCCAGATACGTGACAGCCGGCTCTACGATCTCCAGCATCATATACGCCGCTGCGCCCATAATCGGCGGAACCAACGCCCCACCAGAACTCGCTGCGGCTTCAATTCCGCCCGCCATCGCTGGCTGAAACCCGGCGCGTCGCATCAAGGGAATCGTGAACGTTCCAGTCGTTGCCGTGTTTGCCACAGCGGAACCCGACAGCGATCCCATCATGCCGCTACTCAGGACAGCGACTTTCGCAGGTGCCCCCGCACTCGAACCGAACACACGCCCCGCTAAATCTAAGACATAATTCGTTGCGCCTGTCCGCTCCAACAACGTCCCGAACAACACAAACAGAAATACATACGTGAACATTACCCGCAGTGCGATGCCAAATGCCCCTTGACTGTGTAAAAATGTCTGACTCACGATACGTTGAACGGAATAGCCGCGATGCGGGAACAGCCAATCCGGCATAAACTGTCCAAAGCCGGCATAGAGCAGAAATGCGAGAGAGAGCAGTGGGAGTGTTACCCCAATAGAACGGCGGGTCGCCTCTAAGATTAAAAGAAGTCCGAGCCCGCCGATGATGTAATCCAGTGATACCTCTGCCCCCGCCCGGTCCCCGAGGGACTTGCCATCTAACCAGAACGCCTGAAAAACCGGTTCCGTCTGAACAAAAACATAACCGAAACAGAGAATCACACTGCCTATTAGCAACACATCCAAAAGTTGGAAAGCACGATTGCGCGCAAAACGGGGATGCATAGGGTATCTTAGAAATACCACTATTAAGCCCAGCATCGCGAAGAGTGCTAACTCCGATTGCGGTGTCAGTTGCGGATAGTTGACCTCGGCCAAGATAAAGAGGCACAACAACACCGAAACTGTAAGAAAGATGTAGTTTTTTGAGTGTTGTTTCAATGCAGTGAGCGAATTTGTTATCCGATAGATGATCGATGAACTCCCACACAACTGTCTTAAGTTTAGCAGGAAACGAAAGGAAAATCAAGAAAAAGGAAGGATTATAGTTGGCGAGGTTAGGAAACCTCGCCAGTAAAGCACGAGTAGGCGCAGGGCGGTTCAGTGAAGCCCCTACTGCATTTAAGCCCGCCACGATTCAAGCCCAAGCAGCTTTTTCCCTAATGGGGTCAACTCAGCTGTCTTACCTTGGTAATGCTCTTTCTCTTTTGTCTCTCTCCCGAGGCCCGTTAGGCGTTCACGCCACCCTTCAATTCGGGACTCAGCATTGCCATTCTCCGGTGCTGGCGACATCGTGATGTATTGCGCCATTCGGGGACGCTCAGCGGAATTCGGGCTACTGCCGTGCGGCAATGCGCTATGCCAGATAACCAAGTCTCCAGCTTTCCCTGCGACCGGCACCGCCTCCGCTTGGTAGTCTCGCACGACTTCTCGCGGATTCGCGTCATCAGGTAAGTCGCTCAACCAGTTTTCCAATTTTCGATGGAAACCCGGAATACAGGTAAACGCGCCCTGATTCCCAGGGGTATCCGCCAGATACAGAACACCTTGCACCTTTAAGCGCACCGGCATATCGTCCAATGACATATCCCAATGTAAAAACGGACCGGTGAACGTATAATCTGAACGCTCAGGCGGGTTCATACTCGCCCGATCAAAACTCACCCAGAGTTTCTCTGTTTCCCAAATCTCAGAGAACGCCTGATGCACGCGCGGATACTGACGGTTATCCCATAACGCTTGATGTTGATAAATTTCCACCATAATGCTCCGACGCGGTGGATCGGGATACCAACTGTCCGGCGCCTCGCGGTCCATTTCAAGAAAATCCCAGACTGCCTGTTCCGCGGCACGGCAATTCTCGAGTGGCACCGCTTCTGGCACAACGACGTAACCATTCTCTTCCCAAAATTCTAAGGCTTCTGCGTCAAAAACTGACATGAGTCTCTCCTTATTAATAATGTGGGTTCAACTTGAGCATGTAGGTTGGGTTGAACGGGGTCCTCCTAAAAATCGCACACAGAAAGTGACTTTCAAGATTTATCAAGCAACCTAAAGCCCCCAAAGACGAGTGAAACCCAACGTATTTTTACACGGACAGCGATTGGTTTGTTGGGTTTCGCTGCATCCATCTGAACGGATAGTTTATTAAAAAGCTGCATTCATATAAACGAGATGGATCATTGTCCATCACTGCTCAACCCAACCTACATCTACTTCTGTTATCGAACTTATCTTAAATCAAAGAAATATCCTGACCACCTGAAGAATAATGTAGTTTTAAGAATAGCACAAAAGATTGCGAAAATCAAACTTTTCGATGATACGCGAGCAACACTTAATGTTTAAAGAATTTTCTTGAAATCAATTGCGCCTTGTGCTAAAGTATGGATACTCTGACGCACAAAATTTAGCGAACACGGAGACGAAGGAGAAAGGTCACAATGCTTAAAGCAGGATTTATCGGTGCAGGGGGACGCAGTCAAGGCGCGCATTATCCAAACGTAAATCGACTGGAAGATGATGTCGAGATGCTTGGCGCCTGTGAACTCGACGAAGAGAAACTCGCACAAGTTGCCCAGAAATACGAGTTTCCGCACACCTTCACAGACCACCGGAAGATGCTGGACACCTTAGACTTAGACGTCGTTTATTGTGTGATGAACGAGAAGTGGATTTTACAACCCGCTCTGGATTGCCTCAACGCCGGCAAGCATCTGTTCATCGAAAAACCACCCGGTGCGAATAGCGATGAAACGCAACAACTCCTTGAGGCAGCGGTCGCCAACGATGTCTATTGCATGGTCGGGTTTCAGCGGAGATATGCCGCCGTTACACGCGAAGCGATGCGCCGCGTCGCAGAGAAGGGACCCGTTACGTTAGCCGTCACCACCTTTAACAAGCAAATGCTCGGGGGAAACCGAGAATTTACGACAACGCTTTGGAACGATGTCTGCCACGTGGTCGATCTCCTCCGCTATATGGCAGGTGGTGAACCCGTGGAAGTTACGGCGCATCGCGACACATTCGATGCCGAACAACGCAATTTCTACACCGCCTTTGTCCGGTTCGATAACAACGTTACAGGTGTGCTTTTTGGAAGTCGTGCATCCGGGGGACGCGTGTTGCGCTCCGAATTGCACGGTGTCGGCATCGGCTGTTACATGAAAATCCCAGAAGAAATCGAAATTTATGAGGACAACGACAGAAGTGTTATGGGAGGTTGGGAAGTTGACGGTGTGGACCAGCGCGATACACCGAACTATGAAGGCGTGCTGACGATGCATCGCCATTTCGTCGAGTGCGTCCGTAACCGGCAAGTCCCGCTCACAGACCTCCGTGATGTTATAAATTCTATTCGTTTTGTTGACCAGATAGAGGGTCCGCTACCGGACTAACCGATTCGTGTCCTTGGAAAACATCACACAGTGGAGATTTAACCTATGCTTGACGAACGCCATCTACAACATCAGATTACTAACGAACAACTTCGCGAGTTGAATGAAAACGGGTATTTTACCGTTGAAGACGCGCTCCCGCCAGATCTCGTCGAACGGCTTGAGACAAAGGTAGACGACATCTACCAAAACCATCTTGACGCTGGTTACGATCCATACAGCAAGAGCCAACTTACTGCACATAACAATTTTTTCTATCCGAATTTTCTCGGCACAGACCAGGCTTTCGTGAATATTTTGGATTGGTATAAAACGTTCCCGAAGGTCTGGGGAATCTTGGGATGGAATATTTACTCGTATCACAGCCATTTCATCATCACACCGCCGCGCCCGGATGCGGTTCGCGGTAACCCCGGCCCACTTGGCTGGCATCAGGACAGTGGACGCGTCAACTTTGAGATCGAAAGTTCACCGCGACCTCGTCTTTCCATAAAAGTCGTTTATTGGTTATCCGACTGCTCTGAAGTCGGGCGCGGCAATTTCTACGTCATACCCGGAAGCCATCTCTGGGATAAACTCGATCGACCCGAAGACGGTTCGATGCCAGACAGGGCAACGCCCGTCTGCTGCAAGCCCGGGGACGCAGTCTTTTTCGATCGACGGATATGGCATGCCCGCAGCGAAAACGATTCAGACATCACCCGAAAAGGACTTTTTTACGGATACGGCTACCGATGGCTACGGAGTAAGGACGATATGACCATACCCTCAGAGATGTTTGAACGGAACGATCCGATTCGACAGCAGTTACTTGGGGGTGGCACCAACGCAAATGGGCATTTTACACCCAAAGATGTAGACGTGCCTTTGAAGGTATGGCTTGAAGAAAAAGGTATCATTTCCAACTGAAATCACGCCGTCACCGAAGCCCAAATCAGGGGCATGCTAAACGCAAATTTACTTGACAGCTATAGCAAAATAGCGTATAATTTTATTAACTAACATATCCACCGGAGGCATAACGCGATGTTTCAAACGCGGTTGAATGCAAGCGTCTGGGCTGTTATCCTCATAACAGCGATTTTGATTCCAGCAGCTTCAGGGGAGGAAGCAGTGACAACGCCAAACACACTAAAAGTGGGCATGGTTGCCCCCGATTTCACATTAAAAGATGAAGAAGGCGTTGAGCGGAGTCTCAGCGACTATTTAGGGAAGCAGAATATCGTTCTCGCTTTCTATCCAAAAGATTTTACAGGCGGATGAACGACTGAACTTTGCTCGCTCCGGGATAATTTGAGCGAGATAGAAGCGACCGGAAGTGTCCTTTTCGGGGTCAGTGTTGATTCCGTCGAATCGCACAAGCGGTTTCGGACAGAACAGAAATTCGGATTTTCACTCTTAGCCGATACCGAATTTGAGGTGAGCAACCAGTATAGCGGTATCATTGAAAGTTTCAATGCCTCAAAACGGGTAACTTTCATCATTGATAAAGCGGGATACATCCGTGCCATTGATACGGATGTCAATGTCAAAACGCACGGTGAAGATGTCGCAGCCCTGCTTAAGGAAGTCTTACCAAAGATAGAGGTTGGGCAACCCGCCCCAGATTTCATTGCAGCCGATGGGACCGGTAAAACGCACCAACTCAGTGAATTACACCAGAAAAAGAATGTCGTGTTAGCCTTCTATCCACGCGATTTTGGGCGTGGCTGAACGGCTCAAGTTTGCTCACTCCGTGATGAGTTGAGTCGTTTTGAGAAATATGATGCACAGATTTTTGGGATTACGTCGAATGATGCGGCTTCGCACCAAAAATTTTCGGAAGAAAATCAGTTGAATTTCCCGCTCTTGGTAGACACTGGACGGAACCTCGCACTCCTCTTTGGTGCGACGAATGCCCCAGATGGAAAGATTCAACGGTTAGCTGTTATCATTGATAAAACAGGGAAGATTCTTGAAATTGATAAAGAGGTCAACGCAAGCACACACGGTGCGGATTTAATTGATTTCTTCAAAAATTCGGAAACGTCAAATTAATTGATGGAGCGTAGCGATTTATCGACAATGCCGGCGCGCATCGCGTGGGGCACTTCTGTTCTCTTCAGTCCATTTTTGGTTCCAATCGCAACCGCTGTTGGTGTTATCCAAAAACACGCGGATCCCCAATATGCACTCCGCTGGTTGGTAATTGTTGTCCTATTTGTTACCGTGCTACCGGTATTATCAATCGCGGTGATGGCTCGGTATGCTAAAGTCAGCGATCTGCACTTGCACAACCGGGAAGAGCGGCTTCTGCCTTTATGCTGTACAGTCATCAGTATGGTTGTCGGAACTGTTCTACTACATCAGCTGGGTGCGGCACGGGAAATCGTCTGGGCAGGCATTGCTTACATTGTAAATAGTCTTATTTTTTCTGCAATTACCCCGATGTGGAAAATCAGCTTTCACAGCAGCGTCGCCACCGGATGTGTGACCGTTCTCGTCATGCTCGTGAACCCACAATTCGGCTGGTTATTTCTGCTGACACCGCTGATTGCTTGGGCGCGGGTTTACCGAAAACGACACACACTTCTCCAAACCGTCGTCGGTGCAGTGCTCGCTGTTGGCAACACGGTATTCATTTTGTATATGGCGAACCTTGGGGGTCAAAGTTAGAAGACAAGCACCTTGATTTTTTTAATTTTCCTTGCGGTTCGGTGAGGTGGGTTAGACACTTAATGTTTCTTCCCGTAGATCCGCCCGGCGCGATGCTTGGGCTGCGTTCTTTTGGTCTTCCGTTTTGTCCCATCATCGTGGATATTTCAGGGGGGGTAGGTTATCCCAATCGCACTCAAGGCAGAAAACGCCTTCTCTGCCGAGTTGGCGCACACGTCCTCCACACTCTGGACACTTTATAGGGCGAAGGGCGTTCGCCTCTTCGGTACTCGGTGGGAACATGAGCAATTGCTCTATCGGCAAAGCCTGCCCCTGTTCTCCCACGAGTTCCAATTGGACATTCTCAATTATCTCGCGGGTCTCGAGTTTGAACGGGGGTGGTGAATTTCGAGTGAGATTGATAAAATCGCTACGATAGACCCGAATTGTATCGTCTTCCCGTACCTGTCGTATAAAAAGCGTATATTTATCCGGTGCCACCAGATACGCAGCGGTATCCAAAATGTATCTGCGCGGTTTGATTGCTATCTCATAGCCTCCATAGTGCAGAACAGAAGGACTTGTATCGGGTTGCATCTGGCAGATTTCAAAGAGTTCGTGAGAAGAGGACGCAGACAGAATCAAGGCATATTGCCGACACGGATGTTGAGAGAGGCGTTCAAACGGCAGAAAAGCCGCCGGCTCCGCACTATCCTGGAGGAACCCGGTAAATTCGGCATAAGCGTTCTCAGTGGCTTCGTCCAAGATTAATTGGCTTAACCGCCGAGGTTGCGCCGTCCGCTCCCTATCGGCACGGTCAATTTCCCGCGAGTAAAGCTCCATTTGCACATCAACATCAATGGGATGGTTTTCATCATTGATATGCTGCAAACGCTCTATCGGTTGGTCCGCGATTTTTAAAATAAAAGGTAACATAGCACCCTATACAGACTCCTAAAACGAAGGATGTAACAAGTTTAGCACAGATTTCAAGTTTTGTCCAATTTTTAAATGATTCGCAATGGGTTAAATTCCCTGAAAGGGAATCGTAACGTCACACACAGCGCAGATTTTAGTTTCATCTTTTTCCATCTTATGCTATATTAATTAAATAAATCAGAAAGGATACACACCATGTCAGGACACTCCAAATGGTCAACAATCAAACATAAAAAAGCAGCAAACGATTCCAGACGCGGCAAACTCTTCTCAAAGTTGGTGAAAGAGATTACCGCAGCAGCGCGCGTCGGTGGCAGGGATATAGACATGAACCCACGACTCCGCACCGCAATTGCAGCGGCAAAATCAAGCAACGTCCCGAATGATAACATTGAGAAAGCCATCCTTCGCGGCACGGGTGAGCTTGAGGGTGAAACCTACGAGGAAATTCTTTATGAGGGCTACGGACCGGGGGGTGTCGCACTCATGATAGAAGTGCTGACCGACAACCGCAACCGAGCGGTCGCAGACATTCGACACGCTTTCAGCAAACACGAAGGCAGAATCGGAGAGCGGGGATGTGTCGCATGGGGTTTTGATAAATGCGGATTGATCGTTGTTACACCTGATAGTATTGATGAAGAAGAACTGTTCCTCATCGCAGTTGAAGCCGGTGCTGAAGATGTAACCGCCTCCGAAACAGGTATGGAAATTATCACACCCTTTGAGACGTTCGATAGCGTCTTAACGGCAGTTCAAGAAACATCCGCTGAAATTCAACTCGCTGAAATTAGCATGATTCCGCAAAACACCGTGAAACTTGAAGGGAAAGAGGCGGAACGGATGCTACGTCTCATGGACGCTCTCGACGAACTCGATGATGTTCAGAAAGTCTACGCCAATTTCGATATTCCCGATAACCTGTTAGAAGCTGCAGCTTAACCCATGCAAAACCCACCTCACCAAACCGCAAGGAACATTAAAAATCCTTCATAGCATCAAAAACATAGTCCGCAACGTAGTGGAGGACGGGTCTACGGGAAGGAATATCAAATGCAAAACCCACCTCATCGAACCGCAAGGAACATTAAAAAGATTCTTGGCATTGATCCGGGTATTGCGAATACTGGATACGGCGTGGTTGAAGCGCACGCGAACCGTCTCGTTTCGCGGGGTTTCGGAAATATCAGAACCAGCCCAAAAACAGCGTCGGAGTTGCGGTTGAAACACATCTACGATACCGTAACCCATTTGATCACCAAATTCGCTATTGAGAGTGTCGTGCTTGAGGATATTTTTTTCAGTAAAAATACAAGTAGTGCGTTCGCCGTAGGTGAAGTTAAAGGGATCGTGAAACTCGCAGCCGCGAATGCGGACTGCCCCGTTACTGTATACACACCTACCCAAGTTAAACAGGCAGTTGTAGGTTACGGAAAAGCCACAAAATCCCAGATGGAGAAGATGACACAAGCCCTGCTAAAACTCAAGGAACCGCCGCGTCCTGATCACGCAGCAGATGCGCTCGCGCTCGCACTCTGCCATGCCCGTTCTTATAAAGTCCTTCAACGCCGTGAAAAATATACGCAAAGGAAAAATTAAAATATGGTTGTCAGCGATCAGCCATCAGCCATCAGCAAAGAGGGAGTGTTAGCCCCAAACCTGTAGCCTGCAACATCGGCGCAGGCGGATTTGAGAAACGCAGGTAAAAGTCGAGATGCCCGCCGTTCCTCCGCAAGGGAAAATTAAAATATGATTTCTTATATCAAAGGGGTTCTCGCAGATAAGGAAACAACACAGGTGATTGTAGATGTAAACGGCATTGGATATACGATCGACGTGTCACCGAGAACCGTAACGGATTTACCCCACATAGGCGATACCGTTACCCTTTATACATACTATCATCAAAACCGCGACAACAAAATTACGCTCTACGGGTTCACCTCAAAGGACGGACGCAAAGTTTTTGAATTGGCGCTGACGGTCTCAGGTGTAGGCCCCGCCCTCGCACAAAACATTGTCGCGCGGCTGTCACCCTCACAATTCCAACGCGCCGTCCATCGCGGAGATGCAACGACCCTCATGCGGGTCCCACGTTTAGGCAAAGACCTCGCCCAAGTCATCATCACCAAACTTAAAAAGAACATTATGAAATTGAAACTCGAAGGCGATGTCGATCTCGGAAAACCCGTTGGTGCTCCGGTCGCAGAGGCGATCCAAATCCTCGTCAATACCCTCGGTGCATCGGAACTTGAAGCAGAGCAAGCCGTCGATAAGGCGCAACAAATTCTCGGTGAGTCTGCGCAACGAGAAAACCTCATAGCGCAAGCACTCCGATATATCAGGAAATAGTTGTCGGTTCGGATTGCTACGCAATCCTTTCGGTTCTCGGTTCTCGGTAACAAGATCGGTCTATTAGACGATAACCTCTTAACCGAAGACTGACAACTGACAACCGACAACTATCCCTGTTAGGACCCAAAAATGGATAATCACGAAATACCAGATTTCGACCGGATGCAAGAGTTGGTGGAAGAAGACGACGACTTTGGATATAGCCTCCGCCCGGAAACGCTCAGCGAATTTATCGGACAGGAAAAGGTGAAAGAGCAGCTCCGTATCCATATCGAAGCCGCCAAAAAGCGCGGGGACGCCCTTGAGCACGTGTTGCTTGTGGGTCCACCGGGGCTTGGGAAGACCACGCTTGCACGGATCATCGCCAATGAAATACAGAGCACCTATAAACAGGCGATCGGTCCCGTCATGGAGAAACTTGATCTCGCTTCAACCTTGATGAACCTTGAGCACGGAGATATTCTGTTTATTGATGAAATCCACCGGATGAAAGGATACGTTCAGGAATTGCTCTACCCTGCGATGGAGGATTATCAACTGGACTTAGCCATCGGTCAGGGGCCTGCGTCGGATGTCGTGCAAATGCCGCTTAAGCACTTCACACTCGTTGGTGCGACCACCCGTGAAGGCTTGCTTTCCGGTCCTTTTCGCGACAGGTTCGGCATCCGTATCCATCTCGATTACTACGAAGCAAAAGACATCCAGCAGGCGATTCGCATTAACAGCGCAAAACTTAACATTAATATCGAGGTAGATGCAGAATACACATTAGCGTGCCGCTCGCGTGGCACGATGCGCATCGCAAACAAACTGCTCGCTAACGTTAGGGACTACGCCCAAGTCGAAGCGGACGGCTCTCTCTCGCTTGCGGTTGTGGAAGCGGCACTCAAATTCTTTGATATTGATGAACGCGGATTAAACAAACAGGACTATGCCTATTTTCAAACGCTCATCGAAAAATTCAATGGACGTGCGGGGCTGAAGGCACTCGCTGTCGCCCTGAGTGAGGACGAACGCACCATCTCAGAGGTTTACGAACCTTACTACATCAAAGAGGGATTTTTGATGCTAACACCGGGCGGACGTATCGCAACCGATGCCGCCCATGCGTATTTTAATTATCCTGTAGCGTCTCAACCCTCACTATTTTACTAAGCGTCTACTGATAACCCTAATATGAAACTCACAGATTTCGACTACCATCTACCGCCTGATCGGATCGCGCAAAGTCCACTTCAACAGCGTGATGGGTCACGACTCTTGGTAGTTGACCGTGAAGCTTGTGCTTTTCACCATACGCGGTTTTCACAGATTGGGGAATACTTACCCAACGATGCGTTGTTAGTCCTAAACGACACGAAGGTTATTCCGGCACGGTTAATCGGTAGAAAAAGCGGAACTGGCGGAAAGATAGAACTTCTTCTCATCCGCGAAAAAGAGCCGGACATTTATGAGGTACTCGCCAAGCCACGACGGAGCCTCCGAATCGGGACACAGATTGTTTTCGGCAACAGGATCCTAACAGCAGAGGTTCTCGCGAAACCGGATGACGGACA
This sequence comes from Candidatus Poribacteria bacterium, assembly GCA_022821725.1. Taxonomy (GTDB): domain Bacteria; phylum Poribacteria; class WGA-4E; order WGA-4E; family WGA-3G; genus WGA-3G. The sequence continues at coordinate 24,968 of JAJEDB010000064.1, read as the reverse complement.
CTGTATCGTCCGTTTCAACTATGACGGTGAGTTTTCAGCCATCCTTGCGGCTATCGGTATGATGCCTTTGCCGCCTTACATTCAGCGTCCACCGAACGCTGAAGACAAGGTGCGTTATCAGTCAGTCTACGCCGCCACTGAAGGCGCGATCGCAGCACCTACAGCAGGTCTGCATTTTACACAGGAATTGTTGGAGGAATTGAAAAATAACGGGATAGAAATAGCGATGCTAACGCTGCATATTGGACCTGGAACCTTCCAACCCGTGAAAGTGGAAAATATTCAGACCCATAAGATGCACGCCGAATACATCCACCTCGCCGAAACAGAGACAAACTGGATTCGCACAGCGCGGGAGGCGGGAAGGAAAATCGTTGCTATCGGTACCACAGTCGTTCGCTCCTTAGAAACTGCAAGCATGACAGGCACTGTTCACCCGTATAGCGGTTACAGTGAACTTTTTATCTATCCCGGGTATCGATTCAATGCAGTAGATGCGTTGGTCACCAACTTCCATCTACCCAAATCCACTTTACTTATGCTCGTGAGTGCCTTTGCCGGGAAGGACTTGATCCAGCAGGCTTACCAAGAGGCACTCCAACATAAATACCGTTTTTACAGTTATGGCGATGCCATGCTAATTCTTTGATTTTTTAACAGTAGGGGCTGGATAACCCAACCTCTACAAGCAAGTTACGTCAAAACAGAAGGAGAGACTTCATGGATCAAATAACAGGTTTGCTTGTTCCGTTCATCGCGATGGGTGCTATTATGTATTTTTTGTTGTGGCGTCCGGAACAAGCCAAACGCAAAAAACATCAGAATATGCTGGAGAATCTGACCAAAGGCGATGAAATCGTAACGAATGGCGGATTGCACGGCAAAATTCTGGGACTTAGCAACGACAAGAACATTATTCTCATCAGCGTTGGAGAAATGAATAGCCAAGAGGTAAAGGTTCAAATTTCACGGAGCGCTGTCGCCTTTCTCAAAAAAGGTGGCGAACTCATCGAAGGCGAATAGTTTTTTACCTATCAGAACGTGGGCATCGTTTCTCTATAGATATGGCAATCCTTTGTTTGAAAGAAACAGTTAGAAATCTGGCTGTACCCATAACTGGTAACCGATCCCTTCAGACGTTAGTGATACAATTTCGTATTGTTCCGGAACCACTAACACATCGTTGTGATGCAATCGCACGCGTACCGTCTCTACGGTGCGCGTGACATCGAAAGTAGCAACGCCATCCATATCTCGAAACCTGTGCAGACAGATTGTCTCCTCACCCGTATGCATCATGTGTGCGTCCTTCGTCCTTACATCTGCCGATCCCGATAGGGTATTTTCCCATATTCTGAGGTGCGTCTCCCCTTCATCGGCTGTTTCCCCTGCCTCTAAAATAATTGCAGCGGATTCGGCGTATGATGGGACTTTGCAAACTGCGATCTCTATTCCCGCTTCGCCTGCGAGAACCTCATAAGTGGTGTGATGTGGAATATGTGCCACACACGCCTCTCCATGAAAAACGTCCGGACGCTCGCCTAAAACCCCGTATGCTTTGTTCCCGTTATGTCCGACCAGCAATGTGCACTGTCCACCTAACGCAATCAAGGCGACTTCAGTATCATCAGAACGATCAAAAAAGGTGGCTTCGGGGGTGAGATTCAGAATTCCGAAATGGAGTTTGGTGATGCCCATTTCGCCGGGCGTTACAATTTCAGTGTAGTCCTCGGTAGGTTTTTTAATTTTACCTTGCGGTTCGGTCAGGTGTGTTGAATGAATAACGTTCATTTCCGTATATCTGGGGGAAATGCCCAAGCAAAAACCCCTCCACTTCGTTAAGGTAAATTAAAAATGTGTTCAACGAGACTCGCTAATGGAAGTCCAACGACATTAAAATAGCATCCCTCAATGCGTCGAACGAACGCCGCGCCCCGCCCTTGGATGCCATACGCGCCTGCTTTATCTGATGTTTCCCCGCTCGCGATATAGGCGGTTATTTCGGTACTACGCAACTCCCGAAAGTAAACCTGTGTTGTTTCCGCCCAGACGATCTCGCGTCCTGTCTCCACGTCCACCAAGGCTACACCTGTAACAACCTCATGGCGTGTGCCGCTCAGGTGTGTCAACATCTCGAACGCCTCTGTATCGTCGGTCGGTTTACCGAGCAGTCTCCCCTCCAACGATACCAAAGTATCCGCACCGATAATTAGGGCTTCGCTAAAGTGCTGTGCCACATCTACTGCCTTCAGCAAGGCGAGTTTCTGCGTTACTTCACTCGCGGGGGTATTCAAATGGACGTTGGGAGATGGTTCCACAATATCACTGGGACGCACTTCAAACGTTATGCCAATCTGGGATAATAAAGCAGAACGACGAGGTGACGCAGATGCAAGAACCAATCGCGGGATTTTAAAAGCAGATTCGCGCGTTTGCATGCTACTTCAGGTAGTATAACCGTTTACCGTGTTCCGTGCGGATTTGCAATAAATCTACCTCGACCAGCTCTTGCAACGCGTTCCTAAGACCCCGCTTAGAAAACCCGATATTCTTAAGACGCTGGTCGGATTCTGGAATACGAAACCATCCCGGTTCTTCACCAGAACAATATTCCTTTTTAACAACCCCTAACACACTATACAAACGCAAAGTTTTCGGAGGTAACCCAACAAGGGGATTAATTTTGGCAAAGGATTGAAGTGATCCATTCCGCATTGCTTCAGTCCATAAAGAAACAGAATTACTCATATTTTGAGTAACGTTTCTATTTACGAACTGGTTACAAAAAAATTTTAATTATACCTTGCGGTTCGGTCAAGTAGTATGTTATCTTCTAAATTATAGTTGCATTTGACAAATTCAGGACATCATGATAAACTCTATCAAATTTTATCGAGGACCGTGCAATATTGCTTCCCATAAACGAAAATCGTCTCTCAGGACGTGCCTTCCTGCTCGGCACTTGCTTCGTTATCGCTATATGTTGCATCGTCTCTTACGCTGAATTAGTAATTACCTACATCCAAATCGGGTTTCTGCAACTGCCACCCGCGGTTATCGGGCTTTTTTTCTTTCTGGTATTAGGGAACCGGTTGCTTGAAAGACTGAACAACCGATTTGGGTTGTCGCCGCGCGAATTGATGTGTATCTACTGCATGATGCTCGTTGCATCCATGATCTCATCGCGGGGTGTCATGGAAAAACTCATTCCTGCCCTCATCGCCGTCAACTACTTTACCAATGAAACCAACGGTTGGGATACCCTCTTTTTCCCACATATCAAACCGTGGCTCATCCCTTTTTCACCTGAACAAAAAGGACAAGCCCCTATCGCTATCAGTTTCTATGAGGGCATACAGACAGGCGATAGCATTCCGTGGCGCGCATGGGTAGAACCGCTATGCATCTGGGGTGTGCTTGTTTTTTTACTGTTCACGGCGTTTCTCTGCTTAGCAGCAATCCTCCGAAAACAGTGGATTGAAAACGAGAAACTCACATTTCCGTTGGTCTCATTACCGCTGGAGTTCGTCCACGAGGGACGCGGCTTTCTTCGGAACAGACTGATGTGGTTAGGGTTCGCAGTGCCTACGCTCATCTTTACACTGAACGGACTTCATGAAATCTGCCCCCAAATCCCGAACTTACCGCTAAGATACATACTCAACCAATACTTCACAGAACGCCCCTTCAACGCTATGGTGTACACACCGATCTTTCTGTCCTTCGCGGCGGTAGGATTCTTTTATCTGCTCCCGACCCAACTCCTTTTCAGCCTATGGTTCTTTTTTTTACTCACGCGGCTCCAGGATGTTGTCGCTGCGGTGTTTGGTTGGCGGGTAAGCACCATGCCCCTCTACCCAACCCGACTTTATATAGGCTACCAAGTTGCTGGCGCCTACATTGTCCTTGTAATTTCGTTCATCTATATGGGGTTACCACACTTTCGGCAGGTGTTTCGGCGCGCCTTTACCGCAACCAAAACAGATGACACGGCGGAACTTTTACCCTACCGCACGGCAGTTTGGGGACTCATTATCAGTTTGATTCTCGCGATAGGGTGGTGTTACACGGCAGGACTGAATTTAGGCTTCGCGGCGTTTGAGATATTGGTTTATATATGCATTGTTGCCGTGGTGATGGCACGTAGCACAGCGGAAGGTGGCCTGCTCATGACGGAAACATCGTTTCGTCCACTGGATCTTTATCAACTCATCTCAACCAAAGCTGCACTGGGGGCGCAGAGTCTCACCGTGTTGTCATTCCTCGATGCAATCTTCACGCGCGATCAGCGGGGCCTCATCCTCACCGGTTTCTTAGACGGCTTAAAAATTAGGGATCGGGTTGGAATGTCCTATCGTTCATTGGTAGGGGTATTCGTGTTGGGGAGTACACTCGCATTTCTGTGTGCGGCAGCCATCCACCTGTGGCTCCCGTATACGCACGGTGCCAATTACATGTATAGCTACACCTATCGCGGCAATCCGCTCTGGGCATTTCAGGACAACGTCGCAGCGATGGAAGGATTAGGGGCAGACCTCCGCACAACGGGTGGATTCTTTTTTGGCATTGGGGCGTTGGTGACAACAGGCTTAGTCCTCTTGAGGATGCTATATTGGTGGTGGCCCCTCCATCCGCTCGGATATGCACTATCGGCTTCGTGGACCCTGATTGTGTTCTGGTTTCCCGTCTTTATCGCGTGGAGTATTAAAACGCCACTCCTCCGTTACAGCGGCATCCGGCAATATCAACGGCTCCGTCCCTTCTTTTTAGGCATGGTCTTCGGAGAATTTAGCATGGCGGTTCTCTGGACGCTCATCAGTTGGGGCACGAATGTGCCTGCCCCATTCTTTCCGTGGCCCTGAGCGTTTTTTAATTATACCTTGCGGATAAGTCACAGCATCTGTGAACTTAACAATTTTCGTATTCGAGTCGCCTGTGCCATCGTTGCAGGAAACCTGGTTTCTGATCCCATGCTGCACATATCCTTATTTCAGTCCCGTCCTGACCAGAAACCCGCTCGTAATGAAATGGAGAGCGGCCCAGAGGACCATAAATTAAAAAGTCCGATTGCGTGCCGTGACCTCCCATGTCCCGCGACAATACCCATCGGCATCCACGACATAGTAAAAAGGATGTAGTGCTACACACGGACAGATATGCGTCGGACAGACGTAAATTTCTTGTCCGATGTGCATCGGTGTGCTGTCAGGCACGTTAATCGCCCAATGCTCCTCGTGCTGCTTGTCCACCTCAGCACCGTCAACATTCAAAACGATGCCACGCACACCGTCAGGATCCGCGGCGATGGCTTTATGTCCCAAATCAAGCGTAATCCTACGAGGCGTAGGAATACTAATCACACGGCTCAGGAGCAGTGCTGCGGGGGTAAAACCGAGATCGGGAAAATGAGTCGTGTAACCGTAATCGTGAAAAACGAAAGTGCCGGGGGATGCCTCCACATCCGGTGTCTTCGCATAGATAGGGAAGGTCGGTGTGCCGCCCATCACAATTAACGGCACGTCAAGCCCTTTGGAAGCGAGCCTATCTTTCATCTCTTCTACCTGCGCAAGGCTTTTGTCGCAGGATGCCTTCCGATCAGCGACATCTTCATCGTGAATATGTCCATCATAGACGTGTAATCCCCAGGGTTGTAATCCATCTACCGCTTCAATCTGTGCGTAGACCTCCACAGCGGCATCACCCACCGGTATCCCTGTGCGGTTCATGCCTACATCCAGGTCCAGCATGACCTTGACATTCAAACCGAGTTTCGCCGCCGCTGCTGAGAGTGCCGTCACGGATTCCTGATGATCGACGATGACCTTGAAATCAGCCTCTGGATACTGTAGTTGTAGCGAAACAAAACGGTTGACATTGGGTCCCACCATCTGATAGGCAATTAGAATATCCTCTATGCCGTTCTGTGCCAACATTTCTGCTTCCCGCAACGTCGCGCATTTGTGTTTGAGGATACCGGCTTCTCGTTCCATCGCGATAATCTCTGCGGTTTTATGCGTTTTCGCATGCGGTCTGAGCTTCGAGACATCTCCACCAACAGTCGCAATCGCATGTTCAATGTTATATTGAACGTGTGGGAGATAGACAACCAGCGATGGACTCGGTATCGTCTCAGCGTTCTGGATACGGTATTTTTTATCCACGGTTTTACCTCTTTCCGAAACTTCTGTCGGTACACATTACTATTTTTTACTTTAAGTCAACGTTGCGGTTCGCAGGATAACCCGATCTTCTGTCCAATTATCGCGATACCACGTGCACGCCTCAAAGGTATCGTTAATCGCATTCATGCGCTGCTGTAAGAGAATTCGGAATTGATCTCGAAAGTTGGTCGATAGCGGTTCATCAATCAGATTACGGGTTTGGAACGGATCAGCCACATTATCAAAGAGTTTCTCACTTCGATCTGGACGGTGGACAGCATAGGTATATCGCTTTGTCCGGAGGGCGCGCCACTCATAACCGTCCTCCCATTTAGCAGTACATCCCATGCCTTGCATGAACGCTACTTCCGGTTTATCAGTGGGTCGGTTAAACGCAGCGTCGCTGCGATCCGTCCCCTCAACAGCCTCTGGAATCGGTAGATCCATCATCGACAGCAGCGTGGGCATGATGTCCGGCGTGTTCAGGCATGTATCTGAGACATGTCCCTTCGGAATTTGTCCGTGCCACCGAACAAGGAACGGGACACGCACGGCTTCTTCATAAAAGATGTTCTTCGCGCGGCGACCCTGTGCACCGAACATCTCGCCGTGATCGGAAGTGAACACAAAAATTGTATCGTCTCGCAATCCGAGATCATCAACGGCTTGTAGCAATCGTCCTATATTCCGGTCCAGATTCGCAGTCATGGCATAATAGACACGCATCCACTCAGGGAGCGCAGCACGCTCCGCATCCGACATAATTGCCCACGTGTCGCCATAAGGGTCATTTTCATCGCGATAGTTTGATGGTAACGGGAAATCAACATCTCGGAACATCTCATAATCAGCGGCTGGGACGTTGTCCTGTGTCCATGGGTCGTGCGGTGTCCCGATTGAGAGAAAAAGCGCGAACGGGTCATCGCTCGTTGACACCCGTTGCAGGTAATCGATCGCCATATCGGTTTGACCATCGGGTTCATAACCGGGTATCACGATCTTTTCAGGTGAGTTCGCGTGATAATATGTGTCGAAATATAAGTGATGAAAATTGTATGCCGACCATTCCCCCTCGAAACCGAGCCGATGTCGTCCCGGCGGAATGTAAGAATTCTGGGGATCGTTGTGTTTCCCCAATTGATTTGCCCACAGATGCCATTTCCCGATGTAGCTTGTCTGGTAACCATTGCGATGCAAAACATGCCCGAAACAGTCATGATTCGGATTCATACGGAGCTCATTGATCGCCATACCGGTGCTACTGGCGTATTTGCCGGTGAAGAGCGAGGCACGATACGGCGCACACATCGGACTACCGGAGACAGCGTTGCAGAAATTCGCACCCTCTGTGGAAAATTCATCTATATTGGGTGTGCGTGCGCGGACATCACCCGCATAACCACACGACTGGTAGCGGAGCTGATCGGCGAAAACATAGACCAGATTCGGTCGCTGCGTTGTTGAATGGGACATTTTTTATTATACCTTAAGATATGGAATCAATCTGTTTTAGTGATTTAACCTGCGAATAGATTAGGCGATGTTTGGCTTAGAGGCTGAGGCACGTTAATTGGTACGGATGGAGTTGAGGTTTGTGCCACTTGTTGCGGAGACATTGCTGCAAAACTTTCAAATGAGTACTGTTTCATTCCGCTTTGAAATTCAGACAGATTTTCCTCCATAGATGAAATATGAATCTGTTCCTCTTGTTGTCTTAACATTGCAGCAACATCTTTTGGTAATTTACTGTCAATTTTCTTCTCAAAGTCCGCGATACGTTGATAATCGTTCCCAAAAACCGCAGTAATATCTATCCCTTTTTCTGCTGCATCTGTTAAGCTTGCTTTGGCTTTCTTCCATTCTTGTTGGTGTAACCAAGCCATTGCGCGATTGTAATAGGCTGGCGCATAATCGGGATCTAATTTTATTATTTTCGTATAGTCTTCGCGCGCTTGACTAAACTCGTTATTGCTGAAGTAAGCTAAACCGCGATTGTGATAAAATATTGCATCATTTGGATCCTGCTCTATTGCCTTACTATAATATTCAATAGCCGCTCCAAAATCGCCATTATTACTGTAAACGTTACCAAGGTTGTTATAAGCTGCAGCATTATTTTCTTCCAATTCCACAGCTTTTTTTAAGTCATTAATTGCGAGACTCGTCTCGCCTGTATCACCGTAAGCAACGCCGCGATTGACATAGGCTTTGACATGTGCAGGATTAAGTTCTATCGCCTTGGTATAGTCTTTGATAGCTAATTCAAGTTTTCCTATGCTATTATAACCAATAGCGCGATTGAAATAGATATTTGCATGATTGAGACCAAGTTCTATTGCCTCCGTACAGTCACTAATAGCCTTGTCAACCTTGCTGATAATACCGTAAGCGGCTCCTCGACTGGCATAGGTCTCTGCATCATTAGGACTGAACTGTATGGACCTCGTATAATCTGCAATAGCCGAGTCAACATCACCTTTGCGTAAATAAACATTGCCACGATTATGATATGATACGGCAAACTTTGGATTGAGTTGTATTGCAATCGTAAAATCTGTAATAGCGTTGTCAAATTCGTCTTTGCTACCATAGGCGATGCCACGATTGATATAAGTTGGAATGTGGTCGGGTTGGAACCTAAGGACTACATTATAGTCTCTGATGGCATTATCAAAATCACCCTTTCCACTATAAGCAATACCACGATTAAAATAGCACTCGGCGTGATCAGGAACACGTCGAATTACTTCCGTATAGTCCGCGATAGCATTGTCAAAATCGCCTTTACTGCTGTAAGCGTTGCCTCGCTCATAATACGCATTGAGATAATTGGGTTGTAATTCTACCATTTTTGTATAGTTTGCGATAGCCGAGTCAAAATCGTCTTTGTTGCTGAAAGCCATACCAAGAATGAGATAAGCATCTGCCGCTTTTGGATTGCACTTTATTGCTTTTTTACAGTCTGTAATAGCCGAGTCAAAATCGCCTTTGAGACTATAAGCAGTCGCGCGAGTGATGTAAGGACTGGCAGAATTTGGACTGAGTTCGATCACCCTCACACAGTCTGCGATAGCGGCATCAAAGTCCCCCTTAAGCAAGTGCATGTGACCTCGCATAACATAGACTGGCAAATAATTCGGCTTTAGTTCTATTACTCTGTTATAGTCTGCAATAGCTTTGTCAAATTCCCCCTTGCTGCTGTGAGTATTGCCACGAATAGCGTACACCTCAGCAAAATCCGGCTTGAGCCGTATCGCTTTGCTATAGTCCATAATGGCGAAGTCAAGTTCACCTTTGTCGTTGTAAGCATTGCCTCGGATAAGATAGGCTTCAGCAACATCAGGGTTAAGCTGTATTGATCTATTACAGTCTTCAATGGCACGATCGAACTCTTTCTTGCCAACATAAGCATGAGCGCGGTGGTAATAGGCCTCAGTGTAGTTCTGTTCATATTGGATGGTTCTCGTGAAGTCTTCAATTGCTTTGTCAAATTCACCTTTTGCCCCATGCGCCATACCGCGACCGTGATAAGCTCTGGCAGGTTGACGGGTCCAGAAAACCGCTTCGGTATAATCCTTAATCGCGAGATCAAACTTGCCCATCTTATGGTAAACTTCGCCTCGGTAAATATAGGGCATAGCAAAACCCGGGCTTAACTCAATAGCCTTGCTAAAATGCGTAACGGCTTCTTCATAGTGTGCTCTCTTCGCTTTGTTAGCCATCTTCTGAGTCTCCTTTTTGTTTTTCCGCTAAGCCCTTGTAAATTGTTTTATAGGTCTCCAGTTCAAGACTTTGATGTCGAATAAATCCATGAATGTCATTGTAGATGGTTTCAGTAGATATACCATGCGCTCTTTCAAGATGCTCCAGCATCGGCTGCTTGAGATTTTCAGGAATATTGATCACATCGTCCTCATTAGGCTGAATAAAGCCATCTGGATGCCGAACGAATACACTTTTCTGAGCAATGATACGGTTTAGTGGCTCATAAGCGTCTTTAATGTAAGGGCCTATCAGTTCCTTTTTCTGCATAATAATTCTACCGTCTTTACTAAGAGAAGTATTACAAGCCATGAAGAGCGCGACGAGATAGTCCTCCGTGAAATCAATGAGATTGGTTTTACCTCCATAGTGTTGAATCTCAGCGAGGCGTTCAAGTTCAACAGATGTTCTTCGAGCAAACAGTTTAGCTGCTTCCAACATTTCTGCTTGGACCACCTCTATATCAAAGTGTTCTGCTTCAATGTCAAATTCCTCGTCTTCAAGGAAAACGCGGTAGAGGTTTGAAGAAACTTTCCCATAATAAGGCTTTTCCTGATAATGCTCAGGCTCACCGCGATAGAGATATTTCCCAGCGTCCGCTTTTTCTTCTATTTTTCGGAGTATGTCATCAACCGTACTTGGCTCGTTTGGTTTGTCTTTGTCCATTCACTTTCCTTTACGATCACAATGCTGCTTAAAATAGTAACACGTTCCACAAAGGATGTCAACTGCATTTAACAGCGTGAACGGTCGCGAGCTGGAGCTCGCTCCTACAGTATTCTGCTTGAATTATTCTTTGTAAAGTGCTATGCTGGTTTCATCAATACATACAACACAAAGGACTTTTGTAGCGCAAGTTTTCGCTTGCAAGCTACGCGAAAATCATGCCTGAAACCAGACCTAATATCCTACTTATCACGAGTGACCAGCAGCATTGGAACACCTTGGGCTGCCTCAACCCTGAAATCCAAACTCCGCACTTGGATGCCCTGGCGCAACAAGGCACCCTCTTCAACAGAGCCTACTGCCCGAACCCGACCTGCACACCGACGCGTGCGTCTATCATCACTGGAAAATATCCGAGTCAACACGGTGCATGGTCCCTCGGCACGAAACTCTCTGAAGATGAGCATACGGTGGGTGAAGATTTCACGGATGCAGGGTATCGGACCGCCCTCGTCGGGAAAGCGCATTTTCAACCCCTTCACGGAACAGAGGAATTCCCGTCCCTCGAATCCTACCCCGTCCTCCAAGATTTGGACTTTTGGCGCAGTTTCAATGAACCGTTTTACGGGTTTGAGCATGTCGAACTCGCACGGAACCATGCCGACGAAGCACACGTCGGACAGCACTATGCGATCTGGATGGAGGAAAACGGCTGCACCAATTGGCGCGATTATTTCGCGCCGCCGACAGGGAACGCACGCGATCAATACCGCAAGTGGCACATTCCTGAAGAATATCACTACGACACCTGGATTGCTGAGCGGACCAACGCACTCATGGAAACGTATCAACAGAACGGTGAAAACTTTTTCCTCTGGGCGAGTTTCTTCGATCCGCATCCGAAATATCTCGTCCCAGAACCGTGGGATACGATGTACGATCCAAATGCGTTGACAGTGCCTTCCGTAACCGAGGGAGAACACGATAACAATCCACCGCATTTTCAACGCACGCAACAAGAAAAGCCGGACTTCTCCGCTTGGCGCGAAAGTGGAAAGGGTGTTCACGGGTTCAACTCACATTTACGCGATCGGGATGAACTCGCGAAAGACATCGCTGTCTATTACGGCATGGTGAGCCTGATGGACAAGTATATCGGGAAAATCTTGGCGAAACTTGACGAATTAGGACTGGCAGAGAACACGCTGGTCGTGTTCACATCCGATCACGGACATTTTTACGGACAGCACGGACTCGTCGCAAAGGGAGCATTCCACTACGAGGATGTCATCCGAGTGCCGTTTATCGCGCGGTATCCAGGAGTCGTGCCTGCGGGGAAACACTCCGAGGCATTGCAGACGTTGGTAGACTTAGCACCCTCATTCCTCAGTGCTGCTGGTATTGACATTCCGCTCCCAATGACAGGCGTAGATCAAATGCCGGTCTGGTCAGGACAAGCAGAACAGGTACGCGACCATATCATCGTCGAAAATCATCATGAACCGACAACGGTACACGTCAAAACATACGTTGACGATCGTTATAAGATTACCGTCTATTATAACAGAGATTATGGCGAGTTATTTGATTTGCAAGCGGATCCTGGAGAAGTCAACAATCTATGGAATTCCGCTGAGCATGCGGCGCTGAAGGCGGATCTGGTGATGAAGCTGTTGTTCGCGGAGATGGGGAAAGAACCGTTATGGATGCCGCGAACTTCGGGGGCATAAATCAATACCGCCGTCTCCAGTGCCAACTGTCACTGCCCGAAATGAGTGGACGGATGTCTTCCGGCAATGTCTCAACAAACTCAGGACTGACTTCGTTGCCGGGCCATTCGCGCACCATTGGGGGTGTATAACCGGAGATGAGGATGACGCGCTCCTTATCGCTACGGATGGCGGTAGTGCTGTGAATCAACGCCTCAGCAAAAAGCAGCACGGATCCCGCTGATGCTTCGACTTGGTAAATGAGTTTGTCGTCAGAGAGTGCCGCTTCGATCATTTCTTTGTGATCCCACGTTAGACGATGGCTCCCGGGTATAACGCACGTTCCCCCATCATCAGGTCCAACATCGGTGAGGTAGGCAAGCGTCTTCACGAAGATACAGTGGAACTTGTTCTGTTCCACATAAGTGCCCCAACCGTGTTGCGTGCCACGATGGAACCCTGTCGGGTTATAGCGGCGTTTATGGAGCTCGTCCAATTCTATCTCTGGATTCCGACTATTAATAATCGCTTCGGTTTCCTCAAGACGGACTGTGCCACCCACCACTTCTTCAACGAGAGGCACCAATTGCGGATGCGCGGCATACTCTAAGAGTGCCGGATCATACGCAACAAGGTTGCCGAAAAGCACATGGTGTTCACTTCTCCCACGGGCATAGACCCGCTTGGCATCCAGATCCGTGTCGGCTTTCATCCTGTAGAGCGCGCCTTTCATCCGCTCAATTTCATCGTCGTTTAGGACGTTCTCTAATAATACATAACCGTAGATGTCGAAGTGGAGCCGCTGTGCCGGCGTTAGGCAAACAGTTTCACCGTTCTTCATTTTTTCTCCAGATTTATCCAAAACTCAAAGATTGCTAATATTGTATGAGGTCGCGATTCTGAGATCGCGCCTACAGCCCGCTTTTCATTTCTCCCCAGAGGGTCGTGAGTTTTCCGTTCGGATCAACAGCAAGGTCAAGTGGATCTGCCCCTTCATAGATCAGTAAATCATCAACATAACCGGGGGCAGTTATTCCCCACGTATAGAAAGCGACCCATTTGGCAACGGGACCGAGCGCAGCATTCCGAAAAGGAAGCCCTTTTTCCGCTTTGGCACCCAACGCGTCGTCCCTGTCGTCCCCTGCGTAGAAATCGAATTCACTTTTCTCGACATCAGCGATAACGCGGACGTATTTCCATGTATCGGTTTCAAAATCACCAATAAGTTGCCACGCCGCGCCATCGTAAAATCGAACAATGCCAGCGTCCCAGTTGATGTAGGTACACCCGGTGTTTTCGCCGATGCCATCAGCAGTAGCGACTTTGAGATTGAAAGACCGACCACCGCCCTCAATATAAACCCAGAATTCGACCGAAATAATAGGGTTTTCGGTTTCTATCGGCACACCGAGTCCATCTCCGTCTCCACCATCTAAGATAGCGAGTGCTTTTTTATCGGTTTTGACAGTGTCGCCAGAAATTTCAAAGTCCCCGCCAATGACCTCCCAATCTTTGGGCGGATTGCCGCCCGCGAATTCCTCAAACCCGGTTTGTAGATACACCTCTTGGGAAATAGCAGTTTTTACGATAGCAAGATTCAAAACGATAACAGCAGCGAACAAAAAACAGTAACCAAAGCCAACGCGTTTATCTTGGGTCATCATTCACGCCTCCATCAAATCTTCATCACGGCATCCAGAGATTCCACTCCCCTTTTTTCTCCCATTTGCGACATGCGAGGCATAAGCACATAGATCGGATTGCGAAGCGCGGTGCAGAACCGACATTCATTGTGCCACAATGCGGCAATAGGTGGTGGAAAAACAAGACATCTCCCTGTTTGGCGACGACTTCCATCGGTTCCCCTAAATCCATCTTGGGAAAGTGGGCACCAACATCGCGAACATGGTTTGAAAATTCTGGGTTTTTCTTACGGAATTCCCGAATCCGTTGTGCCCCTTCGGGCCATATCACAGTCGCCCCGCCGTGTGATTTCACCTCGGTAAGATACGTTAAACTGGTTACTCGGAATGTCCCAGGATCCAGCCGTAAATCCCGAAAGCCACCATCCAAGTGAGGAGACGGCGATTTCCACTCGGAATCCGAAACAGGAAATTGATTGAGTGCCCAGATGCCATCCGGCTGTTGACTCTTACAATGTGGAATCTCTGGATATCCGGAGGCGAGTTGCTTAATGATAGCGAGATACTCAGGTGTAAAACACGCTAAGACATCCAGATGGGTAACGCCGTAAAGTTCAATCCGCCTTCCATCCGCCATTTTCTCCATATAAAAACCGGCGAGCGGCGGACGTTTGAAATGTCCCCATGAATCCGGGTCATCGGCGTCCATGCCCATCATCTTCCACATCGCTGCCTCTGCTTTTGTGACAGTCTCTTGCGGAATCAATCCGGAAAGGAGTAGATAACCTTCTTCCTCAAATTGTGTTAATTGTTGATTTGAGAGCATTTTTAATTAATGGCCTCCTGGACTGCGCTCCGCTACGCTTACGCGCAGAAACTTGGTAATGTCAGAACGGACCCAATAACCTGTACCAAAACCCAAGTCTGCAACAACGGCGCACGGCGTTTTTGACAGGGTACTGCGTATTGCTTGGATATTTCTTCAACTCAAACACGAAAAGCGTGAAGTTTCACACTGCGTTATCTACCCGCAAGGAACATTTAAAATTAGTCCCCGATCGTGAATTTGGTAATATCAACAGAAGGCTCTGGATACTGCATGTCAAGTTTTTTCAGTGCCTCAACGATACATTCCGTGATAACGAGGTTTCGATACCACTTCTTATTCGCAGGAATTACGTGCCACGGTGCCCAATCAGTACTGCACTTCTGGAGCATCGCTTCGTAAACTCGCATATAATCGTCCCAATACGCTCGTTCACGAACATCGGATTCTTCGACCTTCCAATGTTTTGTCGGATCGCTAATCCGAGATTCAAGCCGCGCCTTCTGTTCATCTTTCGAGATGTGAAGGTAAAATTTCAGGACAACCGTTCCACTTTCAACGAGCATCTTTTCAAAATCGTTGATCTGCTGATAGCGCTGCGACCAAATCGCCTCTGGCACGAGATCGTGTACCCGCACAACGAGGACATCTTCATAATGTGAACGGTTAAAGATACCGATTTTCCCTTTCGATGGAACGGCTCTATGGGCACGCCATAAGAAATCACGGGAAAGTTCATCCGCAGAAGGGACTTTGAAACTAACGACATCGCACCCCTGAACGTTGATCCCAGCCATTACCCGCCGAATGGTGCCATCCTTGCCACATGTATCCATGCCTTGCAGGATGATGAGAAGTGCATGCTGACTTTCAGCGTAAAGCAGTTCCTGAAGTTTGAGGAGTTCCTTATGGAGCTTCTTCAGCCTACGCTTGGTTTGACCTTTTTTTTCGTAATCCCCCGTGAAATCGGGGGCATAATCGTTCAGATTGACGAACTCACCGGGTTTAATGATATTCTTCGTTTCAAGTTCCATTTTTTAAATTATTAAATCTGGTCACCGCTCCACTACGTTTCACGGTGGTCTCCGTTAAAGTTAACTGCGTCTGGGTCATGAATAGACATCAGGACAGAAGTTTTAAAGTATACGAAAATCTGCAAAGTCCCTAAGGTTGCCAAAGCGGTCTTTCACCACAATAACTTTAGGTAACTCGCAACTTTAGAACACCTGAACCCTGTTTACCAACAGTCAATGGCTGATAGCCATTAAAACCGCCAATTATTGCGACAAAGACTCGTAGTAATCATCAACAAGTCTACGGTACTCAGGCGGGACATCTTCCTTTACGACCTGAGCGAGCCGTTTTTTCTCCTGCAGCGTGTTAAGTCGTTCCTCGAGCGCGGATTCTAATTTACCAAGGTCCCGGATAACGAATTCGTAGTTAGGGAACGGACTTGAGCGATTCCCAGGTCGATAATCCATTGTATCAAGCATACCGAGCCAGAGTCTATCAATCTCCCTGTCTGACTCCCTACCCCCTACACGAGCTTCCTGATCTGCGGGTTCATCGGAACCAGGTTGGTCCCCACTTGGTTCCCGTTGCCTCGACGCTTGTGCGCGTTGCATCTGCTCTTGAATCTGCTGCTGTTGCTCCGCGAGTTGTTCCCGCCGACGTTGTTGCTCCTCTGTCTGCTCCTGACCTTCCATGGCTTGAAGTTCACGTTGGATGTCCTGCATCCGTTCTCGCGCCCGTTGGAGTTGTTCCAGCGCAGCTTCAAGTTGCTCTTCTTCGGTAGCCGCCATATTGGCTTGCGCCTGCTGCAGATCCCCCTGTGTCTGTTCCAATGCATCTAAGACATCTTGCTGATTCTGGTCAGCGGCTCGGAAACTACGCCATTGCAAGGCGCGTTGTGCAGTCGACATATCCCCTGTAGTCTGTTCTTCAGCGAGACGCCTTGTCGCATCCGCTACATTTTGGGCTGCCTCTGGATTGTCTGGAGCGAGCTGTTCTTGGATATTTCTCAGTGAACGCTCAAGTGCCTCCAAATTGCGTTGAAGTTCACGCTGCTGATTGGCAAGTTCAGACGCTTTTCGGAAATCTTCAGGACGCATCTCCGATTGCTCAGAGCGGTCTCTGAGTTCTTGTGTCTGCTGCTGAACATCAGATTGCGCTTCTGTCAACTCCTGAAGTTGCTGAGAGGCTCTATCAAGTGCAGCGTCCGTGTATTCCGCGGCAACCTTTTCCAACTGTTCAACGGCTTCCTGAAGTCTTTCTTCCGCTTTTTCTCCTTTGGCGGCACTCAATTGCGGTTCTTCCTGTTGCATGCCCTGCGCGGCTTGCTCCATCTGCTCACCCGCCTGTTGCATCGCCTGTCCGGCTTGGTTTAGGCGTTGCCCTTGCGTACCTTGTCCGTTCTGCTGCATAGCATCGAGCTGTTGTGCCATCTGTTGTGCCTGTTGCGCCAACTGTCCCTGTTGTTGGCTGTTCTGCTGCATCTCACTCGGCGAGGGTTGGTCTTCACGCCCTAATTGTTGGCTCTGTTGACTCAGTTGCTGTTGTTCCCCTAACATTTGACGCGCCTGATCCAACATCTCCCGCGTCTGCTCCTGCATTTCCGCGTCGAGTTCGTTCTGCTGATTCTCAAGTTCGTTCTGCAGCTCCTCCATTTCAAGTTCAAGGTTCTCAGCGAGTTGCGGATTACTGTCCCGCATCTGCATCAGTATTTTGGGAATTTCAAGACTAACCTTTATGAGCAACTCAAGTGCTTCCTGTTCCGGTGGAATCGCTGCATCAGGACGGATAGCGTTCAAATTATCACTCGCCTCATCCATTCTGTCTATCGCGTCCTCCAAGTTCATCAGAATTTCGGGCGTGACGGCTGACTCCCCTTGCATCGCAGCACTAAATTCATCTACAACCCGCTGCGTCTTCTCCTTTAGCTCGGTTTGTCTTTCGCCCGTTTTCCTGACTGCAGCCTGATATGTCTCGGTAACCGCTGCAGGTTTCGTGCGACTATGCTTCGATGTCTCTCGGATAATCTGCTTCTGCGAACTAATTATATCCGAAAGTGGATTCGGCTCAGCCTCACCCGGCTCGCCTTCGCTCTCACCTTCGTGGAAATCTTCATTAAAGGGACGAATTTCAATGAAGTAAATCTCGCTACTCGCTTCACCGGGACCCGTGCGGGTGTTATTATCGGTCGCATGGGCGTAGTAGGAGATAATATCACCCGGTTCAACATCAAACGCCTCCAGATAGAAGGTATAGGCACCCTCTGCCATGTGCCGGGCATCTGCACCAGAGCCCGAGCCTACAATCGGAGTGGAAACGGAGGATTCCATCACAAATTCCTGTAATTCATCGGATCCGATGCGATACATGAGTTTTAATTCCCCAATGCCGTAGTCATCCGTTGCCTCAGCAACGATTTCCACCTCATCTAACTTCGTAACTTTCACATCCCGACCGGGCTCCTTGATAACCACCTCTGGAACAGCATCCGGAATGGCTTTGATCGTGTATTCTATCGGTATCTCATTGTTGAACCCATCAATACATAACAGTTGAATAGCATAACTTCCGTCCTCAACAACATCTATAGGGGTTGTGAGCGTATTTCCATTAGAAATAACCATTTGGCTATCGGCGGAATAAGGTTCAACAGTCAGGTCGGACTGCTGATGGCTGACAGTTTCTTGACTGATGGCTATTGACGCGGTTTGAATCGCTTTGTTCGTCGTAAGTCTTATTTCTGCTTGCGTGCCAACGACAGCACGAATATCCCCTGTTCCGGTTTGCACAACAGATTTAAGACGGGTATAGTCAGGATAGGTATAAGCGACCGAAATTTCAGTCACCTTCGGCATTTCAAAAACTTCAACAGTGTAGCGTTCTGAAGTCGCCTCGTTTGCAACAACAGAGTATTCCATATCAGCATCAATGTTGAAAATTTCGTAGGCAAATCCGCGTTTATCGTCCGGATTTCGCAGCATGTTGATTACAGTTTCGGGGTGTTGCTGGTTTTTCTCGACCTCGGATGTAGAGAGTTGCTGCGCGCCAATATCTCCATACGTCAAGACGACTTTCTCAGCTGATTTACCGGTGACAGTGACATGAATCGGTAGGCTTTTACCGCGGAGGATACGCGCATTTCCGGGCTCCACAGCAAGTCTGGTTGTCAAAATCGGATCCGTTTTCTCCCAAGGGACCAACACACGGAGCAGGCTCGTATGGATTTCTGTCGGAAACAACAATGAAAAGATAACACAACCGACAACAACCAAAGCGGCAATACTGACATGCTTACGGGTTTGACTGTGATCGATCGTCGCTTTGAAATTGATGCCTTTTACGCGTTCAACGGTATCTTCAAGCAAGCGTTGAAGCATGTGCGCCTCAATCGGATCCGTCGATTCTCGGTTCCCGAATTCGATGGCACTCACCAGTCTATCCTCAAGATCCGGATGATTTCGTTCAACGTTGAGGGCGACATCACGGAGCGTAAGTGATGCTCGAAGCGGTTGAATGAGATACTTATACAGCAGGTAACCGATAACACCTGCACCGACTACTAATAAAGCGAGGCGTATAGCACTTGGAAGTGGCATCAGCCAATCAACCATGGCTTCTCCAACAAGTAAAGCGATAACACCCGTCAGAACAATAGCAAACCCTGTCCAGAAGAGACTCCGTTTCCAGACCCGCCGTGCGCCTGAAATTCTCGCTTGTAGTTCCGTATAACCTTCTCTTGTATTCATTATTTTCCTCCACTGCTCAGGTGGCAGATACGACCTCAGGCAGAATACTGATGATCCATAGAACTATTGCAACGACGCGGGCTCTGTTTTTTTCCATATCGGCAAGCACCGCGATGGCTACTGCCATCACTGCGATCACCCACAAACTCAATGGATTGATATGACTGAACAGCACCGCTAACTTAGGACTGGCACCACTTTCCAATAGCAGATGTAACCCTGGGATCATTTTTAGGTCCGCTGCGCTTCGAACGCTCTCAGGGTCTCTAAAAATTAGCAAGAGAGCTGCATTCACGAGTTGTATGAGTGCCGGAATCAGTGAGAGATGGACAAGAGCCACGTAGATATGCTTAAATTTTAACGTATCATTTTTGAGGAGAAATCGATTCACTAAGTTGAGCAGTGCGGACTGAATCATGAAGAAGAGAAGTGCGAAGAGGGGTCCCAGAAAGAGAAAGACGTTCTTGAAAATCCGTGCAACATTTTCCGCAGTTTCACTTGCGTCGGCTGGCATCTCCTGTTTTGCGAGTTGCTCAGTAAGGAGCGTGTCAGAGTAGGGCAGAATTGCCCACGCGATGAGTCCAGCAATTAGATAGAAAATAACAAAGGCTATTCCCCACCTCGGTTGGGATTTGAGTTGTGAAAACGCCGCACTCGGTTCAGCAATAAGGTTCCCGATATTCTGTAAACTCTCGTTCATCTTTTAATTATTCCTTTCGGTTAAACACCCCGGGTTTCAACTTTGACGCACCTTTCTTAAATCCGCCCGCCACTACGTTACAGGCTACGTGCTTTGTTAAACCCACAGAATCTAACCAGTTATACTACACGTTAAATTTACCTCGCGCCTCTCTGTTCCGAATCGTAAATTAGGAATTTAATGATCTCTTCCGCGGTCTTAGGCGTAAGACCCGAACCCGGTTTCCGCATCATCTTATAGACATATTTTCGCCATTCTTCTGGAGTGAAAGTAGAATTAATGGGACGTGCAACGGTATGGCACCGACTACATTTACGGGTAAAAAGTTCGTAAGTCTCCTGCATCTTAGGTGAATAGGTGGTAACATCAATAAAGTTGGGTCCTTTATCCGCGGGATAGGTTTTAGGGGTTGCCTGCGGGGCGCGTAAGGCATAAATCATCCCAATCCCAACGAGGAGAATAACACCCAAGACAGTCATCCAAACAATAGGTTGTTTCATTTGTTAATGAACTTAGATCCCCGAAACATCATCTGAGGCTTCAAACGACGCGCTTCACCTTCTGAACAATAGCACTTGCGCTAATGCCGTGATATTCCAAAAGCTCCTCCGGTTTCCCGGACCTCGGCACTCCTGTAACGGCAAGTTTGTGGACGCAAACCCCCTCAGTTGCCACAGCATCAAGGACAGCATCCCCCAGACCGCCTTCAGGATAATGGTCTTCAACGGTGATTAGGGTGTTGTTCGTCTCAGATGCCGCCTTTTGTAGCACTTCCTTATCAATCGGCTTGACGGAATACACATCTATAATTCGGACAGCGATCCCTTCTTTAGCGAGTATGTCGTGTGCTTTCAACGCTTCGTGAAGCGCAACACCTGCAGCAACGATGGTCACCTTATCTTCACTGCTTTCCCGAATAACTTTACACCCACCAATTGGGAAACTCTCATCAGCATCGTAGAGAATGGCGGTTTTTGGACGCGAGGTGCGGAGGTAAACAATACCCTCATAAGCCGCGGCTTCTGCAACGAGCCGTTCAGCGGCAACTGCATCGCTTGGATACAGCACGACTGCCCCCGGAATCGCACGGAACATCGCGATGTCCTCTAAACCCATTTGTGAGGGACCGTCTTCACCGATTGAAACCCCACAGTGTGAACCTGCATATTTAATATTTGCTTGTGAGATTGCAGACATCCGAATCTGATCATAGGCACGTGATAAAAACGCAGCAAACGTCGAGACAAATGGAATCTTCCCACGTTTTGCCAAACCGATGCCGGCACCGACTAAATTCTGTTCCGCGATGAACATCTCGAAATAACGGTTCGGATAGAGGGTCATAAATTGCTCGGCATACGTGGAATTCTTAGTATCTCCATCCAAGGCGACGACATTCGGGTTGGCGTTGCCAAGCTTTGCGAGCCCTGCACCGTACCCACTCCGCGTTGCTACTTCTTCGTCCGCTGGATAGTCAGGTGGTTCGCATTCGGTTACGGTTGAACGATCAGCACTCCCATTTATAGGATTAGGGGCTGCAATTTGAATGGGAACATCCGAATGTAACGGACCCAGTTCAGCTAAACCCTTATCAAGTTCCTCACCCTGGGCAAGTGCTTTTCCGTGCCAATTGTCGGCGTTTTCAAGGAACGAAATCCCTTTCCCTTTAAAAGTTTTGGCGACTATCATCGTCGGTTTCTCGTCTGAAACCTTTGCTCGGTCGAGTGCGGGAAGGATTTCATCAAAATCGTGACCATCAATACCGATGGTTTGCCAACCAAACGCCTCAAAACGCTGACAATACGTATCAACATCGAAGGCGTACATAGTCCGCTGGCTCTGTCCAAGGGCATTGACATCCACAATTCCAATCAAATTATTAAGTTTGTAGTGTGATGCTAAAGCAGCCGCCTCCCAGACCCCACCTTCGGCAGTCTCACCATCGCCGAGGAGAACATAGACCCGGTAGTCAGCGGCGTCTAAGTATTTGCTATTGAGAGCCATGCCGAGTCCAAGCGATAAACCTTGTCCAAGGGACCCTGTTGCGACCTCTGTCCATTCAAACCGAGGGGTCGGATGTCCCTCTAAGATACTATCAATTTGTCGCAGCGTGCGCAGTTTTTCGACTGGGATAATCCCCGCTTCCGCATAAGCCGCGTAAAGGAGTGGTGCCGCATGTCCTTTGGACAAGATGAATCTATCGTTGTTGGGATTCTGAGCATCGGTTGTATCATAACGCATCGCGTGAAAAAAGAGTGCGGAAACGATATCCGCAGCCGAGAGACACGTGGTTGGATGTCCTGAACCCGCCTCCGATGTGGAGATGACGGAATGAATGCGTAGGTTAGTCGCTTTTTGTTTGAGAAATTCTTTTAAGGTTTCCACAAATTTTGCTAATCCTTTTTTAGGAGTTGTCGGTTGTCGGTTTTCAGTTAAGAGATGTTCGTTTAAAACACCCTTTTGTAACCGATGACTGAAAGGGTTTTCATAGAAAACCCGGACTGATAACCCTTCCTCTGACAGCTATTCTGGATTCAACTGAGTTGTTCTTCGCTTTGCGGCTAACGAAAGGTAATGTTCTTTATAAGTCTGGCTAAGATTCTCAAAAGTCACAATGGCTTGCGGAATGTCTTGCATTTTGACGTACGCTTCTGCCTGCCAGTACATCGCCTTCGCTACAATCGAATTGGAATCTGTCACATTTCCGCCCGTGTCTTGGGCTTCATTTTCTATAGCCTCTCTAAATTTTTCGATTGCGCGTTGATAATCTTTCTCTTCATAGTAGGCTTTCATAGCATCTGCATAAGCGAGATTGTCTTGCTCCCGTGGTTGGAAAAACTCAACTTCAAACGGAGGTAATTCCAACGGTGGGATGTCCACCTCTAAATCTTCTTCGTCCGGCAATGCATCTATCGCTTCAGCAAGTCGTTGTTCGTATGCCTCAGTGCCCTCGTTATACGCTTCTTCGGTAGTTTCGGTAGGGTTTTCCGTTT
Source organism: Candidatus Poribacteria bacterium (assembly GCA_022821725.1). Lineage (GTDB taxonomy): Bacteria > Poribacteria > WGA-4E > WGA-4E > WGA-3G > WGA-3G. Next base: position 1,751 of record JAJEDB010000064.1, on the reverse strand, counting down.
CGTCTTTAGGCACTTCTACTGCCTTTTCATCTTCAGGCTCTTCTACTGTCTCTTCCTCTTCCTCTTCCTCTTCCTCATCTTCTTCTACTACCTCAGCTGCTGTGGCTTCACGAAATGCGTGAGAGAGTGCAGTCGCTGCATCATCTAAGTCGTCTTCCAAACCAACAACATCGGCATCCTCTTCATCGAGATAGGAATCTTCTGGTTCATCATCAAAATTATCTATTTCTTCAAAATCGTCTGTTTCTTCAAAACTAAATACCATTTGTTCCTCCACATTTCTGTTTCTTATATCCGTTTCTTATAGTTTTAACCATCAACCCGTGCCTTTGGAAAATGTAGAAGACGAGTTGATGGTTAAAGTTATCAGTTGTCAGCAGATGATTAAGACGTGTGGCGGTTGTATATTGGGTGAATTCCACAGACTTTTCTTTAACCGATAACTGATAACTGATGCCCTTTAGTACCTGATCTTAACATCTGCCCAAGTGGTTGCCATCTTGTCAGTCGGATCAACGGCTAAGGCTGAAAGCATACCGTCCAACATCGTTTCAATGTCCGCTTGCTCTAAAGCGACATCAAAGATTACAACCTCGTCGATAGTCGCCGCCCCAAAGCGCGCCCCACCGCAGCAGTCATCAAATCCGATATTGACGGGACCGTTATCGGCATCAATAGGATTCTTGGCGATATCCATTGTGCTCGCTTCTTCTGCATCAATATAGATAGCCCATTTACCGGTCTTGCTATCAAAAGTGGTCGTGTACATGTGCCACTTCGTAATATCTTTGGTGCCAACATTACCGTCATTCCAACCGCCGGGCTTATTCCAGCAGCCTCCGTTGCAGATGGGCCAGGCAATATTTTTCGTCCCTTGATTGGGATGAATGATATAGGCGTTCCGCTTTTCAACCATCCAACCGTGTTGGTTCCAAGTATCATTTGCGCTCTTCGCCCACGCTGAGACCGTGATCGCTTTCGTTGGGTTATCATGATCGGCGATCCGAACGAAAGCACCTTTACCATCAAATTCAAGGGCTTGCCCAAACTGACCCTTAACCCATTTCGGCTTACCTTCAAATTCGCCTTCCAGTCCATTTCCGGAATCATCGGTTGCGACATTTCCTTTGCCCTCATCAAACAGCCACATCCCGACAATAGTACCAGGATCAATCTCGGCAGAAACGGTGGAGACGAACAAAACACCAACTCCAAAAAGACTGAAACACACGAGGACTGAACTCACAAGCAAAAACTTGCTGCCAGAAATAATACCGAAATTCATTTTGACCTCCTGCTCAATATTACAAATTCAAGGACTTTACACACATATCTGTGCGATTCATACGGATACAACGATTGATCCTGCGAAAGCATAAATCGCTGCTAAAATACCACATACATTTATCATATCAGATTTACACGGATATGTCAAGGAAAAATTGAAATTCGAATGGGAACCGCGAGTATGAAGAAATACGCCAGCAAAAACACTTGTTCCTACAGAAGAAGGGGTTTCCGCTGTTTCTGCGAATTTTTTCAAGGATTGTATCCTCATCCCTTTAGCGTGTCTAATTAATTCTAAACTTTACCATAAATGTCCGACTATATTTAATAGGACTTACGCAATATTTTAGAAAAGTGTTATACTCTTGAATTATGAACACCTTATCCCTGTCAGAAAAGAAGCAACCGTTATTTTCCGATTACTGTCAGTTTCTGTTAGCGAGTTTTCATAACTTCACGCAGAC
>JAJEDB010000045.1 GCA_022821725.1 Candidatus Poribacteria bacterium | reverse complement strand
ACGTCTGCGTGAAGTTATGAAAACTCGCTAACAGAAACTGACAGTAATCGGAAAATAACGGTTGCTTCTTTTCTGACAGGGATAAGGTGTTCATAATTCAAGAGTATAACACTTTTCTAAAATATTGCGTAAGTCCTATTATTCTTGGGGCCTTCATGACGGATGTCAATCTTGGCATTTACACAGCAAAACTTGAACGAAGTCGCTGTTTATACGCAACCTCGGATAGAATTGCCGTCGGCTACTCCACTTATGAAGATATCACATTTGGAGATTTTATCGATGGATTACGTTCTCCAAAACTCCAGGAACGCGGGGACATAGACTTGGAATGGGTCATGGAAGTACCAGAACCTTTTAAGATAGCACCTGACCAACCGCTTACAATGCACCGCCTGTTCCAACAACTGAATCTACTTCTACGCGAGAACATGACGATTATCCCGGATGTTGGTGACAGTCTCTGGGCTGCTGCGGACTTGCGGCTCCCTGAACGCACCGAGTTTATTAGCCTTGCCTACTATACCTCAATGGGATTTGCAATCCCCGCCGCAATTGGAGCACAACTGGGTAAACCCACGTCCCGGCCACTTGTTGTTGTAGGGGATGGGGCATTCCAAATGACTGGCACCGAGTTGTCAACGACTATCCGCTATGGGCTCAATCCCATCGTTTTGATCTTAAACAACCAGGGATATGGCACCGTCCGCCCGTTCATTGAAGGGTCTTTTAACGATATAGAGAATTGGGACTATACTCGGGTACCAGAACTTTTCGGCACAGGGCGTGCGTTTGCTGTCCGTACCGAAGGCGAATTTGACACCGCTATGAACGCTGCACTTGCTGAGACGCAACATTTTGTCCTAATTGAGGCAGCACTTGGGAAATCGGACATGTCGCCTGCCCTGATTCGGCTGGCAGAGCAAGTCTCTAAGCGACTATAAACCCTATAGGGGAACTATTCGCTTGCGTCTTGATTTTTTATCGCTACACAGTTACTGGTGGATATCCGTATTGATGACCATCAGAATATCCGAACTTGAATTTTGAGCCAATTGAAGATGCCAATCCAAACTATTATCTTCGATTTTGACTATACATTGGTAGACTCGGCGCGAGGCACAATTGACGGTGTCAATTACGCGTTTGAAAAAATGGGTTTGCCAATTGCTTCCGATGCCGCTGTGCGTCGGGCAATCGGTTTGTCGCTACCGGATATACTGACAAGGTTAGCAGGAGACGCATACGCCAAGCGTGTTGATGAATTTACCCATCTGTTTCTCCAACGCGCGGATGAGACAATGGTTGCGTTGGCGGAGTTTTACGCAGAGGTGCCACAGACGGTGAAGGCGTTGCAGGGGCTCGGTATCCACCTCGCTATCGTTTCTCAGAAAACTCGTCGCTATATTCAACCGATTCTTGAGAAAAAGAATCTATTGGAGGCGTTTGAAGTCATCGTTGGGGGTGGGGACGCAGCGTATAAGCCGGATCCCGAAGGTTTGCTGCTGGCGGTTGCACAAACAGGGAGTCTGTCCGAAAATTGTCTCTACGTCGGGGATAGTGTGACGGATGCTGAAACGGCGCGACGTGCTGGAATTACGTTTGTTGCTGTGCTTGCGGGTGTCACGCCACGAACGGCTTTTGAAAGTTACGATGTTTATGCGATCCTTGAAGATGTGTCTGGATTGCTGAGCTTAGAATCGGTGAGGAGATTACAATAGTATCAACAACCCAAAAGCCACCTGACCGAACCGCAAGGAAAAATTGCAAAGCCTGCAACAATACGCAGAAATACCCAAGCAAAAACACGCAGGCGAGTATACGGAGAAGCACGTGAAACCCAAAAGCCATCTGACCGAACCGCAAGGAAAAATTAAAAATGAAAAAACGCGAACTCAGGAAGAACTTTTTATACAACTGCTGGAGAAAGCAGATAGCTTGTTGACCCACTTGGGAGGATTCCCGGTTCACCCCTCAAGTGCGGGGCTTGATGCCCAACTTGACGAGTATATCGCTTTCCGGTGGCGATCACAGAATGGATCAGGGCATTTAATTCCCGTTAAACATCCAAGCCTCGTGGGGCTGTCGGATTTGATTGGGATAGAACGGCAGGAGAAGGAACTCGATAGAAACACACGTCAGTTTCTACAGGGTCTGCCTGCCAACCACGTCCTGTTGTGGGGGGACCGCGGCACCGGTAAATCTTCGCTCGTCAAGGGGATGCTGGCACGCTACGCTGACGACGGACTTCGGTTAATCGGTGTCAGCAAGGAGGGACTCGTTCATCTCCAAGAAATTGCCGAGGTGCTCTGGGAACGTCCGGAACGGTATATCCTTTTCTGTGATGATCTCGCCTTTAGCGAAGATGAACCTGAGTATCGCGAGTTGAAAGCGATGTTAGAGGGTGGAATCTCTGCTTGCCCAGACAACGTCTTGATCTATGCCACCTCGAACCGTCGGCACTTGATGCCGCGACAGGTCCAAGAGAACCGATACCCCCAGAATGACGAAGATGAGTTGTATCCGCGTGAAGCGACAGAGGAAAAGGTCTCGCTGAGTGACCGTTTTGGGTTACGCCTCGCTTTTCACAGAATTTCACAGGATACCTATTTGCAGATTGTCTCGCATTACGCGCAGAAACAGGGGTTATCCGTTCCGACGGAAGCCTTGCACCGGGCTGCGTTGGAATGGGAGGCATCCTCAAGTGGACGTTCAGGGCGCGTCGCGTATCAGTTCGTCATGGATCTCGCCGGACGGTTGGCAGTCGGCAATTAGGAATTAGTTAAGTATTCACTAACCGCAAACCCGTAGCCTGCAACAATACGCAGAAATACCCTATCAAAAACACGCAGGCGGATATAAGGGATGCACCGAATAGTTCTAACAGCCGTTATTTCTCCGCAAGGAAAAATTAAAAGCAGTCAGCAATTAGCAGTCAGTTAAGTATTCACTAACCGCAAACCCGTAGCCTGCAACAACGGCGCAGGCGGATATAAGGGATGCACCGAATAGTTCTAACAGCCGTTATTTCTCCGCAAGGAAAAATTAAAATATGAAAAAACGATTGATGTTTTCTTTAGCACTCGCGCTCTTTCTGAGCGGTATGCTTCTGATACAAACCGCAGATGCTGTGCCGAAAAAAGGCACGTTACGGATCAGTGGTGATAATACATGGGTTGCGTTTATTAACGGCGAAGAGGTCGCTGCAAGCGGAAACTGGCAAGTCCCCACGGTCAGTGAGTTTAAACTGGACAAAGGTTTCGCGCAGATCGCTGTCTATGTCCACGATGCTGAACCCGGTGCCGCCGGTAGAGGCGGTTTTCTTGCCGATATTATCCTCGATGCTAAACCCGACTACATTGGAACGGGTGAAGACGGGTGGCGGTGTGATACCGGCAAACTTCTCGCAGATCGGAAAGATGGCTGGGAAAAGGTCGATTTCGACGACAGTGACTGGGAAGACGAACTCGAAATCTATGAAAAGTTTGGCGGCGGCATCTGGGGATTTGGTGCTGCAATCATGGAACAGGTTCTCAAAGACCCCGAGTGTGAAGCGAATTGGGTGTGGTGCGGTCCTAACGATGGTGAAGACGACATCTATTTCCGATACACCATCGGGACACTTTCTGTTGAACCCGAAGACAAACTCGCCACTACGTGGGCGCGAATTAAGAGAGAAACACTGTAACCGTTTTGTGCTATATCTATAACCGCGGTTTTCTACCGCGATAGAGGAGAGTGTCATGAAAAAGTTTTTCGTCCCAACAGTTTTGATTTTAGTCTTATCCTTGGTTGCCTCGAACCTTTGGGCGGCAACACTTCGCATCAACGGCGATAATTCTTGGGTGGGCTTTGTCAACGGTGAAGAAGTTGCAGAGGGCGGTAATTGGCAGCAAGCCAGCATCACTGAATTTGACATGCCGGATGGATATGCTGTTATCGCTATCTACGTGCACGACGCGGAGCCCGGTGCTGCCGGACGTGGAGGTGCCCTGTTCGATGTCATTCTTGACGACGACACCTATATTCCGTCCGACGATACTTGGAAGGCGGATGCGGGTCCACCGATTGACGAGCGGAACGATGGATGGGAACAACCCGATTTTGACGATAGCAGTTGGGATAACGCGACACAACTTGATCAGTTTGGTGGGGGTATCTGGGGCTTCGGGGCAAACACGATGCGTCAAACTTTGAAAGATCCCGATTCAACCGCATATTGGGTCTGGGCGGGTCCCAACGACGTTGAGGACGATGTTTATTTCCGAAAAACCGTTGGAGACCTACCAACAACGCCTGTCGAACCGAGTGGAAAAGCCACGACGACCTGGAGTGCTTTGAAGAGTCAACGTTAAATAGTGTAGGTTGGGTTGAACGATATCGAGAAATCCGACGCTGACATTCCGAATACACGTTATACCCGATATGCCACAATGCATGATCAAGATCGAAGTGAAACCCAACTTCATACGAAAAGCGTTGGGTTTCACTCGATATTTTCGGAATGAAAATCGTACGGCAATGCCCCGATTTTCCCTAAATCGTCAGGGCTCTGATACTATCCGTTCAACCCAACCTACGAAAACTACCTAATTTGAGGATTCGTCCCCGTATCCCCTCGTGTGGGTTTCACAGCGTTCAACCTCAATCTAACCCATGCCATATAGTGCTTCCACGACCGCTGCGATTGTCCTGAAAACCGTCCCGATATCCGACTCCTCAAGACATGAATAAGCCACCCGTAACTCGGTTTCACCGAGTGAGATCGTGCCGATGCCGTGGTCCTCAAGGAGGCATTGTCGAACCTTCTCGGCATTTCCAGACTTGAGGTTCAGACACGTGAAATAACCGGCATGGCTCGGATAGACCTCCCACAGTTTGGCATACTTCGGATCGGATGCCACCTTTTCCACTTTTAACGACCGTGCTTTGAGAATTTCATAGTTTCGTTGTTTTTCTTCGACATAATCGGGTGCCTTCATCGCTTCGAGGATAAGCGTCTGAGAGACTTGTGATGCCCCAGAGGTATTTGCGCGAATGAGTCCACTGAATTTCTGTTCAAGCGGTTGCATCGCTACCGCTCCAAGTCCGAAACTGATAAATGCCACGCGTAGTCCCCACGCATATTCTTCCTTCGTTGCCCCATCTATCTTCACGGGCAGGACATTGGGATGGCATCCGACCAACAATCCAAACAACGATTCGTGCATAACGGATGCGTCGTACCACAATCCGGCGTAGGCATCGTCAATCATAACAAGGATACGGCAGCCAGCGTCGGCACGCGCTACAATTGCGTCCACAATACGTTGTGCTTCCGTGCGGTTAATCGCGTAGCCGGTCGGGTTATGTGGAAAATTCAGGAGAATCAGCAATTTCTCGCCAGCCGTGTTGGTGAGTCTTTCACGAAAGCCGTGTGTGTTAAAACCGCTTGTAGCGTCGAAGAACGGATAGGTTTGAAGGTTCGCTCCTGCCTTGGTTTGGAAGATGAGTCGATAGTTCCCCCAAATCTTGTCGGGAAGGATGAGTGTATCCCCGCTATCAACGAAAAGTTCGGCGAGGAGACTAAACCCGTGCGTCATGCCACTCGTCACAATTGGTAGACTCAGTGTTGCCTCGGCAAGCGAAGGATTCTCTTTCAAAAGATGTGTTTTCCACGTCTCTCGTAATTCGGGTTGACCGAGTACGGGGGCATACCCGTAGATACCTTCCAATGATAGTGTTGGCACGAGTTCTCTCGAAACGGCGAGATGCATCATGTCCCCATCTTCCGAGGCGATCGCACGTGTGGCATTGAAACGGTGCGCTTTTATACCCGCCTCTGCCGTTTGGCTTAAGATGCCTTTCGGTAGGTAGATACGTTTTCCTAACTCGGAGAATAGCGAGAAAACCGCTGGTGAGGAGGCACGAAGCTGCTCGTTTAACTCGATTGCTAAGGGATTTAAGTCTTGCATATTTTCCCTAAATCGTGAACGATATTAACTGCCAAAAAATAAAAAACAGAAGATTTTCTGAAGTTAATTGTGGACTGTCATCAACTTAATGTCAACCGATTTTTGCCAACATCCGTTTAAGGAGAAAAACGTTCAGCAATAGGTTCTAAATGTGAAAAAACACTGGAAAAAATCACGTAAATTCTCACTCCAGCTGCGAATTAATCGGAAACCTGCTCCTAACGAAGTGGAGAGCAGTCCAGGAGGCTATGGTTAAAAATATGAAAAGACTAATATTTTTTCTTATCTTTATTCTTACAATCGGGGGATGCATCTGTGTCTATCTCCTCCAAGCCCCACCGGTTGAACAGAAAAAGGTGCCGAAACTCCAAATTCATACACGGACAGCCCTACGCGGAAGACCTACAGTTGACTCGAAACCGATTGTATATACTAAAGATGTTTATCGATTTAGCTTGGACCCACAATTCATTAGCAACTTGAACAGCGGTAAATTGGAGCGTGAACTTCTATTTACAGCAGGGTTGGCGCATCGCGCAAAATTGAAAACAGCCCGTTTAGACGCGTCTTTGAAGACGGAAACGAATTGGCAAAAGATGTTTTCGGATATGACAAAAGATATTCGATTCCGTCCGAGCGCATCCCCTATTGAAGTCTTGCTCAGTGGCGAAGAGTGGCTCCTCAGGGATACCACAGGGGCAGCTTATACAGTCGTGAAAACTGACAGCAACGTTGAGGTCTATCTCCCCAATTTAAGGGAGGCGTTTGAGGCAAACAAAACTATGCCAATTTCACTCTCAAAGGACTTGGAAATCTCCATTAAACAGACGAATAGGCGGTGGCTTATCAAGGATAATGGATACAAGCAGGCTTACAGCGTTGTGAAAGGCGAAGGGAAGCTCAACGTTTTTCAGCTATCGAAGTTTGAAATTCTGGCGTTTCTGTTTGAGGCGGATGCGGCATCGCAGGATTCACTCGCACAAGGAAAGTTACCTTCCAAATTGCTCCAAGAATTTGTTGCGGAGAAGATACCGCTATCGCGACGTGCGCGGGTGTCAGCAGGCGAAGACGGTATGCGTTGGGAGATAAATAGTCCGCCCCTGAAATATAATATCCGAAATGAGAACAATCGATTGAAGGTTTATCTCGATCTTGAGAGCAGATGGCTCCGTATTAAGGTTGACGACAGCACAAAAGGCTGGGTGCAAAGCGAGCGTGGGACTATTTTTGAACCACCCCCTCCGACGCTGAGTTCACGCCAGCAAGCCAAGGAACGGCTTCTTGTGCTTATTGACAGGTTAAAGGAGAAAGCAGGGCTTCCCAATGAATAAAATTATAAAACCCAAGGTCCTACGTCCCGGTAGCCGGATCGCAGCGATTTCGCTCTCTTGGGGTGGTCCCGGCACTATTCCGTCTCGCTACGAGATAGGTAAACGTCAATTTGAGGAAGAATTCGGCGTGACGGTTATCGAAACGGAACACGCCTTGCGCAATGCAGTCTATCTTTCCAAAAACCCGAAAGCGCGTGCCGATGATTTGATGGCGGCTTTTGCCGATGAAACGATTGAGGGTATCATCTCAACGATCGGTGGTGAAGATTCTATTCGCACCCTCCCGTACCTCGATTTGGATCTGATTCGGAACAATCCCAAGGTTTTTATGGGTTTTTCGGATACGACTATATCACACGCCGCCTGTTTTAAAACGGGTCTCGTGTCGTTCTACGGTCCCTCGTTTATGGCAGGGTTTGCCGAAAACTGTGGGATGTTTCCATACATGGCGGATTCCGTCCGACGCACCCTCTTTTCCACCGAACCTATCGGTGTTATTGAACCGAACCGTGATGGCTGGACGGTTGAATATCTGCCGTGGGAGGATCCTGAAAATCAATCTATTCGTCGAAAATTGAATCCGTGTACCGGTTGGAGATTTCATCAGGATGAAGGTATCGTTGAAGGGCACCTTTTTGGGGGCTGTGTTGAGGTTTTGGACTGGCTCCGAGGCAGTGACTTTTTTCCTTCTGCTACCGATCTTCGAGGTGCGGTTCTCTTTTTGGAGACCTCTGAAGACGCACCGCCGCCCTCGTTTTTGACGGAGTTCGTGAGATGTCTCGCCGCGATGGGGATTCTTGAGGGACTTGGGGGTATACTGCTCGGACGACCGGGTGGCGGCGTTGATCCCGACACTTTCCACGAATACGACGAGGCACTCTGTAAAGCCGTCCGTGAGGAATACGGGCTAAACGATATGCCGATTGTCACCAATATGGACTTCGGACACACCGATCCGATGTTCGTGATTCCCATAGGTATGAAGGTTCGTATTGACTCTACGAAGCAGGAAATCGCCATTGACGAGACGGCGGTTGCTAAAAGATGACCCAAAGGGTTAACCGAGGCATGTAGCGATGCAACAACGGCGCATTGCGGATCCGATAATATTCACGTTTCTGCTAAAGGTGTCTGATGACACGCTTGGCGGTAAATTAAAAAAATGAAGATACTTTTCTTATCGCCTACCGTCCCATTTCCCCTCACCGATGGCGGACGCATTCGGGTTTTCAATCTTCTCAAACAGATTGCGACGAAAAACAGTGTGACCCTGCTCGCCTTGGAGACACAACCGACAGATGCGGAAGGCGTTGCACAACTCGAGCAATTAGGGATTCAGGTCCATCTCGTCCCAAACGCGGCGACGCTACCGCCCGTATCGTTCGGCACACTCCTTAAAGCGTTTCTCAAACGACACCCCATCACCGTTGCCCGCTACGATCTCCCTACCTATCGCCAGAAGTTCAAAGAATTGGTGGCAACCGGCACCTTTGATCTCGTCCATTATGAGATGTTTCACACGGCACAGTTTCATACAGAAACGCGCCTGCCGGGTGTGCTTTCACAACAGAACGTGGATTCTGCAATCTGGCGGCGACTCTGCGGTGAGACTGCCAATCCGTTCTATAAGTTCGCGTATTGGACGCAGCAACTCGCATTTCAACGGTATGAACGGGTGCTCAGTCCGAAATTCGACGCGGTGACGTGTACCTCTGACATCGATGCCGCGGTATTCCAGCGACACTGCGCGAGAGATGCTATTGAGATAATCCCGAACGGTGTCGATGTTACGCACTACCAACCCGATTTTTCCGCTGAGGTTCCGGCACATCTCATCTATATCGGGAGTATGGACTGGTACCCGAATGAGGACGCTGTCGGTTTCTTTGCGGATGAGGTCTTGCCACGGATTCAAGAGCGTGTCCCCGATGTTAGATTCTCGATTGTCGGTGGCAATCCATCGGCACGTGTCCAAAAGCTGGTGGAGAGGAAAGGGGTCGTTGTAACGGGACGTGTCCCGGAGATCAAGCCGTATTTTGCGGAGGCGACGGTTTTTGTCGTGCCGCTGCGGATCGGGAGCGGCACCCGCCTGAAAATCCTTGAGGCGTTGGCGATGGGGAAAGCGATTGTCTCTACTTCGGTCGGTGCGGAGGGGTTGGATCTCAAAGACGGCGAGGAGATCTTTATAGCAGACGAACCCACAGTCTTTGCCGAGGCGGTCACTCGATTGCTCACAGATACACCGCTTCGCCGTCGGATCGGTGAAAGTGGACGTGCTCGTGTGGAACGGGATTACGATTGGCGAAGCATTGGCGAGAAACTTCATGGGGTCTACGCGAAGATTGCTCATTCGGATTCATGAAGATCTGAGTGTTATTTAAAACGCGCTTCCAGTTCATCCATTGTGGCAACAAAGGCATCTCCAAGATTAATCTGCAACTTGTCCGATAGAACCAGAATCGACCAAAGGCAGTCTGCCAATTCATGTGCTAATTTTGCTTCAATTTCTTGCGTGGGTCGTGTCCCCCGGATACCTAAATGGGCTTGAATCAGTTTCGCCAAATCCCCCAGATCCCCCATGAGTCCCAAGACAATTTCAGCCGTTGACCATTCACGTCCATAATTTTCCCGTTCATACTCCTCATAAAGTGATCGTATATGTCGTGCTCTGGCGATGATGTCTTCCAAGTGCATATTGCTTTTCCTTTACATCAGATCCTTCATAGGAAGTAGCTGGGGTCATTTGTTTAAATTGTTAATAATCACTGATCCCCGAAACTTAACTAAGGACGTTGCATAATCAACAGCAAAGGTCTACGATCGGTTGGTGTCGAACGTCTCGCATCGCCGTTATTGTCGAGAATCACATATACATGGTCTTTGTCCATGCACAGTCCCTCGGCTCTCCCAAATGTCATATTCTCATATTGGAATTCTTCGTGAGTGACGATGGCGCCGTATGACCAGAAATCTTTCTCCACAAATCCCTGATGATTTTTGATTAACTTACATAATACGTAAGCGTTCCTTTGAAGGGTGTAGAGGATTCCATTTTCCCAAAAGAGTCCAGTGAAATCAGGATTTCTGTTCTCTGGCAATTCCGCTATAGTCGTATTGTATTTGAATGTCGTGATCGTTGGAGGTGTCGTGTTAGTATTGACTTCAATAATTCCTCGGGGCTGCCTCTCCGCACAAACAACAAATTGATTTTCGTCAACGAAGGTAATTCCTTCCAAATAAGCCCCTCGGGTTTGAAAAAGCCCAGCCGCTTCTCCATAAGAACGTAGATTGGGAGATATCCAAGAAACCTTTTTTCCATCAGCACTCACTCGAAGAATTCTGAAAGTGCCTTCGCTGATAATGTAAAAGTTACCTTCGCTATCACATGTGATCCCTTCAAGGTCAAGAGCCTTTTCTGTAACAAGTTCTGACGGTTTAAATTGAACATGCGGCACTAAAACGGCTGTGTCGTCCATTAATTGGACGCGAAAAATTGTGTCGTCGTGTTTGTCAGAGACTGTAAATAAAGTGTTATTGAAAATCGTCAAGCCAGAGGGTTGGTTATTTTCAGGACCTTCTACCGGAAGAACTTTAACAGCCTTCAAAGGGGTTACGATTTCCTCTGGAACCGTCACACGATTCCAAGCCAGAAAGACAAGTACCAGAACAACAGAAAATAATTTCACACTTTTCTCCTAATATCATTTGTTTCTTTAGTGCCAAACTACACCATTTTTCTTCAGAAGATACTGGATTTCATAAAATTGAAAGCGTGTGAGGGTGTTCCTCAAAGGTTGACGATTTATAAAAATTTATGATATACTTTTAAGGAGAAAGGGATAGAGTTATTTCCCAAAAAGCCTCTACATAGGTGAAACCGAGTAGGTAAGCAAAATGCCAAGACAAAGAGTCGTTAAATATCCGCCCAAGCGAGGGAAACTCTCAAAATCAACAATTGAACGGGCAGTAAAGGAGGTTCTTGAGGCGAGAGGAGTCCCTATAAAGCCTAAACGTGATACTTATAAATATCACCTAAAGCGGGGTAGCAAAATTATCCAGAGTGGAATTACTAATGACTTAGACCGGCGTGAAAAGGAACATCGACGAAATTACGGTAAAGAGGTTCATATTCAACAGGTTGGAAACCGGACAACTCGAGAAGGTGCTACGTAGTGTTTACATTCTAAAAGTATTGCCATTTGATATGAGATGTGGTATTCTACATTCATGAAAACTCAAAAAACAGATACATCTCAAACCCTTCCACAAACGATCAGTGATGCTGCGTGGAAAAGTTTACTCCC
>JAJEDB010000002.1 GCA_022821725.1 Candidatus Poribacteria bacterium | reverse complement strand
CGACCACGTTGGGAACCCTCTCCCTATTAATTTTTTGAACACCTGACGCACATTCGTCCCATCGGCATCCATAAGGTAGAGTTCCTCTATCCCACCTCGATCTGAAGTGAAAAGAATCTGTTCACCTGTCGGCGACCAGACGGGTGCGGCATCCTTGGCACGGTGCTGGGTTAAGTTTATCTGATCAGAACCATCCGGGTTCATGCTATAAATCTCAAAGTTGCCATCACGCCGTGATGTAAATACGACTTTCGCAGTTTCCGGAGCTTTTGCCAGAACGGAAACTGAGAGCAGAGCAAAAATAAGGAATGTGCTCAGCACATAAGATAAGCGTTTCATAAGGCTTTCCTCCACAGCGTCTGCTGTAGAAAGTCATGATAAATGCCTTGTAAATTTTCTGAAAAGTCGGTTCTACTGATAGAAACAGTAGAACCGACGAAATACATAATGGGTGTGTTATCAATTAACACACGCAGAGTGTGTCATCGGTAGCACACAGTCGCAGCCGGCAGACCAGTCCCATTCCGTCCATGTTTGACACCTTTTTCCGGCATCGCAATCGTCATCGTCATAACACTCCATATGTGCTTGAGCGTCAGTGGCGAGCATGGCTTGTGCTAACAACAAACTCCCGCCTGCGATACCTACTGCGAGAGGTGCCTTGACACCTACACGCCCTTCCTCGGATACGAGGAAGTCACGGAATTTATCGCGAAGGTTGATTTTCATATCGGTTTTTCTCCTTTCTGCCGGTGCTTCCGTTCCAGCAAGATTGGATTCCCAATACTGTTTGGGAACACCATCTCCAGGATGAATACTCTCGTTTGGGAGTGAAGCCCTCCCCCTGGACATGCTTTCTAACGGCTTTTCAAAAGGTTGATCATCCTTGTTAGTTATTCGGACGGTGTCTATTGAACTCATACGTTGAGATTATTGGCACGGTGTGCCACTCGCCCGTAACAACTGATTTGTAGGGAATTTATGCCCATCAACTAAAATCGTCGGTGATGCTCTAACACCGAGTTCCGTGGCACGCTGAATGTTTTCTCGAAAGAGTTGTTCTGCTTCAGGACTGTCAAATAATGCTTGAATCTTTGCGACATCAATGCCGTATTTCTCAGCACAGTCCTCCCAGCTCTTGTCCAGTTTTTTGCCGCGGCACAAGATATAGTCGAGATACTTATTGGGGTATTCTTGTGCTATGAGGAGCTGCCGGATATTTTCTGCCACTTCAGGGTATCCATGAAGGCTCGTGAACGGCGTTACCTCTTGAAAAGAAACAGTTTCCTTTTCTTGGGCGATAAAGCGGAGTTTAAAGTCAATCTTGTCGCCAAACTCCTTCACGATCGGAAAAATTTTCTCTTCCGCCTGAACACCGAACGGACAGTAACTCATTATGAAAAGTTCCAAGGTCGGTTTGCCCATTCGGGAAACACGGGATGCCAATAATTCCTCAAGGTTCATCGGCTGACGACTGTGATCTACATCTTTGGTGTGGAGTGCTACCACTTCTGCAAACCCAGGCGAATGTTTTGTGTCGTGGCACGTAAGACAGAGTGATGTTTCAGCCGCTCGCCGGATGTTAGTTTTCTTTGGATTTCCGACGTGCTGCTTGCCGGGACCGTGGCACGTTTCACATTGCACCCCCTTAAATGCCGATGTCTCATCACCAATCTGAAAACCTGTCTGGTAACCGAAGCCGGTCGTATGACAGGAAACACAATTCGGATCGAAGTACCGCTCTTTTTTCAACAGCGTTTCAAAAGCGAAAGCATGCCGTGTCGCAGACCACTGGAGATATTCCTGCTCATGGCACTGCTGACAGGCAGTCGCTGAGACATAGCCGTTTTGCGGATCTTGCTCCAGTCGTTGTTCGGCAAAAAGAGGCTTGTGTTCAGACGATTGTGCGACCTCTCGATAAAAATTGGTAAGCAGTTGACGCACAGATTCATCTTCTGGGACATCCCCCGTCAGGGCAAGTTGTGCTGTGTGATGACGGTTCAGTTCACCCTCCGCATTTATCCAGAGTGCTAAAAATCCTAATGTTTTCCCTTCAGATGTTGATCCGACCCAAAGAGGTCCATCCGTTTGTTGTCTGTGTTCTATCGTCTCAGGACTGATAAGAATATTAACATTGGATAGTTCTTCGGGCGGATGCGTCCCCAAGGCAATAGAAACATCTGCGTTTGGCAATTCGCTCTCGGTTGAAGTAGATGCGAGAACAATAGAAAGTTTACCAACCGTTTTTACAACGACTGCTTGGGTGTAAATGTCATTTTCACCGAGAAATGGAAAGGACGTGGCAGCACGTTGTTCGATGAGATACGCTTCTCCATAATCGAGATCGTTTTGACTCAGTGCGACCGCATCGTATCCCATCGCCGACATTGCTTTTAGATTCACCTGACACCTCTGTGTATCTATGTCCTCGGTGCCATCGAATACATTTCCTGCGTCAACTAAGAGGGTTGGAATCCCATGCTTGCGAATTTCTGACACAAGATAGGCGCGCCTCGGTAGTCCCCCTGATTGCTCTTGATAGCATCCACACGGTTCCAAATGGCTCTTCGTGCCACCCGTATACAAGATAACAACAGAAGGCGGTTCTGGACTTTTGAGGACTGTAAGGACATTTTCAATGGCATCACCTATTGACTGGCGTGCCTGTTGCTTGATTTCCTGAATCTGTTGCTGTCTGCGGGATTCCGCCCAATGTGTATACAGTGGTGGAGCTGTGATGGCAAGCGTTAGTAGAATTAAAGTGACAATAGCAAGTTTCATTTTAAAAGAACCTATTTATAAGGGAGATTATCCCAAGGTGAAAGGGACCTTTACAGAGAACTGTCAACAATCCTCCGAACGCAATGACAGGTGCAAAACGAATCGCGGGTTGAATCCGAATTTTGTTGTCAAAATGTGCAAAAGCGTTTTCTTTAACTAAACTCTGTAATTCTTTGATTGTTTCTGCTGAAAGCCCAACCGGATCAGTTGTTATGAGTTCAGCTCCTTGGCGTTCATTTCTGTCCATCTGTTTCTCATAATGGGCACGACCATCCTCCCCTTCCTTCTTGACGATGTGTTCACTGAGGATCATCCCTACTTGGAGGTGTGACACTTCAATTATTCGATCAAATGCCGCACTTGCCAATTGAAGCACAAGTTGCTTTGCGACTACGAAAATAAGCAGATAGAAAACCAAGAAAAAAGCAATTCCACCCAGCAGTAGCCCGAGGGTAGGCATATTTTTGAACAGCAACCAGCCGCTGCCAAAGAGTACAATGACAACAGCGGTTGGCGTTTTCAACAATGAACCCAACACCTTTTGTACACCAGCAAAGATAGCGAGTACCAACAGGAGTTGCATCATCCGATCCACTTGCCATCCCGCTTTTTCAAAGAGGTAAGTGAGTCCAGCACCAATAAGGATGAATTGAAGCAAACCATAGAGTTTCTCCAACATCGAATCCCGATTAAGGGAGGATTTCATGAGTTGAAGTAGCACTTCACCTGTCCCCTGGAACCGAGATAATTTGACGATGAGGTAGCTCACTGCAACCATGGTATAGGGGATGATGATATTGAGTGCCAATACCATCGGTGGAAACATCAACATCTCCTGGATAGGTCCAAACCACCAAGAAGGGAGTATCAAACACAGCCCCCAAAAGAACTTAGAATCACCGGGCGAAAAGACACCAAACGTATAGAATCCGATGGCGATCACACCGCTCACGACAAACAATATTGCAATGTTCAGAGGTGTAGCCAACCCCAAGAACCATGCCATCAATTGCCCGAGTATGCCTGCGTAGATTAAGCACATTGAACAGAGATTTGGTATCTTGTGGGTCTTTATGTCTGTATAACAAGCATAACTACAAAAGACAAGTCCAATAGCGAGCAGGATAATTTCGTAAGTTGCTGTACTCATAAGATTGTCTATTCCTCTTTCAATTCCGCCCAGAGAGTTGAACGAATTTTTTACGTATCACCCAGCACTCTCTATGGCGCAATTCTCGTGCCAATTGGAAGAACTCACGCCGTTCGTGGGTTTTCGAAAAATGTGACTATGCAAATTTTTCGCAGTCGGCAAATTTTGCATACCGAATCTCTGCAGATTTTGCATAGTGTCAAAAGGCAGTGGTATCGGCGCGCGATATCTTGGAAACCACCGCTAACAACGATAAATCCCTTAACCTACTCCCAATCAGCGTGTCCACTATCAACCATCCTCCGATTGATGTACAAGTTATCGGAGTATCGCCAGACGTGGGCGACTATGCGCCCGTAAATATCAGTAGCTACCGACTTGATTGTGACGCGTTTCTGTTCTATGAGGAACTTCAGATAAGCAGTAGATTTTTGTCCTTGGGGGGTGCTACTTTCGGGGGCGTTTATATTTGCTAAGCGAATGCGTTGGGTCGCAGTGTTAAAGGTATCACCATCGGTCACGGATGTGACATAGACTGAATACTCATACATTGCTCTACCTCCTTCTTGAAGGAGTAGGTTATAGGGGCATGTTGACAGAAATGGAATAGTCCTATCCGTCATAAATTAGGGATTTTATGATATAGTAACGCGGATGGGACCCGGGAAGGTTGCATAAAGTGAAATTCTTTGAAAATGTTGTGTGGTTACAACAAGCCAGTGTAAAGTGGAGGACGTTCGTGACAGGAATAGACGCGCTTGAAAGCACCCCTATCAAAATTGAAGAACCAGGGTTGTGATACTATCCAACGCCTAAAGGCGTGGGCTTCGGTTTCATCGCAACTGCGGTTTTCGCTCAAGCGTCCACCGTCTTATTGTCGCTCCACCTGCGGGGTCTTATTCCGAATCAGATCGGTTTTATCTGGATTAAGCCCAGGGTACCCCAACCCGCAATATGTTTAGCGCAGCGTTTACGTCCCGGTCGTGGTGTGAACCACAGTCAGGACACGTCCACTGTCTATCTGAAAGCGTTAGGTTTTCGTTGGGATGCCCACACGCCGAACAAGGTTTTGTTGTCGCTTCCCAACGTCCTGCTTTCAGCAATGTTTTACCGTATTTGGCACACATCCAACGAAGGATCAAGGAGAACTCACCAAAAGATAGGTCAGACACTTTACGACCCCACAGGCGTTTCATACCTTCAAGATTCAGCGTCTCAATCGCAATCTTATCGTATCTACGCACAAGGCGCAGAGCCAGCTTGAAAAACCAATCCCGTCTTCTTTGTGCGATTTGCTTATAGAGACGGGCAAGGTGTCGTTTGGCACGATACCACGCGTTTGATCCTTTTTGCTTACGCGAAAGTGCTTTGTTCGCTGAACGGATAGCAGTTAACATCTGCTTGAAAAACTGTGGCGACTCTATCTTGATACCGTCTGAAAGTGTCAGAAACGTTTTCATACCGAAGTCTGCCCCTGCCTTATTACTGGTCAGTGAGAGTTTCTTCGGTGGTTCTGAACCTTCACAGACGAGATATAAATAGTAGTCGCCTACATTATCACGCTTGATTGTTACTGTCTTTATCGTGCCAGTCCATTCACGGTGTTTCCAAAAGGTGAACCGCTTTTTCAGGCACTTGATGTGGATACGATTATCCTCTATCTCATAACCCGCTTGGGTGAACGTCAATGAGTTATACTTGTGTTTTGGCTTTATCTGTGGTTTCCCGACTTTCCGGGGAGATAATCCTTTCGCCTTCTCGTCGAGGTAGTCAAAGAACTTATCGTAACCGAGATGGATACGCTTGACGACTTGTTGGATAACCTGACTCGGCAGTTGATTCCACTGCGGTTTTGTCCGCTTTTTCAACTTCGTGATATGCGAGCAGATACGCCCAAAACCCGCATACTTTCCATAGATACGATAATAGCGTCTCTGCAATAAAAGCAAGTGGACATGCACGCCATGCAAGTCGTCAAGGAGATTGCCAAGTGTGATGAGATTAGACTGATGATAAAACTCATATTTTTCGGTTTTCATGGTATATCAAGTCTCAAGTCTTTAACCCCTGACAAGTGGGTAGGCAGACACGTAACCTTGCGATTACGCTTGTCATGTCTGCCAACTTGATACTCTTATTATATCACTTTCTTACAAAAAATGTCAAGGAAAAAATGAACGCTTTGGTCCTTTCCAAGAGGTCGGGCATTCATCCCAAAGCTAAAGCATTGGGAAACCTTCTGCCCGTTTTCTTCGGTAAAATGTGACGTAATAGAGGGAAACCTATCGTAGGAGAGAAGGCGCGTAGCAGACGCGCCTTTCAAATGTGTAACGTTATGTGACAATTCCAAGACTTACGCAGTTTTGACCACAGCGCGCCGTGAGAGGGAAAGCCCTGAAAAAACATTGACAGTCTCGTGGCACAACCTAAATGAAGATTAATTTATTAATTCAGTAATTTATTGGTGAAGTCCGGTGCGGTTAGGAAACCGCACCTACCGGGCCTGGCGGAACTATTAAATTACCGATTTATTTTCTGAAACTTCATACAAGTTATGCTACAAAAGAGCGGCATGCGTAAGTCCTAAATTTTTTCGACTTGACAGGAGAAAGTAGGAATGCTACGCTACTCTCATATTAATTATTCTCGCCACCTTCATCAATCCAATCGATGAAAAGTTGGACCTGGTCTCCGTCTAAAGGTGGACCGCCAAGAGGCATGCCGCCGCCATCAATGCGCTTGACGACAAGGCTACCCTTACCGTCGCCGGCGATAAATCCGGGACCCGTGTTTCCGCCTTTTTTGAAGGTATCGTATTGGGTGAGATCAAGCCCTCCGCCAACTGGGGCGGCGTGGCATCCTGGATTGCTACAGCGTTCAGCGAGTATCGGCTGAATATCGTCCTTGAAGGAAATCCCTGCGACAATAGGTTCTTCAACGACGGGTTGCTCAACGCCTCCGGGATCTGCTGGCGGAACGGGTGTCTGCGGTGGGGGCGGCGTTGGAGTGGGTTGGAGGACATCCGTCATATCGGAAGTGTCTTCGGTGATGTCGCCTTCATCGCCGCAACTGGCGACGAAGATTGCAATGAGAAAAAGACCAATGGCAAAAATGGGAATAGAAACGGAACGGATGTATCTTTTACGCATACCTATAAAAGATGAGGCAATCACGACAGAATTCTCCTTTTTTGAGAAATGTGTTTTTTGGTGTAACTTGCAAGTTATAGTAGATTTTAGAATTAATTTTACACTATAAATCAGTGCGGTTAGAAACCGCACCTACCGGGGGATGGAAAGTGTAAACTTATTTTTTGACTTTACTATAAAACTTGCTGTTAACTCTACAGGAATCTCGTTATTTCGTATATAGAATACCACGATACAGAGGGGATGTCAATGAAAATTTTGATTAACACCGATATTACATCGGAACAACAGCAGCAGATCGCATCGGTTTCTGACGACCTGTCGCTTGCGCTTCCAGAGAATTCAGAAGAGGCATTGCGCGAAATTGTGGATACCGATATTGTGCTCGGTGGTTTCAACCGTTCGCTTTTTGAGAATGCGAAACAGCTGAAATGGGTCCAAGTGCTTTCGGCTGGCGTTGACGGTTTGCTATTTCCAGAGTTTGTCGAAAGCGATGTTATCCTCACGAGTGCGAAAGGGTTTGTCGGTCCACATCTGGCAGATCAGACGTGGGCGTTACTTCTCGGCCTCCTCAGAGGTATCGGACGTTCGGTTCGCGAGCGGACGTGGGAGAATCGGATGTCTATCCGTCTGGCGACATGGGAACTCAGCGAGGCGACGTTAGGGATTGTCGGACTCGGTGGCACGGGGATTGACGTTGCGCGTCGGGCGCAAGGGTTCGATATGCGCGTCATCGCTGTGGACCCAGAGGCGGTTGAAGCCCCTTCGTTTGTGCATGAGGTCTGGAAGATGGATCGGTTCCATGATCTTCTTGCGGCATCAGATGTCGTCGCTATCTGTGCGCCGCTGACCCCGGAGACGCACGGTATGTTCGATGATGCGGCGTTTGAACAGATGAAAGCGCATGCGCTGCTTATCAACGTCACGCGTGGCAAGATTGTAGACGGACCAGCACTCCTTCGGGCACTCACTTCAGAGAGTATCGGGGGTGCGGGGTTGGATGTCACGCCTGAAGAACCGCTGCCTACCGACAGCCCGTTATGGGATCTGCCGAATGTAATTGTTACACCACACGTTGCGGGGGGTTCACCCATCCGTTTGGACCGGAGTGTTGGACTTTTCTGTGATAATCTGGAACGGCTTCTCGTTGGGAAACCGCTTCTGAGCATAATCGACAAGAAAAAAGGATATTAATTTATCGGATCCTGGGCACCGCTCCATTTCATTACGCGGTGGTTTTCAGTGAATTAAAAAACCTGCTTTGGATTAAAAGTGGTTTCTTAAAGATCGGAAACCCGCTCGTAATGAAATTAGGTTCTCCTTAAATGGCATAATTTGTCTTAGCTTTACATTTGGAGAGCGGTGCCCAGGGGTCCATAAATTAAAAATCAGCGATTTTAACGAGTTGTTTCCCGATATTGCCGCCCTTTAGCATACTAATGAACGCTGCGGGCGCGTTTTCAATCCCACCTTCCTCAATCGTTTCACGGTATTTCAATTTGCCCTGTCGCACCCATTCTGACATCTCAACGAGTGCTTCCGCGTGCTGATCGGCGAACTCAGAGACGAGGAAACCTTCGATTCTCGCGCGCTTGGTGATCATGTGCCAGAGAAAACGGGGACCTGTCTCCGGCTTCTCTAAATTATACTGTGAAATCTGTCCACAGATCACCACGCGGCCTTTGATCCTTAAATTGAGGAAAACGGCATCCGTGATAACGCCACCGACGTTGTCAAAATAGACATCAATGCCATCCGGGAAAAGTCTCTGGAGTTCCTCATGATAGTCGGTAACTTCTTTATAATTAAAAGCATCATCAAAGCCGAGTTCATCAACAATGTAAGCGACTTTTTCATCGGATCCCGCGGAACCGACAACCCGACATCCCTTGATTTTTGCGATCTGTCCGACGACGGAGCCGACGGCACCAGCGGCACCAGAGACAAAGACCGTCTCCCGTTCTTGAAGTTTCCCAACTTCAAGTAAGCCGAAGTAGGCTGTTAGACCCGGCATACCGAGAATCCCCCCGGCTGTTGAGATGGGTGCGATTGTTGAATCAATCTTCCGCAGGCCATCACCACCAACGACACCGTATTCCTGCCACCCGATACCCGCGTTGACGATATCACCCACCTCGAAATTCGGGTGCTCCGTCTCAATAACCTCAGCGATCACACTCCCCACCATGACCTCATCAATTTCCACATTGGCGGCATAAGATTTCGCTGCATTAATCCGTCCCCGCATATACGGATCAACTGAGAGGTAGAGCGTCTTTACCAATACCTCGCCATCTCCAGGCGTTGGAATCGGCACTTCAACTAAGTTAAAATCCGATTCCTTTGGGTATCCTACAGGTCGAGAAGCGAGGGTAATTTGACGATTCATTTAAGATTTCTCCTTTATTCGTTTTCAGTGGTTAAGTGTCAGTAAGATCGCGAACTCGAACCCGCGCCTACAGCGATGCGTCGGGATCGGAGCTCCTATGATTAAATTGGACGGGATCTTCACCGTGAACGACAATGAGTTCGTGCTGTGGCGCGTCCCAATCGAAAACTTTGACAATCGGCAGGATGACCCGAACTGCTAAACCGATACGCCGTTTATCAGAACGATTTGCCTCCGAGTGATGCAAGGTGCGCTCATTAAAGAGGACAAATTCGCCGGGTTGCATCTCAAGGTTGACAATCGTGCTGGTATCAACGAATCCAAGGTCACCCATCTGATTGAACGCCATATCTGAGGTTGCTTTTACGTGCGGGACTACTTTTCGGTGTGAGCCGGGAACGATCTGGAGACAACTATTTTCTAATGTTGCGGAATCGACAGCAATCCACGCAGAAATAATAATAGGGGGTTCAAGGGGCCAATAGTTAAAGTCCTGATGCCACGGAATCTCTTTCGCACCCGGTTCCTTGATGAAAAAGTTCGTCCGCCAGAGCAGAAGATTGGGTCCATAGAGAGATGCCATCCGCTTGATGATAGTCGGATGCGTGGCGAGATTGTGAATTAATTCAGAGTCAAGATGCCGGTTATGCTCCACTTGGGTGTGATCTGGCGGTGCGGTTTCAAGGACTTTCTCGATCTTTGCGTGCATGCTGAGCATCTCTTCAGAACTACAGAGCTTGTAAGGACCGAGGTAGCCCTGCCGCCAAAACTGTTCCCGTTCTTGGGCATTCAATGCGTGATTCCCGTTCTGCATATTTTTAATTATTCCTTGCGGTTCGGTCAGGTAGGTTGGACAACTGAAGTGCTTTTCCGTAGATCCGCCTGCGTGTTTTTGCTTGGGTATTTCTGCGTATTGTTGCAGGCTACGGGTTTTGATATTATCCCAACCTAACCTAAAGTGCTAACTTGTAGCATAGCCTGTTAGGCTGTGCATCTATTGAATCAAAACCTCTTTACTGACGACGAATCGCTATTTTTCCTCATTGCTGATAGACATGCACTTTCACCGCGCCGGAGGTCTTATCAGCAGACACTCGGAACGCTTCGACGATCTCGTCAAGTGGATAGGAGTGTGTCACCAATTTTGTCGCATCGACCTTGCCAGAGTCAATCAACTCAATCGCTGCCTCAAAGTCGGTCTCCATCCCACTATAACCGTAGCAATTAGACCCTGTGACGAATGCTTCTGACCAGACGATCTTGGAAAGATCCACTTCAAGCGGTTTATAGTATCCTGCGACGAGCACAACAGCCCCCTGTTTCCGAACGATATTCATAGCGGTGTCAAAGTTTTCCCCACCGCCTACGGTTTCAACCACTGCGTCAAAACCGATGCCGTCTGTGGCATCCTTAACGTATTCTCGGACGTCGGTGTCGTTGACGTTTACGACATGATCTGCGCCGAGGGCTTTTGCCAGTTCTGCTTGCTGCTCGTACTTGACGGTAATCAACGTCTCTTTCACACCCGCGGCGACTGCATCCGCTAAAGCGAATTGTCCGATAGTCCCGCCACCGATAATCGCGACTGTATCTCTGAAATTGGCACCTGTCCGCGCGATAGCACGATGTGAGACAGCGAGCGGTTCAACGAGTGCGCCCTGCTCAAACGTCATGTCTTTCGGTAATTTAAACAATCCAGACTGGTGCGTCGAGGTGTATTCAGCAAACCCACCGTGCATACTCGGCGAGACCCCGGTCCTATTGACGCAGAGATTATACTGTCCGGTTTCACAATACTTGCAGACACCGCAGTGCGCAAAACATTCCACGGCGACCTTGTCGCCAAGGTCAAATTTCGTTACACCGTCGCCGAGTGCCACGACTACACCACATGTTTCATGCCCTGCGGCGTATTCGTGCGATTGCCCCCAATTCCCGTAATAACTGTGCAGGTCACTTCCGCAGATACCGGTCTGTTTCGTATCAACGAGGACAAAGCCTGGAGGGGGTTCGTCCCGTTCAACTTCACGTATCTCAATTCCTTCAATGCCTGTGTAGATAGCAGCTTTCATTTTCATGACAGTTTCTCCTTTGTTTCTGCACTTAGCAGTTGTTTACGGAGTGCTTGCTTATCAAATTTTCCGACACTCGTTTTTGGGATTTCATCAACAACGATAAACCGATCAGGAATCCAGAATTTCGGAAATTCTGGGACGAGATGTTGTTTGAGGGTGATCGCGAGGTCTGTATCGGTGCGATTAGAAACCGCATCTACCGGTGTGAGGACGACAACGGCGAGTGGACGTTCACCCCACTTCTCATCCGGCACACCGATAACTGCCGCTTCATGAACGGATGGATGCTTTAGGAGTGAGGTTTCTAAGGCAACACTTGAAATAGATTCTCCACCACTTCGGATGAGTGCTTTGGCGCGGTCCACAATCTGCATGTAACCCTCTACGTCAATAGTGGCAACGTCTCCCGTGCGTAACCACCCGTCAGGCGTGAAATGCTCTGTAGTCGGTTGAATATTGTAGTAACGACTCGCCGTCCATGGACTCCGCACTTGTAGTTCCCCGACGACCTCGCCATTCCACGGGAGTTTCGCGAAACCGTTAGATGTTTCAGCTGCGAGGCGGAGTTCAACACCCGGTATCGGGCGTCCTTGTTTCGCTTTAATTCGCCATTTTTCAGCATCCGACAAATTTTGATGTGCTTCCCGCAGTTTCGAGAAGGTTCCCGTTGGTGACATCTCTGTCATTCCCCACGCGTGGCAGACCTCAACACCGAGATTCTTTTCGTATGCCTCAATGAGTGTCGGAGGCATCGCCTCACCGCCGACGATCAATCGTCGCAAGGTGGAAATGTCCTGCCGCCTTTCCGACAATTCGGGATACACCTTTGCCCAGATCGTCGGGACCCCTGCGGCAACGGTGACACCTGTCTCAGCAATGAGGTCCGCGAGGCACAGCGGCTTAGCACCGGGAAGTACTATATCCGCCCCAGCGAACATAGCCGCGTAGGGCAGCCCCCACGCCATCGCATGGAACATCGGGACAAGGGGCATCACGACATCCGCCTCTGTTAATCCGAAGACATCGGCTTGATTCACGGCAAGCGTGTGGAGAAACATGGAGCGATGGGTGTAGAGAACGCCTCTCGGTTCTCCTTGCGTTCCACTGGTGTAGCAAAGCCCCATCGCCCAGTTTTCGTCAGGGATATCCCATGAATAGGCTGGCTCGGCTTCAGAGAGCAGATGCTCATAAGCAACATCGGGAGGCATGGCACTCGGATTCAAGTGAACAACCTGTTCACATCCAATTTTCTCCCTTAACGCCTCAAACTGCTCGGCATACACACCATCTACGAAAATAATCTTGTCTCCTGCCTCTTGCACGATTCGCGCCAATTGAACGGCGGTAAGCCGAACATTGAGGGGATGCAGCACAGCACCGATGCCCGGAATCGCATAGTAGAGTTCCAGATGCTGATAGGTATTGGAAGCATACGTCCCCACCCTGTCGCCCGGTTGTATAACATCCGATTGCGTGAGAGCGTTTGCCAACCGCTTTACACGCTCATATAACGCAGTATAGGTGTAACTATGGAACGTCTGATCGGGCAGCAGTGTCGTAACCCGCTTACTGCCGTGTATATGGCGCGCATGTTCCAAAATCTGCGCAAGCGTCAAGGGATAATTCATCATCATACCCTGCATGTTCTCCCGGTCCCTCACACAAACAATTGTCCAAGTTTCTCATGATTTTAGCATAAAAGCAGCGTTTGTGGTTAAAAAAAATCGGGACTGACGCAATTTTGACTGTAAAGCACAAGCGTGGTTTTCAACTACACCTTGTTTTATTTCTATTGCATGTATTTGCGGAATTTGCTAAATTGGAGTGAGACTTGTAAGGAGTCTGAAATTCAAAGGAGAACCTATTAAATGCACCGAAACCTCTTAATCTTTTGTGCGACGCTGCTCGTTGTCGGCAGCATCATCGCCCTCAACATCAATTCCGTTCAAAGCCAGAGCGATAGGGTCCAGCGCGGGAAATATCTCGTGGATACAGTGGGTGCATGCGCACATTGTCATACACCCCGCGCCGGGGCTGAATACAACATGGACATGTATCTCGCTGGGCATCCAGCGAACGCCCCGTATCCACGCTACAATTTCAGCATGATGCAACAGGGCATCTTCATTCTTACATCAACGCAAATGACAGCATTCTCAGGTCCATTTGGAACGAGTTTCGCTTCAAACTTGACCCCGGATAATGAAACTGGGGTAGGCGAATGGACAGAAGAAATGTTCATCCAAGCGATGCGGACTGGACTCCATCAAGGCGTGGCAGGCAACCGGAAGATCTTTCCGCCGATGCCGACGAAGCATTACGCTCAAATGAACGATGAAGACCTGAAAGCGATCTGGGCGTATCTACGGACGATTCAACCCGTCAAAAACGAAGTGAGTCCGCCCTTGAATTCACGAGGTAGGCCGTATTGAAATGGTTATCAGTTATCATTAAACCGTAGGGATAGGTCTTGTGCCTATCCAGACCAGGAGCAATAGTTTAAAAAATGGCATCAGAAAACAAATCAGTCCGAATCGCCGTCGTCGGTATGGGTATAGGCAAACCCAACGGGACAGCCCTCGCCAAAAACCCGCGCGGCACTGTTGTGGCACTCTGCGATTTGCTTGAAGATCGGATGAAAGCCTTCGCCGAAGATCTACCGGACGAGGTTAAATTCTACACAGACTACAAAGAGATGTGCAAAGATAGCGACATCGACGCAGTGTTTGTTGGCACACCGAATCAGTGGCATGTGCCGATCGCATTGGAAGCCGTGCGAAATGGTAAACACGTCATGGTAACGAAACCGCTCGCCGATTCTGAGGAAGCGGCACAAAAACTCGTCACGGAAGCGGAAGCGGCAGGGGTTGTCAATATGATGTCGCTCTCAACGCGCTTCGGAGATGCCTGTCAACACCTGGGCAATCTCGCACGCGATGACTATTTCGGGGAACTCTACTACGCCCGTGCCCGCAGTGTTCGGCGCAACGGTATCCCGGCATGGAATCTCGGTTTCATTAAGAAGGGAGGCGGTGCGTTTCGTGATATGGGTGTTCACGTTCTCGATTCAGCGTGGTGGATCCTCGGATTGCCGAAACCGATCGCAGTGCTCGGTGCCGCCGGCGCGAAATTTGGACCGCGGGGTCGTGGATACTGGAATCGTAGCCGCCCTCCAAAAGAAACCTACGAACAATACGAGTCTGATGACTACGCTGGTGGTTTCATTACCTTTGAAAATGGGCTCGGCTTACAGGTAGAAAGTTTCTGGGCATCACACCAACCCGATGAATTCCAGATAGAACTCTTCGGGACAGAAGCCGGGGCGACGATGAGTCCCTTGAAACTCTATCGCACGAACGAATCGGGCACTTCTGAGGATATAAGCGTCAATCTGCCGCCGGGTCAATACAACACATCCTGGGATGCGATCGCTGACCACTTCATTGAATGCATCTTGGACGACGTAAAGTGTCAGGCACCGCTCCGACATGGACTGATTGTCCAGCAGATGATGGAAGGTTTACTTACAAGTGCCGAAACAGGACGTGAAGTTTATTTTTAATTGTTCGCAAGGCGTTAAATGAGGTAATTTGTTCATTGTCGGCTTTTTCTCATACCCGCCTGCGTGTTTTTGCAATGTAATACAAGGAATGGATTTAGTCTATTCCCAGACTAAATCCGGCATTTCTGCGTATTGTTGCAGGCTGCCGTCTTCAGTCAAGGTAAAATTAAAAAATGACTCTCAACATGATGACACTTCGCGACGATTTTGCGAGAAACGGTTTCGCCATCACACCGAATCTGTTTACGCGGCATGAAGTTCAACGTCTCAAATTGGAGTGTATTGACATTCTAAAAGCCGTTAAGGCGGAAACAGGGGCAGTCGCTGGACACGGTGTGTATGTCGGTTTAGCTGCGCGGAGTTCCGTCTTTCAAACCGCAGTCGGTGATAAACGGATCCTCGATATTTTAGAGAGTATTTTCGCGCCGGATATCGAGTTCCTCAGCGATAAGATGGTTTTTAAGAGCGAGACGGCGACCTTCGCCAGTCCGTGGCACCAAGATTGGTCCTACTGGTACGGTGCACATAAACTCTCAATCTGGGTTGCCCTTGACGATGCGACTGTTGAAAACGGGTGTCTTAAACTCTTTCCGGGTTCACATAAGTCCGCCCTCGTCCACGACGGTGATGCCAGTGATGGCAACGGGTTTGGGAATCGACTCCGTCAAGGCGCAGTTGATGAAAGTCGCGCCGTTACCGCGGAGATCGAAGCAGGCGGTGCAGTCTTTTTTCACGACCTGACGCTTCACGCCAGCCATCCTAACACATCCGGCGAAGAACGCTGGGTTTGGATCCCTACGTATCGCGACGCAAACGCGGAGGACACGGATTATCCATGGGCTGTCGCTGCGAAAGTTTTGCGTGGTGAAAGGCAATAACGGTTTTTGAGGAGCAAATTCCTCTATGCTGTTCGGGGTTACAAACCCCTCCTACAAGATCAAAAAGGAGAAAATATGTTTAAAAATTTGAGTACCGGTGCAATCGGCATCCGGGCAAATATGACAGAAGGCTTAGCATTAGCAAAAAATTCTGGTTTTGAAGGTCTCGACCTGAACATTGATGAAGCCAGTCAACTCGCACAAGAACACTCCGTTCAACACGTCAAGGACCTCTGGTCGGAGGCGGGTGTCGCTATGGGCGGATGGGGGTTCGGTGTAAATTGGCGGGGTCCTGATGCGGACTACGATGCGGGTTTAGCGCAGCTCCCTGAACGCGCAGCACTCGCAGCGGAACTCGGTTGCTATCGCACAACGACTGTTGTCGGACCTGCTTCAAATGACATGACCTTTCAGGAGAATTGGGATTTTTCTGTCAAACGGCTCCGTCCTATCGCTGAGATTCTTAAAGAACACGGGCATTCGGTCGGACTTGAGTTCATTGGACCGGCAACGAGTCGTCAAGGCTCCAAGTACCTCTTCACCTACTCAATGGATGCGATGTTAGGACTTGCCGCGGCGGTCGGTACAGGAAACGTTGGACTGTTGTTCGATACATGGCACTGGTATACGTGTCGTTCCACGATGGACGATGTTCGCAAACTCTCTGTATCGGATGTCGTTTACGTCCACATCAACGACGCACCTGCTGGCATTGATCCCTACGATCAGATCGACAATATCAGATGCCTTCCCGCCGAGACCGGGGTTATTCCGCTCACCGAACTGATGCAAGTCCTGACAGAGATCGGCTATGAAGGACCCGTGACACCGGAACCGTTCAGTCAAAAGGTGAACGGCATGGAACCCGCAGATGCGGCGAAAGCGACTGCGGAATCACTGGATCAGGTGTGGGAAAACGCAGGTCTGTAGGTCCAGTTTAAGAATTAGCGAAACCGTGGGTTTCCTACAGCTGCTTGACATGTTGAGCGGATTGTGTTAGGTTATATAGGAAGATTGAATCCATATCTGATGCCTTTTTAGTGTAGGGAGGGGATCATGGAAACAGCAAACGACTTCGTATTCAAGCGAAGAAAATACATGCCCGTTTTTCCAAAGGCGGCGGGTAAACCCACGGTTTACATAGAAGGCTATCCATACGAAGACGAGGTGCCGATGCCAGCAACAGGATTTCACGGCGAACAGATTAGTATCTTTTACGATCAACTCTCTCGCTATTTTGCAATTCATCCGGACATATACGTTGGCGTCGATAACTTCATCTACTACCGTGAAGGGGATATGAGAAAGTGCGTGGCTCCGGATGTGTATGTCGTTTTAGGGGCTGCGAAATATCCGCAGCAGCCCTCGCTGCAGCGGAGGCACAACGGCGGCAGGAAATAGAGGATGAACTCGAACACCTCCGTCGACAAATCGCCAACCGCTGATCCCTCCCCCCGAAATAATTATGGGCTTTACCATAAGAAAGCAAGTAGGACTTATGCATGCCGCTCTTTTGTAGCATAACCTGTTAGGTTGTGTTTTCACGAGACTGTCAGTGTTTTTTCTGGTTCTCCGTCTCACCGTGCGTATTGTGATCAAAACTGCGTAAGTCCTACGTAAATATAGGAGAGTGACTCAACGTGCAACTCATCAATAAAGAGAGCATCCTCGCGATGACCCACTTATGGGAAGGTGATCGGTTCCCAGACGGACGGCCCCGTGTCTCGGACGATATCCTTCAACGGATGAAGGCTATCAGTATCGAGCAGGCGTGGGGTGTCCTGCACGGCAACGACTATAAGCTCCAATTCGCTGGCGATTGGATGAATCTTCATCCGGATCGGGTCCTTGTCGGTAGAGCCGTGACATGCGCCTTTGTGCCGATCCGTCCTGACTTCAACGCTGCCATCTCTACGCAAGGCGAAAAAGAGGGCCGCGTCGGGGGTCAAAATTCATGGGTGATTGATACGCTCGTCCGCGATGATGTTATCGTTGTCGACCTCTTCGGCAAAGTGAAAGACGGGACCTTCGCCGGTGACAATCTCGGCAATTCCATCTATGCGAAAACAGGCACCGGCATGGTCATTGACGGCGGCATTCGGGATCTGGATGGCATCTACGAACTCCCTGATTTTGCGACGTTCGTGCGCGGTGTAGATCCGACGGGCATTGCGAACGTCACACTGACCGGTATTAACATCCCTATCCGTATTGCGGAGGCGACAGTTTTACCGGGAGATGTAGTCTTAGGGAGGCGTGGTGGGGTTATCTTCATTCCGCCGCACTTCGCACAACAGGTCGTTGAGCAAGGCGAGGAGGTGGCACTCCGCGATCGGTTCGGGCATCAACGGCTACGTGAGGGTGTGTATACGCCGGGTGAAATCGATCGGAAATGGTCAGAGGAGATCGAGGCGGACTTTGCGAAATGGCGTGAGGATCAGGAATGAGAAGTTCAGCAGCGGCAACTTCCATAAAGTTATCTGTGATCTTTGTGCTATTGAGTCAGTTTAAAGAAGCATATTGGAAAATGTGCTACGCTCTTGCCCGCGGACTTAAGCACTTCGTCGGACGATTCCTTTCCCGTTTTGCGGGGTGTGCAGGAACTCTGAAACTAACTTGCTTTTATAATCCATAACACTGCCAGTAAAAAGGAGAGATTTAAAATTGTTTAATATTCAACCGAAGCTCCTGAAATTTTCTGACCTTCTTGAAAAACGCTTGTTCCGTATACCTCACTATCAACGTGCCTATTCCTGGCGACGCACAGAGCGTGAGGATATGTTCAAAGATATTCGCAAGTTAAAGGAGAAACCAGGGAACTCACATTTTATGGCAACGGTCGTCGGACTGTGCCGAGATACAATCGAAATCGGAACGGATAAATATGACGTTATAGAAGTCGTAGACGGGCAACAACGATTGACGACGCTTGTGATTCTACTCAAGGTGATTGCAGAAGAGCTGGTATCGTTGCTACAGGATGCCGACACAGATGTGATTACTATCACACCGGCACACCTTAAATCTGAACGGGCACTGCGGCGTATCATCTCACACGATGACATGAACGATACTAACGGAGATGTGACTCTCCCAAAGGCACACCTTGAACAGGAACTGCGGGAACTTCAAGAACTTCTCATCAAGCCGGACAAGTTAAGCCTCGTTCTACTACAAACCAACCATGATCGAAGTCAATACTTTGCTAACTTTCTGAGAGAAGGAACATTCCCAAGGACTTCAGATGCCCAAACCCTTGCAGATCGCGAGTTATTACGGGCAATGAATGAATGCCAATCTTTTGTCCAGAGGTGGAAGAATCCGATTGAACTCCTAAGTCTACTCAAGAATCAACTCTGGTTTATACTTCATCAGACCGACGATGTGGAAACCGTCTATACCGTTTTTGAAGTGCTAAACGACAGAGGACTTGAAGTTTCTTGGTTGGTAAAACTCAAAAGTCGACTTATGGAAGTTGTTTCTGATACTGGACAGAACAATAGGATCGAGCATATAGAAGAACTTCATCGGATTTGGGGGACTTTTTATGCAACCGTAGGACTGCGTGAAGAGATAGACACTGAAACTCTCAGATTTGCGGCAACACTCATATATCAATACCAAACCAGTAAAGTTTTTGGGGAAGGACGGGCAGTGGAATGCTTAATGGATAAAGTGGACAGAGAAGCTGCCAAAACTATCGAAATCTCAAATTGGCTCCTAAAGGTTGTCAACGCCGTTAATAGACTTCAGGAGGAGATGAGAGAACCTGTAACCAAAATCCGTCATGCAAGGTTGCTTGCTGTCGCAATCATATTGCGGGATTTCCCTGACGCAGAAGAAAGAAAACTTCTTGATCAATGGGAAAAAACATCCTTCCGTATCTTCGGTTTATGCCGGAAAGATGCGCGGACAGGGGTCGGTGATTTTGTCCGATTAGCTAGGGAAATTCAGAATAACTTAGAGTTGAGTAGTGATGACATTTCAGAACGGATAAAAAAACTGGGTAAAGGCCACGATTTTAATCTTTACAATGCAGATTGTTATAATGATTGGCAGGCAGAACTTCGCTATTTGTTGTGTCGTTATGAGGAATACCTCTCGGAACAAAACGGACAACGTTTTAGCAACGAGCAATGGAATCGTATTTGGCAAGAGTCCGCTACGAATTCTATCGAACACATACTTCCACAGTCGAAAGGTTGGAAAGATGATATTTTTGTTCATCGACTTGGAAATTTGCTGCTTTTACCTCCACGCCTCAACTCGACGCTCGGTGACAAAGATCCACAAGAAAAGGTAGATGACTATCGCCAGACAGGACTTCTGATTGCGGTAGATGTTGCCAATTGTATCGACTATCATGATGATGAAGAATGGGAAAAAGGATGGGATGAAAATAAAATCAGCCTCCGGGAACAGGAAATCTTAGACTGGATAGACGCGGAGTACGACTGCGGATAAACCTATCCGCTTATCCCTTAAATGAACGGAAAACGCTTTTAATTTTTATAGGACTTACGCAGTTTCTCTTAAAGTCCCCCTGATAAAGGGCATTGAGGGGGTTAAATCACTGAGATAACGCCTTTTTTGGTGAAATATTTCGCTTTTTTGCTCAATTTGCGTAAGTCCTATTTTATATTCGCTAGTCGGCAAACGTCTCTCGGAAAGGAAGACAGTGTAATGAGAAAACAACTTGTGTTCACAACGTTAGTTACGTTAGTTAGTTTACTGATAACACTTACACTTATCTTTTTCGCCTCGAACTCGAATACGATTTCGGATTCAGAAGCAGATATTGCAATTTTAGTAGCTGTTCTTGTGATAGGTTTGATAGTATTTGCTGGTATATTGTGTTTCTCGATCCTATCGACGAGAAAGGAGCGCGCGTTTCTTAAGGAGCACGGTGATCAACTTTCATCTGAAGATCCAAAAGTTCTTTTAGAATTCTCTGGAAAATGTGATGAGTATCTCAAAGATAAATATAGTTTTGAGGTTTCACATTTGTCGCAGCAAGCCAAAACTAAAGCTACAAATATCCAAAAACAGATAGACTTTCAAGCAAATTTGGCAACTTTCAAATCCGAAATATCTGAGGACGGATCACATCCGCGTGTCATTTCTACTCTCAAAGAACACATGCACAATCCTGACAGTTTCCAGCATGTGTCAAGTGAGTATGAGGACGTAAAAAAAGATGGAAAACATTACTACAAGATCACAATGGCTTGCAGAGGCACGAATACTTTTGGTGCTTTAGTTCTACAAACTCACTTCTTTCTTCTGGATGAAGATAATCAGATTTCTGTGATTGGATCGCCAGATGGCACTGAATCTGGTGCCGTAAATATGGAAAAACTATCAGTATCCATGGATGTCGCGGCAAGTGCTTTTGAAGGAATAGCATCTGCTGCGGATCTGTTAGCGTTTTTTAGCAGTGGGGATGAGGAATAGAACGGAACCCTGAATGGAAACAGACAAATGAGCAGTCCAGAAAACTGCGGAGATTGTCAAAATCTCATCACTCTGTAATGGTATCGGAAATTTAGACCACTCTCTAAAACAAGATTGTGTACTGCACCCCTAAATTCGGGCCACTCCCTAAACCAAGATTGTGGTATAATCTCCACAACTTGAAAGGAGGCCCCAATGGCGAAACGAAAACGAAGAAACTTCACCCCTGAGTTTAAAGGTCAAGTTGTTCTTGAAG
>JAJEDB010000062.1 GCA_022821725.1 Candidatus Poribacteria bacterium | reverse complement strand
GCTGTTCAGCGGGTCGGAATATTCTGTGAGTTCCCAAGAAAAGACGAACTCGCAGAATATTCGGCACATATCTGAACACGATCCCCCGCTGCCTTTCGACAAAGCAGCTTGAAACTTACAATATTGTCCAAACTTTAGTTTTAATAATTCGCAAAGCGTTAAATAATACGATTTTGCAGATGCCGTTCTTCTGGTACCCGCCGTCTGCGCCGTTGTTGCAGACTCTCATCTTAGGCTAATTTTAAGACGTGTATTACCAACGCGCTTTTGTGTTCTTGGCTTCGCTCAATAGAGGATACCCCTACGGGTAACTCACCGCGTTTCTCAGGTAGCACCCAACTATGATACACCGGTGACCAACGTCCGAACCGTTGTTTCAAGTTCAAGGGTTATCTGCTCCACCGTTTCTCTTTTCTCTGCCTTGTAGGTATCGTAACAATCTCGGAGATTTTTGGGTTCACCGACACGGACGGATGCGACCCGCGGTCCCCGCATTTTCGACGTACCAAAGACTTCTCTCTCCAGACGCACAATCACTTCAAGAAACCGCTCGGGTGAGCGTTCTTCCGCGACATATCCATCTGAAATCGCTATAAAATTAATTAACCGCTCCAGATCGGGATAGAAGCGTTGGAACTTCTGGAGCAGCTCTTCGTGTATCTTCCGCTCATACGCCGTCATCTGCTCGATGTCCTTATAGACTTCGGCATCGACTAAATTTTTCAATGCCCGCACCCTCGTGAGAACGTCGGCATCGGAGTGGATCCCCATGATCTGTTCAGCATGGGACAAGATCTGTTCTTTCATCTTCTGGATGTGTGTATCAAGCGGCAGGGTCTCGTCCACTTTATATTGATATTCCGCTGCAAGCGTTCTGAATATCGCCACACCGATACGCCGTAACCGTTCATAGCGTTCAATCGGGGTTCGATCCGCAGGTGGGAGAATGTTCCGCTCCAATTCCGTGAGGGCGGCATCAATGTCGTCCCACATGTCCCGTGGATACTGGTATTTGATCCCGATCGGGACCATATACAGCGGTTTGTCGACTTCCGCCTTCGCCATATCGTCCAAAGCCCAGAAGCAGAGCTGAACAATGCCTCTCTCAAAGCGCATGACGGTATCGTTCTGCCGTGAGATTTCGCCTTCGGCGAAGATCACAAGGGACGAATCGCGTTTTGACAGGAGCTCCCGCGTTGTGCGGAATGCGTTCCGGTCGGCGGTGCCACGCACGATGGAATACGCCCCGAACCGTTGCATCAGAAAACCGCGTAAGCCGCTGAATTTGCCTGTGCCATAGGTCTCGCGTGCAGTCATGTAGTAGTACTGCTGAGAGAGCCGTTTGGACAAGAAGAACATAACAGCAGGGTCGGCGCGCGCCGCGTGGTTCGGGGCTAATACAGTCGGATGTCCATCCACTGTTTTTAGACGCGCAATGGATTCTGCGTCTATATCCAGCGTTAACCCCTTCAAAAATAAGCGGTTGACGAGCGGGACAAGTCCTTTCGCAACCTGAATCAGAGCCGTATTCGGCTTCGGGGGTTTAAAATCTAACATTTTTTAATTATGGAGTGCCTGGACTGCTCTCCATTTCATTTTTTTAATGGTTAGGTTTCACCCTGCGCGTAAGCGGAGCGGCGCACAGGTTTCAGGTGAAACCGCGCCTGAATAAGGATACGCGCGGTAT
Source organism: Candidatus Poribacteria bacterium (assembly GCA_022821725.1). GTDB lineage: Bacteria > Poribacteria > WGA-4E > WGA-4E > WGA-3G > WGA-3G. The sequence goes on along the minus strand of JAJEDB010000062.1, from coordinate 6,369 downwards.
AACATCAAAACCCAAGCCCGTAACGAAGTGGAGGGCGACTCTAACACGCAAACTGTTAAATTCACGGATGCTATGACTTACCCGCAAGGAAAATTAGAAAAGGCTTGGCGGGTAACAACAGATGATCTCCATGGGTGTATCACCCGTGCTAACGATGACGTAACTGGACAGGCATCGGGGGATAAAGACGGATTTGCCGCGTTTGAGGGGAACATCCTCAAAATCGCCACGCAGCACGCCTTCGCCGCCCAACGTCACGAGTGCGTAAAACCCTTTGTCTGCTGGCATACTGAGCGTCGAATTCACTGTTAGACGCGAACATCCAAAGAATTTCGAGGCTTCCTCCGGCACGATCCGATCTTCTCGGTTATCGCCTTCCGCTCGGACGGGTTCTGGTGTGCGGCGGATGTAGTTGTTGAGATAGTCGAGTTCCAATTTATCAAACTCAGCGGCATCTACGGCGAGATCCCATCCGAGTCCGAGGTGCCCATCATCCCTTTCAAACGGGAAACCTTCCCATTCCGCGAGGATATTCCAGTCGGTGGGTTCCTGGGGTTCGAGAACGCAGAGTCCTGTGCCGAGCGAATGGACAATCGGGGTCCGTAAAAAATAGACTTCGCCAACTTTCGGTTCGACAACGTGCATTAGACTCCGTAGCGTTGGCACGTCTTGTGCCTCCATCAGGCGGCGGAATTCTGCTTTGTCTATCGCCTCTTTCCACCCTATCCACGCCTTGGCGCCGGGACGTGTGCCGATGAGGATCCATGCTTCGTTCTTGCCGAAGGGAGAATTGAGGTGTTCCTGTGAGAAATCGGGGTTTGGATGCCAATGGATGGGGATATGTGCCCCTTCACCGACATCAAAAATTTTGAGAAGCACACCCAATTCAGTGCCGTATTTGTCGACGTGCGCGCTACCGAGTGTCTCTTCTGGAAATGCGTCCAGCAGTGCTTTCAGGAGAACGGTCTCGCCACTGGGGAGTTGGATGCGACTGAGTCCTTTGTCGGGCGGATTCTCTCTGCCGGGTGTGATTGCCCGGTTTGTGGAAAAGATCCATTCTTCGGAGTAATAGTCATCTTTCGGCTCGGGTTCACCCATAAACTCGGCGCGGAGTTTTCCACCGTTATAAAAATGTAGGTAGGTATTTGGTGCTAAGCCAACGGGTGCGTCTAACATTGACCGCAGTTCATTTTGTGATGCCATATTGCTTCCTTTCTTTTTTTTAAGAACAGGACTTACGCAATTTTGACTGTAGTCCGTTCTGTGAGATGAGATTTTTCGAAAAACACAGCGTTCTGGTGGCACAAACTAAAAGTTTATGCTACAAAAGAGCAGTTTGCGTAAGTCCTAAAGAACTTAAGGGTATCGTTTTCAGGTTCCCTTGTTTAAAGTCAGTCTATCATTTTTAGACAGGTTTTGTCAAGTCACTTTTTGGGAACTGTAAGGGTAGTGAATCGAGGAGGGTTAATTACCTGGGCTCTGGCTCTCGGTACTACAACAGCATCAATATCTGTTTGTTATAAAACCCATGACTGTATACGCGCCGCAATGACCTCAATATCGGTGATGGTGCCATCCGCAATCTTAAAACCGAGGTCAATGATTAAATCCTCAATGTCAAGACGCAGCGTGCAACCGTTAAATTCCAAAAACAAGATCGCACAATGTAGACCTGTCCGCTTGTTACCGTCCAAGAATATATGTCCGGTAATGATGTGATGTGCATACACAGCGGCTTTTTGGAATAGGGTGGGATAGAGCTCTGTATCACCAAATTTCCCCTTAACCGCTTCAACCAAATAGTGTAACCGACTTTCATCCAGCAAGTGGTAGTCCCCGACATGTCCCTCGGCGACCTCCAGAATCTCTGGAATCGTCAAATATCTCATAGGTTACCGAGGACTTTCCATGCACGCTTATAATTTCGCAGCGTTTCATCTAAGGCGGTGGCACTATTTATCCCGATGCTGCTGGCAGTTTTCATGTCGGATTTCGCTTTTTCTTCTTCTCCGAGGTGTAACCACGCCTTGCTCCGCCTGTAATAGGCATCGGCATACTCGGGGTTGAGCTCTATTGCTTTCGTATAGTTTGCAATCGCACGTTTAAGTTCACCGTTTTTGGCATGGACTAAGCCGCGATTGTAATATGTCTCGGCACATTCTTGATTGTGTTCTTTTGTCATTTTCTGTTCCATAATTCGTTCTTTTCGACGGATTAAGCCTTGGCTAATGCCTCTTCGAGCTTTCCTGTTGCGCCCATTCATAGGCATCCGTTTTCGATTCTTGATCTGCACAATTCGCGTCAATCCGCGATTCAGACAATTTGTTTTTTTCCTTGAGGATAATGATAACATGCAAGATGGATAGTTTCAACCGAATTTTAGGATTAATTTCGCGCGGCACATACCGCTCCGCATGAAGATTAAGAATTTAATCGGGTAATTTTCAACAATGCCCGGTGCGGTTAGGAAACCGCACCTACCGGGCCTGGGGAAACATCAAATTACCCAAACATTTTATTAAACTTCATCTGGAGCGGGAGATTGGAACGATTACGCGTGCTATAGACATATCGCTCCGCTGGAGCGAGGATGTAGCGCATTTTTCAGATTTTACGCTGAATACTGTGAAACGTGCCAGATTTGAACGCCTCCGGGGATTTCGGATAAGCACTTGTTTTCCCAAGTATTTCGTGTTATAATAAAGAATAGAAAGCATAGTTTCCATGTTTGCCGTCCTATGATACACTCAGTTGCCAGTTGTAGCATAATTTGTTAGATTGTGTATCTTAAGCACGCAGGAGACCAACGGTTTCCTACGCTACAAAACACCACAGAAAAACATTATCTGCATGCTCAAAATCCTGTAAGTAGCAACTTGGGTTATGATGATAAAATCCAAAAAAGTGAAAAGGATAACAAAGAAATGGCAAAATCTCAAAATGGGATACAGGTAACAACACGAAACTTGATAATATACACTTTCCTTTTCTCGGCACTTTTCTTTTGCGCGCTCGCGCCAGCCCGAGAATCTACTCCGGATGTCGAAACCATCGTTAAAAAGATAGATCAACTTTATCGCAGCGACACCAGTCAGGCTGAGATGGAGATGCACATCGTCACGCCGCATTGGGAACGCACGCTGGCGATGAACGTTTGGTCACAGGGGATGGATAAAACGTTTATCCGAATTACGGCTCCGAAAAAGGAACAAGGGGTCGCAACACTCCGTATCGGCAACGAGATGTGGAACTATCTGCCGAAAACCAATAAGGTGATGAAGATTCCACCCTCAATGATGATGGGGTCGTGGATGGGGTCCGACTTCACGAATGACGACTTGGTCAGGGAATCGTCAATGCTCGACGATTATACCTATCGGTTCGTTACGCCTGAAGATGCGTCTCCTGACCATATTTATGTCCAACTCATGCCGAAAGAAGATTCTCCGATCGTTTGGGGAAAGATTGTTGCTGCCGTGCAATCCAGTGATTATCTACCGGTGTGGCAGCGGTTCTATGACGAAAAAGGGAACCTGATGCGGGTGATGAATTTCAAAGAGATTAAGACCTTTGGTGATAAAATCGCGCCTTCTGTGATGGAGATGATTCCTCAAAACAAAGAGGGACATAAGACGGTTGTGCGATGGATGAATGCTACTTTCGATGCAGATATAGACGCTAAAATTTTTACGCGTCGCAATCTTCAAAGAAGAAGATAGATTTTTTAATTTTACCTTGCGGGAGAATGACGTAGGTTTCATCTTTGAAGTGCTTTTCTCGCGGGTCGCCTGCGCCGTTGTTGCAGGCTTCGGTTCCGATTGTAGGAGGGACCTCCGATTCCCGACTGATAACTGACACCTATTCTAACCCAAGTTGCCAGTTATTTATAGACATAGCACTCCGCTGGAGTGCAAGAATCTGAATACGCTGTTTTCTATAGACATATCACCCCGCTGGGGTGAAGAAACATGCCGAAAAACTTTTTCAAACGGGTAGAATTCATTAGTAGCAACTTGGGTTATTCTATATGATACTCAAAATTGCGTTTCGTAACACCTTCCGCCAAAAGCGGCGGACAATTCTGACCGGACTCGCAATGATTGTGGGTTTTACGCTCTTGTCGGTAACCATCGGTTTGTCCGATGGGGCGTATGGCGGTATTATTGAGATGTTCACACGAAATCGCACCGGGCATATTCAGGTGCATCGCGAAGGGTATCTCGATAAGCCGTCGCTCTACGAGACGATTGATGGTTATGCTGCTATCGGTGAGACGATTCAGGGGACTGCGGGTGTTGATGCGTGGACCCCGAGAATGTATGCCGCCGGACTCGGCTCGGTCGGTGAAAAGAGCACGGGTGTCCAAATTATTGGTATTGATTTGGCGCGGGAGATCCAAGCGACTCGATTTGACAAAAAGGTGATTGAAGGTAAGGCGTTAGCGGAAATCGCTGCGCATGAAGCGGTTATTGGGAAGGGTTTGGCGAAGATTCTTTCTGCAAAGGTCGGTAGCGAGATTGTGGTTTTTTCGCAGGGTGCCGACGGTTCAATCGCAAATGATGTGTATAAAATCATTGGTATCGCAGAGAGTGGAGACGGCGTGACAGACCGCGTGGCGTGTTATCTACACATCGACGATGCTCAGGAATTGTTTGTGCTTGAGGGACGCGTCCACGAAATTGTTGTAATTGTTTCAAATATCAATCAGGTGGATAAAGTTAGGAACGCAATCGAAGCGAGTCTCGACGATCCGAGGCTTGATGTCGCACCGTGGCAAGTGGTCGCGAAATCCTTTTATCGCGCCATGAAAGCCGATCAACAGGGAGACGCGATTGCCCGCTGGGTGATTATGCTTATTGTGGCGATCGGCGTGCTGAACACAGTGCTGATGTCAGTGCTGGAGCGGACGCGTGAATACGGCGTGCTAAAGGCGGTCGGGACGAAGCCGTCGCAAATCTTCTGGTTGGTCATCTGCGAAGTGATTATCATCGCTATCGGTAGTATCGGAGTTGGTGTGATCCTTGGGGTTTTCGCCAATTATCTGCTATCTATATACGGTATTACATATCCCGAGGAAATTAGTTACGGGGGTATGGCATTCAAGACGTTATATGCTGAAGTCAATGTCCGATGTCTGATTGTTCCAGCTTTCACCGTTATGCTATCAGCGGCGGTCGTCAGTCTGTTTCCTGCGATAAAAGCCGCTCGAATTCTGCCTGCACAGGCAATGCGGACACATTAGTATAGCTTTCAGCAGTCAGCAATCAGCATTCGGCTTTTTAAAAAGCCAAGACTTACGTAAATTTGGAGTCTATGCCGACCTTGAAAGAGTATTACCGAAGAAAGCGCAATGAATTGCGCTACTACGAACCAAAGGCGACAGCGAAAACAAACAAACAAACTGCGTAAGTCCTAAAAGTTTCAAGCTACGCCGTTCTTCCGCAAGGTAAAATTAAAACAAAATTAACACCAGAAACCAAGCCCGCAACAACGGAGCGGGCGACTCGTGAGAAGGGCACGTCAAAGTTTCAAGCTACGCCGTTCTTCCGCAAGGTAAAATTAAAATATGATTTTAGTCAAGCTTGCATGGCGAAATATCTTTCGGAATAAACGTCGCACCCTCATCGCCGCGACAGCGATCGGTATCGGTCTGACCGCCCTAATTTTTATTGATGCCTTCATGATAGGGATGGAAGAGACGATGATACGAACAGCAACCGCTTCTTTCCTCGGAGATGCGCAGATCCATCGGGCAGGTTTCCGAGACGCGCAAGAGGTCTCATTGACAGTTCAGGCACTCGATTCGGTGACTGAAAGTCTCACCAAAGAAGAGATTGTTGCGCATTTTACGCAACGGACGCTTGCTTCGAGTATGATCACATCCCCAGCGAATGTCAGTGCGATTAGCCTCGTTGGTGTCCATCCGCCGACAGAGAAATTCTTGTCCTTGATAGACGATGCGATAACAGAGGGGGCTTACTTTGAAGGGGATAATAGCCGCGATATTGTCATCGGTGCGAAGCTCGCTGAAATCTTAGAAATCGGGCTTGGGGACCGCGTAGTTGTGACGGTCGCACAAGCCGAAAGTGGAGAACTCTCACAAGAGATGTTCCGTATTTCGGGTATCTATCATTTTGCCGACGCGGCGATGAACAGCGGTATGGCGTTCGTCCGGCTCGAAAAAGCGCAGGAGATGCTTGCCATCGGTAAGGATGTCCATGAAATCGCGATTATAGTGACCTTTAGAATTAAAGAGACATTTTTTCGGTTTTATGATAGGCTGCGTCTATTATGGCATATTCAACAGATTTACGCAAACGCGTCTTAGATTTTATTCAAACTGGGGGTAAAAAATCTCAAGCCGCCCGG
>JAJEDB010000056.1 GCA_022821725.1 Candidatus Poribacteria bacterium | reverse complement strand
TGTGCTAATGATACACTAAACATTGGTATTCTCTCCTATGAAACTCATCATAACTTTTTTAGGAAAGGATACCAACTTTCACACTTTTCCTCAACAGACTTTTTCACCTTATCTCTTTGACAAAAACTTTACACACCCTGTAGCCTTTCTGACGCTATCGTGCTTCTATTTTAATTTCAGCCCCTCTCCATAGAAGTTTATGCGCCCCTGAATTACGACACTTTGAGGCAACCCACACTCTGTAACACCCTATTCTGTTGCATGTCCAATCAAAAGCACGGCTGTAGGTAGCGAAGTCTCTGTTGCCTGTTCAAATGCGCTCGCGATGCAGGGAACATCCGAGTCGGTTTCAAGCATTTCATAAGGGAGGTTCCACGCTTTCAACGTCGGTTCCAGGAAAGTCGCTACAGAATCCACCCAGTGTCCATCTTTATCTCGATTGTGATACCCCCGATATCCAATGAATACCACCACTGGCACCTGCATGTTGACAACAGTGCCTCGGATCGCATCGCCTGATTCCAAGAATCCGGTATTTTGGATGATGATAACAGGCTTTTTGCCACCAACGTATAACCCCGATGCAATGGCAAAGGCTTCTCCTTCACGGGTGACCGTGATGACTTCAATACCAGGCGCTGTGCGTAAGCGTTCATAAATTCGGGCACTGCCGTTATCTGGAACGCCAACAGCGTGGGTGATCCCCTGCTTTTTTAATTCATTTACTATCTTTTCTGCTGAAGCCAATTATCGTCTCCCTTCAACCAAATTATCAACCACTGTCGGATCGGCAAGGGTAGAAGTATCACCGAGGTCAGAAATGTTGCCTTCCGCGATTTTGCGGAGGATCCGCCGCATAATCTTGCCCGATCGCGTCTTTGGTAGTGCCGGGGTAAACTGAATCTTGTCAGGCGTAGCGATAGGTCCGATTTGTTGTCGGACTGTCTGTTTGATGCCCGTTTCTACGACATCAGATTCAGATTCGCCCGTCATGAGTGTAACATACGCATAGATACCTTGTCCCTTGATGTCGTGTGGGTACCCGACGACTGCGGCTTCTGCGACTGCCTCGTGTTGCCCGATCGCGCCTTCGACCTCTGCCGTGCCCAATCGGTGTCCAGAGACGTTCAGCACATCGTCCACGCGTCCTGTAATCCAATAATAACCATCTGCATCGCGTAGGACCCCATCGCCTGTCATATAGTAGCCGGGGAACCTACGGAAATAGGTGTCTAAAAACCGTTCATGGTCGCCGTAAACGGTTCGCATGATACCGGGCCACGCCGTTTTAATACACAAATAGCCCGTTGCTGGGTTCCCTTCTACTTCGTTACCCTCTTCATCAAGTATCACGGGTTCAATCGCAAAGAACGGGAAGGTCGCCGAGCCGGGTTTCAGGGGTGTTGCGGCAGGCAGCGGGGTCATCAAAATCCCACCCGTTTCGGTTTGCCACCACGTATCCACGATTGGGCACCGCTCTTCACCGACGATATTGTAATACCACAGCCACTCCGGTTCTTTGATCGGTTCACCCACTGTGCCGAGGAGTCTGAGCGTGGATCTGTCATATTTTTTGACCCAGGTATCGCCTTCTTTCATCAGCGCACGCAGTGCCGTCGGGGCAGTGTAGAAGATGTTAATGTTATGCTTCTCAACGACCTGCCAAAAGCGTCCGAAGTCGGGATAGTTTGGCACCCCTTCAAACATGACACTGACCGCCCGATTGGCGAGTGGACCGTAGATAATGTAAGAATGCCCGGTAATCCAGCCTATATCGGCTGTGCACCAGTAGACATCGCCTTCGTGGTAATCAAAAACCTGTTGATGTGTATAAGACGTGTAGACAAGATAACCGCCCGTTGTATGCAGAACGCCTTTCGGTTGACCCGTTGAGCCGGAGGTATACAGGATAAAAAGCGGGTCTTCGGCATTCATAACCGCGGGTTCGCAGTCTGTATCGGCGTTCGCCATCGCTTCATGCCACCAAATATCTCGCGATGCATCAAAATCGACCGCATCTCCAGTGCGCGCTACGACGACAACTTTTTCAATAGAGGGACATTCTGCCACCGCAGCATCGGCGTTTGCCTTCATCGGTATATCGCTACGGGGACCCCGCATTGCGGTGTCCTGCGTAATCAACAGCTTACATTCCGAGTCGTTAATCCTGTCTCGGAGGGATTCCGCTGAAAATGCGCCGAAGACGATCGAATGCACAACACCAATCCTTGCACACGCTAACATCGCGATTGCCAACTCTGGCACCATCTGCAAGTAGATACAGACGCGATCCCCTTTTTCAATACCTTGTGCCTTCAGGACATTGGCAAACTTTTTGACCTCGGCGAGGAGTTCACTGTAGCTGAAGGTTTTATCCTCAGATGGAGCATTCCCTTCCCAGATGATGGCGGTTGCATCCCCGTGCCCGGCTTCTATATGCCGATCAAGGCAGTTATAGCAGGCGTTCAGTGTGCCGCCCTCGAACCATTTAATCTCGCCATTCACGAAATCGTAATCTCGGACTGTATCCCATTTCTGATACCATGTCAATCGTTCCGCGACCGTTGCCCAAAATGCTTCCGGGTCTTGAATAGATTCGGCGTATTGCGCTTGATAGGTCTCTAAACTGTTGATGTGCGCATTCTCTATAGGATACGCAGTTTCTGCTGGTGGAAAAACGTTATTAGCCATTTATGTTATGATCTCCTCTCCAAATCAATCTGCGGTTCTCGAAACGCATCTACAAGTTGTATAGGATATATTCTATAGGAAAACCATGAGCATGTCAACTACAATTATCTGAGCGATTCCGAAATTGCCAATATACCTTGCGTTTCCAATAGAAAATGAAGTATAATCACCAAATTAACGAACTGTTTATTTATCATTGCAGAACAGGTATGGAACAAAGGAGACATGCTGATGAGAGAAATGGGGAATTGGCACGAGTATCACATTAGAAGACTTGCTAATGATCGGGAGGCAGCGATTGATTATCTTCAGTTGACATTGGAAGAATACCTTGCTGATGGCGACCTGCCTTTCTTTTTAAAAGAGTTTCGGACCTTTGTGGAATCGCAAGGTGGGGTTTCCGAACTTTCCGAACGAACGGGTATTGATACTGAAACACTTTCAAATATGCTCTCTAACGAAGATGCTCCGCGATTAGATACGTTCCAAACCCTATTGAACGCGCTTAAGCGTTGTCTGGTGATTGAAGATACACATGCTAAGCATCTGTCCTCAGTGAAGCAGACTCCAACCAGTCGATAGCAGTTTGTTCGTCCCGTTCAATGGCAATTTCTACAGCGCGTTTGGCATATTCCAGAAGGTCTTTGGCGTGCTTGCGTAGGTTGAAGGATTCAACGACTTTCTGTTGAATTTCAGCCTGTTTCTCTGATCTAATTATTGGGACGATAATTTTACTGAATTCGTCTCTATTGATCGCGGTGAGGATTGTCCCGCTACATCCTTTCTTGAGTTGTAACTGCCCAACATCGCTTTTCAAGAAAGCGAGCAAAGTCTCCGAATTAAGCGCACCCGGCTTGACAGTGTGAAACCCAGTTGAACATAACGCATTATCATATTCCTCTGTTATCAAGGCTATGCTTTCCAGTGAGCCTTCAACAGATGAAACAATCACATCTCCTGCCTTGACTTTGCATCGCGCTCTACTCGGTAAGTCTTGTCCTTGCGCTACCATGCAACCTGTTATTTCACCGCTATTTCCTATATTGGCAAGTTCAATATATGTGTATTCTGTTTCAGGTTCAGGTTTGAAATTGCTGTCTTTTAAATGGACTTGATTCGCAACCGTCCCCCAACCGCCCGGGTAACTTTTAATGGTTCTGATAACGTCTCCATATCTTGGCTGGAAGTAATCCGCGTCAATGCGTTCCGCGCGTTGCATACTTGCATAATCCGTGGCAAAGGTTAACCTGTGCTTCGGTTGCCAGTCGCCAAGTCCGAGTTCGTCAAGGAGAAGAGTTTGGGCTTCAGCATACCGAGTCTTTGATAATTCTGTTAAATCTTTCGACTGGAGATAGGTTTTCTCTATCTCCATTTGAAGGTTTTCCAAATTCGGCACAGGAATTTGGTATAAAAAAGGCGGAGCAATGTGAGGTTGGGCACTACCATATTTTCCTCTCTCTATTAATGCCGTGCCGTATTTGGTATTGAGGAAGATAGCGAGAAAGAAAGGGTTTAACTCGCCGCTTCGGATGATAAGGGTATCGGACATTGATATAGCAGGATTATTTTCAAGATAGATAGCACATTGACCGACATTTGCTCCGGATCGCATTATCAGAATATCTTTGTAATGTATCGTGTTTTCCTTTAAACGCTCAGCATCCTCTTCCGATATATAAACAGGGTTAGATGTCAGGTCAATGGAGAGGGGGCGCACGTTTTGTCCCCTTAATAACAGAACGCCATTCTCCACGTAATTACGTTTTATCTCTTTAGGGTGCCTGATGTTCGCTTGAAAATCGATGAGTCTGCGCGAACCAATCGCTTCAAGTCGACGTTGAATCTGTAGATAATCGGGTTTAAAAAACTCCGCATCAAGCCGCAGAGAATGGGAGGCATCTACTATGGATTGGTAATCAACGATAGAATACTGCATTATTGATATTTCTAATAATTGCTTGACATCCACACAAATTTCTGTTATCCTACATTATAGGAGGAGTTTCCGATGTCAAATCAGTTCAACGAATTATTATTGCAAACACTCAAAGATGTAGGCATCCGATTGGAGCGGCTTGAAGGACGCGTAGATCATGTCATAAACGAAAAAGCCGACAAAACAGATGTCCAAGACGTTAAGGCAGATGTTAAGGACGTTAGGGCGGAACTCAAGTCTGTTAGCGAAAAGTTAGACCAAAAAGCCGACAAAACAGATGTCAACGTGCTTCGCGACGAGGTTAGGTCCCAAGGGCAACGTCTTGACCGCATTGAGACGGGGATTAAGACGCTCCAATGGACGATGACAGCTGGTCTCGCTGTCCTGGGCATCATTCTTGCCTTCATGAGGGCATGTTAATGGTACGCCTCTATTCCCTCCAAAAACTCAACTTTTCACGCGTTGCCCATTCAATAAAGGCTTCCGCAATCCCATCAGGGAGTTCCTCGTTGTGGTTATGTAAGTCATGATCAACAATTAGATGCCCGTTTTTGTCCAGTTTGTGCTGCCCATTGCTATTTTCAAGAAAAAGGTAATCGCCAGAATTATCCTTACCGCCTTTCTCGCTCACCGCCAAAAAGACAGAATAGTTCTCGACTCTCGGACAGAAGGAGTCCGCGCTCGGATCATCGTTCCACTTTTGCACGAACAGAACACTCGTTTTCGTGCCGGTATGCGGTTTGAAAGTGTTACCGTGCAAACTGATGATAGCCAAGATACGGGCGCGTTCTGCAATAAATTCACGAACGGACTTGTCAGATGTATTGTTAAATCTGCCTTGCGGTAGCACAATCGCCATCCGGCCACCGGGTTTGAGGAAATCAAGATTGCGTTCAATGAACAGAATATCGCGGCCGACTTTGGCGTGTGCTTTGCCGTTCTGCTTAAAAGTGAGGTTGTATTGATGCAGGATACGACTCTCCTTGATGTCCCCAGCAAAAGGTGGATTCGCCATCAGAATATCAAAGCCAAACAGTTTGTTTTTATCTTGTTCAAGTCTCAAATCTTTTAGGCGATCAAAACCGTCGCCATAAGTCCGCACCCACCTGCTATTTCTCTCTGTGCTGTCGTCCCACCGCTCATAATCAAGGGTATTAAGGTGCAAGACATTCGTTTCACCGTCCCCTGCAATGAGATTCAGGGTTCTCGCCACTCGGACGGTCTTTTCATCGAAATCAATCCCAAACACCTTGAGGACGTGTTCTTTGTCTTCTGCTGGGATTTCTGCATTGGTGAAAAGCGTCCCCGTCAGTTTGAAAACGGTATGCACCGGAAAGCCGCAGCTGCCAGCGGCGGTGTCAATCATATATTCCCCTGGTTGAGGATTGAGCATTTTGACACACATATCTATGACGTGACGAGGCGTGAAGTATTGCCCCTTTTCACCTTTCGCGGATTTGCTAACGAGATATTCAAACGCTTCATCGACGACTTGCAGATTGGAGTTGAATAACTTTATATCTTGCAAACTCGAAACACAGACCGCGAGGTGACTGTCGGAAAGTTCAAATGCCGAATGTTCAGGAAAAACACCTCTCCACCGGTCTCTTGCCTCGTCAAAAAGTCGCTGGATTTTGGTTTTGAGTTCGGGGTCGGTTTGTCCCGTATTTCTGAATTCCATGGCACGAAAATCATCATCTGGAATTTCTTCAACCGCTTTCTTGAGAATCTCATAATCTGGGTTTTCAATGTCGTAAGACTGATCTGTTTCCTGAATAACAGTGTTGATTTTGTGTCGTAGGAGACGGTTGATAAACATTTTATCTTCCTGACTCTTGAATTCGTCATAGAGTTTGGTAAAGATGAGTTTAAAAACCTCCTCAAAGACATCTACGCCTGCATTGGCGAGCACCTCATCCTCTAATTCCAAAATGACATCCTTTAAGGATAGGACTTACGCAATATTTTAGAAAAGTGTTATACTCTTGAATTATGAACACCTTATCCCTGTCAGAAAAGAAGCAACCGTTATTTTCCGATTACTGTCAGTTTCTGTTAGCGAGTTTTCATAACTTCACGCAGACGT